>NZ_CP018617.1:0-600000 GCF_002849855.1 Vibrio azureus
AGTGCATCCGCATACAGAGATTCATTCGCCGCATCCGCACCACTCACGCCCTCTATATTGTTGAGGTCCTCAGCCGTGACAGTGCTGCCCGTAACACTCCCTGAAGTGATGTCAGAGATAGTGTCTAGGTTTTCCTCACTGGTGTTCACTGCATCAACAACTGCTTGGAGCTCTTCCGCGGTAGGGTTGCTGCTGTCAGCGTAGGTGCCGTTTGCCAATGCATCGGCATACAGAGACTCATTCGCCGCATCCGCACCACTCACCCCCTCAATCGCATTCAGCTCATCAGCCGTAATGGTCACGCCGGTCACTGTACCTGAAGTCACACCAGAAACCGTTTCTAGGCTGTTGACCGAGTCAATCACTGCTTGGATTTCTTCCGCGGTTGGATTGCTGCTGTCAGCGTAGGTGCCGTTCGCCAATGCATCAGCATACAGAGACTCATTCGCCGCATCCGCACCACTCACGCCCTCAATCGCATTCAGCTCATCGGCTGTGATGGTGCTGCCTGTCACTGTACCTGAAGTCACACCAGAAACCGTTTCTAGGCTGTTGACCGAATCAATCACCGCTTGGATTTCTTCTGCGGTTGGATTGCTGCTGTCAGCGTAGGTGCCGTTCGCCAATGCATCAGCATACAAAGACTCATTCGCCGCATCCGCACCACTCACGCCCTCAATCGCATTCAGTTCTTCAGCCGTAATGGTGCTGCCTGTCACTGTACCTGAAGTCACACCAGAAACCGTTTCTAGGCTATTGACCGCATCAATCACCGCTTGAATCTCTTCTGGAGTTGGGTTACTGCTGTCAGCGTAGGTACCGTTCGCAAGTGCATCGGTATAAAGGGACTCATTGGCCGCATCCGCGCCACTGACGCCTTCAATCGCATTAAGATCTTCAGCCGTGACAGTGCTGCCCGTAACACTCCCTGAAGTGATGTCAGAGATAGTATCTAGGTTTTCCTCACTGGTGTTCACTGCATCAACAACTGCTTGGATCTCTTCCGCGGTTGGATTGCTGCTGTCAGCGTAGGTACCGTTCGCCAATGCATCGGTATAAAGGGACTCATTGGCCGCATCCGCGCCACTGACGCCTTCAATCGCATTCAACTCATCGGCTGTGATGGTCACCCCGGTCACTGTACCAGACGTCACACCAGAAACCGTTTCTAGGCTATTGACCGAGTCAATCACCGCTTGGATTTCTTCTGCGGTCGGGTTACTGCTGTCGGCATAGGTACCGTTCGCCAGTGCATCCGCATACAGAGATTCATTGGCTGCATCCGCACCACTCACGCCTTCAATCGCATTCAGCTCTTCAGCCGTAATAGTCACCCCTGTCACTGTACCAGACGTCACACCAGAGACCGTTTCTAGGCTATTGACCGAGTCAATCACCGCTTGAATTTCTTCTGGGGTGGGGTTGCTGCTGTCCGCATAGGTGCCGTTCGCCAGTGCATCCGCATACAGAGATTCATTGGCTGCATCCGCACCACTCACGCCTTCAATCGCATTCAGATCTTCAGCCGTAATAGTCACCCCTGTCACTGTACCAGACGTCACGCCAGAAACCGTTTCTAAGCTGTTAACCGAGTCAATAACAGCTTGGATTTCTTCTGCAGTGGGGTTGCTGCTGTCAGCGTAGGTGCCATTCGCCAGTGCACCCGCATACAGAGACTCATTCGCCGCATCCGCACTACTGACCCCCGCAATACCATTAAGTTCGTCGGCAGTGACTGTTACACCTGTCACGGTTCCAGAGGTCACACCAGAAACGGTCACTAAACCATTCACTGAATCAATCACCATTTGAATTTCTTCAGCTGTTGGAGTGGCTGCCACTGCATAACTGCCCGTTGGAAACGCTGCGGTGTAAAGCGCTTCATTTTCAGCAACAGCACCACTGACGCCCACGATAAGATTGATCTGCTCCGCAGTGACTGCAACTGTGTCAGAGTTGCCTGCAATGTCTTCCGCTACTTTATCTAATAAAGCTTGATTATTTGCCGCGTCAATAGCAGCTTGTAATTCTGCTGCGGTTGGGTTGGAAGCATCCACATAGGTCGACGCTTGAAAAAAAGATTGATAATAAGATTGGTTTTCAGCCAGCGCACCAGCGACACCTTCTATCCAGTTAATCTCCTCTGCCGTCATATCCACACCATCGGCATTACCTGTTATTTCATCAATAGCGGCAACTAGAGGTGAGAAGCGCACCCAAAGGCTATTGTCAGAATAATTCTCCCCTTTTTTAAAACCATTGTCTTGTGCTGATGGATGCCAGTACAGATTGTCTGCTTCACCACAACTGTCCCATACTTTTTTTACTATTGATTCTGGTGTTGTATCACAGGAGGCAGTAATGCCGCCGCCAGTACCAAGCCATTCTACTCCTCTCCCTACATCACCGGTTAAATACCCCCCCAAAGTTTGTTTTGTTTTATATCGTTCTAGATATACTGGATGGTCGGTTTGCCAATCATAAGAAACATCATCGACACTAACGCCACTAAGTCTTAATTCATTGACTCTCGGAGAATTTAAAAATAAGAAACTGTTTGAATTTCGACGAATATCCAAGGTGTAGGATAAACTCGCAGAAGCTTGTCGTACACCTGAAGCAGTAAGTATCCAACCATTTTCATCAACATAGGATGAGATTGCATTGCTGTTAACTTCCGGTTGAGTGTAAAAATAATATACACCAGCTTCAGTCACACTTTTGCTTTGATAAAAGCTGGTAAACGGGTTTTCAATCGAACCATCACTCACAGCATCATCTGCAACAGGCAAAGTGGATCTTGGCATAATGGAATAAGTATTAACAATTGGAGTGTATGCTTGACCTGAATGAGAATCGTCGTAGTCGATTTGAACATCAGTGTTAATAACACTATTAATGTTAGCATCAGAGTCGATAGAAACTTTAAACGAAAATGTTTGAGCCTCATTAACCGGTAATGTACCTCCTGTCGTACCAGTAGCTCCTTGCCCCAAATTAATATGTACCGTATTTGTTAATGAATCAAAATATCCTACGTCGCCATCCAAAGTATCTGTTAAAGCGCTATTACTGGCCAGACTTCCGTTAACATATGTCAACCCAGGCGGTATGGTGGATGACATTTTTAAATTTTCAACTCGTTCGCTCTGAACTGTGATAGTGGACCAAAATAATACTTGGCTGCCTGGTTCAGGGTATGGTGCAGTCCCAGTCAACCCAGCTAACCAAACATTAAGATCCAGTTCAGGCTGAACCTCAGTTTCAACCCCCAGAACTAATAAGTTGGCCCAGTCATCTCCTCCTTGGCCAGTCTCATTCACACCCGAATCTCTGAAACATAAGTTAGTCGCGCTATTTGGCAAAAGACTGCTAATATCGATAAGATCGGAATCCCATTCAGCGATAGTATGGGAGGTTGTTTGAGCAACACCGTCTACGGTGTAGGAGCCATTGAGAACATCATTAGCTGGGTTCAAGGCATCGGATACCCTCTTTGCTGTATCATCAGTACAAGCAGCAGAGGCCCCTGTAGTAGAAGAGCTTAATGTAAGAGCATTACCGTAACCGCTCGCACCACCATAACCCACAATAAGTGCTTTGGCCTCAAATGAACCACCGGTTGGCGTCAGGATATCATCAACATGAATATCGACCGCTGAAGAACCAACGTATTTCAAACCACTATGAATCGTAATATTTTTATGGCTGATCTCATCTCCCTGTACGATCGCAACGATTGTCCAGCCGCCTTTGTTGCTGGTACTGGTTGAGTCATTGTATAAATCTTTAACTGAATAAGATCCAGAACCGGCATTTTGCACAATCGTGGTAATATCAGCCCTAAAACCACTTCCTTCCCACTCCCACACTGCATCAGCCCAGTCAGCATTAATGACCTGAAAAGTCGAAGCTCCGGGTACTTTTAAATTGGCTGTTGCTCTAGAATCACCAGTAGTCCAATTCCCCAAGCTTGTTGCTTTGGTACCCCAAAATAGCCAAGCTTTAACCACATTCGCACCACTGGGAATGTTGAGATCAGAATACGTTTCACCTGAGACATGATCACTGGAAAGGTCGTGTATATACCCGCCAGAAGCCATGATAATTTCCGCGTTGATATTTTCATTGTAGAGCTCCGAAAATTCAGTTTGAGCATAAGCAACATTAATCTTCGCGAAAAGGAAAACAACAACTAATAGAAAAGAATGTAAGATATTGAAAGATAGGACTGTTCGATTCATAGTCTTTAACCAATGTTGAGAGACCAGAAACATACAGCAAATTACAAGCCATATTATCAACTTTGATGAAATTTTTATATCTATTCAATTATTTTTAATTAACCAATCACTTACTCTCTCATTGAATAATCAGAGATAAAGTTAGGTATCGAACTTGAATTTATATCCGGGAAGAAGATAGAAAATTACTCGAATTGAATGTCATAATGAGAATATTTTTAATTTTTTGTCAGTCACTTTGTCATTAAGGTAAATGATAAGATCTTCACAATATATAAAACATGAACTTATACCCAATTAACCTCAAGATGCCTGCGCTATACCCAGTTCAGTAGCAATTCCGGCTAAAATAGGTAAAATCCCAGCTCCTTTAATATCGCCTGAGTTAACCTACATGCCATCGCCTGAACACTGCTTTACTCGTTTTACTGCTGATATCTCTCAAGTTGAGTTACCAACGCAGTTTACGTTTCCTTTCTATTATACCCCACACCCATTGAGTGTTCTGGCAGCCAAGCAGTTACAGCAGTATTTACTTAAGCAAAAGGACTTTTGCCACGATTTTGGGCTAAACGGAACAACAGAAGGACGAGGTAAGATGTTTGGTGTCCTTGTGGTGCAAAACCAACAAGGAGAGGTGGGGTTTCTTAGCGCTTTTTCTGGCAAGATTGCTGAGCAAAATTTACTGCCTGGGTTCGTTTCCCCCGTGTTTGATATGTTGCAGGATGAAAGCTTTTTCCATGAAGAAAATAACGCCATAAATAAAATCAATGCACAATACCGCGATCTTGTATCTCAGTCTGATATCGCTGACCTGCAAGCAGACATCCGTGCTGATCGCATGGTTTATCAACAAGAAGAAACCGAGTACCGTAACTTGATTATTGCCAATCGAGCAAAGCGTAAACACCAACGTGAACTTGGCCTCAACACTCTACCAAACGATCAGCTTAACCAGCTATTAGAGCATCTGGCAAAACAGAGCGTCGCTGAGAAAAATACGCTTAAATACATGAAAAAGTCTTGGGATGATAAGCTAGCGGTGAAAGAAGCACGCTTAGCCGAGCTTGAATCACAACGCGAGAGTTTAAAAGCACAACGGAAAGCACTTTCAAACGCGTTACAAGAGAAACTGCACAAGCAATACCGCTTTCTCAACCAGCTTGGCAAAGAACGAAACCTCATTGATATTTTTACCCCTACGAACAATCCGGTTCCTCCAGCAGGAGCAGGCGAATGTGCGGCCCCAAAACTCCTTCAGTTCGCTTTTCAATACGGCTTTAAACCGCTTGCTATGGCGGAATTCTGGTGGGGCACGCCGCCAAAATCAGAAGTGAGGCAGCACAAAGCGTTTTATCCATCCTGTCAGAGCAAATGTCAGCCCATTTTGAGCCATATGCTGCAAGGGTTAAACGTAGAACCCAATCCGTTAGCAATCAGTTGGGCACAAGAAAAAGAACTCGAAATACTGTTTCAAGATGATGCGATGGTGGTGGTAAATAAACCTTCAGGGCTGTTGTCAGTCCCCGGCAAAACCATTAAAGACTCTGCCTACACTCGACTGCAAGAGAGGTTCCCTGATGCTGAAGGGCCTTTTGTTATTCATCGGCTTGATATGGCAACCTCTGGAATCTTAGTCTTCGCTCTTACCAAACGGGCCAATAAAAGCTTACAGAAACAGTTTATTACCAGAGAGGTTCAAAAAAGATACATCGCTATTCTGGAAGGCACCTTGGATAAAACCGAGGGCTTAATCACCTTACCAATGCGTGGTGACCCTGATGACAGGCCAAGGCAGCTAATTTGTCACCAATTTGGCAAGCCAGCAGAAACGAAGTGGCAGTTAATCAGCGTTACAGAGGGGCGCAGCCGAGTGAGGCTGTACCCAAAGACAGGTCGAACTCATCAATTAAGACTGCACTGCGCCCACCATTTAGGGTTAAACATGCCTATCAGAGGAGATGGTTTATATGGAGAAAAAGCAGATCGCCTTTATTTGCATGCAGAGAGGCTGGAACTCTATCATCCCTATACTAGGCAACCGATGCATTTTACAGCTAACTGCGAATTTTAAGTTGGGCGAAAATCATATACCCAAGTGACCTCAAAGTACTTGGGTATATTGGTGCTCAACACAACATGTTATTCAATGAAACCTTTGTGCAAAGCCTGATCATGAGAGGAACGAAAAATAGCCCCCTTAGGTAGATCCACAACAGCATAATTAAATAGCGCATTATGCACCGAGTAGTAAGCTCTTAAACCTAACAATTCATAGACTGAAACACCACTTTTAGCCGATGGAGAAGGACTATCACCATAAAATATGGTGTTATATAAATTCACTCGATAAGTGATCCCACCCCAATATCCATAAAGTGATTTTTTTATATAATGTTGTCCAGTATCTTTATCCCATACATCATAATAAATAAACCCTTTATTACACTTTATATTGTACTGAATTCTCCCGTTAGACTCACTTAATTCATAATCGCAGCCTAAGCCATTAATAAAAGGTTTAAAGACAAAAAAAGAGGTGATGATTAAAAGAGCTATAACTGAAACGCTAACGTACTTTGATGAACTCATGTTTACTATTCTCATCATAGATGTATCCATATAAATATAAACCTGGTGTGAGTTTTTTTGCTTCACTCTTATTAAAAGAGAGTACCGAACATACTTCAACGCTCTGATTATTAAATCGTAAACACTTCACATTAGGTTCTGAGACTTGTATCGCTAGATAGGATAGACATAAAATCGCACCGTAAGCCATTAAAACTACTCGAAAGTAGGTTATTTGGGAACGATTAAACAATGATGATACTACATTGATATTTTTTTCTTTCGACGAATCAAGTTTTGACGTACCAGGCTCAATTAGCTTATTTTCAGTATCACTTCTAACAGCCTCGTTCAATTCTTTCGTTTGATCAGCATCTTTTTCTTCTATTTTTTCTTTAAAAACAAAATGCTGGTGTCCTTCTTCTGAAAGATATTGATTAATATTTTTTAACCATACTTCTTCGCAAGAATATAAATAGCCCTCCCCTCTTATTGTCTTTATTGTAATACCAAAGTTTCTAAGTTTTCGAATCGCCATAGTCAGGGCATTTTCGACAACAATAATTTTTGGCCAACCTGCTTTTACAAGATCATCTCTGGTTTGAGCTGCTCCAATATGATTAACAAAGAAAACGAGCAATCTGCCTTCAGCAACACTAAGCTTTCCTTTTTCATTACCCTCTTTATCATATAATATTTTAGAGCTGTCATCATAAATAAATTTAACATCCATATTAATTATTCAACCTTATAATGGGTATATTAACAAATGATAATAATTAGCTATAAATAGTTACCCTATCTGCTAAAAACGAAATGGTCTAAAGTCATAAATATTGAAACTCTCATCCATTTGACATGTTGTTTTAAAGTCCTCTAAATAGTTTGTTTTAAATGAATCATTTGTCACAAAGCCACTCGCATGACAAATAATAGTAAATGGCAGTAAAAATAATACCAAGATAAATAGTAAACTTTTAATCATATTCGATATCTAATATTAAAGTAGTGCAGAAGATGCTAACCATCTCGTAACCTTGAGTTAACAAAACAAATATAAAATAAGGTAATCCTTTAATTTCAACAACTAAGAAGGGTTTATAAACAAAAAGCAATCACAGCCATTATTCAATAAAGCCTCTTTTGGGTGGTGTTGAGAAGTCAGATTTAAAAACAGCACCTTTAGGAATCTCAACAAGTGAAAAACTATTAGTGTCGTTTTGACGGTTAAATGAGGTCCAGATACTCGAAAGTTGATATACAGATAAACCACTACCAGTGACGTTCTCATCAGGTCCTTTTAAATGAATGGTATGGCCTAAATTAAGGTTATAAGTGAAGCCATTCCAATAACCATAAAAAGATTTATTAACAAAACGTTGCCCCGTTTCTTTATCCCAGATATCTTGATAAATAAGACCGCGCTTACAAGTAAGCTCATAGTGAATCCTTTCGTTGTAATCATATAATTCAAAATCACAGCCTAGACCATTCACAAATGGCTTAAGAACAAATAACGTAAACAAAAGACTCAATAGGAGACAGATTTGCTTAATGTATTTTAATGAACCTGTGCGTATCATCGTCATCATAAGTATATCCGTAGAAATAAAAACCGGAAGATAAGTCTGCTAATCCGGTTTGTGGAATAGTAATGGTTGAACAAACTTCAACATCCTTGTCCGTGACACAAACGACATTAGGCTTGTCAGACTCAAGTAATAACAGGAAGATCAGCAATACAAAATTATAGCCGATACAGCATAGCCAAAAAGTCGCTGATAATGGACGTCTACGTTCAATGCCCCGATTAGACAAAAGACGCTTTTCATCTTTTTCATCGTCAACGTCAGAAGCGACAAGTTGTTGCACATTTTGAGAAGCTAACACATCTTGTTCCTGTTGAATAAAGATATGCTCATCGGTTAATGTGTATCCTTTGCGTGGTACAGTTTGTATTTGCACACCTGCGTTGCGGATTCTCCTTATGGCCATTGTCAGGGAGTTGTCTACAACAATCAGACCCGGCCAACCATAATGAAACATATCATCACGAGACACACACTGGCCGCGATTTAGGATCAAGAGTTCAAGAATAGCGGACTCGGCAGAGCTCAACTTGGCAATTTCTTTACCTGATTGATTACGGATTTGCCCCGTATGAAGATCTAAAAAGTTATTCAAGCTGATGCTATCCAATAAATATTAATAATTATTAAGTATAAACCGTATTTAAAGTCGCGAACTGAAAACTTAAATACGGTAGAATTCTATTGCTTTCAGGATGACAACTATCGATTAGCTTTTGTCGAGAAAGTCTTCTAAAAAATGAGTGGAAAGCATATCAAAAGGACAAGTAAGGGCCGAATCGGAATAAAAAACAAATCTGGATGCTTTGAATTCACGTAACTTGATACTAATATGTTGAATAGCCAAACAAAGCGCTTGTAATGAAGAGACACCATAAAGCCTTTTCTCTGCTTCCAGTCCTTCAATATTAACAATACAGACATGCATTTTTATGCCTTGTAGACGCGGAAGGTCATAAGGTACAGGCTGACTGATCCGAAAAATCACCTTCCTTACTTCAGAAGCCTGGGAGTTTTCAACGGGTATCGTCACGAAATACTTCGCTTCACAAATGGTATACGTTTCCATGTTTATCCTAATCAATATCAATAAAAGAACGAGTGAACAGTTTTATGTCAGGTTCGCATTACAGTGATGTATCGAACATAAGTAAAAAACAAAAAGGGTAAATCAATGAAGCGTAAAGTAACTGAACACAAACAAATCGACCACGAAATAAAGCTAATCACAAATAAAAACTCATAAAATCATCACCTTAAAAAAACATAAAATCTAATAGTACATTTATTTTGAGGGGGAACCGTACACAGATGAACCCAAGGAGCTTAATTATGTAGTAGGCAACTAAAATTAAGAGCGATGTTAATAGATTGAGATCAAAGAAGGCACAGGAATAAATCTGCTCAGAGACAGATCTCCCCTCCCAAAAAGTGAGTAACCTTAGCACTCAGGCTTTATTAACGATTCTTCATATAGGCCCACTATACCTACAAATCATTGCTGCAACGGATAGCTAAGGTTGTCACACTAAGCAAAACATCTAGAAGTAACTCGAGTGCAAACATTATTGACAAGATGATCTGTCGCAATTATTTAAGAGAACTTAAAAAGAGAATACGACCAAAATCATGTCACTCATCATTCATGAGAATTTGCATCATATACTCATGTCGTTTAAGGAAATTGAGAGTCACTTCATAGTGCTCTGTGTCTTCATACTTCGTTTTATAAATACCACTTTCGCTAAACTGATAAATGATAGCTCTAGGATAAGCAAGGAGAATCGGTGAATGCGTTGCAATAATAAACTGCGAGCCGTCTTCGACAAGTTGATGGATCGCTGAAATAGCAGCCATTTGTCGGGTTGGTGATAAAGCAGCTTCTGGCTCATCCATGATATATAAGCCGTGACCGCGAAGCTTATTCGTGATCGTGGACATAAAAGATTCTCCATGTGATTGTTCATGCAAAGAGTTTCCACCATACCCTTGCAGTGACGGCGGAGAAATTTGATCAATATAAGTTGCAACATTATAAAAGCTTTCTGCTCTAAGGAAGTAATAATCCTTTGGCCTCTTAAAGCTTTTAATTGTTTTGATGAAATCAGCTAACTGAGAATGAGTTTCTTTAGTATGGAATAACATATTTTTGTTACCACCTTCTGCATTTAGCCCCATTGCAACAGCAATAGCTTCAATTAGTGTTGATTTGCCTGTCCCGTTTTCGCCAATAAAAAAAGTCACATCAGGATGAAATTTAATGAAATCGAGCTCCTTGATTGAAGGAACATTGAATGGATACTGGTCAAAAGTTGTGATTTTCTCACGCTTTAACTCAATTTCTCTTAAATAAGGTTTATTCTCGAAAGACATACACATAATCCAAAGGTAAGAAGAAAGGAGGTTAAAGCCTCTAGAAGGCCAAAAGTTATAAATAGACTTATTCCGAACATAAAAGTCACTAGTAAAGTGGCGAGATATTCGTAATTTAAATATTTCCAGAGACATAGTTAACCTGAGATAAAATTAAAATGTCACAGCCGCTGGGGAACAGCAGATATTTGACGACTTACAATAGAGGAGACTTGTTGATCGTCAAATAATTCAACTATAACCCAACGGTATAGTTGACCATAAACAGTTCCAGTCGATAAGAAGATACAATGAACTGGTTGGTTTGCTAAAACTTTACATAATTGATTAGACGGATATACTATATCTCTATATCCATAAATACCAAATTTAGCGATATAAATTTTGAAAAAACGATCCTTATTAGATACTTCATTTAATGAACCTTTAAATAAAAATCTAAAATTTGGTCCTGTTTGCGAATGAGTCAAATCATTTTGCTCATTTAATTCAGGAAACATAATATCTTGAGTTGTATATATAGAAAATTCCTCTCTGAATGAGACGCAGGAGACATAGAATTGATTAGAAGTATTTTTTGCACTGGTATTAGGACTAACAAGCCAATCTCCAAAAAAATTAACATTTTTATTTTTATTATAGTTATTAAAAACCCAATATTGCTTGTCATGATTCCAATCTGCAAGAGAGTTACCAGATAAAGATGAATTTTTTAGCTCTGAGAAATCATAATCTAAAGGTAAACGCCAGTTAGTTCGCCCTCCAAGGCGTTTGGAATTATAGGTCTTGCACAAAGCCTGAGCGCTGGACAAATCAAACGTGTAGAAAAATGAATTAGATTCACTAGTACTTAACTGATTTTCTGCAAATTGAGAGAAACCAAGACTATCTAAAAATGTTTTTGAGGGCGGGCTAGTGAATAATTTACCCCCACCTATATCAACAATATCTATACAATTTGAAACGGTGCCAGAATTACTATCACATATAGGATCAATATCTGTCATGACAAGCGTAAGAATTCCTGTTTTAAAACTTCCCTTATGGTTAGAGAGAACAAAAGTAACATCTAGATACTTAGGTGATTGACTATTCCTAGTAAAAGTAAAAAATTTATTATACGGGTCATTTAGATGCTTAGAACGAATAAAAGCAGAACCATCAACTGAATATACATTAACCAATTGATATTCGATGTTATTTTGAATTGAAATAAGTTTAGATATATCTATATCTAAAATACCTTTAGAACTAGATTTATAATTAAAATCATTTATTTCTTCAATAATTAGTCCATTAGGAAGATTTTCACCTATAGAAATGTCAATCTGACCTAATTTTGCTTCTGATAAGTTTTTAGTATTAGTCAGAGTGTAAAGAATACGAGCATAACCAGCTACACGGTAAGAAAATTTAATTGAGTTTTGAAAAAGTTTGACATCACCGTCGCCAAGTAGGGTGTACTGTTCAGATAGTTCCCAATCATCCCAATTAATTGTGAAATAATCAGCCAAATCTATATTTATTGTTTGAGAATCATGTTCATCTGACAACAACCCATGTTTTGAAATGATTTCAAGCTTTGGATCTTTATCAGTCGTAGCGAAAAAATTGAGTGTTGAAAACTGGCTTTCAACTCGGTGACCAGTGCTTAATGACTGGCCACTTACTTTATACCGGTAAGAGCACAAATTACGGCTATCTAATTGGACATAGAAACCCAATTTATCGCCATTTAACTCGACAACTGGCGCATTACAAACACCGGTCATACGCATCATCGGTTGACCTTCATGCTGACTGACAGTGTCAACTTTAATGTCATCAATAACGATATCACTCTTGGAGGAGATAAACTGACGAATATCAACAAACTCTTGAATGTTGGGCTCGACAGTAACAAAATCACTGCGAGTTTCAATGAATGGTGAAGCCTCGACAACATCAACTGTAGATTGAGTGTTTAAGGAAGAAGAAGCCGTCGAGGAGTCCTTACACCCCAGCAGGTTAAGAAGTGATAAGGTGACCCCAATCAGCACAGAAAGTCGGTAGAAAAAAAATTGATTTAAATATTTATACATAGGGATATATCTCAAATATAGTAAGCGAAATAAATATTAGATACTTGGTGAAAACGTCAAATAAAAAACATCACGATAAAAGTCGGCGTTAACACTGGATTCATCAACGTCAAAACCAACTTCAAAAGATAAATCTATACTCTGAGCATTTATATCCTGCACGATACTACGATTGGCAACATGACCTTGATAATTGACAAGATAGCTATCACCGAATTTTATGTAATATGGAATTTCTGTTCTCGGAGTAACATTAGTAGACTTCATTGAATATTGACTGCGATGCTCCCAGAGCGAAATTGTTAATCCACTATTAAAATTACCTGTCACATTAGCATTATATCGAGTAAATCCACTAACTCGATTATTTTGATACTTGGGTACAATCTGTCCAGAGCCAGTCAATGTAACATTTGAAACATAGAAATCGCGATTACTTATCTTAAAGAAAATAGGCAATGAAGCCTTATGAAGGCTAAGAGCGCCGGAATCAGGAACAATATATTTATATTGATATTCAATAAAAGCCATTCCGGAATATACACCATTATTCTTTGGTTTTCCGCTCATAGAGACCTTAAAAACAGGTTTTATAAATCTAAATGGTGTGGATGGATCTGGTAGAGGATTTATTTTTGAACAGTCATCATTATAGCCCTCTGGGGTTATAATTTTCATCTCATCGATATTTATATTTATAGAATCAGTCCCCGAATTTAAATTAATACTTTTAATGTCATTAATAATAGAGACCTGCTCCCAACAACCTGTTGGAGGTAAGTTATCGACAATATGCCATTGAGAAGGAGATATTGCATCACCATTAAAGATAATATTATTCCAATTAACGATACCATCTTGATAAAAGCCCTCTAAGGTCAAAGCAAAAATTGAAGGCGAAAATATAAATAAATTCAGTAACAAAGCATAATACCTCATATATTATGCCCTTT
The DNA here is from genome assembly GCF_002849855.1 of Vibrio azureus. Taxonomy (NCBI): domain Bacteria; kingdom Pseudomonadati; phylum Pseudomonadota; class Gammaproteobacteria; order Vibrionales; family Vibrionaceae; genus Vibrio; species Vibrio azureus. The sequence continues at coordinate 13,812 of NZ_CP018617.1, forward strand.
ATGAATAGTTATTGATTCACGATATTTAGCGCGATGAGTCTCAAGGTTGACAAGGATATCATCTGACATCAAACCTTCCTTCAAATTAACATTTAACTTTCTACCAGCAAGAACAACAAACTCTTGAGTACAGTCTGTGCCCTCAGATTTGATATACTTACATGAATCTAGATTAGCTCTTATAAAACTATTACCTTTATTATGAATATAAAGTATCTTTCCATCATATTTGATATCATAATTAATTGGTTGTTCTTCTCCAGCTAAGATAAATAAGGGCCCCAAACCAATAGTAAAGTTTACATGATTGGTTTTTTCCATACCTTCAGAGACATAAGCTTGAGGTATGAAACTTATCTGGAAAGCACGATCAATATTATTAGATTTAGGATCTAAATTAGTATCAGATAGAGTAATAAAGAAATCTTTTTTTCTCCCTGGTTCAATGATCGTCTTTCTAGGTGATAGATTTATTCTCCAATCAAAAATATTATTTCTATTGTAGTCCACCATTTCTATCTCACCATTTTTTATAAATAATTCAGATATAGAAGTAGAGACAAAAATTCGAGCATTTTCATTATTTTTAATTGTAAAAACAGACTCATCATCATAAGCGGAAACCAGCATCATTGAATTAATTTCTAAGGCAGTTGAACCAAAAGAAATTGATAATAGTAAAAATATTATCACTTGACTTAATTTATGTTTTATCATTTTTTACCTATAAATTATATTAAAATAGTATTTAAGATTTAAATACACACTCCTGAAAATGAAGTTGAGTTTTTAATTTGTTTAAAATTACATACTCTACTGTTAGAACTTAAATTGAAATTACTACCTTTGATATATGTAACCTGAAAAACACCATCGTCTGAGATCTGTTGTACGTCAATACAAGTTTCTCCTGCACAGTCAAGAGATGAGATTGGGTTACCGAATTCATCATCTAAAATGACAATCATATTTTCAACATCATACGCTTTAGGGCTTACTGTGTATAACGTTCCGGGCAGAGATGTAACATCAAAGGTATTATCTTTTATTAGGGTATTTTTTTCTTTTGGTTCAATCAATATTTCTTGCTGTTGATATTCAACCAATTTAGTAACATTAGAATCTTTATTAAGCACTTTCCTTGAGATAAAACGTCCATTTTTTGAACTTGATACATAAACACTTTCTTCCTTAGCCGCTAAAAAATTATCACGTCTTAATTTAATAAATGAACGTCCTTTTAAGTTTGTAAAATCCAGGCTACCATCACTGAATATTTGAGTTCCGGAAGCACTACCTGATAGAGACTTTCTTCCAAGTGAATCAACATATACGTATGCATTAGAGTTAAATTTTTGGTTTTTTGATTGTATAGACGAAGAAAAATCAACGAATGATCTGTTAGTAACAGCTTGGAGACTTACAGAAGTATTACTATCAAAATTTTCTGATTCATCAATCATACTTAATGAGTTTCTTATACTGATTACATTATTATCCTTCACATACACATTGTTGCTAGCAGAAAAAATCTCATCAAACTTGAGCTGTAATGATAACGAAATATTAAATGAAGAATCCCGAGTTTCATAACGTTGGTAATCTGCAGATAAAGTAATATCTGCTGAAGATAAGTGGTAGTTTAAAGAAGAATAAACCATTCTATAATCATACCTATCACTTTTTTGATAATAAGAAAACTTATTATCTGAGTATTGTGATAACCGTATATAGCCAGTTCCACCAAGTACAAGCCCAGATGCTCCTATACCAAATTCACGATAGCTATTATCTCTATATAATGTATTAATTAAATCAAAGCTATTAGTATTAGCCTTCAAATCTAAATGACTATAGTAAAAATCGAAAAATGACATTCTAAAATTCAAGGTAGTAAAACTGTCACCATACTCATTAACTCCCCCCGTACCTTCAAAATACCAGTCATCCTTAAAAAGATATTTACTTCCGATTTGAAAGTAATGACCATATTCAGAAAGTGTAATACCACTGCCAATCATAAAAGGTTCATCAATACGATAATTCAACAGACCTCTTGAAAAGAAAAAGTCATCTCCTTTCGAATTTTCCATCAAGCCAACATTGAGAGTATGATCATAGCGACCAGTCTCAAGTTGAAAGTCATTATTATTAACAATTCTTTTCTCTTCTCGAAAGACTTCTTCACCTAATGCTTTAAAAACTAAAACAATTTTATAAGAACCAACTGGTAGATCATCATAACTGATGAAGTTTTTTCCTTCCGAAATAGATTTGCTGTAAATAATTCTTTCAGATTTATAAACCTCCACTTGACCATTTTCTGAAGCAGAAAAAATTATTTTCTGAGAATTTTTCGTTTTATTCTTGATTAATTGACGACTTGAAGCAACATATGCTGACGTAGAAATGTAGTTAGTATCATTAGATAAATAGTCGGTTGAATTAAAAGAAAGTGTGTTTTCACTATAGCCAAATTTAAGTAAGTTATCCAATTTTTCATAACTATACATAGCCTCAAATACATCCGTATTTCCTCTAGTATCAATTTGAGTATCAATACTTAGAAAGCCAATAGGTAAACCAACCGTCGTATTATTTGACCAATTTAATTGTGGCTGTTTATTCATCTCGCTAGATAGATAAAAGTTACTCCAGTTAATCATTGCAGGTGATTTATTTTCATATTCGATGTACTCTTTCTCATCAGAAATACTCTTGAAAGCACTGGGGGATAAAATAACTTCTAAAATGGAGTTATCGTAGTCGAAATCTAGAACATATTCTCTTTCATGATTTTTTTTTGATAATATCTCAGACCGATTAAGTCCTTTTTTGAGAATAGATATTATATCCGATGATGTTTTACCTTTAATTCCTTTATCATCCAAAAAAGATCTGACAACATTAATGTTTGAAGAATAGTCTACCAACTTTATAGACTCGTATGATACTAACATCTCAGTGTCAACACTTTCATTAATTCCAGCTAATCTTATGGAGATCATTTTATTTTTTTCTATAAAATATTCTGAGAAATTATCAGGATATCCTTTAGAATATACATTAGCATGAAAGAATTGTAGAATAGATATGAAGAATAACACATAAAAATTAGACATTTTTTGATGCTACCATAATAGAGACCGTTCCTGAGCAATCATATTTTTCATTTCCAAATTCTTTTATTTCATCAAAGATTAATTCTAAAGACAATGCATTATTAACATCATCCAAATTAAAATCTAGCTTATTTTGGCTCTCTATAGATTGACCGTTAAATTTGATATTAACTGGTATTAAAAATGAGGACCTAAGGGAGGTACACTGATGTAAAGAATGAATTAATGATAAGGTATATTTACCAGAACTTTTAGAGCTTTTTAGTCCAAATTGATACTTTAAGTTATCAAACTTTTTTTCAGTCAAATTAAAAGAAGCTACAATAAGGGTATTATTATTAATAATTTCTAAGGAATCATTATTAGTCTTACTTATGTATACTGAAACAGGTACCGGGACGACTTTTTTAAAATCTTTTATATATGCTGATTCAACATTAAAGCTTACAGCCGACACCATTATTAACAATATTGCATTTAACATAATTTAATAGTATTCATATTATTAAATATATTTATACCCCCTATGCCAACATGGAGCACAGGGGAGAGGAGGGTGTTAATTAAGTAGTAGAATTTGTGATAATTAAACTAACACTTAAATTCACCATATCAAGAGCTTTTGCCGGAAATTGCTCATCATTTTCAAATGACAAATTATTAAAATCTCCAAAGGTAATATTTTTATCGGTATTTTTATCTATAGTTTGGTTGTTAACCTTCCATGTCGCGCCTGTTAAATAGTCATTAGAAGGAGTACCCCCAACTTCCAAAGCTGGATCTTTTAATTTAACGTTGTAATCACCATTTAATCTATCTCCACTTCCGTCTTTTAAATCAAATATAAAATCAGTGGCAGAAAGCTTAAAGTGTCCTATTTTATCACCCTTGTCTATTTTCAATTTTCCCTTTGAGATAGTTGCAACACTTAGAGCACTACCTATATCTGATCCAGAAGGAACTTGCCCACTCCATTGAAAAGATGCAGTTGAAGAAGTATTTGCCTGAGTTTGCATTCCTATAGATGACAGTGACAACAAAATTGCCGGTAATAGTAAATTTTTAAATTTAATTTTTTTCATAACAAATCCATATTTTTTCTGTATTAATTTAATCTTAAACCTGGTGACGTGTCACAAAGCGGAACCACAATACCTCATTAAATCCTAACACTTCAATAAATTAAAAATAAATAAAAAGAATCACACAAATATATATAAAAAAATTATAATAATCAGACACTTATACAAATTAGGCAAAGTATTTATTATTGTGATCACAGCTGATTAGATAAAGAAGAGTAATTAAATGTAGGCTTGAGATAAGAATAATTTAAACCTCAATTAAAATATTATATGTTTGTCAGCGTCAATTTATATTGACTAAATTTAAAGTAACTCAATTATTTAGAGGTTTACGATGATAAGAGAAAGATGGAATAGGACATTAACATTAAGCGTCATATCCTTAATCCCTTTAGGCGCTATTGCAGACAATCATATATATAATAGCTGTAACGAAATATTAGCTGAAGGAGCATTTAATAGATATCAAGCAACTAACAATTTTGAAACCAGATTAGCGTTAAAGAAATGGCTATGTAGCGAAACATCTAATGAGAACTTAAACCTTCAGTATGATGTTATGAATATTTTTTCACCAAATCATGATCTTGAAAACTTATCCACTTGGAAAAGAAACAACTGTCGTGGTACAGACTTTAACTATTCAGGAAGTAAATCCTCTCACCTTTTGATACAAAGTAATAATGATATTATTTTAGATGATTGGAGCAATTGTATGCAAAAGCAACAAGCCCATCCTCTCATTTGTTACGCAAAAGAAACTGTGGATTCTGTTAAAATGGTACTTAAAGTGAATGGTAATAGTGGTATCGGTAATATTAATGTGCTCGAAGCGATTGGGACCAATATGACGGCTCTTACAACTGTACCACGAGTCTTAAGAACCGGAAAAAGAACAGTCCGATATAAAATAGATAATATCAATCAGGAATCCTATTTTGATTTAAATGGTCAAGCTGACTATATAGACGTTTCATGCAATTATACGATACCTAAAAAACCGATTATTGAATCAAATAAAGAATGTGATTTATTCAGAATGCAAGTCTTGGATAGCGGTAAAATCTCTTATCGCGAATATGAATATTTAAAAGATACAAATATGGTCCCCTTGTTTAGTAAAGAAAATGGTAAATACATCGGTGGCTACCCTTGTGATATTTATGAGTGAAGAATAAGGATATTAAATGAATATTAATAAAATAACACTTATTTTAGGAATCAGCCTTTTCAGCTCCACAACTCTAGCAATTCCTGAAATCGAAGTACAACAAAGATGTTCAATGGATAGTTTAAATGTATCAAAAGCAATTGGGAGAAACAAATGGGCTAAGAGATGTTCATTCATTTCTGAAAGAGATTATGAGTATTATACATATGACGATGATGGTAACATAAGAGCCAGACCTAAGTACCCAAGTTTTTTTAGTCCATATAATTTTAATGATTGGTTTAGAGCTCCTACTAATGAATATTCCTCATGTAATATAAAACATTATACAAAAAAGATATTTTGTGTATCTTCATGCTATACACCCGACCAAAAAATACTATTTTCTGATGGAGAACACGCCATATATGATGCACTAACAAAGAGATTAACAAATATCGTCACCTTATCTGACGATGCAAACCTCGAAAATCTCTCTTATCAGATAAAAGATGTCGAAGCCTATAGTGAGTCAATTATTGAAACAGTTCATAATATTCGAGTATTTCACACTGCCAGCGGTAACCAGATCAAGGTAACGGATAATCACCCGTTACTTGTTTCTACAGGTTACATGCTCACCGCTGAAAATATTAATACTGGTGACAGCTTGATCAGCAAAGATGGCACCTTTGATGAAATCACCAACATTGAAGACATTAAATTTACAGGAAAAGTCTATAATGTCATGCCAGATACCTCAGATAACAGTACAAATGGTCAAATCGTTGTAGCACAAGGATTCCTCTCTGGTTCTATGTATTATCAAAATGATGGTGCAGATCTGACTGGAAGACTATTACTAAGAAGTCAGGTTCCTACCGATCTCTTTTAACCTATTATGATAATACTCAAATAACTTCAACTTAAATTAAAGCAAGGCATATATGCCTTGCTTTTCACAGGTTTTATATGTTAAAAAAAATACTATTCACTACATCCATACCTACTATCGCTTTTTTAATCTTTCACTATGGTATGCAAGAAAAAGGTTTTAATCTATCTGTTCTAGGAGATGATTTACTTAATGAAAAAAATATACAGTCATCTATTACTTCCACCTTACCTCTTACCAAAGGTACACCTGTCCAAACCATCAATTCATACCAAATCGATGATCTAGATCCAGATGAACAAAGCTATGACTGGGCATATAATACTTGGCGTCAACCAAGCGAAAAGTTTGATCATTTTATTTCTCTAAGTAGCAAAGTATTGACTACTACTTCTGATCGACAAAACTTTGAGTTATTATTAAATGACTACAAAATGGTAGAAGCTTCAAGAATAGCGCTATTATCTGATATTGATACGAATAGATATAACTATGATGATGAACGTGAAAGATGGGATGCCATTTATTATATTAGCAGTATCATTACAGGTAAGTATAGAACTCAATACTTTAATGATATTATCAATTTATCTATAGAAATAATTAACAAACCACTTCCAGAAAATATTACTGATATAGAGATAAAAAAATCTCTTATTGGAGATAAAGTTGAAATTGCTATGGATTTAGCCATCTTCCAGCCTGAAGTATGGTTAGAGTATAAAACCAATAGCACTCCTAGTATGGATAAGTTCATACATTATGTTGATACTGAAGCCTCTTTTAGTCGTGCACAGGCTAAAGATAATGCTGAAAGGCTAGCTACGAGATTGAAAAATCTATCAGAAAAAACCCACAACGAGTCTCAATAAAAATTCAGTTAAAATCAAATTTAAATAAAAAGAGTTACCTATCTTACTAGAAATGGTTTTTCTTCAATAGAAGTCATTCACAGGTAACTCTTCTTAAACCTCAGATAACAGATAACCCATCTAACTAACAATTCACATACCCCGTAATTTCAGGAGGAATAGTTCAGAACACCTTAAGGCTAATTGAGCATATCTGCTTAATCTTCAAAGCTGACGTTCAGAAATACAGGATGCGAAAAGTTCAAAGTCTGGCTCGTAAGAGAACTCATATCCAAAGTATAGGTTCATATTTTTATATTGATCTGGCTTAGTAGGTTTAACTGTTTGTGTAGTCGACCAGTAATTATAACTTGTTGGCCACCCCCGTTTATTAAACATATTACCAAAAGTATTAAACAGTTTATCTAATTCGTTCAAGGTTGCTAATCGCCAGTTTGTTCTTCCACCTAAAGTTATCGTATTATAGATATCACAGAGTGCCAGCGCTTTAGAGTGACTAAATCTATAGAAATTACCGTAATTCTGACCCAGAACTCCATTAGCTGTACTATTAGTTTCAATTAATTCAGAACTTATGTTATCTAAGAAATTAACTGATGGTGAATTTGTAAATAACGTTTCATTTCCTATATCAGCAATATCAATACACGCTTTATCTGGTAGTCTTCCATTACACAAATAAGCATTCGTAAGATCTTGGTTTATTCCTACTAATCTCAAGATACCGGCTTTAAAATTTCCTTCATTATCAGAAAGTACGAAGCTTACATCCGTGTTTTTCGGACTGTACTTATTCCAGTTAAAAGTAAACTCTTTGTTGTTAAGGTTTTTTCTTTGCTCATCATTTAACGATACAGATCCATCAATTGAATACACGTTTATTAATTGGTAATCAATATCATATTCTAGTTTTATAAGATTTCTAATATCAACAATTAAGGTAGGTTGAGAATCAACTTCATACCTAAATTCTTCTATATCAGATATTATAATTCCATTAGTATGTTCTTTACCAATGGTGATATCAATTTGTCCTAGTTTAGCTTCTGTAGATTGTTTGGAGTTAAAAAGTGTATAAAAAATACGTACATAACCTGCTGTTTTTCCATAATAGGATATTGTTTTTTCAGAAGTTTTTATTTCACCATCTCCTAACAGTATAATATCTTCGGATAAATCCCACTCGGAAATGTTTAACTCACTCAATTCATCTACTAAATTTATATTAACTACGGCTTGAGAATTAGGGTTATTTGTTAATAATATATGCTTTGATATTGTTGGTAGCCTCGCATCAGACTCCACCGTAGCAAACAAATTTATTTTGGCAAATTGACTTTCTACCTCCTCATTGTTGCTTGTTTTTCTTCCAGTCACTTTATATCGATAAGTACATAAGTTATGGTTATCTAATTGAACATAGAAGCCCAGACGATCACCATTTAGTTCAGGAGTTGGGGTACCACAATATCCTGACTGGTACACACTTTCTTGCCCTATATTTTGATTAGTGACCTCTACTTCAATGCTATCTATATCGACATCATTTTCATATGATACGTAATTACTTATATCAATATATTCTTGAGTACTTGGCTGAACAGTAATAAAGCCACTTCTTGTACTAATCGCCTGAGGTGGTGCAGCGTGATCAGTTGTAGGTCGATTGTGGGATTCATTTGAAGAAGGCTCCGAAGAATCCTGACACCCAAATAGGCTCGAAATTAATACAATAGTAACCACCTGTGAAGATAATCGATATAGGTTGAATGATTGATTTGTTTTATTATACATTAGTTCACCTTATTTGTTGACAACTATAACTTTATATTTTGCATACATAATTACACTGTAAGCCTTAAGGGCTAAGCTAGATTTAATTTTTATTGCCAATGCATCTTATCAAAGCAAATAATAATTTATCAATTATTAACCCAATAATTAATTAAAAACCGACAATTTACTATTGTTATAATTTAACTCTTTAACGGCAAACCTTTAACTAAAGTAAATTAATTTTATATAACTACACAAATATAAATATTAACCAAAAATTTGATTAGTGATTTTCAATATGATCATTATTATCACATTTTTTAGATAAAATATATCAATGCGATAAAATGTCTTATACTAATAGGTAATCTAATTAATAATGGAAAGTATAACTCATGAAAATGACTTTTATCATCGAATGGTTTCGACCAATAGCGATTACTGCTGTTTATTTTATTGCAGAGGATAATAACACCGACGTCTATTCCTTTTTCCACATTCTAGGGCCTTGGATTGTCGCCATTATGGGATTCAGTGTCGCATTTGAAGGGCTTTGCTTGGGCAAAGAAGCCGCTGGTAAAATCGGTTATCGCTCGGATCGGCCTTATCAGGTTCAATCTGCTCTTTGCAATCTTGCTATTGCTATCGTCGCCGTCTTTGTCTTCTTCTCTAACTTGGGCAGCATGGCAGATGTCACTATCACACTGGTTATGTTAGTTTTCTTCTCACTTTCGGCTTTCAATCATCTTTTAACCGCTCTAATTCAACACAATTTTAAACCTGTTAACTTGTTGAGACCACTCATGACTGTCGTGTTACTCTTTCTTTTAGTCCCACCTTTATTATCAGTATTAAGCTAGTTTCTTGTGCTTGTCCTGTGTAGCTTGTTTAATTCATTTGGTAATTTAATAAAAATAAGTCGCTCAGTAATATTCTGAGCGACTTCCGATATTTTATTTGTTGTTATTTAACATACTCTTTCCAAGCTTCTTGCCAGTTTATCCCTTCACCTGGTTCATATTTTTCTGGATTAATATTGCATTTAGCCTCATCAAAGCACTGAAAAAGCCTTTGATTTGCATCATTGTATACAATATCACCATTACTGAATTGCTGGCGCTTGGTATTGACCAAATCACTTTGATAGTGAGGATATCCATAGTCAGGAACTCCTTTAACGATATAACGCGACAATTCTCTAATTAATGTGTCTTTACCCATTGAGCTTCCTGGACCACCACTATGTAAGCTTAATGTAATTATCGAACCGGGAGCAATATGCCTTTCTCTTTCTCCGATGGCAAGCATATTATTCCCATCATTTTGTACAGAATCACAATAGTAACAAGTGCCTTTGTAGGTTTCGAAATTATACACGTCATTAATTTTGGCGATTACTCGATGTTCACCATAATAAATACCCTGCGGTATCACTGCCTCTATACCTCCCATGGGTAAGGTGTATATTTTAAAGTCGTTCGGATTTGGATATTGACTATTGAATTCTTTATGTAGATTCGCACGGATAGGATCAAGCACTGCCGCCTGAGTCAATAAAGTTGCCATGCCCATATATTGACTGTATTCCGTTTTTAAATTTTCCGCTTTAAATTGGTTATTATTACTCCCAACCAATAAAATCACTGTTTTATCTTTTGGCCAATCTTCAAGTTTTGACATGGTATCATTCACATATCTCCTTAACATGTATGTACTGCTTGCTTGAGTCATGATGTGATACTCATCAATCGCGTAACTAAAGTTGCTTAAAAAGTTTCTTAATTGATTATTGTATGGTCTTGCCCAATATGATGAGTATTGTGGTATTGACAGTTCGAGACTAATATCTGGATATAGATTGTTTAAGTTATGTAAGACATTACCCAGTTTTTGGTAAAATGCTCCTTCTGTTTCATCTGGGCTGAAATCACCATTTCTCCAGGTTTCATGTTCAATATCAAAGGTTATTCTATCTATATTAACCGGTGATCTTCTTATTGACTCATCGATCAAATTATAAAGTTCTTTTGCATCACAAACCATTACAGGATCGTCTTGACCGCCAGCGGCACCGCCAAAAACAAGACCTACCTTTCCACCATTTTCTTCAAAGTTTTTGTATTTTTGCGCATGCCCAGTAATAGGATTAACATAGGAACCATCTGTTATATTATCGAAATTACAATCCAACCCTTTTTTAATTAAAAGAAAACCGATTGACACATCCTTAATATCATAATTATCATCAACCTTTTCTAAAACATAGGGATCTTGATTTAGTGCATACGCGCCCATGTATGCGGCTGTTGGTTTACTTCCAGAGAATTCACTTGCATGACTTCCTCCAGTTATAATTAATAGAGATATAATCCCAATTATATTTTTCATCTTAAATTCCTTTTTTATTTATAGCTTCTCATATAAAGAGCGGAAATTTCCGCCCTTTATATTATTTATTAATCTATCAACTTAACTTCATATGGATCCCATGCTTGGTTCCAACTCAGGCCATCCCCCGGAGCATAGTATGTCGGTAGACCATTACACCAATTTGTAATTTTACACTTATATAGGGACCTAGTTGATTCACCGTAAACAATATCACCTGCCTTGAACACCTGACTACCTTCCACTACATCATCTGCATTGTAATGAGGATAGCCATAATCAGGTAAATCATCTTTTAAGTTTGGAACAAAAATTGCTTTCACTACAGCACTATCAGGTACATTTTTCAATTTACTACAAGATTTTGTCGAACCATATTCTAGATAAACGCCATTGCCTTCTACTGCTGCACATTGTCCATTCTCTTCAATATCCCAATCATTGTTACCTCCTTCACCATTAAAATGGCTTCGAGTTGAGAAATTTGCATATTGTTTACCAGCTCTGTCTGTAATATCCCAACTTACTCCAACCCAGCCGTTTACATAAATTTTCCCATTAATTTGACTCCCACAAAAACTACCAGTTGTACCGGCGTTAATATAGAAAAACTCATCAGTTTGTTGTTCTATCCCAGAGTCGTCGACATATTGCTTAACTCTCACTTTCAAATCTTTGTAGAAAGGTTCCGTTATTTTTACACATGGAATTTGGTGGACATAGCCATTTGGTCCTCGTACGGATACATCATCAATATTTGCAATTGCATTCGCAGATAATGATATCAGGGGTATTGTAAGATATTTTAATTTCATTTTCATGATTCTATTCCTATGTTTTAATTTTTCCTTTTGACTTTAAGCATTGCCCAAGGTCAATTTAATTTTTAAACTTAAAACATCAATAATCAAATAATAAAAAATCATCAAGAATAAATTAAAAATATATTATAATTACTTTTTCAATCAGTGATTATATAATGAAAAATGTGATAAATAGAGTATTAAGAATTACATATACTATATCTCCAATTAACCCTTAAGAGCCTTTTTTAAGTTATATATGGTTTTTTTGTTGCGTAAATTGCATAAGTGCTGCCTAATTTGCTCAGCAAACACGTCGTAAACCCCATGAAATATCGTGCGATGGTACTTATGAACTAATGGATTGTCACGCAGCAATCAGCATTAAACGAGACGCAACTATTATACCTTCAAGAGATGGAGCGGCATTCTGAGAACGAGGTCATCCAAGAAATTTAGCAGCGGGTTGTCAAAAGCTATATGGCTTGAATAAGCATTCGAAAGGATACTATGGTTATCACAAGTGCTCTCTATCTGAGACGGCGATGTATCGTGCAAGGCAGTTACTTGGTGGGTGATTAAGTTTAAGGAATTACATCGCACAAGTCGGTGAAACTTACGCGATACTCAAATCGTTAAATAAGCTTACGGGTCTTGTTATGCCTAAAGCTTGCTGAATTAGCTAAAAGTCAATCTCAATAGGTCGATTCGGCTTCGAAAGTGAATTACACATCAAAGCCTAAAAAGAGCGGAAACTAACGCTCTTTTATAAAAACTAATAATTAATAATTATTTTATTCGAATGGCACTTCATATTCACTCCATGCCTGATCCCAATTTAAACCCTTTCCTGGCTCATAGTACATTGGGTTACCATTACACCAGTTTTCAACTTTACATTGATATAAACTTTCATCATACTCACTATAAACAACATCACTTGCCTTAAATTTTTCAGGTTTCACATCTTGTGATTTATAGTGACGATAGCCATAGTCAGGCTGTCCTGTGACAACATAAGTTGCAACTACTCTAATTAGCGTGTCGTCACCGACTGAACCACCTGGGCCACCAGAATGTTGAGTTAGTGACAACGTTGAGCCTATCATTTCTATTCCAGATCCTGAGAATTTCGAATTTTCAACATATACCTTACCATCCGAATTTCCTAATACATGACAATAATAACATTCTCCATTATAAGTTTCATGATTATATACATCATCAATTTTTGCTATGATTCTGTGTTCACCACCATAAGCAAATATTCGCTCAGGTACTTCGGTACGAATTTGTCCATTTGGTAATGCATATATTTTGTAGCCATCCTCAGAATAATTTTTTTGGATAACGACATCATTTTCCTCGCTAGTAGTGGAATCACCTGTATTCGCTAATACATTCAATGATATGAGTCCTGATGATACTAGAGATAGTAGTGTAAGGTATTTTAATTTCATTTTCATGATTCTATTCCTATTTTTTATAGTTTTCCTTTTAACTTTAAGCATTGCTCAAGGTCAATTTGATTTTTAAACTTAAATTATTAATAATCAAATAATAAAGAATCATCATGAATAAATTCAAAAATATTATAATTAATTTTTACTCGACGAGTATATTATTTTACATATTATACAATTATATTTATTTTTAAATTATCTGATAAGAAATGGGATAAATCGAGTATTAAAAATTACATATATACCCAAGTGACTTCAAGATGCTTTATTCAGAGCGAGGTCACTGAGTTGAATTCAAGGAAGACAACAAAGCGGAATAGTATTCTACTTCTTATTTTTGTAAGAAGAATGGTTGTCTGACGCAAGAAGCCGGCTCAGTGACACGCTCCCAAATGGCGAGCGACCTTAACTTTCAGACTTTGTTAACGATTCTCAATGTAGAACGACTATATCTTCGATATCCTTGCCGCGCCTGAGAGATAAGGCTACCTCGCTGAACACAGCATCTTGAGGTTACTTGGGTATATACTATTATCTCCAACTAACCCTAAAGAGCCTTTTTTCAGTGATACATTCTTAGCGCCCAATGTAGCAAAGAAAAGAAAGTACCGTCGTTCGATATAGAGAATCGTCAAAAAGTCTTTGGGCTAAAACTGCTCAATCTTTCGGTGCGATCTTTGGGTTCAACCCGGTAGCATTTATTGGATAAAGATTACTTTCTTAATATCAATGATTTTTGAAATCACTCTTTTTCTGATGATTTGAAGACTCAACCATAAAACCAAACAATCATAAAAAAAATACATAAGATTTTATAATAAACTAAAGGCATATAGTCGTTAGATTCAGCCGTACTTTTGTCAATTTCAAGTCAATTTCTTATATCTGTGACAATGCATCGCAATTTTTATGTAAAAATATAAATATCAATAAACGTAACGAATAAAAATTGGAACTTTATACCTTATGAAACACGAAAGAAAGGTGCAGAGTAGTTGTATTATTGCCTTAGCAGCATTGTCACACAGCGCTATGGCTGATATGTATATTGCTCCCACCATTGGTGTAAGTTACTTCTCTGGTGGTTGTGAGTCTCATGAACTCAGCTGTGATACAAACGATATTTCTTTTGGTGCGACGCTTGGCTATCAATATTCCCCGAATATCGCTATCGAGCTGGGTTACCAGCATTATGGAGAAGTAGAAGCAACCTATCCAGCGCTTCAAAATCAGCTCCTGAAGGCGGATTACTCAGCAAAAGTTCAAAGCGCAGAGCTCGGTCTAGCTTACTCTTTGCCTGTTGCAGATTCATTAGCCCTTAACCTCATCGGTGGTGCAGCTCTTTGGTTCGTCGATATGGACGGCAAAGAATTGAGTTATCGTGTAAACAAATCAAGTAATGGCCTTTCTCCCTATCTTACTACCTCTGGCAGTTATAAACTATCTGAACAATTAAGTGTTGATTCTGGTTTAAAATGGGTTAGTTCTGTTGGTTCCAGTGCCACTGGTAAATCCGATATCTGGCAAGCATTTATTGGTTTAACTTACCGTTTCCCTTCAAATATGTCGACTGCTTCTGTACCCAGAACATACGATACAGAGCCATTATCTGCCTCTCCGTCAACTTCTTCGGTCTTTTCCGACAAGGTCAAATCAACGGTAAAAGAAGAACAATCATTAACTTTATATTTTAATTTTGACAGTAGCCAGCTTTCGCCTGATTCACTGGTTAAGTTGAAAAGCTTTACCAAAGGAATGTCTGAAAAGCAGTCGATTCTTATCATCGCTTCAACAGATGATACTGGCACAAACCACTATAACGATAACCTGTCTATTCGCAGGGCAAAATCAATTAGATCAGCTTTGTTACACGAAAATATCAAAAAACAACGAATTAAAATCACAGCGCTTGGTGAAGAAGTGCAGAGTCTTTCTGTTCCAAACTCTCAACGCCGAAGTGCGACCATTAAAATCTACAACCATAACCTTGCCACTCCTTTGTGAGCAGGAGTTCTAAATTATGATAAGATCTTTTATATTTAGCCTTTTTATACTGCTTTTAGCCGCATGTGACGGCTCAGGCGGCTTACCTAAACAAGGCTCAGGCAACACAGACCCTGTTGTTGTCTCTTCAAAACCAATTCTGAATATCACTGGTATCCCGCAGAAAACATTTGCGGGTGATACCCTCACTTTACACGGTACAGCTTGGGATGATTCAACAGATATTACCTCGATTCACTGGTCAAGTACCGGGATGAAGCTTATCGATCAAGATATCCAACTGCAATCGAATGACTCAGAGCAACAGCCAACTCGCTTTACTGCAAAGTTTCGTGTTGATGATGTTTTAGAACCTCAAAAAGCAACTATTTTAGGTACAGCAACGGCATTATCAGGTCAAAAAAGTGATAATCAGGCCTTCGAATTAACTATTTTTATCAAAGAGAGCATTGATAATTCAAAACCAAGTGTCTCTATTCCGCATATCATTTTAGATAAAATGAATAGTTCAGTTACCGCCGGACAAACTGTAACAGTTACGGGTAAAACTTGGGACAAGTTTGGTGACATCACCAAACTCAACTGGAAAGCGCAACACTTAAAGCTCATCAGACAAAGCCTCATTCCTGCCACTGGGGACTCTGCACTAAAGCCGCTCTCTTTCTCAGCAACTTTTGAAGTGGATGATGCCCCTCAAGCAACCAGCGCAACCATTGAAGTTTCTTCAGTATCAAGCACTGAACACCAAAGCCCTTACGCGACTATGACGCTTGCAATTGAGCCGGATACAAAGCCTGCACCTATTGCTTTGCCTAAAATCAAATTTGACCGCTTACCTTTGACCGCTGTTAGTGGCCGGCCATTTGTCGTCACAGGTCGAGCATGGGATGAGTTTGGTGGTACTGCCAGCATTGCTTGGGACAATAGTGAACACTTTGCCATTATTGATGAAAAAACAGAGCTTGAAGCTGACAGTTCTTCTCCTTTTCCCATTTACTTTGAAGCAACGCTTGTTGCCTTGGATACTTCCACAACAACCAGCGCACCTATTCAAGCATCAATTACCGCTGAAAGTGGCGCTTCTCAAACCACCAGCGCAACATTAACGATTGTGCCAGATCACGCACCGCTAAGCCAAACCTACATCAATCTAGAGAATGTGCCTGATTCAGTAAAAAGTGGAGAGACCTTTACTGTTTCTGGATCGACTTGGTCTGACGACGGTGACGTTAAGTCATTAGAATGGACAACACCTAACTTAACTCTGCTAAAAACGACTTTAATTAAGCCCGGGAATGACTCGGAACAGAATCCAAAGTTTTTTACGGCAACGTTTGTCGCCGAAACTCTATTCGAAGTTGACAAAACGGCCACAATTAGCGTGATTGCTAAATCTACTGAGTATGACGAAAGTGTGCCTGCCTCAGACGCAATAACGATCATCGCTCGTAAAGAAGATAATCGACCAGTCGAAATTTCACGACCGAAAGTAGTCATTTTATCCGCCCCTATGGATTCGATTGATAGCGGCGATACCTTTACTATTACTGGTAAAACCTGGGATAACGTAGGTGATGTGGCTTCGTTAAATTGGACAACAGAAAATGCCACACTTATTGAGCAAGCCTTTACTCCTGCTGAAGGGGATTCTAAGCTCAATCCAAACAGCTTTACAGCCAAATTCAAAGCAGATCAAGTTCGCTACGATCTGCCAGCTTCCGTAAGTGTCGTGGCAACATCTACCCAACAGATGGATAACTCACCACAAGCGATCCAATTCACTATTATTTCACGTAATTTCTCCGATGCCTCGAACCCACATGTGTTGATTGAATCTGAAGAAAACACGATGAGCAGTGGAGAAGAAATCACTATTACTGGGGCTGCCTGGGATAGCGCCAAAGGTGATATTGCCTCCCTTGAGTGGGATACTGAGAATCTGACTTTAGTGTCAGAAGTGTTTGAACCTATTGCGAACGATTCTGAAGAAAACAAAGTCAGCTTTCAAGCAACGTTTAGGGCAAAAGAAGTCACCGCAGACTTACCTGCATCAATAACCGTCACGGCGCACTCTGATAAAGGCGAGCAAATACAATCAAAATTGGATGATTTAACCATCATCGCCAGAAAAGAAAGCAATGAACGCCCGGTCATTTCAAAACCAACGGTTACGTTAACCCCCTCTCTTGGCACAGTAAGGCCTGGAGGAACCGTCACCTTAACAGCAGAAGCTTACAGTACTAATGCTAATATCGACTCCATCGAATGGAAAACAGATAACAGCAATTTATCGCTCTTAAATTCTGACGATATCCCTACAGGCAGTACCGACAGCAAAGATAAACCACTTACATTGAGCGCCGAGTTCCAAGCAAGCGATTTCGTTAGTTTGGAGCAAGCTAACATTACTGTCATTGTAAGAGATGGCAGTGCGGGTATCCCTACCAGCAAAAGCGCTAAGATTGAGTTAAAGCCTTGGTCTAAGCCAACACTGGTAAAAGTAACAGCCACGCCAGAAGTATCATCAGGGCAGACTATCGCGTTTGAACTGGACGCTTTCGATGAAGACTCTTACATCAGTCACGTTAATTGGTTTACCGATAGCCCCAATGGCGAGGTAACCTTACCAAGCTACGACGTACCAAGTGGTCATCAGAATGATTCAGCAGATAACCTTCTAGAAATCGATACCTTTTTTGAGACAAAAGATGGGTTATTAAATGATCTTGATGTCAACGTTTGGGCTGAAGTGACGTCTTTTAATGGTACCCAATCCATCACTGACAAACAGCCAGTTAAAATCAAAAAAGCTGTCCGCCCAACTATTGGGGTGATGACCCATGCATACCGTGGCGATCATCAACACCTAAATCCAACACAACCAATACAAGACAATGATCAGATCACGATTAGTGCAACAGCCTCGGCTGAAGCTGCCACAGCAGGACTAGATGAGATCAAGATTACTTCTTACCGTTGGTCACAAATGCCAGATGATGAGGTTGAACTCACTCTTGATGAGTCTGAACAGTCGATTCCGGTCCAAGATCAAAAAAACACGGTTGAGACTCCACTCAATATTACCCTACCGAAAACAGGTAAAGACGGCTCGGACTCAGAAACGATATATAATCTCAAACTAATCGTAACTGATGAACGTGGCTTGGAAAGTGAAGCAAAAGAGTTTGAGCTGAAGGTTAAGCCAAGAACTCAGCTTAAAGTTATAACAGCCAATGTGTTTTTAATTCCCTTTAGTACTGTTGAGAGAGATAAACGAGTTAGTGAATATCTGAAGGTAAAAAACGACCTTTTTGATTTCAATGATGTAGTCGTGCTCAATGAAGCATTTGCAGGTACACTTGCAGGCTCATATACTCAAAGGCTTTTTGATGGCATAAAAACCACCTTCCCCTATAGAACTGATCCTAATGAAGATTCCGGTTTAAGACTAAATAAAGGTGTTGTGGTACTGAGCAAAGAACCAATAATACAACCTGCAGTATACCGTGTATTTGCTCAGGCATGTGGTGAGGATGAGGGAGCCAATAAAGGCTTTATCCATGTAAAAATAAGAAAAAATGATAAAATCTACAATATCATTGCCACTCATACTCAAGCAGACACGGACGCGTGTATTTTTGGTTCAACTCCCGAGAGTATAAGGAAAGCTCAGTTTGAAGAAATTAAACAGTATATCGATGAATCTCTTCGAACCAAAGCCATGGATACATCGGAGTACCTATATATTGTAGGAGATCTTAATGTTGTCAAAGGATCAGCAGAACATGCTAAGATGATGTCGATATTGCGCACCAATGAGCCTGTTCACAGAGGCCTCAAGTATTCTTGGGATCCGCATCTTAATTCTCTTGCAAGCTACAAAAATAGTGGTTGGAAGCAGGACGGACAACTTTTGGATTATATTTTATCAGTTAAAGGGTTTGCACAGCCACGTGCATGGCATAATGTCGTTTTAGACCCCGCTGTAAAAGACGTGTACTATGATGTCATTCCAGTCCCAAGTTTTAATGCAGGCAGGCATTACTTGAATGATCTATCAGATCATTTCCCCGCTATTGGTTTTGAATATTTAGAGGCAGGCATTCCTAAAAAATCTTTTAGAGGACAAAATAAACGCTACAATACAATTAAATTTAGGCATCAAGACACTGGAGAATACATAAAGGCTGGTGCAAGCACTGGTATCGTTGGTAGCTGGTCAGCAGGCGACTATGTACTTATTGGAGCTCATACAGACGAAGCAGATATCGAATGGGCAATTGACAGTCAATATCCTAGCTATTGGTTAAACAATGACACAAACTCATTTCCGACGTGCCTACTTGACGATAGTTTTGTTGAAATAGAGTCTCTAAGGCACAAGTCATATTTTTTGAACTATACAGAGCTTTATCCTAGTTACTATAAACTCTATACAAATGCATCTAAATGGCTTTCAATTGAAAAAGTTGATGATTATGGCCATCGACTATCTGGTTGTATAGAAAATGGGGACAAAATTTACTTAAGAGATGGAGCTGACACATCATCTAGTTGGTCTTATGCTTCTAGAGTTGTTTCTAGTGGCGTTCCATATTTTAGAATTAATGAATACAGAGCAGATGCAGACATTTTCGTGGTTGAAATGCCAGAAGCAATCCCATTGGATTGGTCCGATTTACCAGACTAAATAACTTATAAAATAACATTATAAAAAAAGACCTAGCACGTGCGGCTAGGTCTTTTTATATCACTACAAATGATATCTAGGTGAGCGCAAATTAATTCTAATATTTAAAAGGGGGCATGATTACTTTGGCTTGTAACCTAAGGCATTCATATCCACCCCTTGCTCTGCAAGTAACTTTTCAAACATTGGCATTAGTGGCCCAAGATTTTCAGCGATGGTTTCACGTACGGTATCAACGACGATTTGTGTACCACGCTCAATTTCTACATTAATCCAATCGCCTATCTTTTTTTGTTCAAAAACCGTCATACGTCGAGTCTCAGGAATCAGCCATACCTCAAACCAGCCTTCCGTTTTATCTACATCAGAAACCGTTAAACTGGCGCCGTTTAATGCAATATAACCTTTAGAAAAAATGTATTTCTTCCACGCTTCCGGCAAGTCAAAGCGCATGCAGTAGTTATCTTCAATATGTTTAATATCAAGCACCGCAATATTAAAATCGACATGACCAGATAAAGGATGACCTCCGATCTCAGCACCATCTTTTGCGGCACGCTCTGCGTTAACCCACGTACTCGCTTCATATTTGCTGAGTGTGGTGATCAACAAGCTCTGCAACATGACGTCAAATTTAACTCGAACATCTGAGAGAATTTCTGTCACGGTAAGGCATACACCATCAATAGCAATGCTCGCACCAATTTCTAAATCGGTACAAAAACCAGGCTTAAAATCAATAGTAAAAGTACGAATACCATTTTTATCAGCGACCGCAGCTATTTTAGCAACTGACTGAATTATTCCCGTAAACATCGTCACCTCTTTTCATTGACTTGGGTATATATAACTTTACATATTAACTCTACCCCTGCAAGTGAGTAAACGAGTGTTAACTTAATGCGATACCCAAGTGACCTTAAAATGCTTGATTCAAGGTAATATCGCGGAGCCAAATTCAAGCCAAACAACGAGGCCGAATAGCACTTGTACACAAACATGACACTGACTACAATGGCGCATCATTTATTGACTTGGAATAAACACAATGACAGATGCCGCCAAACCCGCTTTACCTGATCGCCTTGCTGGTAACCCGCGCAGTCCATTTTTCATTAAAGAGTGCTTCGAACACCAGATTGGTATTCGCTTTAATGGCCAAGAGCGTACTGATGTTGAAGAGTATTGTATCAGTGAAGGGTGGGTTAAAATCGCATCACCAAAAGCTAAAGATCGTTTTGGTAACCCAATGTTGATCAAACTAAAGGGCGAAGTAGAAGCTTACTACGCTTAAATCTAAACGTTAACATACCCAAGTAATCTCAAGATATTCTGCCTAGAAAGACTGGCCTTGAAACCACTTGGTATTGATAAAAAGCCCGATATCTATCGCAGTGCTAGATATCGGGCTTGTTGTTCCAATGGCTTCAACACTCGGCCCATTCGCAATACTCACTTAGCTTGAAGCAAAGTTATTCGATACAGCTATGCCAAATTGTTGAGATCTATGGTCTAAATATCAACCAGCGACTCATAAGTGTGAATCGTTGGCTCATGATTAAGAAATGTCAGTAATTGGGCAAAATCACCACGTTCCTTACGCCAGTCCAAGTATTTTGCCAACGCACCTGCCTGTGACCACTCGACACTGGCCATAAATTGATGATCATTTAATCGTGCAGCTTGAGCCTTTATATTCCCAGGGAATTGGCGTGTTTCGGGAAGAATACGCCGAAGAAACTCAACAAAATTGCTTTCTTGACCCGGCTTGGTTTCAAATTCAAAAATACTGATCAAAGCCATAAATTCAGTCCTTATGGGAATTATTTTGTTTATTTGTGATTTACTTGGCCAAAGGCAGTAAATTAGCGGTACTGTCTACATCACAGTAACCAAACTTTAAAGCGGCCATGTAGGCTGCATGAACCTGAGCTGCGGGAACGGTTACGCCATTGAACTCAAGGTCTAATGTCGCACATGCATCATGAGCAACATGACAATCGTAACCAAAGTCTACTGCCGCACGAGTCACGGCATCAATACACATGTGGCTCATTGCACCAACAATAACCAGTTTTGTTACTTGAAGTTCTTCTAGCTTAGCTTGAAGCTCTGTGTCTCTAAAGCTGTTGATTTGATGCTTTAAAATCACTGTTTCACCTTCAATGGGTGCAACACTGCTGTGGATCTGTGCCCCTTCTGAATTTGGTAGGAAGAAAGGTGCCTCTTCACTTGGAAATTCGTGTCTTACATGGATAACAGGTAAACCTTTTTGACGAAACGCGTTAAGCAACTGAGAGGCATTTTGTGCGGCAGCTTCTGTACCAGATAGTGCCCATTTAGCACCAGAGTATGTTGGGTAGTAGTCATTTTGAAAATCAATCAATAATAAAGCAGTATTAGACATAATAAGTTCTCTTTTATTTTGTTGTTCAGAGTTGATGGGACTATTATGCGAAATAACAATCGGTGACACCGATGGCAAAATTGACATAAAGCAGTTCAAAAATGACAAAAGTAATTCAAATTCAAATTATTGACTATCCAGACGCCTTACAGAGCGCCATCTTCGGCCTTAAAGAGCTGTTTCTCATGGCCAATGACATACTTCTCAAAGAGAACTACCCGGTTCAATTTGAAGTCAGCTTGTTGTCTTGCCGTGATTCAAATAACCTGCACTTTCTAGAAGCTCAACCCAACGCCGTACATTTGTTGATCATTCCACCCAGTCTTGGCGGCGAATATTATCTCTCCCCTCCTCCAGAAATGCTCCAGTATCTAAAACAGGCTCACACCCATGGCACACAACTATGCTCAGCCTGTGCTGGTACCTTTATCCTCGCTAAAACCGGTATGTTAGATGGCCGCTCCGCCACAACTCACTGGCAGTTTGCACAAGACTTTAGGACTGCTTTTCCTCAGATATCATTAAAAGTTGAAAGCTTACTGGTTAATGAAGGTGATATTTTGACCGCTGGTGGTTTAATGTCTTGGGTCGATTTAGGGCTTGAAATTGTCGCCCAACTGACTAAGCCTCATATTATGCGTCAGCTAGGTAAGTTTCTGATTGTTGATACAGCTCGAAGAGAACAGCGTTACTACGAAAGCTTTATTCCTAAGTTTGATCATGGTAATGGTGTCATTATAAAGGTACAGCATCATTTACAAACTCATTACAGCGATGCACTGACCATCGCTCAGTTGGCACAGATAGCTTTTATGAGCGAGCGCACTTTTTTACGCCAATTTACTCAGGCAACAGGGTTAAAACCCACTCAATACATTCAGCGGTTAAGAGTACAAAAAGCATGTGAACAGTTGGAAGCCTCCTCATTAAGTTTTGAAAAAATCGCTCTCAGTGTCGGCTATGAAGATGCTAATAGCTTGCGTAAGGTGTTCACAAAAATCATTGGGTTGAGCCCTTCTGCATTTAGAGCTCGATTCGCCTAACTAGAAGAGCTTAGGTATATACCCCAAAAACCTTCAAGATGTCTTGTTCAGAGAGACGATCTTAGCTCAGTTTGGTATATATCATGATGATAGACAGTGCTACACTTACCTGAATTTTTCAGGATCGAAAAGGAAAAATAATGAATCCAATTATTGCTATGTTAAAAGACAACAATATTAGCGACGAGCAAATACAAACTATTTTCCATACCTTAACTCAAAACCCATTAGCAGCGATGGCAACGATCAGTCAACTTGGCCTACCTCAGGACAAACTACAATCACTGATGGCGCAGGTAATGCAAAACCCAGCGTTGATCAAAGAAGCTGTTGACGAATTAGGGCTAGACTTTGCAAAAGTCGAAGAAGCGAAACAAAAACTACAAGATACACCCAAGTGACTTCAAGATGCTTGGGTATAAAACGCTTAATCCCTACGAAGTATACCTAAGTATCTTTTAGGCTGACCTTAGCACTCGTACTAAGGCCAGCTTCTCATTGAGTCGTTGCGTTATTACCTACTCATCTGGACTAAAAGAAAATCTTCCTTCAACACTAAAGTGGTCTGACAGATGCCAATTCCCCCATGTATTTGCACTTGCACGCTGCCTTAGCTTCACCGTATTGGTATTTTCTATTGCTCTACGGTGCCTAGAACTCACGAAAACATAATCTAAATACTCAATCGTTTGCCCACCTGAAAAACGTGCCGCGGCGTAAGGATTGATTCGAGGATCAAACGTTGCGTCTACATAACCCAAATACTGAGGTGGGTCCACTTCTAGGGTGGCAAGCATCAAGAGATATTCGGTAAAGTCTTCGTTCTTATTAATGTTAAAGTCACCCGCATAGATTACGGCTTCATTGGTTGGGATCTGTTTGGACAACATAAAGGTTCTCAACAAACCCAGTTGAAGGCGACGTAGCCTATGAGCTGCAGGTGTATCAAAAGAGGCTAAATGAGTGTTAAACACATGATAAATAACACCACCTTTGCTGATTTTGGTATAGACAATACCTTTATCAGCGTAGCAATCAGTGCCGGAACAGTGATCAAAAACAATCGCATCAGTCTCTAAAATCGGGTAACGACTTAAAGTCACCACACCACCATCATACATCGCCATGCTATCGCCTCCTACCACATCGGTGCGATAAGCATATTCAAGACTTAATCGATCAAAGAGCTCTTCGCGGTCATTAGAGAAAGCTTCTTGCAGTGTCAGTACATCGTACCCAGATAAATTATGATCCATTAGAGCCGCTCTTTCAATGATATCGGATGAGACTGATGGAATCATCCATAGGTTATAACTCGCGATTTGGAGGATATTTTCATCATATTCCATCTCGGCGATATCATGCTCACAAACTACATAGTCAATATCATCAAAGCTAGATGTATAGACTGCTTTTACAGCGAATTCAGTGTGATGACCGTCTTCTCCATATAACTCGACAACATAAGGGTAATAATCTGTTTTAAGCTCTCTATTTTTAAAACCATAAGAAATGGTCGTCCCTGCACCATGCCCTAACAAGCGCATCTGCCCTAAAGGTGCGTTGGCCATCTCTTGCCAATCGCCTTGTGCATTTTGAAAACGTGTTTCAAAGTAATAATCATAAGTTGCACCATTTTCAATCCCATAATAGCGATTAAATTCAGCGACTTTAACCCTCTGATAAGGTGGAATAATTAAGTTTTCATCCATCAATCGATACTGGTAGCCTTTTTCAACTGGAGCGGTGGTGTCGACCAAAACCTGAACGGTGATAGGTTTATTGGTTCTATTTGTGTAATACACAGAAGTGGCAAAAGCTTGAAACGTGAGTATCCACAACACGGTGGATATAATTATTGATTTAATCATTATTATCCTCTTTACATTTTTTTAACATACTTCCATTTTTCAATAAAGCTTCAGCACAAAAGTTAATCAATTTAACCGGATTAAAAGTGTGAGATTCGATTGAATTGTGTTCTTTTTATTAGAAAAATGTAACGTTAATTTGTTTTGTTATTAAATGTAATAACAATAAAATCAATTAATTACGGTAAGCCACGCAAACAAAAACCAACTTATACTCAAGTGACCTCAGATGCTTGATTCAGAGCTCAGAGCATCTCGCTGAACACAGCATCTAGGGGCACCTAGGTATAAATTAAGAAAACATTGGTCTCGAGTGGCATTGTGTTCATGGCCGAATCAAATAGCGTAACTGTTCAATAATGACTTTACCAACCCCTGTTTCATCAAAAACTCCACACATACTGACACGATCTTCTTTAACCACTAAATCACATACGAACTGACCATCAAATCGGTTAGGCTTATTCAGGGGTATACTTAAATTAAGTGCCGTTTTTTTTACCTTTCGATTTTCTAACTTCATTTCATAACCAATAATGTTTAGCTCTAATGACTCTTTAGGGAAGAGCACATCATAACTTTGCTCCCAATCAATGACGGAGTCTTGCCAAGTCAGGTTGGCTACTTGCTCAATATAATTACAAGGCTGCTCTGAATATAATTGGCAATCTGGATCAGCAGGTTCAAAGCAACTCGTCCAACGATAAGTATTAGCGCAACTCTCCAGCACATCTCGGTACATTTGTTCTGTTAAGGCACACGTTTGTGCAATATCCCAATATTGGCACTGTTCTGAGTGAGTAAAAGCCATAAATCGATGCCATTTTTTGATGGCCAATCTTGCAGGGCGATAGTCTTTAAATGCTTGCCAATACTCCATTCCTTCTGGTATCAAATAAGTGGATGTTTGATAACTAATGATATTGTGACGTTGGCTAGTGCTTGTTTCAAATTCTCTTAATTTTTCAGCGAAATTCAATAGATTCGTATCAGATAGAACCATTAGGTCTCCGGAAACATGGGCCTTGATCTTAATCTCATAATCTTGCTGATACTGGCGATATTGCTCTAATACTTCAGTATCGGCTGAACCGGAGATCAACATCATATAGCTGGCTGAAATTTTCGCAGCGGTCTCAGCAACATCCTTCTTTTGTTGAGTCTTTGATTTTACCTGCAATAGTAGAGAAAGCTCACGTCCATATTGAATACCATCGACTAATACATCACCGCATATATTCCTAAAATTTGTCTTACTGATGTTCGTATTCGCTTGCAAGAGCGCCAAAGCTCTAGGGTCTATTGTTGGCCAAGCGTCATTAATTAACGTGTAGGTTTTCTCTTGGATCACAAAAGCCACAGTGTTGTTTTGCTCTAGATTTTGAAAGCTATTCGACATATCTCGCTTGAATTGAGTGGAGGCCGAAAAATTGCCGTAACTTCCTTCAGCGTTAATAGAAAGATCAGCTGAGAAGAACTCTTCCACTTCTGACTTACTTGATACCACTCGTCCTTCAACATAGCGGCTTAGATTATCGACTCTTTGGAAGCTTTGGTCACTCAAACACCGATTTCTTGTCGGTCGCTCAGTGACTAAATTAAACCCATACCCTAATTGATTACCATTTAGCCGTTTATTTGAGCCATTTAAAGCATTGATTTCTGATGGGTTTAGCGGTTGATATTGTGCTTTTTTCCATAAACTATTGACGAATGCTGGTTCCAACATTGCGCAGACCGCTTGATTGACAAAAGCAATACATAAGCAAAACATCACTAATAATTTCATTATTTTTATATCCTTACCTTAGAAGACAAGTGATATTTAATGCGATAGTTCACTTTTATTCACACTTAAAGTAAACAAAATGTGATCAATGTGTAACCAAACCCCATGGTGAAATTTCTATATTTAGTGACATAGAGCAAATATTAACAAAAGAGACATTACGGAATATCATTTTATTTAACGTAGATCACAGTATATACATTCCGTAAAATTAGACTACCTTCCTGCCATCAAGTGGCTCTCAAATAATAATTAGGACTCCATTATGAAAAAAAGTGTTTTTGCTATCGCCCTTGGTAGCATCTTGAGCCTTAGTGCTGCTCCTCATCTTTTTGCCAGCCAAGAGCCAACAGCTCACTCCTCTGTCAGCTATGCGCAACTGGTGACAAAACGCCAAGTCGTTGATCAGCTTTTGAATGACGCCGTGACCGCTTTTAAATCACCGGCTCGTATTTCACATGCAGGATTTACAGCAAAAATGCCAAGTAATATGGAGATTGTCACTCATCGCTTATTAGAAGCCTATCAGTTGGAACCTTACCGTACTGATCTGTTAATTTCTGCGGCCAACGCTGAAATTTATAACAAGAACGTAGATAGAGCGATTGAATTATTTGAACAAGCTTTAACCGTGGCGCCTGATGATGTGGATTTACACGCTTACCTTGCTGTTTGGCAACGTTTCAAGGGAGATAAACCAAAGTCACAACAGCACATGGCAACTCTAACTAAGCTAAATCCAGGCAAAGCAGCGGATATCGAAAAGATGTTTGCTACTATCGATCGAGTACTTGCCACGCCTTTAAAAGAAAAGCCACAGACCAATAAGTTAGATAATAAAGGGGCCATTGTTACTCTTGGCTACGCTTTAAACCCTGATGGCTCAATGCATGATATCTTGATTGCACGCCTGCAAACGACACTTGAAATGGCCAAGGCAGCGCCTGACGCAATTATTATACTAACTGGTGGTGTACCTAAGAATCATAAAACCGAAGGTAAATTAATGGCAGACTGGTTAATCGAACATGGAGTCAACAAAGATCGTATTATCGAGGAAAACTACGCCACCAGTACTGTCGGAAATGCACTGTACAGCAGCTATGCATTAGCACGCCACGGTATCAAACATGCAACAATCATCAGCTCTGCCAGTCATGTTCGTCGTGGACAAACTCTATTTGAAATTGCCAGTTGGCAAACAGGCCCACAAGGGATCACATTTGATACGGTGAGCTACCCTGACAGACCTTTACATGAATTGCAAAATGCCAGCGAAAATGAATTACTTGGTATTTACCGTGATGCATTGAGAACTTATGGGATGTGGAGTTACCGTTCTTATCCACTCGAATCTCGCTAACAAAGATTCCGATCATTTAGAACTTTCACTATTCCATTTTTATATAGCCTCAAGATGCCTTATTCAGAGCATTTTGAGGTTATTTGGGAATAATACATTTATTTTATAAATATCACATTCTTGCTCTTTCAAATAAAAAATAAAATTAATATACTTCTCACTCTTTAATTACAAAATCCAAAACTAATATGTCAACTTTAGGCCATATCAATGCTGTTTTAGCGGGTAAAGCACTTCCCTATGCCCATCAGTCACTCAGCGCAATCAATAAGAAAATACTCTCTGGCCGTCACTATGTTTCGACGCTTGGGTTACTGCAAGATGAACAAGGCGATCCTCGCTTTCATGGAGGCCTACAAAAAGCGCTTCATATCTATCCCAGTGAACACTATGCGTTTTGGCAACAAATACTTGGTCCGTTACCCGTCATTAAAACCGTGGGGGCATTTGGGGAGAATTTAAGTTCGTCAGGAGTCACTGAATCCACCATTTGCCTCAATGACAAAATTCGTATTGGTTCAACTTTACTGGAAGTCTCTCAAGGGCGCATGCCCTGCTGGAAACTGAATGTAAGATTTGACCAACATGATATGGCCAAAAAACTGCAAGATACCCTAAAAACAGGGTGGTACTTCAGGGTACTCGAAGAAGGTGAGATTGGTGTTGGTGATGAGATTATCTTGTGTGAGAGACTCTATCCTGAATGGTCAATTGCAACGATCATGCGTATCGTTTTTGAAGGCAGCCTTGACCGCCAGAAACTAGAGCAACTACTGAGCCTCCCACTGGTTGACTCTTGGCGTAAAGTTGTCGAGCAACGTTTGCACTCTGGCCAACTTGAAGATTGGAGCCCACGCCTAATCGGACCTACGGCATAAAACTCAATGTTCTTCAAAGTTGTAACAACCAGAGTGATTTGGCCATAAAGAGCGCAGTAAAATTTGTGTCATCACTCGCAAAATTAATCACTCATTAAAAATACTTCACGTAATAGTTTTACGTTTTTTTATATTTTATAAATAGCTTTTTCATAATCATAGAATAACAACACTATCATCAGCTGAATTTCTATGACATATCCCTTGATAAATAAGGTTGTTTGAAGGGCCAGATTCACATTAGTGCAATAAAAATAGAGCTAAAATTAGCTTATACCCAAGTAGCGTTAAGCTAATTAGTTACCTGTCCCCAAGTATTTTCAAGAAACTTGGAGATCAATAACGGTTTTTAGTCACTAAGTAGTAGGAGGTTGTTATGGAAAAGTATTGCCCAATATGTCAAACAGAAATGATTGATCGCAGTAATTACTTCATCTGCCCAAGAAACAATATTGGTGAATGTATTTATGATGGCTACGAAGATAAAAATATAGAATACCAATATAATGCCTACACAAATCAATATGAAATTGAAACGGTCACATTGGTTTAATACTGAAGTATGGGTTTAATACCGAAGTATATTGAGCTAAATAACCTTCTCACAGAGGTCATAAATCTCTATTGATGAATATACCCAAGTAACACAAGATGCTTGGGTATAGCCGTCTATCTTTATCACAGAATATCGCATTGTACTGTTATTTGAAGGTCATGCGAGGTAAAAACACCTCTGCCAACATACAACGAACAGAGCCACCACCGATGGATTCTATTGTCGATACATCAAAAGGTAACAGCTTTCCATATTGAGACAATTGTTCACGTTGGGCAGGTGTAAATGCACGATAAGCAGATTGGGACATGGCAATCACTTTATCATCTGTATTTGTCGTCAGTTGTAAGACATTGCCACAAAATTGGTTCATCTGTTCAATCGATATTGAGATAATGTCCCTGTCTTTTTTGATTGAGTCAATGATATAACCCCGTTCGTATTCAGGAATAACTTGATCACAAATGACGCAAAACCCCTCTCCCAATGCCATCATGACATTCGTGTGATACACAGGAGATCCAGAAGGTAAACAAGTTTGAAATGACAAGACGCTTTCATAGTTTATACGTCGAGCAAAGTCCACTAACACTCGACGATCACAACGCTGCGACAAGGCGGCATAAATGGTTTTATTGATATGATCACAAACCATCGCCCCCGTGCTCTCTAAGTAAGCATCATCTGATAGATATGAGAGCAAAGAGTCTTGCTGAGTTACCGCATAACCCGCGTTGCCAAAAGCGGTGATTAAAGCTTCTGGCCGAACTTCTTTGCGACGATTTTCGCAAGCCATCGGAAAAGTAAATAAAACGCCCTCAGGTGTGGTATTGAACCAATTATTGGGAAACACTGCATCCGGCGTAGGTAGCGTTGATAATGGATAATCGAATTCAATCACTTCTACTCCTGCTGAGCGAAGCTCTTCCACCATAATGGCAAACTCGTTCATCACTCGAAGCAAAATATCTTCCTTAGATAACCCTGTTGGATTTTGAAATTCATTATCTTGGGCAGTTTCAGGGTTAAAGCCAAATTCTTTGGGGGGCACCATTACCACACAGTTCGTCGTTTGAACCGATGATCGTTCAACATCTTTTGAATGACCAGGCTGTAGATTAAGAGCAGCTCCATGTTTCAGCATATTTTATTTCCCTTATTAAAGCAACGACCCAAATTGTAATGTTTTTGTTAATTTCTATTTTGCTTTTTTTTATATAAATTTAATCTTAATTCAGGAACATTTCGCGTAAAAGCCCTTATAAACGATAAATTTTTTCGAAGTTTAAATGATTTACATTATAGAAAAGCCCAAAACTCAATATGATAGTCCGCTTTAAACACACCAAGTGACAACAAAAAATAGATTACATCTTAATAACATTTAGTTAGACTATTTTGATATATACCCAAGTGACTTCAAGATGCTTGATTCAGAGCGAGGTCACTGAGTCGAATTCAAGGAAGACAACGAAGCGGAATAGCAGGCTCTTTCCAAGTTGTCTGATGCAAGAAGTCGGCTCAGTGACACGCTCCCAAAGGGCGAGCGACCTTAACTCTCAGACTTTGTTAACGATTCTCAATGTAGAACGACTATATCTTCGAATCGTTGCCGCGCCTGAGAGATAAGGTCATCTCGCTGAACACAGTATCTTGAGGTTACTTGGGTATATACCCAAGTAATCTCAATATGCTCCCGTTAAGCTCTACTTTTAGGATACGTTATGTTTAAGCGATTCGAAGGTTTTACCAAACCTTTCCCAGATCACGCGACCGAGCAGCCGCCATCGGGAATTTTTGCCTTTTTACGTCACTACACAAGAGGCTTCGAAAAACCATTGATTTTCATGTCAGTGATGTCAACCATTGTCGCCATTGTTGAAGTGTCTCTGTTCGGTGCTATGGGTCAACTTGTTGATTGGCTCTCGACCAGTAATCCCGAGACCTTTTTGCAAGAGAATAAATCCGAGCTGATTTTTTTTGCACTACTTTTACTGGTTGTGATGCCAATTCTGGTGGTGGTGTATTCCTTACTGATTCATCAAACATTACTGGGCAATTACCCGATGTCCGTTCGCTGGTTAGCACACCGCTATCTACTCAATCAAAGCCTGAATTTCTATCAAGATGATTTCGCAGGACGCGTAGCAACAAAGGTCATGCAAACTTCTCTCGCCGTCCGAGAAACCGTGATGAAAACCATGGATGTGTTTGTCTATGTTTCGGTTTATTTCACAAGCATCATTGTGATGCTCGCGGCTGCAGACTGGCGCTTAATGATCCCTATGCTGGTATGGCTGTTGGTTTACATTGCGATTCAAATCCATTTCGTACCAAAACTAAAAGATATCGCCTCAGAACAAGCCGATGCCCGCTCCACGATGACAGGTCGCCTGGTTGATAGCTACACCAATATTCAAACCGTTAAACTGTTTTCCCACAGTCAACGTGAAACCCGCTACGCCAAACAAGGAATGGAAGGGTTTTTAAATACGGTTTATCGACAAATGCGTTTAGTCACTGGCTTCGATGTTGCTGTGGAAATTTCTAATTATTTATTGGTATTTTCTGTTACCGCCCTATCCATTTATTTATGGTTAGATAGCGCCATTACCGTCGGGGCGATTGCGATTGCCGTTAGCTTGGCCTTGCGCATAAATGGTATGTCGATGTGGATCATGTGGGAAGTCGGTGCCTTGTTTGAAAACTTAGGTACGGTTGTAGATGGCATGAAAACGTTATCTAAGCCGATTGACATTCAAGATAAACCCGATGCCAAAGCACTTGAAGTCAAATCTGGTGGGATTGAGTTTGATAACGTCAGCTTTCACTACGGAGAAAAGAAAGGGGTGATTCATAATCTTAACCTCAATATCAAACCGGGTGAAAAAGTAGGGCTAGTTGGGCGTTCAGGTGCCGGTAAATCGACCTTGGTTAATTTGCTATTACGCTTCCACGATGTCGAACAAGGAAGGATTAAAATTGATGGACAAGACATCGCACAAGTCACGCAAGATTCACTTCGCGCCCAAATAGGCATGGTGACACAAGATACGTCGTTATTGCATCGCTCAATTCGCGACAACATCTTATATGGCAGACCTGATGCGACGGAATCCGAACTACGAAAAGCCACCAAACAGGCTCATGCCGATGAATTTATCGAAAGTTTGAGCGATCCTTTCGGTAACGTCGGTTATGATGCTCAGGTTGGCGAACGTGGCGTGAAGCTTTCAGGAGGACAGCGTCAGCGGATTGCAATTTCTAGAGTATTACTCAAGGACGCTCCATTACTTATTTTGGATGAAGCGACTTCGGCCCTTGATTCAGAAGTCGAGTCCGCCATCCAAGAAAGCTTAAATGAGCTAATGCAAGGTAAAACGGTGATTGCGATTGCTCACCGATTATCAACGATTGCACAAATGGATCGCCTCATTGTGCTCGATAAAGGCAACGTTGTCGAACAAGGCACTCATCAAGAGCTAGTGGCACAAAAAGGCATTTATGCACAGTTGTGGGCTCACCAGACAGGTGGCTTTATTGGTGAAGACGCGGATACTTAAGGTTTCACATCATCTCATGCATCAATGCTTCATCCTTGAACTAGGGGAAAGACACTTTCCCCTATCAAGTAAAAATGGTCAAACACAAGGATATAAACCGACTTGTTGCTTCAGACAACCGTTCCTCTCACACAAATAACAAAGAACCCACTATTCCGCTGCATTGTCTTCCTTGAATTCGACTCAGTGATATCGCTCTTAATCAGCAGCTTGAGGTCACTTGGTTATAGGTATAAAATTCTGTTTTCTGAATCACTCCTTTCAACTGTTATACAATCAAACATTATGAATAAAAGTTTGCTGACCAATCTCATTGCCTGCACATTAATGGGCATGGGGTATTATTTTCAAAATCACTCACTGTGGTATGCCGGACTATTCGCATTTTCAGGCGCAATCACCAACTGGCTAGCAATCCATATGCTGTTCGAAAAAGTGCCCGGATTGTATGGTTCTGGTGTGATCCCATCACGCTTTGAAGAATTTAAGCTAGCAATCAAGACGCTCATGATGGAACAGTTTTTTACTGAAGCAAATATTGATCGTTTCCTCAACCAAGAGATGTCTGGTAGCGTTAATATTAATCTCGCCCCTGTTATCGAGAAAGTGGATTTAAACCCGGCTTTTGATTCACTTGTCGAAGTCATTGAGGGCTCTCAGTTTGGCGGTATGCTCGCCATGCTAGGTGGTGCTGAAGCCCTACAGCCAATGCGCCAGCCTTTTATCGACAAAATGAAAGTTTCGATTGTCGAGTTAAGTAAAAGCGACAGCATCAAAGAAGCACTCAAAGAACAAATTGAATCACCAAGCATGATGAGTGAAATCAAGCAAAATGTTGAAAGTATTATCGATCAGCGCCTGAGCGACCTGACTCCTAGCCTCGTCAAAGAAATGGTACAAAAGATGATCAAAGAGCATTTAGGCTGGCTGGTTGTTTGGGGAGGTATCTTTGGTGGGGTGATTGGATTATTGACTACGTTTTTCAATATGTAATTATTGCTCAAACATTATCCTCAAACATCAGAAACAGCAATAGAGCGGCATCTTGTGTCGCTCTATTTTTATTGAATTTTTTCTCTATACCCAAGTGCCCCATCGTTAACCAGAGTATACGGCCTCTAAGGGACACGTAATAACTCTGGATTCACACCAAAGCCTGTTTTGTGCTCTTGAATCACAACTTCACTGCGTGTTTGAATCACGCCGGGTAGAGTCCCCAGCTTATTTGACATGAAATTCTGATACGCTTTTATGTTTGCCACACGCACTTTTATCATCGTGTCAAAATCTCCAGACAACGAGTAACATTCTTCAATTTCTGGCATTAACGCGACTGCTTTGGCGAACTTTTCAAAAATAGAAAAGCTGCTTTGATCAAGGCGAATATGGATGAAGACTTGCATATCTAGCCCAAGTTTTTCTCCATTCAGTTCGGCATGATAACCACTGATGTAGCCCTCTTTTTCGAGACGCTTTACTCGTTCAGAGCATGGCGATGTGGTGAGGTTTACCTGCTTCGCTAACTCCACAACAGGTATTCTGCCTTTATTGTATAAGACATCGAGTATCTGTAGGTCTATTCTGTCCAACTGATGACGCATTGGCCCTCCAAAATTAATAAAACCTTACAATAGCCAACCGCTAAATTGAGCACCTAAAATCACGCAAATGAGTGTTGACATAAAAAAACCCGCGACAGCCATTGCACATCGCGGGTTTTAGCTGATTGTCTAGCGGTTAGTCAAGCTCAACCAACTTTTGCTGGTACTGTTTGTGCTGCTCACTGACTGCACGAGAGGCACCGCCCGTTAGTTTGCTGACTGCGAAGATTGTCATTGCAGACAAGATGATTCCAGGGACGATTTCATAG
This sequence comes from Vibrio azureus, assembly GCF_002849855.1. Taxonomy (NCBI): domain Bacteria; kingdom Pseudomonadati; phylum Pseudomonadota; class Gammaproteobacteria; order Vibrionales; family Vibrionaceae; genus Vibrio; species Vibrio azureus. The sequence continues at coordinate 49,400 of NZ_CP018617.1, forward strand.
ACGTCAAACCAACCACCTGTTAGCTGTTTCCAGACCACAACGGTTACTCCACCCACCAAAATGCCGGCTAAAGCACCATTGCGGTTCATTCCACCCCAATATAGGCTCATTACCACAGCAGGACCAAATGCCGCTCCGAAACCAGCCCAAGCGTAGGAAACAAGATCTAATACTGAGCTGTCTGGTGTCATCGCAAGTGCCAGTGCAATCAAAGAAATCACAATCACCCCGATGCGTCCCACCATCACAACCTCTTCTGAGCTCGCGTTTGGTTTAAAGACTTGCTTATAAATATCTTCTGCCAGAGCCGAAGAAGAAACCAGTAACTGAGAATCAGCAGTACTCATGACAGCTGCAAGAATCGCAGCCAACAAGACACCGGCAATCACAGGGTGGAACACTGAGTTAACCAGCAACATGAAGATCTTTTCACCATCATCGATTTTCGGCCCATTGTGAGACGTCATCCATACTAGGCCAACAAGACCAACAAGCAATGCTCCAATCATCGAAATTGATGTCCATACAACGGCAATACGGCGCGCTGTCGTCAGATCTTTGTTTGAGCGAGAAGCTTTAAAACGCGCGAGAATATGCGGCTGGCCGAAATAACCAAGGCCCCAAGCAAGTAACGAAATAATCGCGACCGCAGATAAAGGCTCACCTTTAACATCATTCCATAAGGTCATGAGTTCTGGATTGATATTATGCAAGTCAGTCGTTAATTGACCGACACCACCTTCCATTACCGCAATTGGCACGATAAGGAGCGCTGCAGCCATCAACAACCCCTGAACCAAATCCGTCCAAGAAACAGCTAAGAAACCACCAAACAAAGTATAGGAAACGACACAAACAGTACCGATGATCACAGCAATTTTGTAATCTAGACCAAATACGGTTTCAAAAAGTTTTCCGCCTGCAACCAGACCTGAGCTGGTGTAAAAGAGGAAGAATAAGAGAATAAAGATCGCAGACAGCGCCTGAATGAGTTTGGATTTATCGTTAAAACGACGAGAAAGAAACTCAGGCAATGTTAAGGCATCGGTTTGAATACTGTAAGTACGCAAACGCTTAGCATTGATCAACCAGTTAGCCCATGTACCCAGTAACAAACCAGCCGCTAACCAGAATGCTTCAATACCGGCAGCATAAGCATAACCTGGCAGACCAAGTAATAACCAACCACTCATATCTGAGGCACCAGCAGAAAGAGCTGCAGGCCATGGACCAAGGCTACGACCACCCAAAAAGTAGTCCGATGAATTAACGGTTTTCTTATATGCGTAAATACCAATCCCTACCATAATCAGTAGGTAAGCCACAAAAGTGGATGTGATAGCAAAGCTGTTTTCTATCATTTGATAGTCCTCGTTATAATTATGTCCTTCCTTACCTGCTTTGATATTTTGCCCTCTCAGCAATACATCAAAGTAGCCATACCAACTTCGGCAGACTCTTCGGCCTGCTCTACGAAGTTGGTATAAAAGTTAGGGTTAGTGAGCGTCGCTCCCCATCTCAAGTAGGGTTGCATTACCACCCACTGCGGTAATATTAATCGTTCGCGTACGCTCAGTAATAAAGCGCAGCGATAGATGAGGATCATGAGCCAATGTTGATGACTCTAAATCCGTTTCAGACACTAAGCCAACGATCGCGCCGTTGCGCTTAGCTAATTGTAAATTCAGCGCATGCTCAATATTTGAGTGTCCAATATATCCGACACTGCGTACGTCACTGTCTAACAATGACGCTGACGCATCATAGGCGACAACTTGAACCAAGTTAGAAGGCAAATTCACAGAAGATAACGCCTGCTTAATCATTTTATTAAGTTCAGCGTTGTCACTACAAACAACCACACTATTTCCTGCAACAAGGGCACAGGTAATCATGGCAAAGGCACTGGATAACGTATTCGCTTGATTAACAAGGTTGCTTTCACAAATAATCAGTGCAACCCCACGTCCTGCCGCGTATAACTCGTTTGTTTCGCCTGTAGGACCAATCAGTTGATGTGTTTCTGCCAGCAATGAAGAAGCATGTTGTAAGTGATAAGAAACCACTTTTGCAACGCTATCATTTTGCGCTTCCAAAGCTGCTCTTAATGCTTTTAAATGGTCGTATTTATAATCAAAGCTGGTTAAATTCCACTGTTCCCAAGCAGAAAGTGCGTCTTTAAAATAAGCGATCTGATGAACCATATTACGACTCCTTATGCGTTGTCTGCTTGAGTAAGTGAATGCTGAGTAAATCGGTATAGATAATGCGGACCACCCGCCTTTGGTCCAGTACCGGATAAGCCTTGCCCACCAAACGGCTGAACACCAACAACGGCACCAACTTGATCTCGGTTAATGTAGCAGTTACCCACACGCACATGCTTCTCAATCCAGCGGTAAGTGGTTTCATTACGGCTATGGATCCCCATTGTCAGGCCAAAGCCAGTAGTATTGATCTGCTCGACTACGTTCGGTAACTCGTTCGCTTTAAAACGAACAATATGCAGAATCGGACCGAATTGCTCTTCTTTCAAGACATCAATGCTTGAGATCTCAAACGCACTCGGCGCCACAAAATCACCGTGCTCACATTCTGGCGCTAGAGATAATTGAGCCACTTTTGTTTGGGTTTTGCTCATCTGTTCAATGTGGGCCAATAATTTATTTTTAGCATTCGCATCAATAACAGGGCCCACATCGGTTTTATGTAGGTAAGGGATACCGACTTGCAGCTCACTCATCGCACCTTTGATGAGATGGATAATGCGATCCGCCACATCTTCTTGCACAAACAACACTCGAAGTGCAGAACAACGTTGCCCAGCAGATGCAAAAGCAGAGCGAATGACATCACGCACAACTTGCTCTGGCAGAGCGGTACTGTCGACGATCATGGCATTCTGACCACCGGTCTCTGCGATGAATGGCACAGGTTTGGCGTCACGCTCCGCTAACGTCACATTGATCCGCTGCGCAGTTGCGGTTGAACCTGTAAAAGCAACGCCCGCGATGGCATCATGCGATGTTAATGCATGACCAATTTCACCACCTCGTCCAGGCAAGAGTTGAATCACACCTGTAGGGAAGCCTGCGGCAAACATCAATTCAATCGCACGAGCCGCAATCAAACTGGTTTGTTCTGCTGGTTTGGCGACCACCGTATTCCCCGCAATAAGTGCCGCGGAAATTTGACCAAGGAAGATTGCCAAAGGGAAGTTCCATGGACTAATACAAACGAAAACGCCCAACCCCTCTCGGCTTGACAGACGTTTAACACCATCAAAACCTTCAAGTTCAACAGATTGTAGATTGCTAGCCTGCTTTGCATAGTAACGACAAAAATCCACCGCTTCGCGCACTTCATCGATACTGTCATGGATAGTCTTACCTGCTTCTTGATGACAAATAGCAACCAGTTCAACAAGGTTATCTTCCATAAGATCGGCAAGTTTTTCTAAACAAGCCGCTTTGTTCTCAATCGGTGCCTCTTTCCAAGCAGGGAAAGCGACATGAGCAACGTCAATGGCTTCGGAAACATGATCAAGAGTCGCGAAAGCAACTTGTCCCACTTCGATTCGGCGATCATAAGGCGCAGTGATTGTTTCTACGTTTCCTTCCTTGATCATGCTTTCAGCTTTATTGACACCATTGATGATTGGACCAGCTATCCACTTGTTATTTAAAAAGTGTTCAACTTGAGCTTCAAACGGCTTAGCCTCACTGTGAATATCAATATTGACCCCATAGGAGTTTTTACGCTCTGGGAAAATCCCCGTCGGCATAGGGATTTTTGCATTGTTCAACGTTTCAAAGCTAGTCAGTACGTCCACAGGATGCTGCGTCAATTCTGAGACAGGACAGCGAGCATCAACCAAGCGGTGCACAAATGAGCTATTTGCGCCATTCTCTAATAAGCGACGAACTAGATAAGGGAGTAGATCGGCATGGCTGCCCACTGGAGCGTAAATACGCACGGGTTGACCATAGGTCTTCATTACATGGTTATATAACGAATCACCCATGCCATGTAGACGTTGAAACTCATAATCTTTGTGCTGTGCCATAACTGCAATGGCAGTCACTGTGTGCGCATTGTGGCTCGCAAACTGAGGGAAAATATTGCCACGAACACCTTCACTCAATAGGAAACGGGCACACGCCAAATAAGCCACATCGGTCGCTTCTTTACGGGTATAAACCGGGTAGTTGTCATAACCCGCTTGCTGAGACCACTTGATTTCGCTGTCCCAATAAGCGCCTTTTACTAAGCGCAGCGGGATAAGATCCCCTTGCTCTTTCGCCAAGCCATTTAACCAGACCAAAACTGGTAATGCTCGTTTTGAATAAGCTTGAACAACAAGGCCGAATTTACCCCAACCTTTCACTTGTTCACTGCGATAAAGTTTTTCAAACAATTTCAATGACAGTTCAAGTCGATCGGCTTCTTCTGCATCAATCGTGATCGCAACATCCACTTCAATGGCACGCTGTAATAGCTGTGTCAATGTGTCACAAAGCTCTGTTAGCACTCGTTCTTCATTGGCAACTTCATAACGTGGATGAAGAGCAGAAAGTTTGATCGATACCGATGGTGCAGGGCTGTTATCACGTCGAGTCGCATTTTCTCGACCGACCGCTTCAATCGCCATTAAGTAGTCTTTAAAGTACTTCTGAGCATCAGCAGAGGTCAATGCTGCTTCTCCGAGCATATCAAAGGAATAAGTAAACCCTTTGTCGCGCATCGATTGGCCATTTTTTTGTGCCTCTTCGATGGTACGGCCACGAACAAATTGGTGTCCCATGATTTTCATTGCTTGATACATCGCCTTACGAATCACAGGCTCGGAGAATTTATTCACTAGGCGATTCACGGCCTGTGACGGGCTATTTGACTCTTGTTCACCCAGACCAATCACTTTTCCAGTTAACATCAGCCCCCAAGTGGACGCATTAACAAATACAGAATCTGAACTCTTTAAGTGCGACTTCCAATCCGCCACACTGAGTTTATCTTTAATCAAAGCGTCTGCTGTTGCAGAGTCAGGAATACGCATTAGTGCTTCTGCAAGACACATAAGTAAAATACCTTCTTGGGTATCTAAACTATATTCAAGTAGAAGCGCATCAATCATCTGAATTGATTTTTTGTCGGCTCGAATGGCTTCAATAAGTTGGGTTGTCTGAATCGTGACGGCCGTTTTTTCTTCTTCTGTTGGCATCGCTAATGGCAATAATTGTTCTAACCATTCCGACTCGTCCACCATATATAATGGCGAGATCAGTGACCACAACTTATCAAGCGGTTGCCCGATAAATTCCGGTGTCAACACGTTCTTTGCTGCAAACATGCGCTTTCCTCAATCTCTTCTTCGAAACCACTTCGAAGATTATCAATAGCAGGCAGTGTATTTTGAGGGCAATAAGAATACTTGTCAAAAACTCCGAGCTTTTTGCTTAAAACTCGCTTTTATAACAAAACACCTACATAGTCACACGCAAATTAGCAATATATTGTATTGCAAACTGTAAAATTTAACTTTAAATTACAACATTAATAATCAATACCTTACCACTTTGATTAAAATAGATACAAATTGATAAGCACTTCAATGAATATTAACGATCTTCACGTATTTTAAGAAATGGGAGTTAAGAGAAAAATAGACGAAAAAAGGTGAACAAATTGAAGAAAATTTATAGCTTAGACAAATTGTTTTTTGTACTGCGAGGGAGAAAGACCTTGAAGACGGCTAAATGTGTGGGTGAAAGTACTCTGACTTGAAAAGCCAGTGAATTCTGCAATTTGTCCTAAGGTTAACTGGCCGCGCTCTATCAAGTTACGCGCCATATCAATCCGTCGACCCAGCACATATTGATGAGGTGTGATGCCAATTTGTGCTTTAAATAGGCTGTGGAACTGACTTTCACCTAAGAAAACACTGCCCGCTAGCTGAGCCACGGTAATTTTATGGCTCAGGTGAAGATCAATGTAGCGATCGATTGCATCTAGGTCAAAACGAGATTCTTTACGTGAGGCCTCGAACGAGGAAATATGGCGCTGCATCAGTGCGATCACTGTATCATGGCATGCTCGACTCAATAAATGATCATCAGGGGAACAGCGCATCTCTTGTACCAACATTTGGATCAACTTTTGAATTTGACCATCCAATTGAAAGTATAAGTGTTTCTTCTCTAAATCATTAATATGGTTAAGAAATACGGGAGAGTCACCGACAGGTTTAGGCATATTTAAAACTAAAATATCAGACTGATTCAGAGTCCCACCGAAAGCATGATCAGAGTGTGCCGTTACTACGCAACCTTGGCCAGGACCGACAATATTACCCTGACCTCTCACTTCAAATTCCACTTGTCCTTTAAGACCAATCACAATCTGAGTGTAAGCATGCTCGTGACAATCCATATACGATGGTAACGTAATTAATTCTGCAGGTTTAGGCAGTTCATTAGTTACTTCAAGGAAGGAAGTTATTGAATTATCGAAGTTACTCATTCTGGACATTAGTTTTTGTTCACGATACTCGCCAGCATCATATACTTTATCGACAGGGTTGCAAATTTTCTCAATAGCAACGCCAAAAGAAACCCTAAAGATCATTAAGACTTTTACATGATCATCTGTCCGGAACGATGATCATGTAATATTAAACTACGGTTATTGTCTGGCCAATTTAGCTAATAAAAAGCCGCTTTGTATAAACGCTCGCCAATGAGAACAACAATGCAGAGCCCGATTATGGAGCCAGTCTATCAATGTCCCAATGATCATGTTGATGAGAGAATAGAAATCTGTCATGGAGGCGGTGCTCGCCACCTTGCCAAAACTCGATACTTTGTGGTTTTACTCGAAAGCCTCCCCAAAAACTTGGAACAGGAATCTCACCACTAGCAAACTTCTGTTTTAATTCAAGAAACTTTCCTTCCAGAACTCCACGAGCAGAAATACGACTGCTTTGTTTACTTGCAATGGCTGCAAGTTGGCTTTCTTTTGGTCGAGAGGTAAAGTATTTCATATTTTCTACCGCACTTAGTTTTTCCACAGTACCTGTAATATGGACTTGGCGTTCAAGAGGATGCCATGGAAAGTGCAGACTAATATTATGGTTATTTTCCAGCTGTTGTGCTTTACGACTACCAAGGTTAGTAAAAAAGACAAATCCAGCTTCATCAACATTTTTTAATAGAACAATTCGCTGGAATGGCATGCCCGTTTTATCGACCGTCGCAACCGTCATGGCTGTTGGATCGGCAATGCCGGACTCCACAGCTTGTGCTAACCAAAGGTTAAATTGCTCAATGGGATCCGCTTTGAGATCTTTACGACGCAATCCCCCTTTGGTGTATTCACGACGCATATCAGTAAGTTCCATCTTTACTCCTCACTCGTTTTTTAAAGATTGTGCTCCGGATAGTGACGAATTACAAGTACGGTGAGATAAACTGGATTATTGATATACCCAAGTACAGCTTTGGTTCTGCTGTACCTGCCCCCTACGTCTCAACTCGCTCCCCAAACATTAAAAACCTCTTTATCATTAGTTAATATTAAATAATCTCGTAATAGCGTAAGTCATCTCCAGTTATATTGAAACGCAAATAATTGCGTATTCTATAAGCAAGATAAGGGGACGTTAGACTCATTTTAAGACACTTGCTATAACTCTTTTACAAGGCAATATGTTGTATGTCCTTTAGGGTAGTCGGGTAACTCACCAAAAACCTTATAACCCCGCTTCTCATAAAAAGGTTTTGCTTGAAAGCTGAGTGTTTCAGTCCGCATATAATTGAAGCCTTGCTCTTTAGCAAAGGTTTCGGCAGCATCCATTAATTGATTACCCACTCCCTGACCTCGAGTATCATCAGATAACCATAATAATTCTAGGATACAATAGTTCCAGAAAGCACAAGCACGGATACCACCGACTACATTTCCATTATTGTCTTTAGCAAAGGCTGCGAATTTTGTGTCTGGCTCAAATACCACATCATCAGGTATATATCCCTGATTAAAAGATTGAATACCTTTGCTTATCGTTTCAAGATCATCCTTACTTGGAGAAGTGGTAATTTCTATTCTCATTGTTCATCCGTATTTTTGGCAGTTATATTTGTAGCTATAGCACTGAGCATACAGCGTTAACCACTAGGTTGTGAATGATATACCCAAATAACCTTAAGGTGCTGCGTTCAGCGAGATGACCTGAACTAGTTTTTAACCTAGTTCACTTTGATTAACATGAAAATGTATCTTAAAGTTCAAGGTGCTTTTTTATATGCGAGGTCAGTTTGCTACTGAGCCGCTAGCCAAAGACTTCGTGCTTGAGTGCTCCATCTTAGTCAAAGCGATAGCCGCTCAATTTAGCTGATTAGCACGGATATATACCGCTCAACAGCCAATTTGAGTTTAACCCAGGTTTATAGGTATAGGTTCGCAAGCTCATGCCACTTTTTCTCACCAATAACCCTGGTTAAGTCTGCGATTGCTGATTCAGAAAGGCTGCCATCATCGTTGTAAGTCAGAGTCGGCAGTCGAGTATCTAAGCTCTCTCCTTTCTCAATTAGGCTATGATCAATCGCTTGCCAAAATGCAGGGCCCTTAACGTAAAATAGTGGGTAATATTGGTACTGCTGTTGCTTAGCGACAAGGTGGTTGGCTTCTAACAATCCGGTGCTTGCAAATGGGAAACTGCGCTCAAAATCATGCCATTGAGCTTGCGGGTCGACAAAATCATAAGGTGTCTTGCCTAAAGATTTAATACCATAGTACTCCGCGATACTTTCGGATGCCCACATTGGTGAAGTTGTATCGAGCAAGTGCATGGACTCGTGAGCCGCAATTTTAAGCAGCATTGGCATATCGTCCTCTTCTAGCTTTCCATTATTTAACAGGGCGTTAATAAGTATTTTATCGCTACCTGCAGCGCCACTGACACTGCCAACTTGTTTATCTCGGCTAAAGAAGACGATATCCCACTGGTTCACACTACTATCAGGAAATAAACGAGTGAGATAATCTAATTGAGATTCCAGTGCCGGCTTCCAATCGTCCATCGTGTGTAAAATCTGCTCGGTATCTGTGGTGACTTTGATCGCTTTACCATTGATATTTAATTCGACAGGCTTAAGGCCCCAGACAACAAACAGCGGTGGTTGATCGGCATCAGGCAACCTTCCACATTCACCATCCGGAGCACAAACTTGTGCAGGAACAGGTTGACCATGATGCGTAGAAAACCGTGGCAGAGAATTAAACTCACTGATAAATCGCCAACCTTTGTTTGGTTCATAACTATCGATTTGTTCAGCGATATCAAAACCATCGTGCCCTATCTCAACAAGTGGCCGTTGCCAAGTCACATGCTCACATTGAATCAGTGTTTGATATGCGATAGCAGATTGGCTTCCATCTTCATTAGCACAAAACAAGTCAGGCTGTGTGTCATTAACATGCGTTCTTGCCGGCAGTGCATGAAATGTTCCAAGCTGCTGAGTATCGACATTAATGGTGACAACGTCGGGACGCTCAGCCAGCTCTTCCAATTGATAGGTAAGCGTTGATGCTGCAGAGGTGATGAGTGCAGTAGAGAGCAATAATACAGACATAATAGGCACACGTTATTTGTAATAACAATTGGAGTTGAGGGACTAAAATTAGTTCAATGCAGGCTTCCTTTTTGCGCCAATTTCCGCAATTCACGAGATGATAAAGTCTCATTTCCATTAAATAACTATCCCCAAATACCTTTAAGATATTTGGGGATAGTTTTATCATTTAATCATCAAATGACATTTATTTATCGATGCTATCGCTTATAAGCTCTTGTCACATATAAATCGCTCTTTCTCTATCAACGACAACCGACAAACATTGATATTAGGCTTTCATCGCCGTTACTTTTACTGCATCAGCAATGGTGCGGTAGTTTGGTGACAGTTTTTGTACGCTAGCAATCACTTCATCAAATTCAGCTTGAGTCGCATCGCCTTTCACGTCAAAGTGGAACTGGATTTCATCAAAGCCTACTGGTGCTTCTTCGCTTACGTCTAGGAAACCACGTAGGTCAAGATTGCCCTTGATCGTTAGGTTTACAGAGTCAAGTTTGATACCACGTGCACTTGCTCCAGCAACAAAACCAACCATCATACAACCTGCCATACCACCTAGTAGGTAATCTTGTGGTGTTGGGTAAGCGTTGTTACCCAGTAGCTCTTCTGGCTCGCCGACTTGGAAGCGAAAATCTTTCACGATTTCTTTACCGCCAACTTTTTGATTGAGCGTACGAATTTCGCTGTGTACGCCACCTTTCCATTCTGCAACAATGCCGTATTCTGAAATAGCTTGTGCCGGTTCATTGGTAACGATTTCTGTGTAAGCTGCAAGGTCATTAAGTTTGATGCCATTTAGGGGTGCGTTTGCCATGAGATTTTCCTTTAAATTTTTATGATGACGCTGATGCCTAATGTGAGTGCTTATTCGTTTGAATCTGCATCAGTCGCTTTATTTTTGTTATTTATCTATTTCACTTTTATCGCGGCTTCCCCGCCCTTTTGGAGGAAGCCACACACGTTGTGATTACTGGTTACGACCTGCCATTACACCGCCGTCAACATTCAGTACCGTACCTGTTGTCCAAGACGCTTTGTCTGACAGTAAGTACTCAATCGCGTCTGCAACATCTTCTATTGAACCAATGCGGCCAATTGGGTGGAATTCATTGAAGCCTTTCAGTGTTGATTCAATTTCTTCTTCTGCGATGAAAGATTTGTAAATCGTTGACATCACAACAGCAGGAGCAACTGCATTCACTCGTACGCCATGCTCGCCCAGTTCAATCGCTAGGTTTTTAGTTAGAGCATGTAAGCCTGCTTTTTGCATTGAGTAAGCGGATGAAGGCGTTGCTTTAATCGCTTGGTGTGCCCACATAGAGCCGATGTTGACGATAGCACCGCCACCGTGTTGTTTCATGTTCTTCGCTACTGCTTGAGTGATAAAGAAGAAAGCACGGTTCATATCAAGTTGTAGGTCATAGTCACGCTCTGAATGCTCAAGGAAATCAACAGGCTTGAAGAAGCCAGCCGCGTTAACCAAGTAACCAATGTGGCGTTGTTCTGCATTCAATTGTTCAATAAAGCTTTGCACTGCAGCTGGGTCGTAAAGGTCAACTTGAGCGGTCTCAACTTGGCCGTTAGTCTTTGCTTCAAGGTCTTGTTTCGCTTCAGCCAGGTTTTGTGCGTCATGAGACAGAATCATCACTGGTACACCGCCGTTAAGAAGGCGTTCAGCGGTAGCTTTACCCATACCAGAAGAGCCGCCAACGATAAGTGCAATTGAAGAAGTATTAAACATATTGAATCCTTACTCTACCTTCTAGTAGATAGTTATTAATTTTCTAAAAAAGGAGTGTTTGCGTTTTCACTCCCTGTCTGTGGTTGTTACTTTATGATCCTTGATGAATGACGTCAACAACTTTTTCTACCTATCGATAGGTAAATTATAAGATAATTAACTTTACCTTTTAAAATCAGCAATTTGCATTGTTTATTATTTTTAAACTTTTATCACTGAAAATTTTAATATGGCAAAGGCACCTCAAGATCTCTTGAATATCACAACGAAATCACCACCTCATTAGCAAAATATGTCACTATTCTACTTATACCTAAGTAACCTCAATATACGCTTCAGCGAGACAGCCTTTGGGTACGTGTCTGGATATTTGATAAAAATCATAAAAACGAGATAAATGTGAATCTACTCAACCCTAAAGCACTTCAACATTTTTTGCTGGCTTTAGCATGTATCGCCATTATCGGCCTGTGCTTTACGCATCAACTCGCCACTCAGCACCAATACCAGCATTGGCAAGCAGAGCTCAAACAACGAGCAACAAATGTTGCCCAAGAAATCGATGATGAATTGGCGAAGTTTGAGCAAATACCGAACTTGCTCAACCATGATCCGAGACTGCTGGCAGCATTACAAACAGAAACAAAGACTAAAGACCTGAATCTACTGCTGTCTGATTGGCTCGCACAAAGCCTTGCCGATACCATCTATGTGCATGACCAAACGGGACTGGTCATTGCTTCTAGTAACTATCAACAAAACGACACTTTTATTGGATCTAATTTTGCCTTCCGCCCCTATTTTCAAAAAGCATTAAAAGGTCAAAAAGCTCAATATGTCGCTCTTGGTGTACGTTCAAAAAAACGAGGTTACTTCTTCTCTTCACCTTTATGGCTCGAAGATAAAGTGGCTGGGGTTATTACTGTAAAAGTTAACTTAGAGCAATTAGAACAAAGGCTTGCTCAAATGAAAGGGGATATTTTAATCGCGGGTATCCATGATGTTGTCTTTATGAGCAACTTAGCTGATTGGCGATATCGTGCCTTGTTCCCTTTGTCAGAAGCAGCGAAAAAAGAACTGACCCAGACACAGCAATACGGTGCCGCATTACCTAAGTACAATGGTGACCTGACAAAGGATACAGGCGCTAAAGAGTTAGTAAGCAATCACTTTCTAATTTCACCCGATTATATCTCTTACACCACCGAGTTGTTCGACAAAAATTACCGTGTGATAAGCTTAATAAATCAAAAAGAGGTGCTAAAAGCGGTTCTTCAAACTGACATTACTTTTTTAGTGTTGTATGCGGTCATTGCGCTTATTGCGCTGGCTTGGTTTCAAATGCTGGTCAATAAGGCCAGACTGGCTGATTTAAATATTAATTTAGAACGCATTGTCACAGAGCGTACTGATTTTCTCAGCCAAGCCAATAACAAGTTACGTCATACCATTGAGCAATATAAACAAAGCCAACAAGCGCTTAAGCAAACACAACAAGAACTGACGCAAGCGACTAAATTGGCGTTACTGGGCGAGCTTTCCGCCAGCATAAATCATGAAATCAACCAGCCTTTAGCAGCGCTCAAAACTTATAACGAAAATTCATTACGCCTGATGGCGATGGAACGTTACCCAATGGTCACAGATAACCTCCATAAAATGCTTGATCTCAACGGCACAATTGCAGAGGTCATCGCACGCTTAAAAATATTCACTCGTAAAACAGAAAGCAGTCCACACAATGAAGTGTCTATTTTGCAAGAAGCTGTGAGTAATGCATGCCGTATACTTAATACCCAGTTGACGAAACAAGGTATCACTGTCGATATTCCAAGCATCCCTACTCCAATCTTGCTCGCTATCCACAATGTTGAGTTGGAACAAGTGCTGATCAATATACTTCACAATGCCACTCAGGCGATGACAGGTAACAGCTTAGAACCACGTATTGCGATAACCATTCGATGTGATGAACACATGTGCGATATTTATATATCTGACAATGGACCAGGCATGGATCAAGTTTCTTTATCGCGCATTTTTGACCCTTTCTTTACGACTAAACCAGAAGGCTTAGGGTTAGGGTTAACCATTTCCAAACGCATTTTGGAGAGCTACCAAGGGACATTAAGCGCTTATCAAGGTGATAAGAATCAGGCACCTTCAGTCAGTGCTTGTTCTGGCGTCCACTTAGGCGGAATGACCTTTACTATTCGTCTGCCTCTCATCAAACAAAACTCTCAGGAGGCCCCTTCCGATGCATAGTCAGATATTTTTTATCGATGATGAACCTCATATTCGCGATGCTGTATCACAGGCTTTACTGCTTGAAGGACTCGATGTGACATGTTTACCTAATGCGGTCGAAGCATTACGTGTCATTGATGTCGACAAGCCTGCTTTAATCATCACGGATATAAATATGCCAGTGATGGATGGGTTGGAATTTATGCGGACCTTGTTAAATCAAAATAAACATTTTCAATTTATTGTCTTGACGGGGTACGGCGATGTAAAAACCGCAGTTGAAGCGATGAAGTGTGGCGCCTACGATTTTCTAGAAAAGCCGTTTTCGACAGAACATTTGCTCAAGTCTTTATACAAAGCGAATGACAAGTTGCAGTTACTGCAGGAAAATATCTGGTTAAAGAAAGAGCTGGATATGCAGACACATGTGGGACCAAAGATGATTGGACACAGTCAAGTCATGGTCGATATACGCCGCGCATTAATCAGTGCCCCTGCTCAGCAACCGATTATTTTTTTGGGTGAAGCAGGCACAGGCAAAAGACTCGCTGCACAATTCACTCATGATATTCACGCTCCACCAGAAGCAGAACTCATCACGCTTTCCAGTGAAGATTGGCAAGATGAATCTCAAGAACGTCTGTATCAGTTTCTTGATGATTTACCCTGTGACCGATGTTCATGTAGCCTCTATATTTACAATATGGAACACATGACACTGGAGCAGTGGCAATCCCTATTAGCTCACCCAAATATTAACCGTGTTCTCGGCTCTGCCAGCAGAGTTTCCAAAGCGATCGAGCAAGTCACCAACGTTATCCGTATGCCTACTTTAGATCAGCGTAAAGAAGATATTGGCCCACTATACCGCCACTTTGTCCGCCATGCGACTAGTCGTTATCAACTGCAACCACAGCAGATAAGCCTTGAAGAAATACAAGAGCTTACCGATCGAGAGTGGCCAGAAAACATCAAACAATTAAGGCAGTTTGCTGAACTCAGAGCTCTTAAACCTAATGTTTTGTATATGGAAGATTGGCAACAAACCAGTGCTGACATTCAAAGTATGGCTCAGCGTATAGAATATTTTGAATACGGGTTACTTTTTGACGCCCTTCAGCGGCATAGAGGCAGACTTAAAGATGTTCAACTAGAATTAAAACTATCACGTAAGACTCTATACGACAAATTGAAAAAACATCAGCTGGATAAAGCCCAATTCAAAGGCCGTCATTGATTAAAGATGACTTGGCTGAAATAAAAACCTTGGGTACAAAAAAACGTGGTTATCAATAAAACCATCTAAGCCAGTTCGAAATCAGCCTCATCGAGAGTTCTCCTTAGGACAAGGAATAGAATGAGCCGAGATAAGTACACGAAATTGAATCAAGATGAATTGGATTTCGTCGATGATAAAACTGCCGCATTAATACTCAATACGCCCACCAGCGCACGTACTATGCTTTGGGTCATTGCTTTGTTTTTCGTTGCAGCTGTCATTTGGGCGGCTTGGGCCAAAATAGATAAAGTGACGGTGGGTCAAGGTAAAGTCATTCCATCTTCTCAAGTTCAAATTGTGCAAAACCTCGAAGGAGGGTTAATTAAAGAAATTTTGGTCAAAGAAGGCCAACAAGTCTCGAAAGGCCAACAGCTGTTGCTGATTGATGACACACGCTTTCGCTCAGACTTTAGAGAACGAGAACAACAAGTTGCCAACCTAACCGCTTTAGTCATCCAACTTTCGGCCTCCATTGACAGTGTTGAAGTCAACCGAAATTTCAAAAGTCGTCATTGGGAAAACAGCGTTATTATTCACGATGATAAGCTCGTCTTCCCTCAAGATTTAGAAGAAAGTCAACCTCAGCTAACCCAGCGACAAGAAGCCGAATATCAAGGTAACTTGCATAACCTCAGAAATCAGTTGTCCGTCATTGATCAGCAAGTCAAACAGAAACAACAAGACCTCGTCGAAATACAAGCACGCGTAAACAATTTACGTCGCAGCTATCGGCTCGCCAAAAAGGAACTCGACATCACCAAACCATTGGCAGATGAAGGGGTTGTGCCTCATGTTGAATTGCTCAAGCTCCAACGTCAAGCCAATGATACCCGCCGTGAATTGACGTCCAGCGAGCTCAAAACACCGGTGATCAAATCCGCCATTCGCGAGTCGATGCTTAACCGAATCGATGTCGCCCTAAAATTTCGCTCCGAACAACAAGAAAAACTCAACAACGTTCAAGATCAGTTATCAGCACTGGTAGAGTCTACCGTTGGTCTAGAAGATCGCGTTAATCGTACTGTGGTCCTTTCTCCAGTAACGGGCACAATTAAGACGCTGAATGTGAATACCGTCGGTGGTGTTATCCAGCCCGGAATGGACATTGTTGAAATTGTCCCAACCGAGGACTCTTTACTCATCGAAGCCAAAATAGCTCCCAAAGACATCGCTTTTTTACGTCCCGACCTACAAGCAATTGTTAAGCTGACTGCCTATGATTTCACTAAATATGGTGGTCTCGAAGGAGAGCTTGAACACATCAGTGCCGACACCACACAAGATGATGAAGGTAACAGCTTCTATATCGTTCGTATTCGCACCCAAAAAACCAACTTTGGTCAAGGCACTGATTTACCGATTATTCCCGGAATGATGGCCTCTGTCGATATCATTACAGGTAAACGTACCGTGCTGGAATACTTGCTCAAACCCATCTTAAGTACCAAAAACAATGCTTTGAAAGAATAGGAGTATTCTCAGAGCCAGTCGTCCTTAGAACTGACTTTTTCAGAGCGTGGGTGGTTTTTTGTATAAGGTACAGGCTTTGATGTGTTGCCTTCTAGATGAGCAGCGATTAGCAACAGGCAGCACTTATCCTTTAAGTTGATGATCATGTTCTCAATTTAATGAAAATACTGTTTTTAAACCTGGGGATACATACAAAAGCACAACGCACCTTGGATAAATAGACAATTTTTGCACTGGGGAACACTTTGAATAGTACAATTGTGGTGTAAGTCGACTATGCACTCTTTATCAATTAAAAGGATGGCATTGTTTATTTTTATTATTTGTATTTCATTGCAAATCAACGCTCTCAACAACAGAGAGCAGCAATGGATAAAAGCAGTTTCATCCGTTTACGGAGAGCGCGCAGGGCTGCGAGTTCAAGCTTGGCGCAAAAAACAACATCGACTTCAATCTCAAACCAACCGCCAAAAGCTGTCGGAGGTGAACCATTTTTTTAACCAATTACACTTTGTCGATGACATCAAACTTTGGGGAAAAAAAGATTATTGGGCCACACCATTGGAGTTTTTAGGCAGTAGCGCTGGAGACTGTGAGGATTTTACTATCGCTAAGTATTTTTCATTGCTTGAACTCGGTATTTCGGATTCCAAAATGCGTTTGGTCTATGTCAAGGCTATCCATCTCAATCAATTCCATATGGTTTTAGCCTACTACCCAACGCCCAGTTCTGAACCCTTGATTCTCGATAACCTCAAACATGAAATAGTACCAGCGTCTAAGCGCCAAGACTTGAGACCAATCTACAGCTTCAATGGTAAAAACTTATGGTTGATGAAATCTGCCGCCAGTTCTGGGCAGTTAGCGGGTAAGGCTTCACGTTTGAGCCTTTGGAATGACTTACGCTCCCGTCAGCGTAAGCTGAAACTTAAGAAACCTAAAATTAACTTTGACGAGTGAAAAACATGACCCTTTATAAAAAGCTTGTGGTGGGGATGGTGACCGTCTTTCTGCTCCTGATGATCGCGGTTTTACTCATCCAACTCGACACAACAAGAAATAGCTTGGAACAACAACAACGTTCAGAGGTTAACAACACCATTAATACCGTTGGCTTAGCTTTAGCACCTTACTTAAAAGAGAAAGATAAGGTGGCGGTAGAATCAGTAATCAACGCTTTGTTCGATGGAAGTACCTATTCTGTTGTTCGTCTTACCGCACTTGACTCAGATGACCAAGTTGTGCGCACTTACCCGATAAAACCCAGTCGTGTCCCGCAATGGTTTGTCGATCTTAATTTATTCAAAGCCATACATGATAAACGTACCGTGACCAGTGGCTGGTTGCAGCTCGCAGAAGTCGAAATCATCAGCCACCCCGGCGCTGCGTATGAACAGTTATGGCGAGCCTTAGTGCATTTATTAACGGCTTTCTCGGTTGTCTTTTTGATTGGCTTAATTGCGATTTCCTATGTTCTTCGCCGTTCCTTGAGGCCTTTAAAAGCGATAGAAAGAAAAATGCGTGACATTGCCAACAATCAATTTGGCTCCCCACTTGCTCGCCCTAACACAAAAGATCTCATTTCAGTTGTGGATGGCATCAACTCCATGTCTGCTCAAATTGAGCTTTCATTTAAAGAACAAGCCAAAGAAGCACAACGTTTACGCGCTCAAGCCTACCTCGACCCTGTCTCTAAACTCGGTAATCGCTCTTTCTATATTAACCATGTTGATCAATGGCTCGCAGAAGAAACGGAAGGAGGGATTGCTTTACTTCATGCTGAATACATCGGCGATATCTATGAAACAAAAGACTATCAACTTGCCGACGCTCATGTGAAAGAGTTATCCGAACGACTCAAAAACACCATCGATATATCCACGGCTACTATTGCGCGTTTATCCAGTGATGAATTTGGCTTATTGTTTCCTCATACCGACGAGAGCGAGCTGAAGCTTATTGCAAGCAGCATTGTGAACTGCGTTAACGGGCTCAACACGGACCCAACAGGGTTGGCAAAACCAAAAGCCTCACTTGGTGTCGCTTTTAGCAAAGAGCCCAAAGCACGTTCGGAGCTACTGGCGATGGTAGATAACGCCTTATCGCAAGCGAAAGCTCATCCAGAGCAGGCTTATGGCTTCATCGGAGGTGACGCAAGTTCACACCTAATGGGTAAACAACAGTGGAAAGCGCTCGTCGAAGAGGCCATTCACAGTGGATGGATTCAATTTCGTTTCCAAGCTGCCAAAAATGCTTGGGGCAAGATATATCACAAAGAGGTGTTCTCTAGCATAGAAAAGCAAGGGGAAACATTCCGAGCCAATCAGTACTTGTTTGCTTTGGAACAACTCAATGCAACGAATATGTTTGATCAATACGTCATCAAGTCGATGATCCAGAAGTTAAAAAGTGGCCAAATAAACGAACCCATTGCGATCAACATTGCTCAAAGCAGTATTTCTGAGCCATCCTTTATTCGTTGGACTTCTCATATGTTGGAAAAACACAGCAAAGTTGCCTCCATGCTGCATTTCGAATTGCCAGAGTCCTGCTTTATTGAGCACCCTCATCATACCGCCTTACTGTGCCATGCCATCCGTCAGTCTGGTGCCATGTTTGGAGTGGATAATTATGGCCGAAACTTCCAATCGCTTGAATACATTCAAGAGTTCCGCCCTAACTATGTCAAATTAGATTATTTGTTTACTCATAACCTCCATGATGAGAAACAAAAGTTCACTTTAACGTCCATTTCCCGTACCGCCCATAATTTGGGGGTGACGACCATTGCATCACGGGTTGAAACTCAGGTTCAACTGGATTTCTTAACAGAGCACTTTGTTGAAATATTCCAAGGTTTTATTGTCGACAAAGAATAGAAACGAGGTAGATCAAGGATGAAAGACCCCTTACTGAACTCGCTTATTTACGTTAGCCGTTACTTTGGGTTAGCCAATTCACCTGAGGCCCTAGTCAACGGATTACCACTTTCTGATGGAAAACTGACGCCCTTTCTCTTTCCTCGCGCAGCAGAAAGAGCTGGGTTAATCGCCAAAGAAAGCCAAGCAGATTTAGAGGCGATTTCAAGCTTGATTCTACCTGTCATCCTCATTCTTAAAGAGGGAGAGGCCTGTGTCCTCAACAGCATTAATCATGACAGTTTAGAAGTAGAGATCACCAATTTAGAAAACGGTATGGTCCCTATTGTAGTCCCACTTTCTGAGCTGAAAGAACAGTATATTGGCCGCTACTTCCTGATCAAAAAGCAGTTTCAATATGACGAACGTTCACCGGAAGTCCTAGAGACCCGGCAAGGCCATTGGTTCTGGTCAACACTATGGCAGTCGAAACGCATTTATCGCGATGTCTTTATTGCTTCTTTTCTGATCAATATTTTTGCTATTGCCACACCAATGTTTACTCGCTTAGTTTACGACAAAGTGGTTCCCAACCTCGCCTTTGAAACGCTGTGGGTATTATCCAGCGGGATCTTCATTATTTTCTTATTCGATTTCTTACTCAAGTCACTACGTAATTATTTTATTGATGTGGCTGGAAAAAAATCGGACATTCTGATTTCCTCAAAGTTATTCAGTAAAGTGCTAGGCATTCGGCTTGAATCAAAACCACCGTCTGTCGGCGCCTTTGCCCGCCACTTACAAGAGTTTGAATCAATACGAGAGTTCTTTACTTCCGCAACGTTAAGTGCCCTGATTGATCTGCCGTTTGCTCTGCTGTTTTTACTCGTTATTTGGTTAATGGCTGGTGATTTGGTGTATGTGCCCCTGATCGGTGTCATCCTCCTGATTATTCACTCGCTGATCATCCAACGTCCATTGCGCCAATCTATCGAGGAAGGCTCGCGCTTGGCGTCACAAAAATACGCCAATCTCGTCGAAAGCTTGGCCGGGCTAGAAACCGTAAAAATGCTCAGTGCGCAAAGTCAGTTCCAATATCGCTGGGAAGAGGCTGTAGCTCACATGGCCACTTGGAACATTAAAAGCCATAGAATCACCGACAGCATTCAGAATTCTGCTGGATTTGTCCAGCAAAGTTGTAGCGTTGGCATGATCATTCTCGGCGTTTACCTGATCGCAGAAGGAGAATTAACCATGGGAGGTTTAATCGCTGCTACCATGTTAAGCGGTCGCGCTATTGGCCCTATGGTTCAGCTTTCTTTAATTTCCACTCGCTATAACCAAGCCAAATCCTCAATGACCATTATTAATCAAGTAATGTCGATGCCCGATGAACAGGAGTCAGGTAAACGTTACGTACATCGCCCAGTCGTACAAGGCAAGATTGAAATTGACCGCGTCACCTTTCATTATCCCGATGCCCCCATCGCCTCGATTCGGGACTTAAGCCTGACCATCAACCCCGGAGAGAAAGTTGCCATCATCGGCCGAATTGGCTCAGGCAAGACCACATTAGAACGCTTGATCATGGGACTTTATAAACCAACCGAAGGCCATGTTCGGATTGATGACACCGACATAGATCAACTGCATCATGTGGACGTGCGACGTAATATTGGCTGTGTACCACAAGACTCAACCCTATTTTTTGGTTCAGTCCGAGATAATATTACTTTAGGCCACCCACTTGTTGATGATCGAGATGTCTTAGAGGCAGCGAATCGTGCTGGTGTCACGGCTTTTACTCAATCAGACCCAGCAGGGCTTGAGCGCCAAGTCGGAGAAGGTGGCAATATGTTATCCGGAGGACAACGTCAAGCCGTCACTATTGCACGGGCTTTCCTTGGCCATCCGCCCATTTTGCTTTTAGATGAGCCCACCAGCGCGATGGACAATCGATCCGAGATGCACATCAAGCATCAACTCGCTCAGCTTAAACCAACAGAAACCTTGGTTTTGATTACACACAAGACATCAATGCTCGATGTTGTAGACCGAGTCATCGTAATGGAAAAAGGCAGTATCATTGCAGATGGACCTAAAGCAAAAGTCCTCAGTGATTTAAAAAGTGGCAAAGTTCGGAATCATTAAAAACAAGCAGAGTCTAAAAGCAATCAAAATCACACATCGAGACCTTGATTTCGATACTCACACCGATTGGTTGGGGTATCGAGTTCAACTTTGATAAAAAAAATGCTCCATATAACCCAATTCTTCTAAAAAAATCCAGAGCAGAACAAAACCAACAATCGCAAACAGAACCATGATGGCCTTTTCATCTTCTTCCATACGTTCACCCCACCATAGAATCATGTTGCATACATTAGTCACACACTAAGCTAACAGTAATTCTTTAAAAATATCAATTGAAGGTCTGGCTCTGTGAACTCGATACAAAACTTTTTCAGCTTTTTTATTTGACCTCAACTTAAGTAGAGGTTTTAGCCTATGGTCATTACTTCTATTTTTACCTCAAAAAGGAACGATTGTGTCTAAGATTGCCATCATTTATTTTTCTAAAACTCAAGCGACCGCAAAGTTAGCACGCTCAATTGAAAGCGGTATTGTTCAACATGGTGAGCACAGTGTGCTTTCTCATCAAATTCAAGGTTCAGAGATCATTGAGGGCCGGTTCAGTAACCCAGAGCTGATGCAACAGTTAGCCGATTGCGCTGCGATTATTTTCGGTTCTCCAACTTATATGGGAGGCGTCGCTGCACAGTTTAAGGCCTTTGCTGATGCATCAAGCGGAACTTGGTCTAAACAAAAATGGACCAATAAATTAGCTGCGGGATTCACCTGTGGTGGCTCTTTAAATGGCGATCAATCAATGACTTTGCAATACCTACAAACGCTTTCTAGCCAACACGGCATGCTATGGGTCAGTTTAGGTATCCCGAGCAATAGCGGAGAACAAGGCCTCAATCGTTTAGGAACTCAAGCCGGCATTGTCGCACAAAATAATAACGGTAAGTTGCATCATTCAGATCTTGCCACGGCTCATTACCTTGGCAACAGAATCGCCGAACTGGTCAGTGCACAAGCTGATAATACACAAGCTAATAAGTAAGATATCATAGGGCTGGTTGCTGTATTAAATGAGCGACAATAATCACTGTTAAGGTTTGCTTCGTTGAACCACCAAAATAGAAAGCAAACCCATGCCAGAAAGCTCAGAGCCAAAGTAAGTGGTTACTATATCTAAGTAACCACAATGTGCTTGGGTATCGTGATGGGTAAAAAATTTAGTGAAAAAAGTACTCTGAACTATTGAGGCACTATGTAGAGATCTTTGGAGTAAATCCGCCCTTCGACATTATTTTTGGCAAAACCTCCAACATTGGGACGAACTAAGCGCGCTTGCATATAGTAATAGATGGGTGCGATCGGCATATCTTTGGCGAGTAGCTGCTCTGCTTGATCGTAATAGCCTTGTCTCTTATTCTGCTCTGTCGCGGATAGCGCTTGCTGCATAACAGCGTCGTATTCTTTGCTCTGATAACGGGCAAAATTCCCCGTCGATTCTGAGCGAAGTAAACTGAGGAAAGTCGAGGCTTCATTGTAATCCCCGCACCAAGATGCTCGCATAACATCAAAGTTACCTTGCCTACGCGACACCAAATACGATTTCCATTCTTGGTTTTCTAGCTCAACTTTAGCGCCCAAGTTTTTTTTCAGCATTGATGCAATAGCAACAGCAATCGACTTATTGGACTCACTGGTGTTATACAGCAAAGAAAAGGTCAATGGATTTTCTTTAGAATAACCCGCTTGCTTTAGTAACGCTTGTGCATGTTGATTACGCTGCTGCTGGGTCCATTGGCTGTATGTTGGCTGTGAAGCATGAAATCCAGCGGTAAACTTATGTGCGAAGGTATACGCAGGTAGGTGACCAACTTGTGTGACTCCATCGGTGATCACATCACGCATAATAGAATAAGAGACGGCTTTTCTCACTCGCTCATCGTCAAAAGGAGGACGAGTGGTATTAAAAGCATAATAGTAAGTACATAATAACGGCACACTGGTATAAGCCTGAGGGTAATCTTGCTGTAGTTTTTGTGCCATGTGAGGCGGGATATCAGAAGTTAGGTCTACTTCGCCTGCAGCATAACGATGAATAGAAGCATTTTGGTTTTCAAACGGAATATACGTCACTTGATTCAAACGAGTATCGACCTGATCCCAATAATTAAGGTTCTTGGTAAGCTCTAAGCGCTCATTAACCACCCATTTTGCTAAAGTGAATGCCCCATTGCCAACAAACTGCTGAGGATCGTTCCAAGGCTTATCACGGTTTTCTACGGTTGCTTTATGTACTGGCATCATAGAAGTATGGGCGGTCATGGCAACGAAATAAGGCACTTTCTCTTCTAACTCAAAGCGAATGGTATGCTTATCCAAGGCAGTCATACCCAACGCTTCCAATGGCTTTTTTCCATCCGCTACCTCTGCAAGGTTCTTTATCTTGGTGATTCTCAGATACCATACATTGGGAGAGGCCGTTTTAGGATCAACCGCTCGCCTCAGTGAATACACAAAGTCTTGTGCTGTAATAGGATCACCATTCGACCATTTCGCCTCTTTGCGCAAATTAAAAGTAAAAACTTGGTTATCTTCGGTATGCCATGATTGTGCAACACCTGGGATGATATTTCCGTCACGATCTTGGATGACGAGGCCTTCAAATAAGTCTCTTATAATGTGCATTTCAGGCATCCCTTCCGCTTTTGCAGGATCTAAGGTAGCGGCTTCTGCATCATTAGCACGAACTAAGTGTTGCTGAGAGAAGAATTGTTGAGAGTTAGTATCGGTATCTCGCTGGGGAGCGGTTGCCAATGCTGCTCCTGCAGGCAGCAACATGTAACACAGCATGGCTATCGGTTGCTTAAAAAACGTTCTTTTTATGTCCATTTAATGCTTCTCCTTTGGATAACTCAGTGATTGGATGATAGCCAAAACTGAACCTTTTAATTTCAGAGTGGTTCATTTACATCACTTCGTTATGGTAATGCTCACCATTAGTCAAAGCATAGACGGCAAAAGCAGAGTTCACTAAGTTGCTCTGCTATAAGGAAGGGGAATATGCCCAAGTAACGGCAACTTAGGCATACAATGAACACTCACCAAACAACCATTTGGAAGGCTCTATTCAAATACTGTAATAATTAGGGTAATTTAGAACCATACAGTGGTAGGGATTTATTATTATTAAGGGTAATATAACCCGGAAAGTGTGGTTCACCATCTTCACCGATCCAAAGACCCGCGAACCCAGAAACTTGACCGTTATTTTTCACATCATTACAGTTCTCTGCAGAACCAGTAATTTGGAATAAGTTATTTTTCATATGGCTTATATCGATGTGTACTTTGCAATAAGTATTAATATCATCAACAAAATCTAGGTTGTAGTTTTTATGCTCGAGACCTATAACGTTACTGCGGTTGACAACCAAATAACTTAATAGCTTTAAGCTACTAATATTAATTTCATTATCATTTAAGACGTTAAAATCATCATTAGCATCATCTACATTAACATAACCACCAGCTCCAAAAGGCTTATAAGTGACCGTTTTTTCTAAGTTTCCATAACGATCATTTTGTTTAAACTCAATATAATCATCAAGCTCTGAAACTTCAGCCCCAAACACCTTTGCGCTACCATCCATTGTTTCGATCACTTTCAATGTTGATACATTGGAGCTAGAGGTATGTATAGCAAACTTATTATTATCAAATACCCATAACCCATCAAGTTTATGCTCATCATTTAAGGTTGTAGGCTTATTATTAACCGTTGGCTTAGGCAATGAAGTATTATTATCTTCCTTACCAGTTGAACTCCCACCACCACAACCTACCAGGCAACTTGAAATAATGACTGGAACAATAATTTTATACACTTTTTATCCTTTTAACATTAATTTATGACACATGAAGATATAAGACTTATTAATTCAATGTAGGATTACAGAAGAAAATTTGTGTTCCAGCATCTATTTCACATGATGCATTTTCCTCCGTCGGCATTTTTATAATTTTATCATCTTCAGTAAAGAAAACGGGATAGATAGGCTTTGTTCTCAGTTCACCGCTATCATCATAGACATAATAATCATATTCTCTAATACTTAAATGGTCACAATTTAATGCCCACTGGTTTCGTGACACCGCTTCCTCATAACTTAAGCTCTCTGATGAACAAAAAGAGCCGCTATGATAATCAGCATAAGCAGTCGAAATCAGAGCAATCGAGCAAGAGATAATAAAATTTATTCTTTTTAACATTGAGTGTTCCTTATTAATAAAAATTAGTCAGAATATGTGGAATAACTATTTTATCGAATTTATTGAAATAAACATTCAATAATAGGCAGAGCTGACGCAATAAAGTTTTTTTGTATAATGTCTCATGTCACATGGAGCATTTTGGATCTTAGGAGCTTTAAACCAATCATCAAAGTTATTTGGGTTGGAAAAGCTTGGGTATATAGGCCTAGCTCTTATTGCATCGTTATCGTCGTATACATTATAATCATAATCTCTTCGAGATATATATCTACACTTCCTGGCCCACTGATTACGTTGTATCGCCTCTGAAGGTGTCAAGCTATCATCATCACACCTTAGTAGTATTGCTCTTTGCTCAGGTGTTGGTTCAGAACTAACACAAAAAAGCTTATGTGTATAATGCCTTATACCACAGGCAGCATTTTCAGTGATAGGAGCCTTAAACCAATCATTAAAGCTTGCTCGATTATAAAAGCTCGGGTATTTAGGTCTCGCTCTTAGTTTACCGTCATCGTCGTATGTATAATAGTCATAATCCCTCCGCGAAATATGCCCACACTTCTTAGCCCACTTATTACGTTGTATCGCCTCATAAGGTGTCAAGCTATCATCATCGCATCTTTTCTTAAACTGGTCATCACCAGGAAAAGACAAAGCAACCGGGCTAAAAAAAATCACCCCTAACATTAGTGTTAACGTTTTTTTAAACATAAAAATATCCCTTTTAGATAGGAGTGCACTCCAAACACATCTAATATAGTATTAACAATAGAATTATAAATTTATTTTTATTATCTATAACTTAAAAACAATCTATAAAAAATAAAATAAAAAATCAACCGTAAGTAAGAAAAAAATAAATAGCAAAAGTATCATTTATGCATTAAATAAGAAACAATCGGCTCGCTAAAAACAAAAATGAAAATAAATAAATATCAAAAAAATCATTACTATAACGTTAAAAATACCATTAGTTCAACGTTCAAAAAAACCATTTAAATTGAACAAAGTTTATAATATATTCCTCAATCGTCATTGAACAATGACATTATTTAACTAACTAAAATAAATAAGGATATTTTCATGAAAGCGCCAATTTTTGGAAAGAAGCTTTTAGTGACAACACTGACATTAATGCCATTGAGTGTATTTGCTAATATGCATGCTTACAACAGTTGTAATGATATATTAGCTCAAGGAGCTTATACTCAATACCGAACGACAACAGACTCGGAAACAGGCATAGCTCTTAAGAAATGGCTTTGCAGTACAGACCATATAAGTAATTATGGTAGAAACTCATTTCAGTCAGCTGTTGTTGATACCCTTTCGTTAGACAGATACAACGGAAATGTAGATGAATGGAAAAGGGCTGAGTGTATAGGTTTCGAGGATAGTAACTATACTGGCAGTAAGGCTGCTCACCTTTTAATTCAAAAAGTAAATGATGGAATCATTGATGATTGGTCAAACTGTATGCAAGAACAGCAAGGTCACCCACTTGTCTGTTATGCCAAACAAACAGACCAATCACTGCGGATGATATTAAGAAACTATGGAAATTCTGACATTGAAATTAATAATATAGCTTCACACAACATAACTTCTGACTATTGGAATCCGCGCTCCATACAAGCTGGTAGAGATCGTATTATGCGATATACAATTGATGATAAAAAGTATGACTCTGAATTTGTATTATATGGTGAAACAGAATACGGAGATATGTCATGCAATTATACCATTCCTAAAAAACCAAACCCGAGCACAAGACATGAGTGTGAGGTTTATAGGTTAAATGCCTTATCAGAAGAAAAAATAACAACACGTGACTATGAGTACTTTAAAGAAACAAATATGGTACCTCTTTTTAGTAGCAGAAATAATCGTTACATGGGCTATTACCCTTGTGACATGTTTTAAGTTAAGGATATTAAAATGATAAAAAAATTATTAGCTCTAACTCTAGGTTTAACAAGTTTAAGTATTTCCGCTAACGATGGTGCAAGACTAGAAAAAAGATGTTCACTGGATAGTTTAAGTCCATCTCAGGCTGTAGGTAGAAATGAGTGGGCCCATAAGTGTAAACATATATCTAAAAGAACTATGGAATACAATACTCTAGATGATTTTGACAATCCAAGAGCGAGGCCTTTATACCCTAGTTTTTTTAACCCAGCAAACTTTGATGATTGGTTTAAAGCACCAATTGTTAAAAGTGGCTCATGTGACATAAAGCATTATACAAAGCAAATACACTGTGTTTCTTCATGCTATACACCAGATCAAAAGATTCTATTTGTAGATGGGGAACATGAAATATACGATGCGCTAACAAAGAAATTAACCAATATCGTTGCATTATCTGATAACGCTAGCCTTGATAATATCTCTTATCAAGTAAAAGATGTTGAAGCATACAGTGAGTCTATTGTCGAAACCGTTCATAATATCCGAGTCTTTAATACTGCAAATGGCGGCCAGCTCAAAGTTACTGACAACCACCCATTACTCGTTTCAACAGGGTATATGCTGACCGCTGAAAACATAAAAGTTGGTGACAGCTTGATCAGTAAAGATGGCTCTTTTGATGAGATCATTAACATTGAAGACGTTAAGTTCACAGGTAAAGTTTATAACGTGATGCCAGATACCTCTGATAAAAGTACTAATGGCCAAATTGTAGTCGCACAAGGTTTCCTCTCTGGTTCGATGTATTATCAAAATGATGGTGCTAATTTAACCGGAAGACTCTTATTAAGGGATCAAATACCTAGTGATTTACTTTAATTTTTAAGGTGATTTTGTAAATTAACTAAGCAAGGCCTTTGTGCCTTGCTTTTAAACAGGTTTTCTATGTTAAAAAAGACTCTTATTTTAACGGCATCACTATCAGTTATTGCCTATATTACTTTCAATTCCCACACAAAGGCACCATCTGAATTACAAGCACTTCGTATCGAAGAGAGCACCGTTGAAAGCCAACATATAAATGAAGCAGTTGCTTCGGAGCAAGCATCTAGTATTAGTACCCTTGTTCAACCTAACAATGTTAAATATCAGGAGAGCAACGTTCTTGATGAATCAAGCTATAATTGGGAAAATAATACTTGGCGCCAACCAAGTGAGGAGTTTCAAAGCTTTATCACCCTGAGTAGTAAGGTATTGACCACAGCATCAGACCGACAAAACTTTGAGCTGTTATTGAATGACTATAAGATGGTCGAAGCAACCAGAAAGGCGCTCCTATCTGATATTAGTGTTGAAAAGTACAATTATGATGATGAACGAGCAAGGTGGGATGCCATTTATTATATAAGCAGCATCATCACAGGTAAGTACAAAACGCAGCACCTGACTGATATTGTTAATTTATCTCTCGAAGTAATCAATAAGCCACTGCCGGACAATATACCTGATGATGAAATCAAAAAATCTTTGATTGGAGATAAAGTTGAGATTGCCATGGATTTAGCCATCTTCCAACCCGATATATGGCAAGAGTATAAAGCCAGTAGCGATCCTACCATGGCGAAGTTCATTAACTATGTCGATAATGAAGCTGATTTTAGTCGTAACAAGATGAAAAGCGACGCTCAAAAGCTGGCAGATAGGTTGAAGAGTCTATCACAAGAGTCCAATTTGGCGACGCAATAGCCTCCCTTTAAAATTTAAGGCTCATACTCAAGCCACCCAAAAATGAACACGACAAAATGCGGCCTCGGTTTCCATTAGCTAAAGGGGAAAAGTCAGAGCACTCAAGCCTCTTCAATCACGCTAATAAGCCAGAGCCGCTTGCTGCTTACAAGCTATTTGACACAGCGCTTCCACCTCTCATCACCGCTTTTGATACAAAGCTACATAATCCCTGAAAAAGGGTGTGATAAACGGGAGTAATAGCCTGGAGCGAAGATGGTTTGTCCCTTTACAAATTGGATTTGAAAGATATACCAATCACTGAATGCGTTTTCAGCTGGGTGTGCCACCATGCCCATCGCATCACATCGGTTTTGTAGGTATTGATACTCTTGTATTGGAATAGTCAAATAGCGGAATCCTACTTGCGCGTTAACAATATGAATCCCCCACTCGCCACTAATTTCAGTATCACTTCCATCCTGCTCGTATAACCATTCCCAATCCGAACCATCCACAGTGGCACAATACACTCTTGCTGAATCAGCAAAACTGTTAAATGAAAGCCCAAATAATAAAGCCATCCAACTCTTTTTTAATAATAAACGCATTGTTAATTCATTGACCTTTTTGTCTATATTTTTTATCTACATAGTAGGAGGCAAGGGTATACTCAACAGAGGCGTAATGCACTTTCAAAATCTTCTCTATTGATATAGCAACCAGCCAATTTACGCTCACCTACAAAGGTATCTCTACCGTGCAATACACGCCAATTGTCAAAAATAATCATCTCACCCGGTTTTAAAATATACTTCCATTGATATTGCTCTGATGATGCTAATGTTTCAAAGTAAACTAATGCTTCATACACTTGCTGCAAGTTATCTAGGTGTGGAGACAACGGTTCTCGGTCATAATGATTAAAACTCACTTGTTCAAGTTTACCGCAGCGATTGTAGCGAAGTACGCACCTCTGGGCAGCTAGATTCACGCCATCACCGATATAACGACCCATTATCGGAACATCTTTGAGCAAAGCATGGAGATCTGGCCGGTTTTTTAGTATTTCATTGGCCAGCATAAAGCCATCAACCATGGTTGAAGCTCCACCTTGGGCATCATAGTGACAACACAGCAGCATTTGTAATCCCGGCGCATCATGGCTGTAAGTACTGTCCGTGTGAGATCCCAAAGCTAAATCCGTATAGGCAGAATCATCTCGGTTTTGATTGGCACTGAATTGCCATAAACCACCGAAGATTGTTTGCCTTACATAGCCTATTCTATTGGCAATATTTTCTACAGAATCGATAGTCGTCGGGCACTCACTTACCACAACAAAGCCATATTCTTTTAATCGCATCAGCATCTGGTTAAAATCAGCCGCCTTTTGAATCTGATAAAATTGAAATCGAAAGGCAGCATCTCCAATCAAATCGATATTTTTCCAAAGCTTGATGTCATGTTGATTGTCGATGCCAAACTGAGCTAAGTGGTCAGAGCCATCTTTGAGCTTCGAGTATAAATCCTGTGCTGTGTACTCTGAAGGTTCATGATTATTTTGCCAATAGATCATTACCTTACTTCCTTCTTCAACTGTGATCTGCGTAGGTATTGAAGATTGGAAAAGATCCGTTGCTGAGCAAACTCTTTGATGCGTTTTATGGTCCCAATCCGTGTGGGATTTAGAATGATCTTTGAACCACATATAGGGAAGATCGAACGCCTGACCATCTCGAAATCTAATCAATAATGAGTATTCATTTTGCACAATACTTTCAATTTCCATCTGAAAGACCTCAATTTGAATGATGAACTGATAAACAAAATGAGCATAATGATGCATATTTACATCTTATTTTAGATCGTCATTCTTGTTGAAAATTTAAACTCTCAGCATTGAACTTTATCATTTGGAGTCAATCAGTCTCTGATCACATTTTATGTCAATAAAAATAGAGAACCACTCCAGTTAAAGTAAGTCCAAGACTTACTTATTAAGAATACCTTTATCATTTAAATTCATGTGTAAAGTGATTGCTTTATCCTTTTTGTTGATTGTTTGATTTTATTTCTCCTTTTTGGCTGGAGAAACTTTTCTTGATGTAACTTTCATCTAGGATAAGAACATCTCTCTTTGCTATGTAGCCTTTATGTCAAACTTACCAACAACTTCGGAAAATTTACTGACACAAGCTCATTTACCTCCTAGCAACCAACTGTTTATTCATGGTAATTGGACGACGTCTTTATCGACACAACATTATCAGGTCATTGATCCAGGCACAGGCCAGGTGTTGATGAGTAATGTAGAAGCGAATGATGATGATATAGACAGTGCTGTGATATCTTCAATCCAAGGCCAGCGTTGTTGGCAAGCTCTCTCCCCAGCTAAACGCGGTCAGCTATTATATGAATTAGCAGAAAAACTCAAACAACAGCAAAACGCTTTTGCAATTGCAGAAAGCTTGGATAGCGGTAAACCTTATTCTGAAGCAAAGGCAGACGTCGAAACTTGCATCGATTTTTTGCGTTACTACGCAGGCTTAAGTGACAAACTGCATGGTGAGACGATTCCTGTCGACGATAATCAGTTCAGTTTTACAATACAAGAACCCGTTGGCGTCACGTTACATATTATTCCTTGGAATTTTCCATTGTTCACTTGTATACGTGGTATTGCTCCGGCTTTAGCTGCTGGCTGCAGTGTCATCATCAAACCTTCTGAGCAGGCACCTATTTCTATTTTAAAGTTGGCTCAGATTAGTCGAGATTTAGCTTTTCCTGCAGGAGTGATTAACGTTATTACTGGTCACGGATCGCAAGCTGGCGAGGGGCTATCTTTGCATGCAGCCGTAGCACATATTACATTTACTGGTTCTAAAGCGACAGGCACACGCGTTCTGAGGGCTGCAGCTGAAAACATGGCAACATGCACAATGGAACTGGGTGGAAAGTCACCCGCTATTGTTCTCAAGGATGCCGATCTCAAAAAGGCAGCGGAAGATATCATTACCGCTTCGTTCTTAAATTCAGGTCAAGTTTGTTCTTGTGCATCAAGAATTTTGATCGATAAAGCGATTAAAGATCAATTCATTGAACTTCTTTGCTGTAAGTTGAGCAATATTTCCATAGGCCATGGGATGAAGGATCATCCATTTGGTGCCATCAATAATCCACTTCAATTGGAGAAAATTGAACAGGCTGTACAGTTAGCAAAACAAGAAGGCGCAACCATTTTACTTGGTGGTCAGCGTTATTATGATCCAGAGCATACGCAAGGCCTGTACTTTTTACCTACCCTGATTGATAACCTGCCTAGTGATTCCATTCTTTTACATCAAGAGGTCTTTGGACCCATCATTTGCTTACAATCATTTGAAGGAATAGATCAAGCAGTCTGTTTAGCCAATTCGACCCCATTCGGTCTCCATGCAGGGCTTTATACTCAAGATATCGCGTTAGGAATTCATCTCGCAAAACGGATTGATGCAGGCCAAGTAAACATTAATCAATATTATGCTAGCGAGATTTATGTGCCCTTTGGCGGCAACAAACATTCAGGTTTTGGTCGAGAATGTGGAAAAATTGCAGTACATAACTATATGAAAACCAAAGCAACCACCATTTGTTTAAAAACCTGAACGACTGATTCAGGTTCCATTCATGATGCCAGTATTACTATTTACCCCATCATCTAATCTTAAACATAGGTACACACAATGAAAAAACTATTCACTCTATCAACACTCGTGATTGCTTTAACCACTTCTGGTCTTGCTGCCGCAGGCTTTAATGATGGTAAAACCGTGGCTTCTGGAGGCTTTAGTGGCCCAACGCAAGGAGTCATTCTAACGGCAAAAGAAGCGTTGGATGCGGTCGATGATACCCCAGTCAAACTGACCGGAAACATTGTTAGCTCTCTTGGTAAAAAAGATTATCTATTTAAAGATCAGTCTGGCGAAGTGGTCGTTGAGATCAGTCAAAAGCGTTGGCAAGGACAATCGGTCAGCCCATCGGATAAGGTTGAAATTCTAGGTGAAGTGGATAAAGACTGGAATAGTGTTGAAATTGAAGTGGAATCTATTCGTAAGCTTTAATCAGGCACTTCTCAACGAATAAAAAAAGAGCGAACAATCGCTCTTTTTTTATTTTCTGTTTATACCCAAGTAACCTCAAAATACTTTGTTCACAATCATGGTGTGGGCGTTGCATCAACAGCCATTAAATTCGAGTAAATGTCAGCTTGTCTTGGTATCATTTTCATTCCTTCTCTAACTTGGTGAAGTTACATTATGAATATTGACTTAAATCAGCTCGTCACTGAACGTCGAAATACCGCAAGCTTAGAAATCGATAATCTATCGACTCTTGATATGTTAAAAGTCATTAATCAAGAAGACAAGCAAGTCGCATTTGCTGTAGAAAACGAGCTACCTCAAATAGCTCGTGCAGTCGATGCGATTAATACCAGTTTCTCCAATGGCGGACGTTTGATTTATATTGGCGCTGGCACATCGGGACGCCTAGGAATTCTTGATGCTAGCGAATGCCCTCCTACTTATGGTACTTCGCCAGATTTAGTCATTGGACTAATTGCTGGTGGACATCAAGCAATTTTAAAAGCAGTAGAAAACGCAGAAGACGATGCTTCTCAGGGAGAGACGGATTTAAAACAACTTAACCTCACCCATCGTGATATTGTTGTAGGAATCGCCGCAAGTGGACGTACTCCGTATGTACTCGGAGGCCTTAATTATGCTAACGCGATTGGCGCAACAACCGTTTCAATCGCATGTAATCCAGAATCGGCGATGGCAGAGACTGCAACAATAGCGATTGAACCTATTGTTGGGCCCGAAGTCGTCACTGGCTCTTCTAGAATGAAAGCTGGTACGGCACAAAAGATGGTTCTTAATATGTTATCAACTGGAGCCATGATTCGAAACGGTAAAGTTTTTGGTAATCTCATGGTTGATGTTGAAGCGACGAACGCCAAGCTTGTTCAGCGCCAAGTCAATATCGTTGTAGAAGCAACCGGGGCCTCTTACTCGGATGCCGAACAGGCGTTAAATGATTGTGAGCGTAACTGCAAAACAGCAATTTTTATGATTCTAAGCGGGCTTGATGCTCAAAAGGCAAAAAGAAAACTTACCGAGCACAATGGCTTTATTCGTAAAGCACTGACCAAAATTTAGGGTTTAAATCTAGATAAAAGCTATTCATTGCTTAAGCTAAGTTAGGTACTCGATACTCAAATAATCCCTCTAAGCCCTTTATACCATCACAGTAAAAGGGCTCAATTCCATCAACATACCGCCAAATCTTCTTTATCTAAACTCCCAGAAAATCTCAGCTTATTTTGATCGAGTTTGAATATGCAAGCTCCATAGGTTTTATTGGTTGTGATCTGATCTTTTCCTATTTTAACCGTCACTCTATCAAACATTCGATTTAATGCTTCAACCGATACCTCAGACTGTTCACGTTCAAAATCATATTCGGCTTTTTCGAGCTGATATTTAATGTACTCAAGGCCATCATTGTTTTGCTTTTTATAAGCAAATAACGCTTCTTGCTGAGCTTTTTTTTCAGCCCCACTTGAAATCCCCTTTAATGCTAATTCTTTTCGAATTATCTCCATCGTTTCATTTTGGGCTTGTTTATATTCATTTTTCAGTAACAATATTTTTTGTTTATATTGCTCCGACTGAGTGAATGCTTCAATTTTAGTTACGGTATTTCCTTCAACACCGATCTGAAAACATCGAACACTTCCCGCAACACGAGCCTCACCACCACTCAGTGTGCCAACTTTGCTTTTCAGTTCAAAAACGGTAAGATCGCCTCGGCAGTCAATATCGTTATTCATACTATGCACGCTAAGTACTATATCTTTACCCGACATTAACTCACTATACTGAGCATAGTTAGCATAGATAGTACCTTGGCTGCGCACGTGACAACTTTTAGATTCTTCACCACTGACATTATGTCCAATAATGCCTTTTCCAACCGAAATATCACCTTTTGCTTGAACGTTGGCCGACTCAATAAAGCCACCGACAGTAATGGAGCCCGTAGCTTTGACGTTCATCCCCGATTCAATATTGCCACTTATTATGACACTGCCTTTAAAGCTTATATGCCCTGTACCGATATCGACATCGTTAAGCAATAGAACGTTATCAACATCAACACAGTTTGCTTTAATGAGCGGCGTACCTGATGTAGTGGCAACCAGTAGATTGACATCAGAACGGCTAAACTCTGTTCCCTTTCCTAGCTCTAAGGCAAGGTCTTCTCCACATTTCGCAGCCACCTCTTCTCCTAATACCGTCATACCGGAGATACCATCGGTAAATGGGATTTTACGCATAAGCGGTTGCCCAATATCAACAGTAATGGTTTGACCTAAATTTCTTAAATCAACTTTTTCATTACTCGAACCGACTTGTTGTGGTTTTAAAATTCTTTTGGTGATGTCTTCCACAAGTGGTTTAAATGTCGTGTCACAACCATCAATAGGACGCTTTCCTTTTGCAACAGGTTGGGTGACTTGTTGGCCAGGTCTTAATTGTGCACTCATTTGTAATACTTTTCTTAGTGCAAGTTTATTAATGCCTTTCGTCACTCTCGCTTGACTAAGAATCTGAATTAACTCATCAGCTGTAACCCCTCTCCCACCATAAGCCCCAATGACAGTGATACTTGCCAACATTCCATCGCTACTTACTTCAATATAAGCTTGTGCATTTTTTATTTCAGCAACAGTAATACCCTGATAAGCTTCTTCTGTGGCATTTTCGGCATATTGAATAAAGAGGTCTATATTCTCTGTGTAAACCATAGCATGATAAGCTTTCATCTTTTCAAGCTGTTCAGTGAAAAGGTCCTGATTTAGACTACCGTTCAAAAAAGTGTCTTTAGGTAAACGAGCAATAACTTTAGTCTTATCATCAGACCAAACGAGATAGGGGCTCCACATAACTCATCCATTAGCATCCTCACATTTCTTCGAGTGTAGCTAATATATTAAATACAGCCGCGCTCTGTATCACAGATCTTTGTCGCTATACTGGCATCTAATAATAGAATTCAAACACACTTCAAATCTCTTGATACGCGGAGATGGCCATCACTCACACTCGTTGTTCCTCTTGCTCTCAGTAGTATGATGATAGCAGCCTCTTTACAGTGTAAATTCAGGTTTTCTTTAAGAGTTTAGGAAGAGGTGAAATTGAAATAGAAAGGCAGTTTTCTTTATTTCCGCGGGTGAATCATTAATATCAACATGACTCATGAACTTGCTTTTTCAATGGAATCTAAGCAAATTAATTTACAGTGTAAACTGGGACTCTTTTCAATAGCTTTCCATCTCTATTGTCTTTACTCATGTTGCCGAGGCTAATGAATGTTTAGAAAGCGTCTCTTTACACTGTAAATCAATAAACAACTAAAGCCTTAATGACCAAGTTAGGCACTGACGTGATCAGTTCAAAGGCTTTACAGTGTAAATTGTGCCAGCTGCTGCCGAAGCTGCTGCTTTAATTCAGCCTCAATTTGCTTGCGTCCTGCAAAGCCATACTGATATCCACATTCAGCCCAACTTAGATTTAGAATCACTTTACTGATCATTAAATCTGAAACATTGCTGAGCCCCACAAAAAAGAGCCACTGCGAAAGCCAAACAGAGATCGATTCATAACTGCTTCCACCTGAGGCATACATTTTTAAAAGATTGTATTTAGCTGGATGAGAAAACCTCAATGTATTCGAATCCGCACAAAGTGCACGTAAAATTTCAGGTTCCAACCTAGGATAAATTGTACCTGCACTAGAGCGCATGATCTCATCGAACAGTTGGTGAGCCTCGCTTATCCAAGGTAAAGGTCGTGAATAAAGAGAACTAACCATTAGCAATGAGTAACAACCACTCGCAGCATCGCGCATCGTGCCCAACCGAATTGGAGAAAAATCGCATTGAGACCAAAAACTCACGACATCTTGAGTGGCTGCAAAACTCGTAGACAAATAGTCAATATGAGCAGGAGCCAATAATTTAAGTTGTGCTATCATTCTCTGACCAATTCCTTGACCATGAAGAGAAGGATGAACAGCAATCCTCATAATACGAAGTGTTGCTAATTGACCCACATCGGAATGACCAAGCTGGGTAATCATTGTAATTGGTGTTAAATGCCCTTTGGGACGTCTTTTACCAAGTTTTATTTCTTCCACTAAACCCTGCTCTAACTGCCCTTCTTCAACAGTTAATAAGACACCAACCAGACTCTCTTGCTGTAAAGCAATATACAGCGAACATTTATCGTCTCGTAAAAGGTGTAAGAGATCATTCGGTGATGTTTGATAATGGGCATTAACCAAAAGTGAAAAACATTTATGCAATAAATCAGGATTCGCTAGCAACTGTAACTTCGTAAGCTTCTGAAGGGTAACGGTAGGTAGATCTAAAGCCGGAGCTTGGTCTAGCTCAGGATTTAAAACAAAAGCATCGTAAGACCATAATTCAAGTGGGTCATTGTCTGCCCAGCGGATAGGTTGTTTTAAATGGAGGCTGCGCATTCCTGGCCTTGCGTTTTTTAGCCACTGAGTAAATTTTAAAGTAAAACCCCGCCCGCTGCCTTCATAACCATGAATCGTGCTAGAGAACACGAGTCGATGATAGTGCTGGGTGATTTGTATTAACATTGGAAGAGGTATAGCAGATGCTTCATCAACGAGTAACAAATCACATTCAGGCTTAGAAGACAATAATTCATCAGGTGCCACGAATTGAATGTAACCGTCTCCGACTTCTACCCTGCCTTTTTTCTTATGAGAAATAGTAGAATCTGAACACTCAAATGCATGATAAAAAACAGGGGCAACAGCCGCTATAGTTGGCGCAGTGATAAGAATTCGCTGAGGTTTATCTGCTAATATTTTGGCGCAAGCAATTCCCAATGCACTACTTTTTCCACGGCCTCGATCCGCCGTTAAAACAAACGGACGCTTACGATGACCATTGATCACTTTAACAATCGAATCAACCGCAGCTTTTTGTTCAACAAACTGTTCAGGTGGCTCTAATTGCATCAAAGTGGGTAATGCAGGTAAGCTATTATTCTGTTCAAGCATTATCAGCTTTTGCCACTGCCTTTGCATCCACACGTCATCACTTGATACACAAGCCCTGTGATTAGCTAAAATAATCAGTAGCCCACCTCCAACTAATGTGCCTAAGGCGGCCATAAAGCTGTTTGCGTCAAAACCTTGGCGTGCATCCAATAATAACACATCACATTCTTGACCTAATAACTGCGCGCCGTTTTTTAAAGCGACACACTGAGTATCTTCTAAAGACCAATCCCCCAAACAAAACCATCTTTTATTACGTTGGATTTGATGAAAACGTGTAATAAGTTCATTTTGCCATCCCGCTTCACCGTAGATAATCACACCAGTACGCTGAAAGGCACGAAATGACTGGGCTTGCAGTTGAGAAAGATATTCAGAATAAATACACATCAATTTTTCCAATTGTGATAATTAGATGGCAATTATACCCGAGTGACCTCAAGATACTTGAAATCACTCGGTCATAGCGATATTTAATTATCTTATCACATCTTTGATTCACAAGATTAGCGAGGTAAAAATGAAAAAACCGCCCGAAGGCGGTTATAGCGAGAACTGGATAAATAAGTGCGATGAAATTACTTCATTTTCTGTTCAATAAAGTTAAGGATATCTTCTAACAAATGATCGTCTACTTTCTTAAGGTCTAGCTTCAAGTTAGAACCTTTTCTACTGTAACTAACGCGACCTTTCACTAACTCGACTTTTTCTATTTTTTCTGGCGATTTAACGGGTGTCAAGTCAGCAATCCAATGTTCAATACTCTCAGTGACTTCTTTAGTTAAACGGGCAACACCTTGGGCTGAACTGCGTTGCCATAAATATCCATCCGACGAGCGGCATTTATCAAGCAAACTTTGCTGCTGCTGTTTATCAAGCATGGAGAATTGTTTATGCAGTTTAACAATGGTCGGGCGTCCCAAATCACCCACATTTGGATACGCTTGAAGAAGCTCAAGAGGTAAAGAGGCTGCTTTTAATGCCCCGCTAACAAGGGCTTCGCTACACTGGAAAGTCTTAGCGAGTGCTTTTTGATCTTCCGCTTCACCACTTTCTAGCTTGGCGAGCATTTCTTTGCCCTTCTCATACAAGGAAAGAGGTTTGTGCGCATTGGCAACATCAGATAAAAACTTAGCATGCTGAGTATTAATGTTCGCGCCAACATATACCAAGAAATCCTGTTCAGCCAAGATACATGACATACGACGGCGACTACCGTCTAAGACTTCAATCTTGCCATCTTCTGTGCGACGGCCGACAGCAGGATACTGCTGGCCACGCTCTTTAAGCGTAACCAAAACATCCGACAGTGCATGTTCATTTAAAAAAGATTGTTCACGTGCATTATCTTCGAAGACGATAGTGTCGATTTCGACGCGATCCGCAGGAATACGCACTAATTCAAATTGAACGGTGTTCTCACCAGCCACAGCGAGTTCAATTGTTTGAGTCTTATCTTTTGCTGCAGACTGTGCTTCTTGAGGTGTAGCCACACGACGCTTATTCGTTTTACCAAATAATTTTGCATTTAATTCAGACGTTTTTAATGCCATATCTCGTTACCCCTGATTTAATGATGACCAATTTGAGTGCAGAACACGCTCGAGTTCCAATGCACTCTTTTGAACCGCATCTTGTGCCGTTGCTAATGTCTTTTTACCACCTTCGAAATCGCTCACTGTTAAGTCAAAAACTGTACTGTAGGTATCAGCACATGTTTCAAAAGCACGACTACGAGGGATTGTCGCCATCATCACTTGATCACCAAGTAGATAGTTCATTTCTGTTAGCACCGATACCTGCTTCTTGTTGTCATCTTCAAACATGGTTGGCATGAGACGAACAAATTCAAGCCCGTTCCAATCGTCAGGAAACATTTCATAAACCGTTGGTAAGTGCTGAAAAAAGTTAACTGTTGAAGCCCAATCCAAACGTTTGGCCGCACAGGGAATCAACAAAGCATTTGATGCATACATCGCGTTCCAAACTAACGGATCAACGTGAGGACCTGTATCAATCATAATAACATCGAAATCATCCGCGATTTTATCGATAAGCTCTTCTTTTAACAGCCTAACAATATCTAGAGATGGATCTTCAGATAGCGTTTGCCATGCTTCAGCATTAAACATCGCGTCTTCAGGGAAAGCTGAAATAGATTTAAGATTTGGATACTGGGTTGGAAGTAGCACATTTTTATGTAGGAATTCACGATCAATCTCTACCCCATCAGGCACATTACCCAACATAACATCAACAGCAGAGTAAATATTATCATGTTCTGCTACACTGATCTGAGGGTTCAAGAACAGACGTAATGACCCCTGTGGATCTAAATCAATTAAGCAAATACGATAACGTTTATCTAAATTAAGAGCCAAACAAGCTGCTAGATGAACCGCAGTCATTGACTTCCCTGTTCCACCTTTTTGGTTTTGAACATTAATAATCCAAGGTTTGTTCTCTGAATTTTTCTTTCGCTCATGAAATTTAGGGATTTCTGCAGCATCCATCAGCATATGTGCTTCTTCAAGGCTAATAGAGTAATGATTGGCATTATTTTTAGTAAACTGATGGCCCTCTGCTTCCATTTTACCAATAGCTTCATCAAGTTTACGACGAGTTAACCCTGAACGAGTTTCCATTAATGCCTTAGACATTGGAGGGAAATAATTGTCGCTTCTCTCTTCTAAGACAATCTCGATTCGATCAGCTTGAACTTGTTGAGTCAGTTCTGCTAACTCCAAAAGATTTTTAATTGTTTTTTCTCTTTTCATGCCAATTTCCGTTGGAAAGTTACCTACCCATAATAGTACAACAAAAACATAATAAAACAACAAAAAGCTGAACAAACATTTTTATGAAAAACCACATCAAAAATAGCTAAAAAAAGCCATAATCTGTATTACCAGAAAATAAGTATAAAAATTGACAACTTTAGACGAAAAAAATCATGTAAATGTGTACTATAAATCAAAAAACAAGAAAGTGTTACGGCGTCACTTATTTACATTGTAAATATAAATACCTTCGGAACGATTAAAAACGTAGCTTAAATTACGGTAGATGCTATATCAACTTTCTAAACAACACCATAACAGAAATAAATGCGCCTCAGTCGTGGATCCTTGATCATTTTTCCGTTCTTAATAGACCAGAATAGGACAAGCCTGAAAGAACGATGATCAAGGAAAATAGGAAACGGAGGTTATTTTTGTTAGGAAGAATCGAAGCATGATCAAGGTGTAAAACAAGCCATTCATTACTAATACATTGGCTTTTAAAGATCAAAACTATCGGAAATATGATCAAGTGCTATCAATACTCCGGAAGCATGGAGATTAGAAGTTAAATTACGGCTAAATGCAGATAGAACGGGGGTTTAGTAGTAAGTTTTGGCAAATTGATTTGTTATAGATTACTTTTCTAAACCTTAAATCAACAAAACCTTCCATTGATCATGCTTCCATAAGCTTTTAAGCACTGATTTTTTCATCCCAAATACTCTCTCGTTGAATTAGAAGAACAATAACCGTTAATAAATTGAAAAAATATCCAGCCTTGATCATTGATCCAATGAGAAAACTAGCTCGGATGAACACAAACAAAGTACTAAATTCAACTAATAACACAACCAAATGTGGATAACCTGTGTGGATATCATGATCATTGTTTCTGAAAGTATTTGATCATATTTTCAAATAAATGATGATCATGCTTACACGAAAATTTGATCATGTATTCGGGTTTGTTATGATCATACTTTCGAATAATTCTTGATCATACATCCATAGGGGTAAAAATATTTAACTTTAAATATCAAATATTTAGATGGAATAAAATCTCTGGATCAATAGATCATATAATCAATTAAGATCAAATTAAGCAAAAGATCTTATTAAAAGAAACAGAGATTTTTTTCTTTATTTATGAACTGTTTTTCTTTATCCTTCGGAACTATGATTGTACTACGGGCAATGTGAACTAGAGTTAAAATAATGACAGACGAAAAAACTCTGATTAAATCTCCAAGAAGCCACAAAGATGGGCACCTATTCGAAGTGAATAAATCATCAGCAGATTGGGTCCAGCAGTACCAACACTTTAAAGGGGTAACCAAAAGCATCCTCGAACTGTTGAACCTCATTTCTTTGAGAGGGTTCAGTAGTAAAGATGGTTTAGTTTCAACCACAGAGATCGTTCAATCTACAGACGGACAGCTAACCAGAGCAGCATTGCAGCAACGTTTACGAACGGCTGTTAGTATAGGATTATTCACTCAAACTCCTGTTCGCTTTGAAGAAGGCCTGGCTGGTAAAACGATGCTACATAAATTCGTAAATCCAAGCCAATTAATATCGGCATTAGGGAATACCAGCCTCGTTACTGAAAAAGTGAGACAAAGCGAAAAACAAAAACGCTCTAAAGCACTTGCCCAAACACACGTCAATAAACGTCTATTGAATGAACATGGCCTAAATACTCCCCCGGTAATGAAGGATGAAGTTGATCAATTTATTGTTTCACCGACAAACTGGGCAGGGATCATTGATCAAGCTTTAGCGCCACCTCGAACAAGAAAAAGCTACCAAAAGTCACTGGTATCTATTTCAGGTACCAAAGCT
Source organism: Vibrio azureus (assembly GCF_002849855.1). Taxonomy (NCBI): domain Bacteria; kingdom Pseudomonadati; phylum Pseudomonadota; class Gammaproteobacteria; order Vibrionales; family Vibrionaceae; genus Vibrio; species Vibrio azureus. Next base: position 92,389 of record NZ_CP018617.1, read on the forward strand.
GTCATTGAGACACGATCGTCCAAAAATATCATGACAGTTGATGATCTTATGACGTTATTTGCCTTGTTTACGTTAACCGTCCAGTACCATGATCATCACAAAGATCAGTACCAGATGGACGCTACGCATGTTCCAAACAAAACACCGTTATACATCACTGATATATTATCTTTACGTGGCAAAAAAGACAGCGGTCCTGCTAGAGATTCAATCCGTGACAGTATTGATAGGGTTGAGTTTACAGACTTTCAGTTGCACGAACTGACAGGTCGCTGGCTAAGTGAAAATATGCCGGAAGGGTTTAAAAGCGATCGCTTCAGGTTTATAGCAAGAACCATTACCGCTTCTGAAGAAGCACCAACCGAAGGTATGGATGGTGAGATAAAGATCAAACCTAATCTTTACATCCTGGTGTGGGAGCCTTCGTTTTACGAGGAGCTTCTGACAAGAGACTACTTTTTCTTGTTTCCACCTGAAATCTTGAAACAACATACATTAGTCTTTCAACTTTACTCATTCTTCAGAAGTCGTATGGTTCGTCGACATTCTGATTGCATGCTGTTGAGTGAATTGAATCAAAAATTAGCTCGCAATATAGAATGGCGTCGATTTTCTATGGATCTGATCCGAGAGTTGAAGCGATTATCAAAAGGAAAGGGGACTGATGAACTGTTTGTCGTTAATCTCTGGGGCTATCATTTAACGATCGAAGCAATGATCAACAACAACAAAGTTGTCGATTATCAAGTCGATATCAAATGTGACGTCGAGGAAGTCTTGCGCTACTCACGAGCCAAAATGACCAATGCAGGTAAACGCAACATGGCGCCAACCTTGCCTAACCCACTACGCAATGAGATGGTAACGAAGAAGCAACTTGATGAGCTTTCCGGGATCATTGATGGTGAGTTTGAGCCGATTCAGCGCAAGACCCCTTCTCCAAAAGGTAACTTAGGCCGTCGTGTGAAGCAGAAAAAGCATTTAGTGGAAATCAATGCAGACGAAGTTACTATCACTCTATCTAAATATACTTCCTCAGAGGCTCTAGAACGCAGTATAACGGCTTTATCAGCTATGACAGGGCACTCCTATGCTTTAATCAAAGAAGAGTGCTCTGAATTCATTGAGAAGCTTGATTGGTTAAGAGTTGAAGATCAGCCGCTATCATATGAGACATTAAGTAAAACGGTTGAGCTTTTTAATAGTCTAACAGAAGCCAAACATCTCACGATTGAACGTTTAATCGCTGGTCTTGCTGTGAGACGCAAGATCTGCCGACAAGTGTTTGAAGGGCACATAGATGACGTCGTGATTCGTGCATTAGAGGAAATGGCCAGTTAGAGCACTAGGGAGAGCTCTCAATAAGATATTTTGTTTTATTTAGACTGAGCGTTAACTTTAGATTGACATTTATGCTGCTAACTCCCAATAGAATAGCTCCCGAACAGACACCCTTTTGTTCTTTCTGATGATTAAATATTGGCTATTTTTTTATTAGCATTTCGTTTGGCGAACTTTTCTTTGTGAAAGGTTCGCTTTTTTTTACTCAAATACCTTGAGGTCACTGTGGTAGGGTTGCAATCAAAACTGCGATTATGAACGCTGAAATAGGACGTTCTTAACCTTGATCATGCTTCTGTATTTCATTCCAATTTAATGATTCCATTAACTTTACATGCCCATTGATCAACTGGTGAGCTTGTGACCGCCATTTACGTTGATCTTCTTGTTGCTGACAAAAGCTAATGCTCAAAACCGTTAGGTGCTGGATCCTTCTTAAGCACCAGTCCTTGATCAAAATATCCGTTGAGTGAGAGGTCGCACTCTGTTCTAATTTTGCTACGGTATATTGCAGGATCTGGTAAGCCTTATCTTGCTCTGTTTCACGAATATCCTGAAACGCTCTTAAATTCATATCTAACCAGCAAGCGAGTGCCTTGCTCTGCTCATCATTAAAGGTTGGTCCAAATATCGTTTGAGGGGCTTGGTAGAGAATGCGTTCTAAGGAGTTAACTTGATCATCTTTCCGTGAACGGTACCATTTTGAGACTATATTCAACCAACTTGATATGTCCATACTCACTCCAAGTAAGCTATTTGAGGTTATTGAGTCATAAGTATATACCCAAGTCACCTTAAGATGCTGTGTTCAGCGAGACGACCTTAGTTCTCAGGCGCAGCAATGATTCGGCGGTGTGGCGGTTTGATAAAAGTGAGAGGTCTGTCAAATACATTTGAAAGGGACCAATTTTATTAACTTAATCTTTTCGCTGCTATCATGCAAAGTGTAAATGTTGCTTCTGTCGTTAACTTTGTTAAATATTGCTAACGCTCACATTTCATTACCTTTTTTATTACTTCTATAAAAGCGCTCTGGTATAGATAAAGCACTAAGACTTGGTCCATTCGGAGGAAGTATGTCTATTAATTCTATCGACCATGAAGAGATAAACAACATCACCAATAAATGGGATATTCCACAAGGTGATGCAAATAAAAGCTTAAAGTCAGCTCAAGCTAGACGTCGTATTGAGACTCTTCGCGAAATTAGAGAGAGTGGCCTCAGCATTGAAGAGGCGAGAGAAATGGGCCTTATTCATTAACTTGGACATAAATCAAAGGTAGCAGTAATGTGATCTTTAATGTTGCCTTTGGTTAACAAATTATTTTTCTTGGTCGTTTCTTGGGCGTATTTACACTGTAAATAGGATAAAAAAATGTATCCGTGTATGGTGATACATAAGTATCTTGAGTCACTTGAGTATACTAATCAAGTCGTTGACTCTGTGAGTATCAAGTAAATTGAGCTAACCTTATTCGTTTCTCTTCTGTTCCGTGATTACTGTATGTTATAGTGTGCGACCAGTATTTTAAGTACTTTGAGGCTGCACATGTCGTTTAATCTATCTTTACTGCCTTCTGCCGAGAAAACGAAAATAGAGCTTGATAAACAAGCTTCATTTTTAGTTTGGAAAATCAAAGAGTCCAAATCCGGCCATGAAATCATAGAAGATGCACTAGCCAAGATTCACGATGTGAACGAAAAGCAAATCTTTCAAGAGTCAGTCGACAAGTACAAACGGGTTATGGGGGTAATAGCAAGCCCACGTGGTTAAGCTATTTCAGCAGGTATAAGTAGGGCTAGCCCTTGTTATCTTGCAGAGTGAAATGGAAATACATTCACTTTTTTGCTAGAGTCTGTTGATATTTCGTGATGATTTTGCAGTGGTTGTATTTATTTCGTCTTAGTTGAAGTCATAACGCAGAGTTATTTTACTTATTATGCCGATACTATGTTGAGATTAACCACAAACTCTGTTCAAGAGGGATAAGCTAGCCAAGATTACTAGTTTAAACAAAACTTAATCACGGAAACCTGATAAACCTAGAATCCTTCGCATTAAATTTGAATTTAGAGAGACATCCCGATGGGAAGAAGTTTTGAAGTGCGCAAAGCCTCAATGGCAAAAACTGCAGGCGCAAAAATTAAAGTTTATTCCAAGTACGGTAAAGAGATTTACATGTGCGCTAAAAATGGCGGCATTGATCCTGACATGAACTTGTCACTGAAGCACCTTATCGCTAAAGCTAAAAAGGACCAAGTTCCTGCACACGTGATCGATAAAGCAATTGATAAAGCTAGCGGTGGCGGTGGTGAAGATTACGCACCTGCACGTTATGAAGGCTTTGGTCCTGGTGGTACAAGTGTTATTGTTGATTGTCTTACTGACAATGGTAACCGTACTTTCCAAGATGTGCGCCAGTGCTTTGTTAAAGTTGGTGCTAAGATTGGCGTGGAAGGCTCGGTTTCTCACATGTTTGATCACCAAGCTGTGTTCCAATTCAAGGGTGAAGATGACGAAGTGATTCTTGAAACCTTGATGATGGAAGATGTTGACGTAACAGATGTTGAGCTAGAAGATGGTGTGATTACGGTATTTGCTCCTCATACTGAATTCTTTAAAACCAAAACAGCTTTGAATGGTGCCTTCCCAGAGCTCGTTCTTGATGTAGAAGAAATCACATTTGTACCTCAAACTCACACACCAGTTACTGGCGATGATACTGAGAAGTTCCAAAAGTTTTTAGATCTTTTAGATGATTGTGATGACGTTCAGCAGGTTTACCACAACGCTGAACTGTAAGGTTGACTGTTGATATTGATTTAAAAAGGCTTCCTTCGGGAAGCCTTTTTTATAAATACTCCGAATTATAACGATTGAGCTGTGAGGCTATGTGGATAATTCGAGTTGCGGGTATACTTTGAATAGCATAGTGACATAATGATACCAAAGCAGATCCCTTGGGTGAGCATTGCGGTACCACCATAACTAAAGAAAGGCAACGGACTGCCCATCACCGGGAGTAAGCCACTGACCATTCCTGTATTGATAAAGGCATACAAGAAAAAGCTCATAGCCAAAGCCCCGCTGACTAAACGAGCAAAGAAGTTATTTGATTGACATGCGAGATACATGATTCGTGCAGTGATGAATAAGTACAGTACAAGCAGGAGAAGGCAGCCAAGAAACCCCCATTCTTCAGCGTATGTCGAGAAAATGAAGTCGGTATGGCTTTCAGGGATAAACCCTAACGTTCCTTGAGTCGCATTCATCCACCCTTTTCCTTTCAGCCCTCCAGAGCCTATAGCAATCAACGATTGTATTATCTGATACCCGGAACCCAGCGGATCCGATTCAGGGTTTAAAAATTGGGTCACACGACTCTTTTGATAGGATTCCATGACAAAAAACCAAAGAGCGGGTGCTGCGAGCAAAAGGCCTGTGAGAAATCCTCCTATTATTTTCCAACTCATACCAGCAAAAAATAGTACGAATAGAGTGTATATAATGGTAAATACTGCTCCATCTAAATCGGGTTGAAGTGCAATAAGTCCGGCAGGAATCAGAGTTATCAACAAACAAACGGCAATTTTATAAGCACTTGGCCGTCCACCCTCAATATGCAAGAGCCAAGCAATCATAATTGGGATGGCAAGTTTGACTAACTCAGAGGGTTGAAAGCGAAAGAAACCGATATCTAGCCAGCGCTGTGAGCCGTTTGTACTGTCACCAAAAAACATAACTCCTAGTAATAAGGTGATGGTTGTGAAATAAAGATAGGGAGCGACACGTTGATAGTTTTCAGCAGGGATCGACGACATCAAAATAATAAATACAAACGTGAGTAAACATCGGGTCAAGTGTTTGATTAACATGGCTTCATTAAAGCCACTAGCGCTCCAAAGAGTGAGTGAGCTGAAGATCATAAGTGGAATGATGGCCATTATTAAAGGCAGATCAAGCCTTGGGAAGAAACGCTTGTTCATTTTCTAAAACCTATAAATACCCAAAACAGGACTTACATAGCTCAAGCTGCTAGTGCTCAAACTATTGTCATATCGATAAAGTTAATGAGAGGTAACAAGACAAGGTTCGACTGGGTGAAATCAATCCAATATATCTTGATACGGGATTAGGTAAGCAATATATCCAAGCATCTTGAAGTCACTCGGGTATAAAATGCATAAATACACTAGGATGGCGTTTTATTCCACAAGTATTGTGTGTGAAAGTATGTTTATGCCCAAGATACTTGATTCAAAACAATATTGAGGTGAATGGGGAATATAAAGCAATATACCCAAGCATCTTGAGGTCAATTGGGTATAACAAAAAGCAGTGGAGCGAAGTGATCCACTGCTTATTTGGAATCTATGCTTTGAAGCGTTCCACTAAATCATACAGTTGATTAGCTTTAGTACTAAGGTGATGACTGCTCGACTTATTTTGATCAGTTAATTGAGCCGATTGACTGCTTTGTTGTGAGATGACTTCGATGCGTCTCGCAATATCCTGACCAACTTGGCTTTGCTCTTCTGTTGCGGTTGCAATTAAAGTATTCATATCCATAATATCGGCGATGGCGGTTTGAATTTCTTGCAAAGCATTGGAGGCAGCACGTGATTCCACTACCGTATCCTGACCTCGACTTTGACTGGTATTCATTGCTTTAACGGCTGCATCCGATCCTGATTTTAATTGTTTGATCATGCGATGAATATCACCAGTGCTATCTTGAGTTCGGCTGGCAAGTTGACGGACTTCATCCGCTACGACAGCAAAGCCTCTTCCTTGTTCACCAGCTCTAGCTGCTTCAATGGCAGCATTAAGAGCAAGTAAGTTTGTTTGTTCAGCGATATCTTGTATGACAGTCAGTGATGCTGAGATTTGTTGTACATCACCTTCTAGGCAAGCAATCACTTTACTGGCTTCCAATACTTCTTGAGCGAGTATTTCCACTGATTGTGTGGCGGAGTCAACAGTATGTTTAGCTTGTAAAGCATGGTCATCCGCATTTTTGGCTGATAGAGCGGCTTGGCTGGCATTGTTGGAGATCTCATGGGCGGTCGCTGTCATCTCTGTCATAGCTGTGGCAACTTGGTCTGTTTCTTGATGTTGTTGTGTGATTAAGTCATCAACTTTCATGGCTCGTTGAGACATATTTGTGCTTTCCGATACGACATCTTGTCCCACTATACTTACTTGCTTAATGATATTCTGCAGACTTTGTACGAAATCATTGAAATTACCACCGAGCTTTCTGAGTTCTGGTATGTTTGGTTCAGCCATTCGAGCTGTTAAGTCGGCCTCGCCTTGAGCAAATGATCGGATGGAATCACTAAGAGTGTGTATTGGGTTCATAATGCTTCGGTTAATTAAGATCGAGATGACAACCACGATGCTAACTATCGCCAAACAAAAGAGTGCAATGGCCGTCAAAGTCGTCTTTAGGTTTTGCTCGGCTGCTGCACTCATATTCTCAATAATGGCATCGACATCGTCAGTATAAAATCCAGTTCCGATCATGAGATCCCATTCAGGAATAAATACCGAATAACTCAATTTGGGTAAGGCTTCACTTTGGTTTAGTTTAGGGAAGTAGTAAGTGGTGAACGCACCAGTTTTGGCATTTTTGATCAAATCCTGAATCAAGAAGTTGCCTTTGTTGTCTTGAAGAAGGTAAAAGTTTTCTCCAACCCCTTCAAGATTTTGGCCTGCGACAATGCGTGTTCCTTTTGAATCGTAACCAAAAATATAGCCTGATTGGCCAAATTCTAATTGCCTGAGAATGGGGAGAGCTTCTTCAAGTGGTGCGTTTCTATTGAGCAAGGGAGTGATTGAGGATTGCGCAATTTGAACGTAGCTTTTTAGCTCTGCTTTTTTCATTTCCATTATTTGATAGCGAATTGAAGCGATTTCTTTGTCGCTATAAGCCGTAGTTTGAAGGTAAGTGAACCACATCATACCGGTTGCCATCATCAAGATTGGCACAATTGAAAGGATATACAGTCTTTGTTTTATGGTTATATTCATCGAGATTTCCTTCTCTCTTTATCGTTATTGCACACCGGTGATTAGAGGATATTGCTTTACTTTGGTATAGGTATCCAAAAGCATTAGTCTAGGTTGTTATTTGAGAGCTCCCCGGTGTTTTGAAATGACTATACCCAAATGACGTACACGTAACGAGCGTCTCGTTGAACACAGTGTTGTGAGGTCAATTGGATATACAGACCAGATATGTGTCTAGTCTGTCATTTAGAGAGTATCGAAGTTACTGAAGGTTAAGAACTAGAATTGTATAAATTTAGACTAATGTCGCAGCAATCTTTGTATCAATTACTGTTTGCGTGAACATATGCCATCTTTACAACGGTAAGTCCCTGTTAATAAAAAGGATATTTTGTATCTGTTTTGGGCGAAGCGAAGATAAAACCAATCCGCTACGGGCTTCACGAACTTCCATCGGAGTGGGGCATAGAGCCAACCACGTCCTACAAGTTGCCAGGCTTTGTGAGCTGCATCTAGGCCTAACAAAAGCTCTCCTTGGCTGGTGAGTGCATGCAATATAGTGTTGGCCTGTTGTCGGTCGATAAATGGGTAATGGATAAAGTCGTCACTGTTGATATCGATGGTAACGATTTGCTTTTCTCGATCACGGCGAAGCAAAGATTGCATCTCTTTAACACACAGAGGGCATGTGCCGTCATAAAAAATTGTCAATTTGCTCATTATTCTTTCTTTTCACTTGGGCATATCATGTTTATTTTTACGATCGTTTGCTTTTAATTGTTCAATTGATTGGAAGAATTCTACCGTTTTTCTATATCCAATGTCCTGTCCTTCGCTAAGTACAGCCTCTTGAAAAATGCTGGGGGTGCACTACAGACAGGTGAGCTTCTGTGCAGCCTTCTGGAAATATGGTATAATTTAGATCCGTTATTTCGCGCTTAGTCTAAGCTTTAAGGATTGAAGTGAACACTTACATACTAAAAGCGTTATGACATTGATTTAGTTCGTATGGTAACAGTAACGTCGGTTAAGTTTTCCACAGGGGTTATTGTGTTGGTGGAGTGCCGTTACAGATACCTTTGAAACTAACGCGACTATTTTGTGATGACTTTCTACGATTTTTGTAACAAAACTGGCCGTCGGGCAGGATGGAGTCAAAACTAATTCATTACGGAGGATGAAACTAACGACAACAAGAGGTGATATGAGTCATTTAATTTCTGTGGGTGCACTTGAATCTTTTTTAGTGGCAATCAGTGTACTTTTCCTTGGGCATTTCATTAATGCTAAATTACCAATTTTAAAAAAGTTTAATATTCCTGAGCCTATTGTTGGTGGGTTAATTATTGCCTGTATCATTACCGTTCTCCATTTTAATGGCATCGATTTACAATTCGATTTACCTTTGCAAAACACTTTCATGTTGATGTTTTTTGCCACTGTTGGTTTGGCGGCTAACTATACGCAGTTGGTTAAAGGTGGAGCTAAAGTCTTTGTTTTCCTTTCTGTTGCCTCATTCTACATCATCATCCAGAACGGTGTTGGAGTGTCTCTCGCCGCGGCGTTAGGACTTGATCCTCTAATGGGGCTGATTGCGGGCTCGATTACTTTATCAGGAGGCCATGGAACAGGAGCTGCGTGGTCACAAACATTTCATGATGTTTACGGATTAGACAATGTGTTGGAAATTGCGATGGCGTCGGCTACGTTTGGTCTTATCCTTGGAGGGATCTTTGGTAGTCCAGTTGCTCAACGTTTGGTGGAAAAAAACGGGTTAGAGTCGGAATATGGGCCTGGTGGACGTAATGCCAAAACCCATGAAAAGTTCCCTGAACTTGTGACTTACAATGAATATGAAGAAGATAAAGTTACGGCAAAAAAAGTCGTTGAAAAATTGTTCTTTCTATTAATTTGTGTTGCAGGCGCTAAATATGTCGAGCAATGGGTTAGTACATTTGAGATCAAATGGTTGATGATTCCTGACTTTGTCTACGCCTTATTTATTGGTGTTATCGTGACGAACTTTTTGGAAGTCACCAAGCTGCGCAAACTCGATACAGAAACGATTGACATGCTTGGTACCGTCTCATTATCGTTGTTCCTTGCCATGGCCTTAATGAGCCTAAAGCTGTGGAATGTGTTTGATCTGGCTATTCCCTTCTTGATTATTCTTGCTGTTCAATCGGTGGTTTTAGCGATTTTCACTTACTACGTGACGTTTAAAGTGATGGGAAGCAACTATGACGCTGCTGTTATTTCGGGTGGACACTACGGCTTTGGTTTGGGTGCAACACCGACCGCAGTAATGAATATGGGCTCTATCGTCAATCGTTTCGGTCCTTCGCCACAAGCGTTTATGGTTGTGCCGATTGTTGGCGCCTTTTTCATCGATATTGTTAACTTAATTATTCTACAGGGTTATATCTCTTTCCTAGGTTAACCTCAATATCCCAAGTGATATGTCTAACATATCACTTGGGTCGCTCGATAGGCTTATCAGGCCGTCAATCGAATCGATTACTCTGAAATGACTTTTATGACGGCTTCTGCTGCTTCTAACGCGCCTTCGATAAAACCACCGAACTCTTCAGCCGACTCAGTACCTGCAAACAAAAGCCCTTGTTGGCTAAGTTGTTTCAATGATTTGTGCAGTCCATAACGCGGATGGTATCTCGGCATAGTCTGATCTCGAGCTGTCGCGGTGAACGCTTCTTTTGACCAATCGAGCAATTTCACATCTTTGACATTTTCTGCCTCTGGGCCAAAGAGCCTTATCAATTGCTCAATTGCCATTTGTTTGAGATGCGTTTCTCCTAGTTGTGAACGTGTGTTTGCATCGAATCCGACAAAGCCAAATAAAGCTCCGTGTCCTTCTTCAGCGCTGGCATCATGTATCTCGACTAATGGGCCTTTTTGACTACTTGCATGACCTGATAAGCCGTTTTCTCGCCAAAATGGCTTGTCGTAGATTGCAAAAAACTTAGCGTGTGCTGCCATCCAGGTGTCGGTGCTGTTTAATACATTTATCGCTTGTTCTGGGAGAGCAGGGGAAAAATCAATATTATTGGCGATCAATCTGTGTGGGATCGCGAAAATCACTTGCTCTGTCTGGAACTGTTCTGCTTTGCCCTGATTCAAGACGTCGATCATGTAGCCATTTTGTGCTTGTTGGTGAACGCCTTGCACTTGGTGGCTGTATTTGATGTTATCTGGATTAATTTGAGCACTTACCCCTTTTATCAGCTGAGCCATTCCACCAGCTAAGCGCATTGAGCTGGGTGCAGAAAAGAACCCCGATGAAATGCGGCGCACATTATTATCGACTTGCTCGAGCATCATATCTCCGTTTTGATGCTGAGCAATGATTGGTAATGCGAGATCATCGACCAGTTTGGTGACGCGAGGATTGATGCTTGGCCAAAACCAAGAAGGGCCAAGATCAAATCTATCGTTGTCATTCATTGGCGATGGTGCAAGAGAAGACACTATTCTGCCACCGTTACGCTCGCGGGCCTCGAGTAATAAGTAGCGTTTCCCTATTTTTTCAAGATATGCAGCAATAGAAAGACCGCTGAGCCCGGCTCCAACAATAATGTAATCGTATTTCATGTTAACCCCCTTAATTATCTATTGGTAGGTAGACTATTCGATTTGAGGTTTATTTGCAATACCTATTGATAGGTAGACAGGGTTTGTTTGGGTGTGCTAATATAAGAAAAAAGTTTAATTGGAAAGCAAATGAAAGAACTCAGCCCAACGGCAGAAAAGATCGCAGATCTTGCCGAAAGTTATATTCAGCAGCGTGGATTTAATGGTTTCAGTTTTCGTGATATACAGAATGAGCTAGGTATTAAGACAGCAAGTATTCACTATCATTTTAAAACGAAGCAGGACTTAGCCGCTGTGGTGTTTGAGCGATACCTTGCGAGCTATGAAGCAATGTTGTATCAAATTGATGGACGCTCTATTAACGCGAAAGAAAAGGTTGATGCACTGGCGGATATCTTTGTTAGTGTAAGAGAGCAAGACAAGCTCTGTTTATGTGGTATGTATGCCTCCGACTTTTACTCTTTAGCGAGTGGTCTAGAAAAGTTACTGTCTCGATTTGTTCAAGTAAACGAACAGTGGCTAGAAAAAGTGATCGAGCAAGGCATACAGAATGGTGAGTTCAATTCAACGATCAAAGCAGATAATGTCGCGAGATTGATCTTTGTCGCCCTTGAAGGTGGCATGCTCTTGTCACAGTTCAAAGATGCAGATTACATCAGAGCAGTTAAAGACAGCTGTCTTGCCATGCTTGAAGCATAAATATGTTCTACCCAAGTGACGTGCTCCCAAAGGTCAGCCTTGCTGAACACAGTATCTTGAGGGGACTTGGGTATAGTATTCCGATATTTTAAATTGCCTCGTTAAGCAAAACCGAAACGGGCTTTTTTTGAAAAATAAAACTATCTATTAGTAGGTAATTTCATGATTAAAGACAAAAGATCGTTAGCCACCAGCGGTATTGATGAGGCTGGCATCATATTATTTGAAAGAATATTAGAAGATACATTAACTTTCTTACCTAATGCTATGAAAGACTTAGATCAGTTACTCGATGTCTATCCAAGCTTTACATTAGGTTGGATTTTTAAAGCTTATAGCCAAGCCAGTGATGGGCGACGTTCCACACTGCCATCAATAGCAGCAATGGCGGTGAATATTGAAAATTCAGTCGTAGCAATCAATCAACGTGAGAAACTGCACTTGGCTGCTTTAAAACAATGGGCTCAAAATAATTTAAAAGCGGCATTAGATACATGGCAGCATATTCTAAGCTTATGGCCGCTTGACATTATTGCTTACCGACAATTTACGGGCCAAGCTTTCTGGTTTGGACAGAAGCAGCGAGCGTTACAGGTTTCCCTTCAAACACTTCCATATTGGGATGAGGCCGTTCCTGGGTACTGGATGTTCGCAGCAGCTCATGCATTTGCGTTAGAAGAAGCGGGGGAGTACGAACTTTCGGAAGCTTTTGCGCGGCAAACATTGGTTCTCAACCAACGAGATCTTATTGCAAAACATACGATTGCTCATATCTTTGAAATGCAAGGAAGGGCTCAAGAGGGGATTGAGTTCTTACAGCAAAGTAGCCCTTCATTTGCAGAGCATAATGCGTTCCGTGGCCATTTATGGTGGCATTTGGCCTTGTTCCACCTTGAACAAGGTGAGCCAGATAAAGCTTTGGTTTTATTTGATCAACAGATTTATCCTAAAGACTCTTCGCTATACCTTGATATTCAAAACGCTGCTTCTTTACTTGCACGATTAGACTTTATGGGCGTGGATGTGGGTGAACGTTGGTATAAATTGCTCAGTGCCGTAAAAGAAATCAGTGGAGATAGCACCATTATGTTTACAGAGTTACATAATGCGATGGTGTTAGCTCAGGCCGGTGAGATACACACTCTAGAGACCAATATTAGCCAGATTATAAGTCAGCCACTGACTCGACAAGAGGTAGAATTTTCAACAAGCACTCAAATAATGCAGGCTATTAAGGCTTACCATCAAGGTGAGTTTGTCAAAGTGATAGAGCTAATAGAACCGATACGTGAGCTGCATTATAAGTTGGGGGGAAGTCATGCTCAACAAGATGTGATTTCTCAATATTTGCTGATGGCTTACTCTCAACTAAAGCTGTGGGATAAAGCAGCAAGCTTATTGAAGAATCGTTATATTTCTCGTTCACCAAGCAATCTACAAAACGAAATTAAACAAAAGCTTATCGATATTGACAATATTGGTGATATTGATGCATTTCTGCCTCATTTAGTCAAAGTCATCTAGAGTATTTTGAGCTAATTTTTTCAGTCAGTTGTTAGGTGAGATAAAGGTAGAGATTGTTTATATACGGGGCGAAGGTGTGATCGCCCCATTTTACATTTTGATTGAAAGATGCCATTGCGTCCCAAAACTAACGTTCTGAGATCTCTTGGGTATAGACGACTTTAAAGCGTTCTAATACTAACAGCATATTCTCGCTTGGTGTGATACCTAATTGTTGGCATTCGTCACTGAAAAATTTCCAATGTGCTTGTCGCCACCATGCTAGAGTTTTATCTCCCTCTCCTTCTTCGGCAGCAAATTCAGCCGTGACCTCTTTGTATTTGCACCTTTCGACGGAAGTCAGTTCTATGATGCATACAGGGTTGCCGTGCCAATCTGTCACGACTTGGAGGTGACCGACTTCTGGCATGATTTCATTTTCATGGCTGTACCAATACTCCATGCTACAAGAGGCACGCTTTTCCCCGTTCATGATCAAGTCTGCACATTTATTCGCGTTATACTCATCGGCACAAAAATAATCAGCGCTGAAAGAGCGATGCCGCTGTTTCTGTCTTGCCGTGAGTGTACTCAAATAGTTGTCTAAATATTGTTTGCTTCTTATATCCATAATTGTATCCCCAAGTAACCTCCTTCTGAATCAAGCATCTTGAGCTCACATGGGTGTTTGCCTCCATTGTATTTCTTAATTGGTTGCCAATTTAGTGCGCGCTAAGCTGGTGGATGATATCTTATCGTTCTTAAAACTAGTACCAATAGAAAAAATTAGATATCATCCTTGTTTTATATTCTGTTGTGATGGTACTAGGGTTTTTATAAATGAAAATAATTAAAAATGGCGGCATATTACTAACTTCACTGTTAATGTCATTTGGGGGCTTTGCAGATTCGACAGATGTATATTGTGCATCTATTGATGGGAATGTTTGGGATTGGTTATATAAGGATGATGGAACTAACAAGAGTGTAGAGGGAGAGTGGGGGATTCACTGGTATGATAACACATCAGGTTTTAGTGAAGGCTTCCGTTACTTCACTGTTCCTCTTGAAACTTACCAAGAGATTCAAATCGAGTGTAATAAGAAAGGCATGTTTGCACAGCCAGCAAACAATCGGTTCTCTTCCTGGTCTGTGTTTCAAATTGAATTTAACCATGAGCAAAAAATATTTGCCCCAGGTTATTACACAACAATTAATGATCCTCTTATGGTTCACTGATGGTAAAAATCAAAAGTAAGAGTGAATTAAAGCTCTTTATTTTTTATAATATACCCAAATAACCTCAAGATGCTGCGTTCAGCGAGATGACCTTAACTCTCAGGCGCGGCAACGATTCTAAAATAACTATTTTTCCTAAAAGCACAGAGTTTTCGGTGCTTATTAGCAATACTGATTATGTTCATGAGGCGGCTATTTGGCCGCCTCATTTTTTACCCCCTAATCTAAAGAAATGTTAGTTATATTGATGCTTTTGCACCTAGGTGACCTCGTTCTGAACCAAGCATCTTGAAGTCACACGGGTATAGATATATTACGAATTTTGCCCGGAAACTTTAACTTTTAAAGAGGACTACGTTTTGTACTTAGCAATTGATGCTCAATATGATGAAGCAGCGCGCACAGGTAAAATTGCGGGTATTCTGTTTGAAAATGCCCACTCATTAAAGCCCGTATCTGTTCACATTACGGATGTTACGAATGTACAAGACTACGAATTCGGCTCTTTTTATAAGCGTGAATTACCCTGTATTGAGAAGCTGATTAAGGCCCATCGGTTGACTCCAAGTGTTGTGATTGTCGATGGTTTTGTTGATATTGCAAGTAAGCCTTGTTTAGGTGCTAAGGTTTATGATTCCTTTGCAGGACAATTCGCAGTCATTGGTGTGGCTAAGAGTGCCCATCATCAGGTAGAAATGTCGTCCTGTGTCACACGCGGCGATTCGAAAAAACCTATTTATGTAACTTCTATTGGTATTGAGCCTGATGATGCGAGAAGGTTCATTTTAGACTGTAGTGGCAAACACCGTATCCCAACGATGCTTAAGCTCGCAGATAGCTTCTGTCGTATGGATTTAGATGAAGGTGTTTATCATGTCGAGAAAATGGTAAGGGGCAATTTAAGTCACTTTGAAAAAGTATCCTTTCATCAGGGGCTTTAAGTCGAAAATATCCAATTAATTAAAGGCAGTGTTGAACTTTTCACTGCCTCAATACAAGGGAACTGCACTTCTTATTGAGCTAAAGACGGATTTTTGAAGAGAAGCTCAAGTAAGTCGATATTGATTGTAATTTGTTCATAATTAGCTTGTTTCGCGTATTTGAGAGATTCTTTGAGTAGCTCTATTTTGACGTTTATGTCGATATCTTGTCGGTTCATATGGTTAGCCTCTAACATAGTAGGATGTTCCTTATTATTTTTTGATTGTGAGTGTTAATGGTTTTAGTTTAGGGTTGAGTGCTTTGCTATTTTTAGCGCGTTACTATAGTTAAGCCTAGACCCATATGAGTCGTCTATAACAAAACGCTGTTAATTATGTAATATTTAGTAAATGAACAAGTTACTGATAACCCTGTTAGTTTTTTACCATAGATACTTCTCTCTGGTGTTGAAAGGATACCTCTTTCCTATTGGTTTAGTAAATGCTTATCTCACTTAAAGATATTATCTATATATGTATTTTTAGTTTCTTTGGGGTAGCTAAGCGCTTTTAAAATTTGGATGATGAAAGGTATTTGAGGCTCTATTTAATTCCCTAATCATTAACTGAATAGGTAAGGAAAATGTGTATTTGCCTGGTAATTATGACTGTTAATGTAGTGAATAAGCAACTTTGAAATATACCCAATACGATGAATTTACTAAGTGAGAACTGGAGAAAATTGGCGATATAAAAGAAATATAGGCTGATGAAGGAGACGCCCTATTTGTGATCAGGGTCGTCTCATTGAAAGTGTTTTTTGAGGTTATTTGAGAATGCTCGACGCCAATGACAGCGAGTTATTAATGAGTCATGTCGATTTACTGTTCACATTATAGGCCGAGAATCAATGATTACTTGCCGCTTCAACTTGAGCAAGGTGATTTTGGCATTCTCGTCCTAACCGCTCGATGACCTGAAAGCATAACGCGAGTGTCGTTTGATCGATTTGTTCTGCGGCTTCTCCGACTGCAGTAGCGACTGCAGTCAGTTGTTGTGTTTTGTATTCTGCATGTTGCAGATGCTCGATTACATCATCATTCATTCGGAACCTCTAGAAGAAATCTAACAATACTGTTTATTCATACAGTATTATACCTTATCTTTATCATAAATATCACGAATAATGGCAATTAAATTATGATTTTCCTTACAAATGTGAAGAGAGCATGCGAGCAGCGGCATCATTGCTCATTATGCCACTAGATAGCCACGCAGGGCTTTTTCTATAGTCAACTCATTCGGTTAGCCATGTCCTACCCAACCTACGACTCTTCCTACCACTTCACCTTGATCAATCGTCTCAAATTCAGGGTTGGCTGGGACAAACTGACCACGATATTTACGCCTGAAATGGAATGTACTGCCTGACTTGACGATGACGAGGGTATCATCATTGACGGTCTTCATTGGCTCAACAATAAGGTAGCAACCAATGGGGTAATTTATACTGAAGTCGTTGGAGATCATGGCTGCATCACGCACTTTTAGTGCATAGCTTTCCATTTTAGTTCCGTTGGGGTAAAAGACGCTTCCTTGAGGATCTGGGGACTCTTTGGCGATGTCTGCCCAACTGAGGATGGCAACATTTTTACTGTAGTAGCCATGCGTTTCTTCGCTTTCCATTCGAGTAACGAACTCGCTGAGACTGACGTCCATTTTCTGTAGCGCTTTTATCAGGACTTGAGTGGGTAAATCGCCTTCGCCTTGTTCAAAACGACCGATAGTGGCTCGACTAGCAATTCCAACGAAATCTTTTTGTTTGAGTTTTTTAGATTTGCGGATAGCAGTAAAAACCTCATGGGCTGCTGGCATTTTTCCATTCCTCTTTAATTTAAGTCACTAGGCTATATTGGAATTGCTTGACCTCATTCACCTTTTATAGCTCAAAGGAATAACGGATAAGCGACCGTCAGTCAAACAAGAATATCTCGATTAAAGGATTATAAAGCACTTTCTACTTAAAAGAACCAAAATAGAGCTTTATCAAGTAAAATATGAACATAAAAAATTCTTTTGCGTCATATGTCGCACTTTAATGCTTTGTACTATCGCTAATGGCACATTTAATGAGGAAAGATATGCTTATCTAAGTGTACGTATTTTTACTAAGAGCTCTACGAAACAAATCGGTGTGCCTTGTTTAGAGAAACGATCTTATCCCTGCCTTTGTCTTTTATTTGCGTCACGCCGTCTTTTCTATCACTCTGTAGCTCATATTTGAGCTATAATGTGTCGGTTTTTGATTTTTACTCATATTTCGGCTCTATCGACTATTCAAGTAAAGAGTAAACATCAATCTTTTTGGTTTTTGTTCATGGTGGGCTTACTTGGACCATGTACAGCTCATTCTTACCAACTTTTGGACATGTGGGGTTATTTCAGTGATGACATTTGATGAACGACAACAAGAAAACGATCGAATCCTAATTACTTCTGCTCTTGCTCACTATCAACCAGCTAAGACTAGCGATGGCAGTGAGCGTGCCATATTCTCAATCGATAATCATCCAACGAAAAGAAAACATCGGCGTATCACACCGCAAACGATGCATGCAACCAGTACTCGTAACAAGGGAGTATCAAGGCTTAACTGCTCTGAGGATGTTTTTGAGCACTTAAAAGTACAAAGAACGATTAAAGCTCTTTCACCTATTGTGGCGAGTTGGCTAGTGTATCGTTATGGAGAAAATCCACCTCAAACATTGCTTCCTCTTCTTATTGAAGCGGTAATGGATCAGTTGCCATTAACTAAATGTCGTAAAAAAACGCAGCAGAACGTCAGGCTCATGTTAACAGAGCGATTATCCCGACGTGAGTTCGACGATTGTTTACAGCGACATTTATTTGAGTCAATGGGTGTCAGTGAGCAGGCCTATTATGCCAGTTATGCAAAGCACAACACGAATATAACCAAGCAAATTCAGGCTTTGGATCAGCAATCACTCCTGGCTTTCTTTCAATGTCATAATGATTTTAGTGAGTCAAAATAAATATCTAAACAAAAAAAAGCTCAAAAATGAGCTTTTTGGGTTGCTTAAGTTGAGGTGATGAAGTAAGATATCTCCATCGTCGAAAAACCCCAGTTAACAAGGCAGGTATCGACGAATTCCAACATTGATTCACTAAAAGAGATGGCTCTACATGCCATCTCTTTGTGTTTCTCAAACATTCAAACAAATCAGGTTGTGCCTTATGTTTACAGACAACAAAGAAACAAATGGGTTTTTGATGTTTGTTTTCGTTTTCATTATCGCCAGGCTTGGCTTATTACTAAAAAAGTCTGAAAAAATCTCTCCTAAAGTATTTTTCGCGGAGTTTTTCATTGCCTTGGCCCTCGCATTTGCTTCTTGGCATTTGGGGTTGATGCAGGGCATGTCTTATAGCCAAACGGCGGTATACGGTATTTTTGGTGCTTTGGGTCATATCCACATCATCAAATTTACTTTTCAGCAAGTGTCTAAAAAAGAAATGTGATCATGCAGTAAGGCGTATGATCTCCCTCTTTTTATGCCTGTTTTCATCTTTAAAGGAGGTAATGGATTGAATGCAGAATCTAGACAATCTCAGTATTTACCTTGAACACCTTTTTGCTGCACTGCGCCAAACCGTTGATGATGAGGTTTGGGTTCAATACGATGGTCCACCTCAACATCCTGAACGGGTGGCCGTCAGTATTGGTTCTCCAGAAATTATTACCTCTGATAGCAGTGGCGACGGACGCTTACAGCAAACACTCAAAATAAGACTGACTATTGATGTGCCCAATGAGACGCCAGCTTCGGCATTGGCTTTGGCGAAGATGGCTCATTTGCTATTTAGTATGCTTAATGATTCCTCTTTTCTGCAGCCAACGCTAGCTAATATTGATGCACAACACTTGGCACAAAAGTCGGTTGAGGCGAGCATTGATAAACCATATCAGATACACGGGTACCCTTTTCAGGCTCGTTCAACGGCAATGAGTTATGCCATTCAGTATCAGCAAGTCGTGCGTTATGGCGCATTGGAGCAAGAAAGGTATCAACTTCACTCCATAGTTTGTCAAGAAAGCCAACAAGGGGAGATCATACTTTATGAGTCTGACCAAAACACTCCTTGAATTAACGCAACGTATTACCGGGTTGGAGCGTCAGCAACGTAATTTGATTCGCTTAGGGCGTGTGAAATCCGTTTCTGGCAGCAAAGCCGTTATTGATTATGCCCCGCACTCGCAAGAAGCTTATCACTCGCCACCGATTCAGTGGATCGCTTTTGAAGCGGGTGAAGTGAAACGGTGGCGAGCCCCCAGCATCGGCGAGCAAGTGGTGGTGCTGAATTTATCAGGTGGTCGTGATGAAGCGCATGCTATTGCTCTACCAGCGGCTTATTGTGCGGACTTTTCACCTGAACAAACTGACCCTAAACAGACGTCGTTAAGTATTTTGGATGTCTTTCATGTTATGGCTGATTTCGATGGTAACTATCAAGTCAGAGCCAATGGTTCGGTGACGTTTATTACACCAGCGTTTGTCGTTGAAGCTTCCGAGCGGATTTCAATGCAGACCAATAGCTATTGCCGGTCTGCAGAGGTTGCCAAGACTAAAGGAGTTCACACACAACAAGGTGACGTCAAGATAAAAGGAGCGTTAGATGTCAGTAAAAAAGTGAAAACACCAACGGTTGTTAGTTACGCATCGGGGGCTTTTTCATTATCAGAAAATGGTGCAGTGTTGTCAGAAGCGGTTATTGGTGAAGTGAAGTTTAGTCTTCACCGTCATGAAGTTGATTCAGACAGCGACTACACACAGCAGCCTGTGGAATAGGAGGTAATATGCAGCAAGGCATTGATCCTAATACAGGGTTAACCATCGCAGGAGCCAAACAAGCTGCGAGCCGTTTAGCTAAAGCGATCACCACTCAGGTTGGTTCACGAGAAAAACGTCGCCAAGTCGGAGGGGAATATCGCAAATTAATGGGATTGGCCAATGAATATAATCGGATGAAAGCGATCAATCGTATCCACCGTATCATTGCAAATCCAGCCAACGACTTAGCAGACATCACAGACCCTGTTGTGGATATTCGTATTCATGGCAGTGGCTTTCGAACTCACATTTACTATCACTACAACGGACAAAAAGAGGTGTTGAGATTATGACCACCGTTCAAGTCCCGAAAATATTACAAGTCGAGCCATTTGATGTGATGCGGGAGCGCTTTATTGAAGAGGTGTTTTACCCGCATGCCGTCAAAGAAGTGGGCCAGGAAATGGCACAACTGTTACTCACGGGGTTACGTAGCCCAAATGAATCGGCCGCATTATTGCTTGATGCGATGATTTTATTTCGCCAGCAAGAAACACGTAACGACAACTATAAGTATTTACAGAACTTTTCGAAAACCGCCAGCGACTCTGAAATGATTGATTTGATCGTTTCTCGGCTAGGTTTAAAACGTCAGATCATTCGACCAGCGGATCCTTCTGTGTTTCCACCCGTTGACGCTGAAATGGAATCGGATCGCTCTTTGTTGCTGCGTTATAGCCTTGCGCCTTATGGACTGGCGACCACAGGTACGAGGACGGGGTATAAATTTCATGCCATGACATTGGGAGAGCGGCCTTTGATATCGGTCGAGCGTGAATCAGAAAATGTCGTCATACAGCGTTATGAATATTCTTCGACCGAAGGGATCCTTCGCCCTAAGGATGCAGAAGCGCGAATGCTCAGACCGCATTCCGGTGAGGTTCAAATCCGTGTGCTTTCACCTCAAGGGGATGGAACGGCTGATAACGCGTTACTCCAAAGAGTCGTGGCCTATTGCCAGCGTCCGGATATTGCTCAGGAGTCCGATGATATCTCAGCGGCATCTGCCGATATTTACCCATATCAAATCCATCTTGAAGTATGGGAAGAGAGTACACCGACTCGCTTAATTGACCGACAAGGTTTGGAACAGGCTTTGCGGGAGTATGCTCAACAACAGCATCGATTGGGTGGGCTGATTCTGAGATCGCGCATCGATCAAATTGCGCATAATTTCAATGCACATCAATTAAATGTAAGCAGCCCTGTTGAAGACGTCGTCTGTGATTGGTATCAGGCGCCATATTGTCAGGAGGTAAAGGTGAATGTCAGCAGTCATTGAGCAAACAGGCTTAAGCCAAGCGAGCCTAGACGACGAAACCTTACTGCCTGATAACCGTACCGCTTTTGAGCGCAGCTACGAAGAAGGAGTGAAATCCCTCGTTAAAAGTGAGCAAGTGCTGCCAGATCTTAACCACCCAGAGACGATTGCCTCTGAATTATTGCCATATATGGCGTCAGAGCGGGGAGTGAATGATTGGTTTTTCAGTGACAGTGAGAGTGAGAAGCGGGCGATCACCGCGGTGTCTTATGTGGCTCATCAGCATAGTGGCACTGCTCAAGGGATCATGGATGCCTCTGACGCGGTTAACTTTGAAATTGATATCCAACACTGGAAACAAGTACCCGATGGTCAGCCTTATACCTTGTATGTTCAGGCGAAAGATAAGTCCAGTCAAACCATTTCAGAGCAAAGAGCCAAGCGTTTAATGGCACGCATCGAGTTCATTAAATCGGTTCGTGATACTTTGGACATGACGTTTACGTTTGGCTGTCAGGCTCCGGTTTATTTAGGTGGCGCACACGTACCAGCAAGTAACGTGGGGACGATGAGTGCCAGTGCGACATTATGGCCAATGCCAAAAGCAAGTTGTCAGCTTGGTATGGCCACCCATCGGATGCCAGCGATCAATACCCATCCGATTTATGCCCAATCCGTGTTTGACACGGATGTATTATCCACACAACTCAGCGCTTATGGATGCTTAACACATGGCATTTCCTGCGCGTCAATTATAGCGAGAGCAATAAATGAATGAGACTGAGTTACAACTCGTTATTACCCAAAAAGGGTTAGAGGCAGCAATCAGCGCTTCAAATCGAGGATTAAAAGCGGAACTGACCACCATGAGTGTTGGGGATGCTTTGTATGCACCAAATAAAAATCAAACCGCTTTACGCAATGAACTTGATAGAGCCCCTTTCTCTGCTTTTAAAGATTTAGGCGGAGGCAGTATCCAAGGGGCGGCAAAGTTCTCGGGCCCGAGCCAATACGCCATCGGTGAAATTGGTCTGCATCTCAGTGACGGAACGTTATTTGGGGTGATTTCACGGCCTGAAGGTGTGCTGAACTTTAAGCCTGCTGGTGGGCACTGCATTCAACCGTTTACGTTGAATTTAAGTGCGTTGCCCACTGACAGCATTACGATTGAAGTCGGCACGGAAAATTTAAATATTTTAATTGATAGTGAAATGATGCAAGACGCAACGGCTTTCGTTCGTTCTCAAGTCGTGCAAGTAAAGCAATCGCGTTTGCTGATGAAGCAAGCTGAAAAACTACGTAAATTGGAGGCAAAACATGGCTGAAATTTTAACTGAACTACAAAGCCTAAAGCAGGCAACTCAAGAACAAAGTGCCATTACTCAAGCGATGACAGAAGTCGTCGAGGGGCAAATGGGGAAAATCGAATCCGGTGTCGCAGAGTTTAAACAGTGGATGGAAGAGACAACGGCCGAAGGAATCAAAGGTGAGGGGCGCTATGTGACAGAATTTACGGTTAAAGGAGACAAAGACACCTTTTATCCCGTCGTGTTTCAAATGCCGACAAATGACGAAACTACAATTCAAATCTTTCGTCATTACGCATGGAATCGA
The DNA here is from genome assembly GCF_002849855.1 of Vibrio azureus. Classification (NCBI taxonomy): domain Bacteria; kingdom Pseudomonadati; phylum Pseudomonadota; class Gammaproteobacteria; order Vibrionales; family Vibrionaceae; genus Vibrio; species Vibrio azureus. Next base: position 115,496 of record NZ_CP018617.1, read on the forward strand.
TTAGGAGGCTCTGACTTTAATACAACCCATGTGGCATCAGCTTTGGTTGTACTGAAAGGGCAGAACTATCCATGGGGAGGAGATGCTAATTATCTTAGAACTCTAGTTAACGTGCAGCGTTATCGAAAGTGTGTTGCAAAAGTGGGTTTCAAAGCATGGTGCCAAATAGAAAAATACTCAGGTTCTGGTCGTGATACAGTATGGAATAAAACAAGAGTTCCGGCTTATTCTTGTCAAGCGATGAGTGGCTTCCATCTAAGAGGGGGAAACTTAAAATATCGAATTTATTCAAATCATAGGATTAATTTCAATTTATTGACTGATGGAGAACAAATTGGTCACCGACCTGATGCACATATTAATCTTAGGTGGATAGCTAAAACGGTAAATCTAGAAGATGCTGAAATTGGCGATATTGATAATAATGTTGGTGATGATTTTATTGGCTATAACAACCTAAAAACGGTAACACAAACGGAGGCATAAATGACTATTCCAAAATTAGAAGTAAAGGGCGAAACATTAATTAATGTCCCTACTGACAAACTGATTTTACTTGAACTTGGCTTGTCAGAAAATGAGGCGACGGTTGCGATAGAGCAATACGAGCAGCAACAAGAGCTGAAAAAAACACGTCATCATCGACAACACTTACTGATTCAAGCTGATCATCTCGTCAATCAGGCGATGGATCGTGAGCTTGACCCTGAACCGTTTCGCACTTATCGCCAACAATTACGTGATATTACGCAGCCATTTAAGCCTTACTCTGAAATTGAGTGGCCCGACAAGCCAGTGCTTCCTGAATAACTGACCGCCTCCATTGGCGGTTTTTTTATACCTGATTTTTTCTTCTGGCCCTGCTTCGCGGGGCTTTTTAATAGGACGATTTAATATGAGTCATACCGACGCGTCTCACCGTGACGCAAAGCAAGACAACCCACCAGTACAACAGTATGTGATGCTCAGAGAAAAACGCATTTTGCACCGTTGGCGCGAAGAAGGTGAAACCATTTCACTGTCGCCATCACAAGCGGAGTATCACTTGATCAACCAACACCTCGAACTAAAACAAGAGAGTAAATAATGGCAACAATGACCACGCAAAATCACAACGGTATTTCCCTCGAAGTCAGCGAGCCATTAGGCCCAATGAGAGGCGTCGACAATCAGCTTGGCGGCTTGATTGGTGTCGCTCCAAATAAACACCCAGATGTCAGTTATGGAGAGCCAATTAAGCTTTACACTTTGAAAGACCTTGCTCTGCTCGATACAACAGAAAAGCCCGCCGGTATGTTGTACTACAGCGCTAAATACTTTCTTGAAGTCGCTAAAGTACCTTGTTACGTGATTATTGTCGAAGAAGGAGCCAATGTCGAAGAGACCCTCGCGAACGTCATCGGTGGTGTCTCTCCGTCTGGCCGTTTAACGGGTATTGCCGCGTTTGCAGCCTGCCAAGAAGCGCCGACCAACGTTGCGGCTCCCGGTTTCCATGGCATCGAAGTGGCAAACGCGTTAGCTGCCCTTGCTGAGCAAACTTACTGCGAAGGCTGGACTGATGGCCCTGATACGAATACCGTCGCGGCGAAACAATACGCAGCCAACTTAGGTGAAGTGCACAAACGAATTTGGTGTTGTGATGTGGCCGGTGAACGCTGGTCACATACGATCCCAGCTTCGATTGTAGGTATGGCTGCACGTTGTAGCGTTAAGCCTTCACAAACACCGAACGGTGCAGGTACGCCATTGGATGATATCGCCCGTATTATTGGCTATCGCGTCAATGATAAAAACAGCGAAGGTGTTGATCTCAATCAGAAAGGCGTATCCGTCACCATTCGTGACCCTAATGGCGGCTTAATGTTCTTGGGAACCCGTACCGCTGACGGATCTTTTGGCAACATTATCGGCATTGAAAACCAATTATGCCGTGAACTGATCAAATCACACCGTGACACGATGAAATACAACCTCGATTTTGATTTCTTCAAGCAGCGAATTGCTCAATTGAGTAACTGGCTGTCTAGCCTTCAAGCGGATGGGGAAATCATTGGCGCAAAGTGTTATCTACATGAAACGCGCAACAACTTACAACGCTATAAAAATGGTGAATGGGTATTGGTTATCGACTGGGGCGCATACCGTCCAAACGAGCATTCGATCATTGAACTGAACCAACGCGATGAAATTCTTCAGGTTTACATCGACGATGCGATCAAAACATTTAGTTAAATCATTTAATACTAAGGAATATTATGTCTAATCGAGTTACTCATGCCAGAAAACTGACCTTACCAGGCGGTATTAAGATCACCAATAACATGGAAGAATTCACACCGCCAAAATACACCAAAGTGTATGCCGATGTGCCCGGTGCTTTTATGGGCAAAAAAGTCTGTGTCGGCTACGAAGCATCGGAGTGGTCAGTCACCATCATCGGTGAAATGGCTTCGGTTGTGAATGCCGCGCTACAAGATGGTGATAAAACTGTCATTATTTATAGCGAAAACGGCACGAACAACAATCAGCGGTTTGACACTGAGCACACCATGACGGGTGAAGTGAGTGTTGAATATTCATCTAATAAAATGCGCGAACAGCAGACGCTTACCCTGACAGGACAAATTAATAAGCACTTGTGGGTTGATGACGGTGAAATTATCGCTCAAGTCGACATTGACAATGGTGTTTACCATATCGGTGGTGAGAAATTTAACGTTTAGTTGCGTTAGGTTGTGATATTAAGGCCGCATGATCGCGGCCTTTTCGTTCATGGCCATAATTATTGCTAATGCTAATGCTAATGCTATTACTAGCTATCCCACGTTGCCCTTTAGCATTATCTATTTGATTTTAATTAATCATTTCTGGTGCTTATCTCACCTATTTCCCCATTTAACTGCTTATTCCCTTTTACTTATTTACTTATTAACCATTGATTATATTAAGGATTATGATGATGACAACAGACCATCTAGAGCAAACTTTTACTCTATTAAAACCGTTAGAGACGATCAGTACAGTGACGGTGAAACCGCTTAGCCGCGAATCGAGCCTTGAGATTGAACCTAAAGGTGAGACTTTTCAACAAGCAGAAAAAGAAGCGTTAGTTATGGCATCTACAGGGTTGAATCAGGAGGAGCTAGACGCTTTATCGAATCCAGACTGGTTAACCTTGTATGAGGCTTCTTACCATTTTTACAACCAAACTGGTTATCAACTGGTTGATAGTGAGCAGCCAGAAACAGACACGACCGTGACGTTGTTTTTCAGCGGTGAGCGCCAAGTTGAATTTGAGTTGCCTACACTTAAATTGACGAAAATGGCCGATAAAATTAACGATGATATTAAGCGAGCTTGCTTTATTCTTGCCAACCTCACCGGGCTAGAAGAAGACGAGATCATGCGTTTGCCATTGCCGGATTATCGCAGTTTAGTTGTGGCTGCAACGCATTTTTTAACCAAACCAGCGGTTTACTTTCAGTAGATAGCGTTGAAACCATTCTCGATGTGATCCCTCTTGCAGGTTACTCTGCGAGGGATGCTTTAGATTGGACAACGGAAATGGCACTGCGACGTTATGAGCTGGCTTTAGCTCATTTAGGAGTAAAGCGTGGATAAAAAACAACAACTCGGCATCACTCGTGAGGCTACGCAGGCGGTCGCTGGTATTAATATTGAGAGTGCTTCCAAATCGTTACGTGGGTTTATTGATACCGTAGGTCAAGCACAGAACCGTTTATCGGCGGCACAGAAAAATCTCGCCCGAATGACACATTTAGAGTCGCTGCCTGCAGCTTTGAAAAAGGTTAGAGCGGAGCTTGATAAAGATCGCAAAGCAAGGGCTGTACTGACTAAAAAGCAGAAAAGGAACATTGCCTTAACTAAGGAAGAACAAGCGGATCTGCAATACTTACAGAAGCGAATAAAACGATTTGAAGGTATTCGCAATAATCAGGTTAGGCAATCGCAGGCTTTAAATAAATCTTTAAAAGCAGCAGGTTTTAATACTAAAAATCTAGCGGCTGCAAAAAAGGTCGTAAACGACAGGATTGAAAAATCAGCACGATTATTGCAGCGAGAGACTCGCTTATTAAAAGACAACTATGATCTTGAAAAGCGCAAAGCAAAGTTTTTTAAAGATCTGCCAAGTAATGATTCTCTCGTTCAGGGAGGCATTGCTGCAGGTAGCCTCACCCTGAAACATTCATTGGATAATGAAGCTTCGTTTACCGATGTGGCACGTTGGGTAGATTTTGGTGAGCAAGGGGTTGAAAGCGAAGAAGCGAAAAAGTTGCGTGCTGCACTGAATCAACTGGCCGTTACTCTGACAGGTGCCGATACGAACATGGTGATGCAAGTTGCTGATGTGATTGCCAAACAAGGTATTGGAGCAGATCATCTCGTTGCTTACACCAGTGATGCTATCAAGGCTGCTAACGAATGGGGGGGAGATCCAGCAGAAATCGCATTACAGCGAATGTTCCTGCATAGTGAAATGAGCTATGAGGGTGATGCGACAGGTAAAGATCAATTGAACACCCTGTCTAACATGATTCATGCGGTTTCTGATAAAGGTGCTGAAATCGATTTCCTGAAGGTTCTAAACAAAACCGGCTCTATGATGAGCGAGGCTAACTTTTCCCAAGCACAGTCATTAGGCTTGGTTGGCTCGCTTCTTGGTTCGGGAGCAACGGAACCTGAGGCTTCTGATACCATTGAACAAATCATTAACTCTTTAGCAAATACTGATCTTGCGGCACTTAAAAGGCAACAATACGATGATCACGGGCAGAGAGAGGACCCTTTTGAGCTGTTAAAAATGGATGCCACAGCGGTTTCTGCTGACATGCAAACGGATCCTATCGGGACAATCGAGAAAATTTTCACTGCGATTCAAGCGTTGGAGCAAAAGCAGCAAAACCAAGTGATGAGGTCGTTGTTCAACGCGCAACCTAACTCTGTTTTGTATCGTTTGGTTAATAGACCGGAATTATTTGCCAGTAATACGCAAAAAGCCCAAGATGGCAGCGCGGACTCAATCCAAAAAGATTATGAGCTGCGCGACAATACAAAAGTGGCTAAGCTGGAACGCTTGAATGATGCTTTGAATCAATTGAGTGTTACGTTAGGGGATAAACTGTGGCCTGTTGTTGAAAGTATTTTACCAAAGTTGACTGACCTTGTGATGGCTACCTCCAATTGGGTTGCAGAAAGTGGTATTGCCACTGCTGCTGTCATAAGTTTGGGTGCAGTAGGTCTAGCTGGAAAAGCGTTACTTGGCCTTAAAGCGATTGCTGGAGGCTTTAAATCGATTGCGTCGGATCTTAATGCTGTCGCTAGTGGGCTTGGTATTGCTCGGCACTCACATGCCCTGAAAAGGCAAAAAAATGCGACAGATAAAGCGACTCGATCGACTGAGCGTCACTATAGAGCGATGCGAGAACAAGCCAATACGTATTCAGAGACACCTCTGGATGAAGAAGCTGAGGCTCGTCGCAAACGCAACAGACGTAAGAGGCAAAGGAGAAATAATCGACGCAACGCGAGTCGAGTAAGAACAAACAATATTCACCGTCAGGGCTCTAATGCAAACGCTCAGCGTGTCTCGCAAAATTTATCAACCCAACCCAATACTTCACCAGAATTAAACACGCAAGCAAGAACGGGAGTCGATACCGAAAACCGAACTTTGCGCGATAGCATGGATTCGGCCAAGGTTAGGCAATGGGTCAAAACGATGAAAATCGCCACTCCTATTTCAATGGCTGCCAGTGCTGTTGAAATCGTAGACAACCTTGCTGATGGCGATATGAAGGAAGTGGCGAAAAGTGGCGGAGGCTTAATGGGTGGAATGGGTGGTGCGGCAGTCGGTGCAGCGATTGGTAGTGCTATTTTACCCGGTATTGGAACTCTCATTGGGGCTGGGGTCGGCGGATTTTTTGGTGATTCTCAAGGCCGTGAATGGGCAGAAGATCTGTTTGATTGGTTTGAACACGATGAACAGAATTTAGACAACAATGATGCTGCCGAGCCGGCACTGATACCGAAAGACAATAATACAGCTTCGCCTCCTGCTCTGCAGATAGAGAGAGACACTGCTCAATGGTTTAATTCGTATGCTCTGACGAATCAGAGTCAGGCGATTAAAACCGCTCAAGTTGCAAAAAGGGACGTGCAAGCTCCTAACGTTACGTTTGCGCCAGTTGTGCAGGTAACCGGAGCGCAAACACCGGAACACACCGCCTCATTAACGCTCGAAACCGTTCAGCAGTTATTGACCCAGTTTGCTCGTGAACACGGTCTCGATTCAGAAAACTTAACGCAAGACTTCCAACATTCCTTGGTGACGTAATGAAGCATTTAGCACTCAATGATCACGTTTTTAGTGTGGTCCAAGGCAACCCACTTGAGACTCACTCCTATGAGACTTCCGGTGGCTGGTCTGATTTCGATGCCATCGAAAGCCCTAGACAAGATCCAACTTCTAACCCTCTTGATAACTGGACTCTGAACGTTGTGGCCTTTAAAGGTGAAGGTGAAGCAGAGGCACAACAGCTTCGTGCCATGGCTAAATCCCATGAAATTGTCATGGTGACTGACGGAAAAGGTCGAAAGTGGGGGACTTTTACGATTCGTAATGTCAGTACCAGCTATACGCGCTTAATTGAAAAAGGCCAAGCTCAAGTGGTGAATATTACACTGACCCTTAAGGAGTATCGCCAATACAATGAAAACACAAGTCAAACCGAATGAAACTGTTAATCGATTATTGTATCGAATTTTTGGTCTCGATTCTGATGAACTGGAAGAAGAGTTTTATCGTTTAAACCCCACTCAAACCTCACCATTTCTAACCGCTGGTCAAATAGTAGAGTTGCCTCAGAGGAAGAAAAGCTCAGATTCGTCGATGAAGAGTGAGATACCGATATGGATGTAATTAAGATTCGTGGCCCGGGATTTGAGGCACTTCAGCCTTTACTGAGCGACTGGTCTTTGACCGACAGCGAAGGTATGCAAGCCGATCGACTGACTCTGACTTTTAGCGGAGAGCAAGCGCTGACCAATCTGCCTCCCAGTGGTATCGAATGGCAAGTTCATATTGATGGGGAGTATCGAGGGGTTTATCAAATATCATCGGTGACAGAACACCTGCATCCGATCAAACTATCGCTGCAATTGACGCCAGCTAAATTCAGTGTTGCAGATGATACGGGATTTAAAGAGCCAAGGCGTCGGACCTACCCGCCAGCAACCGTCGGTGATGTAGTCAAAGCGGTGATGGAACCCCACGGTTATGAAGTCCGAGTGAGTCCCGAACTGATGAGTCTTCCTACCGACCATTTGAATCAAAATGAAGAGACAGATTCGGCATTTATTGCTCGGCTAGCAGAAAAATATGGCGCTTTGGCTAAGCCTGTCGATCATCTTTACGTCTTTGGTCACCGTGGCAGTTTGGCTTCTTTATCGGGACAGCCTAAACCAAGCGTCATAGTGACACCTAGCGATGCACAAAAAGGGGCCGCTAAAATTGCTCACCCAAGTAACGATAGATTTCGTGGCGTCAAAGCCTTGTGGCAAACGCTTGAAACGGGCGAACATGGCACTGAACAAATTGGTCGTTCACCTTTTTATCAAATCAAAGAGGCATTTAAACATGCCAAGGAAGCCCAGCAACATGCTGCGGCGAAACTTGCTGAATGTAATCGAAAAGGACAAACATTCAGTGCAACAATTCGAGGAAAGCCAGGGCTGTTTGCAGAGAGCGTCATGGTCTTAGAAGGCTTTGTGTCACCTTACTCTAAAGGTGAGTGGCTGATTAATACGGTCACTCTTTCTGGCGATCGAACGTCGTACACTATTCAGATAGAGGCATCTCGCCCCAGTAGCTAACAAGGAGAAATATGGACTATTCAAGTGAATTTCTTAACGCTTTTGAGCGTGTTATCGGTCACGAAGGTAAATACCAACGTGAATATAAAGACCGCGGAAATTGGACAAGCGGCATTGTCGGCAGAGGAGAATTAAAAGGGACTAAATTTGGCATCTCGGCCATGAGTTATCCCGAGCTTGATATCGAGCACCTTTCTTTAGAGCAGGCTAGGGCGATTTATTATCAAGACTTTTGGTTAAAAATCGGTGGTCGTCAACGTCATGCCGTGATGTATCAGCTATTTGATGCCGCGATTAATCACGGAACGTCTCGTGCTGTTCAATTCTTGCAACGAGCTGTAGGCAGCAATGATGATGGTCATTATGGTCCCAAAACCCAAGCGGCGTTACTAGAGGCCGATCCTAATGATGTATTGCTGTGTTTTTTGGCGGAACGATTGGATTTTATGAATAACCTCAGTGCTTGGGCGACATTCTCACGAGGCTGGTCGCAACGCATTGCTGAAAATTTGCGTTATGCCGCATTAGATAACTGAGGTATATATCCCCTTGCTCTAAATCAAGCATTATAAATAGGGAGGACGTCATGTCCTATTTCAAACTCATAGAGGGAATATACAAATTGTTCCCTTATGCCATAGAAGGTTACCAACGTTGGCGAGCCAATCGCATACATCGACAGAAACAGCAACAACAAAAAGTAGAGAAAATTAATGAACAACCTTACGATACTTTTCGTGACGATATGGGCCCTGCTGCTGGGCGGGTGCACCTCGATTCTGAGCACACCAAATCAAAGCGAATTTTGCCCACCAACACCGATCCATCTTGAGTGGTATCAAGTTGAAGAAGGCAGACGTGGGGTCTATCTGCCAGAGCAAAGCTTTAAGCAATTACAACGCTATATTGTTGAGCTTAAAACTTGTATTGAAGGGGCAAGCTTGGATTGAAAAATATCCCCAAGTAACACTAAGATGACTTTGTTGATACTACGCCTTAAGGTGCCTTGGGGTATAACACTTAAAACCCTTGATTAATTCATCGTCAGGACAATTCGAAATTTAGCGTCCCCTGATTTCATTCTTTGGAAAGCCTCGTTTGCTAGTTCCAAAGGCATTGTTTCTACAAGAGGCCGAACATGAGACAGCACACTGAACTTTAGTGCTTTTTCGTTTTCAAACGGTGTTCCTGTAATGGAACCTTGGATTTGCTTTTCTCCACCGACTAAAGCGCCGCTGCGAAATACCAAGGGTTGCGAACCTGCACCAAGAATAATGACGCGGCCTTTCGTTGCGAGTTGGTTGGTTAACTCGGATGTTAGAGTTGGCTGATTGATCGTCACGATTGCGGCTTGAATCGCGCCTAACTTGGCACAGGCTTCGCTAATGGACTCTTTATTTGTGTCAACATAATGATGAGCGCCAAGTTTGAGTACGTTTGACTCAATGTCTTCACCACGCCCGATAGCCACGACTCGGTATCCCATACGTTGAGCATATTGGATGGCCATGTGACCTAAACCACCAATACCTAAAATTGCCACGGTATCTCCTGCTTCAGCGCCGCATTTTTTCAAAGCATTAAATGTGGCAATACCTGCACACAGTATCGGTGCTGCCTCAGTAGAATCAAGAGTCTCTGGGATTGAAACCAAGCCTGAAGATCTTGCTAACATCACTTCTGCATAGCCACCATCGACTGAAGAACCGGTTACTGGTTGATCTGAACATTGCTGGAAATGTCCTTGACGGCAAGCGTCGCAAGCGTAACAGGGGCCACCAAGCCTGCCTATGCCAACTCTTTGTCCCACCTTCCAGAATTCTGGCGTGCCTTTTCCAACGGATAGCAGACGACCCACCACTTCATGTCCCGGAACACGAGGAGGAGATTGATTCTTATCTGCACCATCAATGTCGAAAATGTCTGCACCGCAGATGCCACAAGCTTCAACCTTAATGAGCACTTCACCATACCCGGGTTCTGGCATCTCTCTTTGTACTAACTCCAGTTTTCCCGGCTCTGTAATTTGCATTGCACGATAAGTCATCGTTTTATTTCTCCGTTATTTTTATATATACCCAAGTAACCTTGCCCTTTGGGATTGCGTCACTGAGTTATACTCAATAGTGTCCTCCTTACTGCCTTTTTTCAAGCCACTTATACCCAAGTGACCTCAAGATATTTTATTAAACATTAATGGCCAGTGGTTTTGACTAAATTGGGTGAGGTTTTGTAGGTTTCAAAGGTGAGCGCTTTTACTTGGCCTTAAAAAAAGATATAACAAATAGGATGTTATACCCAAGTGACCTCAAGATGCTTGATTCAGAGCGATGTCATTGAATTATATCAATCTCCCCTTTTAATCCTTCAGCCCTTGCGAGAGTGACCCCTAATGATTAGATTCGCCTCTATTGCGCTTATGCTTGTTTCTCAAACCGTGTATTCAAGTACCAGTATATGTTACGGCACCACATCCAATGGCCACTTAGAACATGGCGTGGAATTACCCAGTCAAGGTGAAAACTTTGTTAGTTACAGCACCATCGCTAGGCTGGTGGGGCGATCTTATGTGCACTCTAGTGTGAGAGACATTATCGTCAATGCCTATAAGAATTTAGCCGTTCAGATGCCCCATACAGTCTATAAATATGCTGAAACAGGACTTGAATCAGGAGGAAGATTTCGTCCTCATAAAACGCATCAAAACGGTTTATCAGTGGATTTTATGACTCCGGTTAAAAATAAAAAGGGAGAGTCTGTTCACTTACCCACCCACCCACTGAATAAATTTGGCTACAATATTGAATTTGATGCTTCGAGTAAGTTTGAGGATTATAGTATTGATTATGAGGCACTTGCAGCCCATATCGTTGCATTAGACAAAGAGGCAAAGAGACAGGGCTTTGATCTGTGGCGAGTTATTTTTGCTCCTGAGCTACAACCTAATTTATTTAAAACGCAACATGCCGAATACCTTAAAAAGCATATTCAGTTTTCTAAAAAACGATCTTGGGTGCGTCATGATGAGCATTATCATGTTGATTTTGCTATTCCCTGCCGGGCTTGAGTAGAAGGATCGTTCTCATCAGTCCTATCTTGAGGTTACTTGGGTATACTGCTTCCTTGGTTTGTTAAAATAAAAGGACCATAAATCATGACATTTAAAGCCTATCTAATCAGTGATTGCCATTATGATATTAACAATCAATATTCACTGACCTCCTTGAGAAAAGTCATCAAAGAGATACAAGTCAGAGATGACTTTGATGCTATTTTTATTGCCGGTGATATTTGTAATAGCCCTAAACATGAACATTATGTTGCTTTTGAGCAGGAGTTTAACGAGGTATCTAACAAGCCAATTTATGCGATTGCGGGCAATCATGACGATTTAGAGCAGATGAAGCGTTCGTTTTTTCGTATTAGCACAGACAACAAGGTTGAAACTGCAGAAAACGTTGACTTTATCTTGATGGACTCTAGTAAAAAACCATATGAACCCATGCCATTAGGAGCAGGGCGGGTATCGCAAAGGGACATAAAAGCGCTTAGCCAGATTACGAAGACAAGTATTATATTGATACATCATCCCATATTTACGGTGGGTAATGATACTTTTCAGACTCTTGGGATAGAAAACCGCTCACAATTGGCAGATGAAGTATTAAATAATGAACATATTCGATATATCTTGTGCGGCCATGGACACTACTTTATCCAGATAAATAAGGATCATGTTACTCAATATATGTCACCTTCAAGCTGTTATGGCTTTGATCACTCGATGGATAAGCTTGAAAAAACGTCACTCAAAGGCTTTCTTTCGATAGAAATACAAAATGATGAACTCACTGTGGAGAACGTTGATTTGTAGTTATTTATTGAACTTAAGTCATGTATAGAACGTAAAAGACTTGTTTATATTTTAAACCGCTAAGTGACGATGAATCGAATTAACCCAGCTAAATTACACCATAGCAAGTGGACGGCAATTACCCCAACGAATAAAGAGAGGCACTTCTTAGTTTCCGCTGTAGAGTATGATGAAGATGGAGCAGTGATGTCTTGCTCGCTTGAAGCAATATTGACCAGAAAAGAGTATGCCATTGACTGGACAGAGCTGAAGAACAGTGAGAAATGGCGCCAAGGTTGGAAGTGAAACTCCGTTTAATGTAAACCCAAGCTACTTCACAGCCGTTTTTCTGAACTGAAAACCATGAGGTTGCTTGGGCATATAGTTTAGGGTCGAAGAACTCAGGTGCTAGCTTTGAGTTCACAGTGGCTCTTTGTACTGACTTTAATCCGCCAAAGTCCGTCAGCTTCTGGGTAGACTTGTATGTTTATGTCCAAAAAGTTTTGAATGACATCAATGTTTGTTTTGGTGTGTAAGCTTGGCTCGGTTGTGGTGAATTCACCGCCACCAGCTAATGCCATAGGAATTAAGAGCTGATCGGCTAAGTGTTCCTCAACCGCTGCGCTCGCTTTTAAGAACTTTTTCACTCGCCCTGCGCAGCGTTTTGCTACTCGTTCTGATGACACACCGACTTCACCTGTTTGCTCAAATAAACTCGTTATCCCATTCCCTTTAATTTTAGCTTGAAAGCTGTTGCCTGGGCCGATGGTATGATGTTGTTCCACTTCTCCTAATGCAGTCTCCCAGCCTAATACTTTTCTACCCATTGCGACTTCTTTTTGGCCGATAAAATCGGGTAGATTACTCATCAGTGCTTTAAAAGAGCAACGTTGCGGTTCTTTCTCAAACTCACTGCCTGCCGTTAATACATCAATAGGGATTAGCTTGTCTGTAGGATGAATAGTGAGTCGCCAATGTCCTCCGCCAGCAGGATAAAAACCAAGAGAGGTAATATCGACGTGTGTATTTACGCCCATTTGTTGCAAAGCTGGCAAGTATGACTCTTTAAAAAAGCAAAGAGAAGGGGACATACCGTTGTGAGTACCACCTTCAAACGTGATCGTCGACGGTTCCTGAGCTAAAGCCAATACAGGAAAGATGGTTTGTGCCACTAAAACGGTGCTTCCTGAGGTACCTATGGAAAAGTGATAATCTCCCGGCTTTACTTTTTTTGGCGAGAATCGGATACGTGTCGCGCCTAATTCTACGCCCTCAGTTTTAGCCTCACTGATGCTTTGCGCCGCTTTTACCGAAGTTAAATGTTGACGTAATAGCCCTGGTTTGTTGCGTTTTGCTCTGATGTTTATTACTTCAATTGGCGTTTGCGTTAGGATTGATAATGTGAGCGCGGTGCGTAACACTTGTCCGCCCCCTTCTCCTTGAGAGCCATCGATAACTAAAAAATTCATTCAGCTTTTTATCCTTTTACACATACAATTTGCTTGAGGGTATACACGACTTCGACTAAGTCCTTCTGGGCTTCCATGACTTTTTCTATGTCTTTGTAAGCATGCGGGATCTCGTCGATAACGGCTTCGTCTTTGCGGCATTCGACACCTTGAGTTGCTTCAATGTGATCTTTAACGCTATAGACTTTCTTAGCTTTGCTTCGTGACATCACTCGTCCAGCCCCATGACTACAACTGTTAAAACTCTCTGGATTACCAAGCCCTCTGACAATAAAAGAGCGAGCTCCCATACTGCCGGGAATGATGCCCATTTCACCTTCTTGAGCGCTTACTGCCCCTTTACGGGTGACGAAACAGTCTTTACCAAAGTGTTTTTCTCGTGAGATGTAGTTATGGTGACAATTGACCGCGAGTTCAGCAGTTGAGAACGAGACAGGGAGTGCTTTGCGCAGTGCAGCAATGGCATTAAACATCATGATTTCACGGTTTTTCTTGGCAAAATCCTGCGCCCATTCTACCGCTTCGACATAATCATCAAAATAGTCGCTGCCCTCGGATAAGTACGACAAGTCCATATCTGGCAAGTGGATTTGGTGGCGTTGCATTTCTTTTTTAGCGAGCTCTATGAAGTAAGAGCCAATCCGGTTACCCACTCCACGACTTCCAGAATGCAGCATAATCCATACCGCATCATTTTCATCTAAACACAGTTCTAAAAAGTGGTTGCCTGTTCCCATTGTTCCCAAGTGGTTGACATGGTTGCTGTTTCTGATGGCCGGATGCTTATGACAAATCTTTTCAAACCTAGCCTCCAGCTTCTTCCACTCACCTGCAACCACATCAGGAATGTTATGCCATGCTCCTTTATCCCGAGCACCACGACGACCTGCTGTTCTTCCATGAGGGACGGCGGCCTCAAAGGCGTGGCGGATACCAATTAAATTATCTGGCAACTGGCTGGCAGTTAAGGTGGTTTTTGTTGCCACCATGCCACAGCCGATATCAACACCAACGGCTGCCGGAATCACGGCATTTACAGAGGGAATCACACTGCCAATGGTGGCCCCTTTGCCCAAATGGACATCGGGCATCACTGCAATGTGTGAATGTACGATTGGCATGCGAGCGATATTTTTTAATTGTTGCTGTGCTTGTTCTTCAAACGGGACGCCTTTCGTCCAAGCTTTAATCGGCACCATACCTGCGTTTTCGATGACGTTGTAATGTTTACACATAATATTTCCTAAATTCTTTTGCTTTGAAATTTTTTTGATTTGCTTCGCTAAGCGATTTTTATTAATCCATTGGTTAAGCCTTCTAGGCCGCCGTATACCGTGAGGCTGTCAATGCGCTCGGCCACTTTTTCTAGTGCTTCAAGCTCTTTAAGGCGCATCAAAGTTGGGTTGTTTTCCATAACTTTAGCGGTGTTATGTAAGCTCCTCGTTGCTGCGGTTTCTTCTCTGCGCTTTATGACATTCGCTTCTGCGGCTTTTTGAGCTTCAACCACTTGATTCAAGATGGCTTTCATTTCACCTGGCAGGATGATGTCTTTTACTCCGACGCTTATTAATGTGACGCCAATGGCATCCAGTTGTTCGACGACTAACTCTTTGACTGTTTCGTTGACGTATAACTTATCCAATAAGATATCATCCAAAGACTTTGTCCCTACCGCTTCTCTTAACGCCAACTGCAGAGCTCGATAGATATACTCGTCTACTTTTTCAATGCTTTTTGCAACCAATTCAGTGTCTCTGATTTTGAGGCTAGCGCTTAAATTAATGCGAAGGCTTACTCGATCTTTACTTAAGATCTCTTGGCCGGTGATTTCTAACATCTGTGTTCTGCAATCAAAGGTTTTTAACTCAATATCGTGGTTAAACTGCCAATAAGCATGTTTACCCGGTGATAGACGCTTAATAAATTGGCCATCGACATAAAGCAGCCCTTGATGATCTTTTTTCACATTGAGCTCTGCAATCGGCTTGGTCGCGACAGTTTGGTCACTTCTAATAAGTCTGGATGCATGATTGATCCCCGCGCGATGGATTAAACGCATCAATTGAGGATCAACGGCGATATCCTGCTCAATGGGTAAAGTATCTAAACGGATATCACCTGCTTCTTTCCAGATATAGAGATGCTCGTTGGGTGCAACGATGCCTTGTAATAAGTCATTAACGTACAGTAGGCCAACATGATCGCTTTCTAATTTCCAATGTGAAATATGCTCTTTCAATACGCTGCTGCTCTGATATAAGCGCTCGGCGTTTCGATCATTAAAGTAAAGTTGATCGATGTCGAATGGAATAAACTCGCATTCTTTTTTTAGGTCCCAGATCTTATGTTTACCAGGAGTGAGCACATCGCATAATACTTGGTTTCTGAAAACGAGTACTCTCTGATTTTCGGCAACTAACTGATGGGTTCTCAACATATTTACTTTCCTTCTTAATGCCAACTTAAGCTGTGTTAGTAAGGGTTAATTGCTTAACAACACAGAGGTTTCAAACTCTGAACTAACAGGGAGCATCCTGCTTGCTGTTAATCGTTGGTTTTCAACGCCTGTCTGCCATTGGCAACAACAACTTACTAACGATGTATTTATAGATTTTTAAGATGGGATTCGAACCCACAACAGACGACTGGAAAATCGTTGCTCTACCATTGAGCTACTTAAATGGTGTTTGATTGGTATACGCAGTCACATTGTTCAGCGCACCGGAGTGATATTCGAATCACTGCCTCGTAATCAGACCCATAATGTTTTCACTTTAACTATTCCAATTCGCGTGCCAATTTATAAAAGATAGATAGAAAAAATCACAAGTTACTGATTTTAAATGTATTTTTATTTTTAAATAAAATTTGAGATATTTTTTGTAGAAATATAAATTTAATAAAAGTAACCTTTTAGATATAAAAGTTATCTATGTGGATATTAAGTTGAGTAAGAAAACCATCGCCGTGAGTTTAATAGGTACTCAGTTAGACTTTTCTGGTAAGCGTGAAGACCGCTGGGCAAAGTGGCGACCTAATATTAGCCTTTGTAGCCAAGAAGACATCGTGATCGATGAGCTGCATATGTTGCATGACAATCACTCAGAGCGCTTAGCCAGCCATGTTGCGCTTGATATTGGTAGTGTGTCACCTGAAACCCAAGTGACATTGTATAATATTAACTTTAGTGATCCCTGGGACTTCGAAGAGGTTTACTCTAAGCTCTATGATTGGTGCCAGCAGCAGCGATTTGATACCGAGCAGAATGACTACCTTTTTCATATCACAACGGGGACTCACGTCGTACAAATCTGTAGCTTTTTATTAACTGAGAGCCGCCATTTTCCGGGCCGTTTGATCCAAACCTCTCCTGATAAAAAAAATAGCAATAAATCGATAGGGCGCGTGCAGATCATAGATCTCGATCTTTCTAAGTATGATCAGCTTGCTACGCGTTTTGATCGTGAGCATTTAGAGGGTAAGGCGTTCCTAAAAGGAGGAATTCAAACTAAGAATGCAGACTTTAACCGCTTAATCACCCAAGTTGAAAAAGTTGCGATACGCTCGAGCGATCCCATGCTACTCACTGGCCCAACGGGTGCTGGAAAAAGCCAACTTGCCACTCGAATTTTCCAACTTAAAAAACGTCGCTCGATGCTGAAGGGCGATTTAGTTGCCGTCAACTGTGCAACTCTGAAAGGGGAAAACGCAATGGCTGCATTATTTGGTCACACAAGAGGTGCGTTTACAGGAGCGCAAAAGGAACGAAGTGGTTACTTACTTACCGCACATCAGGGCATGTTGTTCTTAGATGAAATAGGTGAATTAGGGATCGAGGAGCAGGCAATGTTACTGCATGCGATTGAGAACAAGGCTTTTCACCCAGTCGGCAGTGATAAAACGGTTACAAGTGATTTTCAGCTTATTGCTGGCACCAATAAGGATCTTAAAGCTGAAGTCGCCAAAGGACATTTTAGGGAAGACTTATTAGCGCGAATCAATCTTTGGACTTACAAACTGCCAGCTTTAAAAGAGCGAAGGGAAGATATTCCAGCCAATATTGATTATGAAATTGAAGCTTATGCACAAAAACACAGCCAGCGAGTACAATTTAACAAAGAAGCAAAGCGAGCGTTTGAGAAATTTGCGACTTCGCAAGAAGCTATTTGGTCGGGCAACTTTCGTGATTTAAGTTCTGCTATTACCCGATTGTGTACGCTTGCTGACTCCTCAAGGATTTCGATTGATGATGTTGAAGACGAAATTATTCGATTAAGAAGTGCTTGGCAGGGGCCTGATGAATATCGAACAGGTAATCTGCTGGTGAATTACCTTACTGAGTATCAAATTTCTGAGTTAGATCAATTTGACATTCAACAGCTCAATCATGTTCTTTCGGTATGTTTGCGTCACAGTAGTATGGCCTCTGCTGGTCGAGAATTATTTAATGTCAGTCGAACAAAAAAGTCACAAACTAATGACTCTACCCGATTGCAAAAATACCTGAGTAAGTTTGGTTTGAAATGGCGTTTGATAAGAGAAGTTGGGTAAGTTTTAAGTCACTAATTAATATATAAAATGTGTTGGTTAGAAAGTCGGTAAGGCGATATAATTTAGCGGCCATTCAAGCGGGAAATGGCAGTGTACAAGCGCCTCCTGAATCGTTATATAGCTAAGCAGTAGATTCTAATTCTGAAACGTTATCGAGAATTCTAATGACACCGAAAAAAATAAAAAATGTGAGTAAGTTTCTAAGTTTTGTATTGCGCCATAAACCGGATGCGATTGGTTTAGATCTTGACCAAAATGGTTGGGCTAATATCAATGAGTTGATTAACAAAGGGAATGGTTCGGCGGAGGTAAGCGATTTATCTTACTCTCTTATCCAGCAAGTAGTGGCCAGCAATGATAAAAAGCGGTTTCTTATTTCTGAAGATGGTTTATCGATCAGAGCCAATCAAGGGCATTCCATTAAGGTTGACTTGCAGCTCAAACCGACCGAGCCTCCTGAATGGTTATATCACGGAACAGCCACACGCTTTTTAGAAAGTATTATGGCCACAGGATTAACATCTCAAGCACGCCAGCATGTCCATCTTTCTACCAACCTTGATACCGCTAGGGCTGTGGGTCAACGTTATGGAGAACCTGTTATCCTCACAATAAATGCACAGCAAATGCATCAACGCGGTCTGCCGTTTTATTTGTCAGAAAATGGGGTTTGGTTAACTGAGCATGTTCCGACTCAGTACATCAGTAATCGGCCTGACGTTTGTTAAGCGACGAAGGAAGGCAAACCCTCTCTTTTAAAAAAATAGCCAACTTTAGCGCCCCAAGTCATCATCTGTTTTATGAAAGCCAAAGAAAAATTATGAAATATTGAGCAATTTAACATTTATTATATTTATTTGGTATTTCTAAGGTGTATGGCTATTCATCCTGTGATTATATAAACCTCATGTGATTTCACTGAGCTGACACATAACCAAGTAACCTCGCTCTGAAACAAGCACCTTGGGGTCACTTGGGTATAAAACGTTTTAGTTTTTGTTGAAAGTGTTTTGTCAACGCAGCATGAGGGATATATAACAATGATAACAAAGGAAACCAATCGCCCAAGTGGAACGGAAAATGTGCCTCTTTCTGCTCTGGCCTTGCAGGACAATGAATACAAGGCAATGGGAAAAAATATCAAAATGGTCACTCAACAGGAAGGCTCCTATCTTACCGACGAAAGTCCGATACGCATTCTACAAAGAGCAAACTCATTTTTGCACGGTACTTTTTTGCGTGACACCTTAGCTAATAAGCCAATTCGTTTAGTCGATGCTGATGGCTCCTCTGGTTCTATAAATTCATCGCGAGTTATTCAGCTCAATAGTGCGAATAGAGATAATGAAAGTGTTCCTGAACGTCGAATCATTGCTGGCGATCTGAAGGCCATCCAGCTTGCTCTTTTGGCTTTCATGCAGAACTCTCCTGAGCGTTATCACAACGCAATCCAATTGTTGCATGTAGAGCTTCAGCCCGCCTTAGATAAATATCAGGGGCATAATGGACACTTATCCTATCAAGATACAAAGCTGACTCATGTTGTGTTCAAAAAATTAGCCAAACAACTGCCTAAAGGAGAGTTGAAGGAGTTATGCACTATTCTTGCTCAGCACACTAAATGTGACTGGATGCAAATGAAGCATGAAAAGTTACAAGCTAAGCAGTTGTTGGAATATCTGGAACTGGGCAAACCAGGAGCTGGAAAAGCAACTGCCTATCATGCTGGTATCAATGTCGGTGCAAGTTTATTGGCGGTGCCTGGCACGGAAACGAAAGTCGGCCCTTTTGCTGAGCTCTCTTTGGGCGCTACAACAGAAAACAGATTTAACGTTGATGATGAAGGGTTGGTGTTTGAGGAGAAAAGCCATTCACTGAGTGCTGGGGTTGCGGGTGGATTACAAGCTAAATTGGCAAACGAAATTGGTATGAGTGCACAAGCTAATGTAATAGGTAAAAGCAGTCTGACTTATTTTAAAGAGTGGAATAATTCTAAAGATTATATTGCACAAAATGGCCCAGATACTAAGAGAACCAAAGACCTACAAAAGCAAAAGCAATGGGTGGCGAACAGTCAACACCGTCTTAATGAGCTTTTGAATCATGTCTTAAAGATGAAAGCGAATGTTCATGCACCTGCACCAGAGAGAACCAAACCTCTCACTGGTTTCTATAAGACGACGACGGGAGAAGTAAGTGCATCAATCAATGCTGGGACTGCTTTTAAAGTTGGTGAGCTTGATGTGAAATTTGGTGGTGGTTTAGGTGCAAGTCGCTCGAAAAGTACAACCGATATTTATGAATTTGTGCCAAGTTACCTTGCGGATGTGGTGCTCAAAAATAGCGCGAAGCTTAATGAACTACCAGCTAACTTTACTCAGCATGCGCGACAAATCATAGACAGCACCCTTGAGTTCAAAGATAAACCTAAAACCGCGATTGGAGGGCTGAACCTGCTAAAAACCGATCTTAATGTGTATTATGAGGTGGTGCAAAAGTACGATTATTATAAATCTTACAAACATGCGGATAAAACAGAGTTGAAAGCTTTAAGGGCCCAAAAGCACGCGATTGAAAATCGTTGGGGTGCAATTGGTCGGCATCAGTTTTTACAATTTGCGTCCGCGTCACATGCTCTCTTTGCAAGTACGATCATGCCGAATAAACAATTAGCCTCAGCAATCGATCCCAAAAGAGAGCAAGCATTGGTTAACTTAATCGGCCAAACGGGAGTTCTGGTCCAGAATCCTACTATCGATTATTCCAAGTCTCGTTTAGATAGGATTGCTACTTTTAAACAGGAAGTGTATTTGCAAGTTGCAGATACCAACTCTAGCTTTGACATTACCGCTGGTCCATTTAAAGGTCAGTTAACGGTGGTTGAGCGTCAACGCTTGCACCCCAGCCGAGTCCGTGAAGGTCGTTATATTGATGTTGTCTTAACCGGAACAATAGCTAGTTCACTACAAGGGTTAGTCAAAGGGTTAACAATTAAAGAGGCGATTGCTGAGCATGGGATTGAGTTGCCTGGTGAGTTGGATATTATCCCAGATATCGGAGCGGGTGCGTCGTTGTCCCATACGACTCGTTTCTTTAAACCAGAATATAGTCAAGCTGATGACTATAAGGGAGAAAAAGGGTGGCGCAAGCAGTTCTCACGTAACACAAAGACGGTAGCAGCTGATATCAATCTGGGTGGCTCAGGTACGGTAGCAGCAGGTGCACACGTTGGAGTTCGAGGTGGTATAAATCACAAAGTGACTAAGGTGATGAATGAGAAAATTGCGAGCGATGATCTGACTTTTACTATGGTGCGCTTTAACCGTTTTTACCGTGATGCGAAGCTAAATACTGACAATACAGCATGGAAAGCATTCTTCAAAGATAATGAAGCAGAGTATAGGAAGATGTTTTTGCTTCTTGGTTCAGAATCGCATCCAATGAAAGAAGAAGTGACGTATTTCTTTAATGAGTTGATAAAGCGAGCTCCTCTAGAGCAAAAAGATGCTCTGCGTAATCGATACGTGCACTTTTTTGAAACTATGGCTGACTTTAGAGCTGATGAAGAGAATCTTGAGAAGTTTCACAAGGCGCAAGCCAGTTTAGAATACTATTTAGAGCAACAAACCGTGCCTTGGTGGGAGGCCCATACGAGTCGCTGGAAAGACCTGGAATTTAAACCAGAGGCAAACTCAGGATTGGACTGGAACTCCAAATTATGGAAAAAGTTGGGTTTGCATACTAGAGCTAATAACTAGCTCTGGCTATTCTTTAAGTATTCGCAATGAAAACACCCCAAGCAAGGGGTGTTTTTGGTATGTGTTGAGTAAAATACTAACTTTCGGCAGGATCTTTATACCCAAGCATCTTGAGGTTACTTGGGTAAATCTTCTGTTTTGTTTGATACTATGTCGTCTTCTTTGAAGTATTCAAGGTCCCTAATATTCTTTTGTACGACGATTGAACTGAATAAAGTGAGTATAAATGCGATACCGAAAAAACCTTTTTCATTCAAAAGTAGTGACTCTTCGTTATAAAGGCCTATCAGCATCAAAACACAGGCAAGAATTACACAAATGATATTTAGATATTTATACGATAACGTAACCTTTAAGTTTTCGGACTCATCCCTAATTGTTTTTTGCAGTGTAATGACACTAAATAAACCAAAAACTAATACAACAAAGTAGTAGCCTTGCTCATTTAATTGTAAATTTGATTTGATCAAACCAATCATGTAGGTAAATACACCTATGCCTAAGGCAATGAGCGCGGTTAAGACGTATGGTTTGGTAGGAGCTAACGATTTATCCATAATTTTTAATTTAGTTTATTGTTTTTAAAAAATGACACACTTGCGATGCATGCTATACGGAGTTCTTTTTCACTTGATAATAATTCTTAGTCTTAGCTATTACTCATTAATAACTTGCTCCTGTTGTTCACTTGACTCTTCTTTCAACTTAAGAGAACATTTATAGACGAAATCTTGCTCAGTCACATCTACACTAATTTTGTATCCTGATGGTAAATCATTATCATATATATCAATCGAGCTTTTTATTTTAGCATCAATTTCATCTAAATATTTTGAATGACGCACATTGACTACATGGCTAAATAATTGATGAAGAGCTATGCCTACACTAGCAATGGGACCCGGGAATATCTGAATAAGCTGTAAAAGGGTAGGTCCATCATTTCGGTCATAATAAATCGTATCTGGACCCAAAAAGAGAGTAATGACCCCAACAAGACCGATCACAGCACTTGTGCATACCAGAAAATTATACAAAGTATTATTAGGTTTTTCTACTGGTTCGATTTTAATGAAACAAGGCAAGTTATCGATGGTTGCTTTATCGGAAATGCGCATATTATTTCTACTTTAAACTTTTATAGTGCTTCTTACACCCAAAGGTCGTTTCGTTGAACACTGCATCTTGAAGTTACTTGGGTATATATAAGATGATATTTATCGGAAAGGATTTTTAAGAACTCAATATGAATATACTTATCTTAAATTTCCACCATTATCAGCAGCGTTTTTTGTATTTAATAAAAATCAAAGTTAATTCTATCTTTTTTCTTGTATTTTTTCTTTAGTCATAAAGTGGATGTTAATAGTGATTTCATCTTATTATCACTTTAATTTGACTTTACAGTGATGGTCGATTGAAATGAGGATATGCTGATATACCAAGTAACCTCAAGATGCTCGTATTTTGGTAGCGTATCACCACCCTGAATAAAGCTTCTGGAGAACACTTCGACATATGTGGTTGTTTTTTATAAAAAAGACCCTGACATTGATTTATCAGAGCCTTTGAAATCAATTGGGTATATCTGGTTGAGTATGGTGTTAGTTTTGCTCTTGTATAACGATAGAACTGCGCTTGATACCATTCTGCTCAGCAAGATCTAGGTAATACTCAATGCGCTCTTGAGATAATGTTGGCGTTCTTGAAAGCAGCCAGAAGTAATCCGTTGTTGAACCACTTACCAGAGCAACAGAGTAATCAGGCTCAAGATGAAAAATGCGGTAGTCGCCATAAAAAGGCCAAAAGAAAGCAACGCGAAGGTAACCGACATTTGGCTCACCTGCTAGATAGGCTGTACCTTTTGCTTCTTGCCACTGGTTGGTGGCATCATTCCAGCCTTTGTTTGTTACTTCAACCATCCCATCATCTTTTAAGGTGTAAAAAGCCCTACCTTTACTTAGGCCTTGTTCAAAAATACTATCGATTCGAGCTATTTCATACCAGGAGCCTAGGTATTGGTTAACATCAAAAGAAGTTACAGGCTCTACAACATTGTATGAACCATACTCCGTATATTCACGACCTGCGCTATAAAGGCCTGTATTGGAGTCATAATTAATATTTAGGTTCCAGAATGCAAGACGTGTCGCGCTATCATCATTGGGACGAGAATATAAACATTGTACTAGGCTGTGTGGGTTGACGCCTAAACTGGAAGATAGAAGTTGGTTTTCTTCTATTGTCTTAAATTGACATTTTTGTTTTTTATAGCCATCTTTTTCCATTCTCTCTAGTATTTGATTACTTAGCTCAAATTCATTCAGAACTTTTTCTGGTGTGCTATGTGGAATATTTAAAATATCATTTGCTTGTATAGCGAGTGAATGTGCACTGATTAATACACCGATCATTACCTGCTTTTTCATATTTACTTCCTTTTTATTAACAACATTCATGATTGAAAACCTTCAAGCATTTGAAGTCGCTGTATGAATGGTTTCACCACCAAGCTATCTTAGTTAAGTTTATGTAATCAATGGATTATTTTCTATGTTTTGATTTTTTGAGTAGTCGTTTCCAAATACGTGTTATTTAAATTACTTCATTGTGCATATCTATTCAGACAATTTAAGATGTCTGCATCTGAATCGTAGCTACACGTCAGTTGAATAGGAAGTCAATTGAGGAAAGTGAAAAAAATGGCAATGACTGAAGTTTACTGGTTTTCCTTTATTTTATTGTGGTTTTTTTGTTTTTTGGGCGAAGATATTACCTAATAGGAAGAAAATATAATCAGTTTATTTGCTCAATTTGTAACGATTTGTCAATATTTTTTGGTGTGAATTTTAACCACTCACCCAATATAAAGCAAAAATATCGCTGTTATTATGATGTGTGTTAAATAAATAACAATAAAATTTATATAATTAATCAATGTATGGGAGTATGTTGCGGGCAAATAGCCTAATAAGGAATATAATAATGACTATAAATGTGAGTAATTCCATAAGCAATGAGGAAAGGCGCAGTCTATCTTTTTTTAGTCTGCAGAATCTCATTATTGTTGCTGATATTATATTAGCATTCTGCTTATACAACTTTTTACCTCTCGAACAGCCAATCGTATTAGGTATCACCATGTTGGTGTTTATCGCGATCCTCTGGTTAACTGAAGCCGTTCACGTTACTGTAACCGCAATCCTTATCCCGATCATTGCGGTTTTAGCGGGTGTCTTTGATACGCCAACCGCGCTGAATAACTTTTCAAGCCCGATTGTCTTTCTATTTTTAGCTGGTTTTGCAATGGCTGCAGCTATGCAAGGGCAGGGGCTGGATAAGATTATTGCCAACCAAATCTTGGTCTTGTCTAGAGGAAAAATGGCAGCGGCTACACTGTTTATGTTCGGTACAACCGCTGTCCTTTCTATGTGGATCAGTAATATCGCGACCACCGCCATTATGATGCCGATGGCGCTTGGTATGCTGAGTAAAGTTGATATTGAAAAAGAGCGAAGCACCTACACCTTCGTTTTACTCGGTATTGCTTACAGTGCCAGTATTGGTGGTATTGCTACGGTTGTTGGTTGCGCACCTAATGCGATTGCTGCATCTGCGGCGAAACTTGGATTTTCGGAGTGGTTCAGCTTCGGTGGTCCTACGGTCATGATGCTACTTCCTGCTGCCATTGTCCTACTTTACATTACGTTCAAGCCTAACCTTAATGATACGTTTGAGATCGATAACCAACCAGTAGAATGGAACCAAGGTAAATTGATCACTGTTGGGATATTTTTGTTTACTGTTGTGAGCTGGATCTTCAGCAAGCCACTGAATGCGATGTTAGGTGATATTGCCAAGCTAGACACTATTATTGCGTTGATTGCTATTGTAGCGATTGTTATTACGCGTGTTGCAAGTTGGAAAGATATTGAAAAGACAGCGGACTGGGGAGTGTTATTACTGTTCGGTGGCGGTATTTGTCTGAGTAATGTGTTAAAAACAACTGGAACCAGTGCATTTTTAGCTAATTCTCTAAGTGAATTCGTGATGAACTTTGGTGTGATTGGGATGATAGTTATGATCATCTCTTTTGTCGTTGTGTTAACTGAATTTGCGAGCAACACGGCTAGTGCTGCCTTGCTGATTCCTCTTTTTGGTGGGATCGCGGAGTCTCTAGGCTTGTCGCCAGTTGTGATGTCAGTTCTGATCGGTATTGCTGCTTCTTGTGCCTTCATGCTACCAGTTGCAACACCGCCTAATGCGATTGTTTACGGAACTGGTTTTATCAAACAAAATGAGATGATGCGGGTCGGTGCCATTGTGAATACGGTGGCGATAATGATCTTATCCGTTCTAGTGCTTAATATATGGATTTAATTGTACAAATAAGATGGATGATTGATTAAATCTGATGACTGGAGATAAGAAAACCCCGTGCTCAAATAAGCACGGGGTTTTTAGATAATCGATAACATTTCGCGGTTAAAGATCAAAAGCCTTTGATGTTTTCTGCTTCCAGTTCAGAGAAGTACTTAACCGTTTTGACCTTCAGCTCTTGTTGTGATGGCTCGTCGCAAACAATGACAGCTTTAGGGTGTAGTTGTAGAGCAGACACTGTCCAAAGATGGTTTACGCTACCTTCGACAGCAGCCTCAAGCGCTAGGGCTTTATTGTGTCCTGTCACGAGAATCATCACTTCTTCAGAGTCCAGTAGAGTGCCTACACCGATAGTAAGCGCATACTTAGGAACTTGGTTAATATCACCGTCAAAGAAGCGTGAGTTTGCAATGCGTGTGTCTTCTGTCAGGGTTTTGATTCGGGTGCGAGAAGACAGAGAAGAAGCCGGCTCGTTAAACGCGATATGGCCATCGTTACCGACACCACCCATGAATAAGTTGATTTTACCGTAAGACTTTATTTTATCTTCGTAGCGTTTGCACTCAGCTTCATGATCTTCTGCATTACCGTTGAGCAAGTTGATGTTTGCTTCTTGGATATTTACGTGATTAAAGAAGTTGTTGTACATGAATGAACGGTAAGATTCTGGGTGATCTGCTGGGATACCAATGTACTCATCCATGTTGAATGTCACTACGTGTTCAAAGCTGACTTTGCCTGCTTTGTATAACTCAATTAATGCATTGTATGTTGCTAGAGGAGTGCCACCAGTAGGTAAGCCTAGAACGAACGGCTTTTCAGCAGTTGGTTTGAAGTCATTGATACGCTTAGCGATATGTGCTGCTGCCCACTGGCCTACTTGTGCTGCTTGAGCTAACGGGATAAGTCTCATTTTGTGCCCCTAGTTATGAAATGTATGATGTCCTGAAACATTAATTCGCATTATAAAATAAGTGACTGTGAACTGCTATTGTTTTAAGTCAAAATTTTACCTTTTCTTCGGACTTCGACTTTTTTCCGAGCAACAGCTTTTTAGGCCACTTATTTTCTGTCTAAATGGTAGACAAAAAGAGGATAGTTGAGCGATCAAGGTTTAGGGAGATATTGTTTAAATTTATCCTTGAAATTAAGTGTATACCCAAATGAACTCGCTCTGAATCGATCATCTTGAGGTCACTTAGCTGCACAAAAGAGACGTGTCAAAATCGGACTCGGTGAGGAGATAAAAAAAGCCCAAGAAACCTGAGCTTTTATTTATAAATCAGTTTTTATGAACTTTTAGCCTTCTTCGGTTAAGCTCTCTTCAGAGTAATCTTCAGCCGTTTCAGGTTTATTTCGTCCATTTAGCGTATGGAAGCGTTTACGGCCGCGTGCAAGTTGCACGTACTTTAGCCATGTACGTTCTAATTTGCTTTTTGCCTTTCCTGGGTTAACGAGGACCTTCACGAAGTGCTTTTCTTCGGAGTTTTCAGGGGTTAATTCGCCAGACTCCAAGCCAAGCATTGTGTCCCCATAAATTGTTAGGATTTCCTCTTCTGAGAGAGTAAAATCGCCAGACTTTGCAAAGCCTCGTGGGAATTTGACGTTGTCGTAAAAACGTTTTTTGCCGTGACGGAATTCAGTGTCAGACATATCGTACAGCCTCTGTAACTATTAGTATTGAGTGTGAAGAACTATGGCGAAATTAGGCTTAAAATTTACAAAAGAGAAACAAAAAATTTTTGTCGTCATAATTTAAATTAATTGTTAATCTGGTTGCACAATAACCTGGAGATGGTTTATGGATGTAAAGGTATTTCGGACATTTCTAGAGCTGGCAACGGTTCGGCACTTTGGAAAAGCAGCAGAAAATTTATACATTACACAAGCAGCGGTGAGTGCTCGTATTAAGCAATTAGAAAGTTACTTCGATACGCAATTGTTTATTCGTGATCGAAATAACATAAAATTGACCTCAGCAGGTGAGCGCTTAGTCAGTTATGCAGAGGTCATGGTGTCTACTTTACATCAAGCTAAACTTGAATTGTCGCTTGAAGGGGGCAAAGCGCTGCAATTGACTATAGGCGGAACGCCAAATGTCTGGGATGCTTATCTACAAAACTGCCTCAGTGTTGTGACGGACTCTTTTGGAGGCTACGGGTTTATGGCGGAAGTAATGGGGCGTGAAATGCTAAGCCGTTGTCTTGTGGAGCGAACGTTGGATATGGCGTTTGCATTCGACCAAATCAAAGCAGATGAGCTCCATTGTAAGAAAGTGGCGGATGTTGTTTTAGTGCTCGTTTCCACGGAACCTGATTCATTACATACGGTTTTTAAGAAAAAGTACGTTTATGTTGATTGGGGGACACGTTTTGCTTCTGAGCATGCAGAGCGTCACTCAAAAGCCCCTACCCCTTTTCTACGTACATCAACAGCACGTATTGCACTCGACTTTATTTTGGAAAAAGGAGGCAGTGCGTATCTTCCGACTTCGTTGGTTGATCCTTTTTTGGTCAGTGGGCAGTTGCACAAGGTCTCTGGTATTGAAAATTGGTACCGTCCGATTTATTTGAGTTATCGTAAAGCGAGTTCTTCGGTCGTCGCCATCTCACAAGTAGAGCAAATCGTGAAAGAGATCGACCCTCTGACGGCATTTAGTTTGCAGAGAATGGCTGATGTAACGCTTAACGACCCAATATCGTAACCCGTTTCCGTAGTATGAAAAGTGAAGAAGAGACAAGGTAATCGCCTGTTTCTTCACTTTGTGATATCCAAAGCCAGTGTATCACTAAAGGTTCATTAAGCTTTCAAGCGATTCTTCGATATCGTTATAAAAATAAGTGTGAATGTTGGTGCCATCGGTTGTGTTTATTTGAATTTCTGAGATCTGGTTATCGCAATCGTGCTCAAGGACACAAATCGAGTGCTCTACCGACTGGCTGGTGATGACTTTTTTATTTTTTAAAACAATGATGCATGTGTGTAAATCCATTACTTTCCCTTTATTGGCCCTAGCAAGCTGATCACTTGCAACAAATTTAGTGCACAAACAATCGAGTGCAAAAAATTATTCCTTTTCAGTTCCGAAAATGACTATATCGCAGCAATATTAAACCGTAGAATCATTGTTAGCGTATCTAGTCGGTTCGAACATTTCACTCCAATGTTATTGATTTGAGGTTATTTGAGTGTGAAGTTAAGTTGTTAATTTTATAACTTTTTATCTACTTATATACAGGAGGGATTATATAATGTTTATCCATCCTCATACATCCCTGACATTTGAGCAATGTCAAAAAGCAAGAATGTCAAGAGACGGTCGCTTTGATGGTTACTTTTACATTGCTGTGAAAACAACGGGTATTTTTTGTCGCCCTATCTGTCCGGCAAATTTACCTCAAGAAAAAAATGTAGAATACTTTATTGATAAAAATCAGGCTTTAAAAGCGGGGTATCGTCCGTGTTTACGTTGCCGTCCAGACAGTGCACCGGGATCATGGGCTTGGAAAGGGACCGAAACCACGTTTCAGCGCGCACTGGGAATGATTGAACGTGGTGAACTCTATCAAGGCTCCTTGATTGGGCTTTCTGCGCGCTTAGGTATCACCGATCGCTACTTAAGAAAGTTGTTCGATAAATATTTGGGGATGTCCCCAAAGCAATATGCACAATACCAGCAATTATTATTTGCTAAGCAACTCTTACATACGAGCACGATGACCATTACCGAGATTGGTTTTGCTGCAGGTTTTAATAGCACAAGGCGTTTTAACGATGCGTTTCAAAAAAAGCTTAAGTTGACCCCCTCACAAGTAAAAAGAAGGAAGTTTTTTAATATGGCCACTCATCAGCTAGCGTTACCTTATAAAGGACAATTAAACTGGCAACATATGCTGGCATTTTATCAAGTACGTGCCATTGATGGAGTTGAACGAGTTACTCAAGAAAGCTACCAGAGACACATAATGATCGATGATTGTTGTGCTTATTTTGAGGTTAAGCAAGGCGATGGTCAGCTTGAAATGTCGTTTGACATTGAAGATATGACTAAGTTGCAATACTTAGTATCAGCGGTGCGGAGAATGTTTGATTTAGATACTGATATAAAGCATGTTGAAGAGCACTTAGCGCATGTTGACCAACAGCTTGTCTCAGTTCCTGGGTTGCGTATTCCAGGTGTTTGGAATACTTGGGAGGCGGGGGTTCGGGCGATTCTAGGCCAACAGGTATCAGTCAAAGCGGCAATAGGGCAACTGAACTTGTTAGCGAGTACCTTGTGTGAAGATGAGCAGAAACGTTACTTTCCAACGCCTGAAATGATTGCCCAAGCTGATGTGAGTTTTTTGCGTATACCACAAAGTCGTAAAGACACGTTGGTGCGTTTTGCTCACTATATGCTTGAAAACCCAGACTCTAACCCTGAGCAATGGCTTGAGCTGAAAGGAATTGGACCTTGGACGGTGAGTTATGCAATATTACGTGGTCAATCCCAGCCTGATTGCTTTTTAGACAAGGACTTAATGATAAAAAAAGCCATGCAAATGAAGCCTTCGATTAATGCTAACAACGTTTCCCCTTGGGGAAGCTACGCTACATTTCACTTATGGAATCAATCATGAACACATATTTTAGTGAGATGAAAAGCTCATTAGGTAACATTACGTTGCAAGCTAATGAACAAGGTTTATTGGGTATTTGGTTCGAAACATGTACAACAAAGCCGCTCAATTTGGGTCAGTACGATCCATCTCATCCGATACTGAGTCGGGCGGTCAATGAGTTAAATGAGTACTTTTCGGGTTTGCGTACCCAATTTGATTTGCCTTTGGCAGCAACAGGGACTGAGTTTCAACATCAAGTATGGCGAGCTTTAGTGGCCATTCCTTATGGAGAAACATGGACCTATCAAGACTTGGCGAACGAAATTGGTAACCCTAATGCTGTCCGAGCTGTCGGTTTAGCAAATGGTAAAAATCCCCTGTCTATTGTTGTACCTTGTCATCGTGTGATTGGAAAGAATGGCAAACTTACAGGGTATGCTGGTGGAGTAGAACGTAAGCAAGCTTTACTCACTCTGGAGGCTGAGACGTTGATGAAAAATGTACAGTGAGTGATGAGCTAATCACATCACTCACTGCTAGGTAATAAAGTTTTAACTCTGGATTTTAATCAATACAGCTTGCTGCTTCTGGGCTTGTGATGAGCAGCAAGCTCTATGGCTAAGTAAATAGGTGCCCGTTTAACCATAAATGCGCAACGATGCTGACGGCATACCCCAATGCAATCACGGGTGCCCATCTCAGGTGGCCGAAAAAGGTGTACTGACCATGAGCCGCGCCCATCAACGCAACCCCAGCCGCAGAGCCAATAGATAATAAACTTCCCCCAACGCCTGCTGTTAAAGTCACGAGTAACCAGTTCCCCATCGACATGGTTGGATCCATGGTTAGAACAGCAAACATCACCGGAATATTATCGACAATAGCAGAGAGAATTCCTACCATGACGTTAGCCCAAACAGGGTGCCATTCTGTGTACATCACATTAGAAACCAGCTCAAGATAGCCAAGCAAGCTGAGGCCGCCGACGCACATCACGACGCCGTAGAAGAAAAGTAGGGTATCCCATTCGGCATGCGAGACGCGGCGGAAAACATCAAAGGGAACCACGGAGCCTAATCGTTTCAGCGCACTATCGTCGCCATTGGCTATTGCAACAGCGGCTTTCTTTGCCAGTGAGTGCTTGAGAGTTTTGCGCAGAAAGTAGCCAAAAAATTGTAAGTAAGCCAAGCCCATCATCATGCCGATAACGGGTGGGAAGTGTAAAACAGCGTGGAAGGCTACTGCAGTGGCAATCGTAATAATAAATAGAGCCACAATGCGTCTTGCTCCACGTTTCATTTCAACGTGCTCATGCATGATATCTGGCTTAGTGTTTGGAACAAACATCGACATGATCATTGCAGGAATAATGTAATTGAGTAAAGAAGGGATAAATAGAGGTAAAAACTCAATAAAGTTGACGTGGCCCGCTTGCCAAACCATCAGTGTCGTAATGTCACCAAAAGGACTAAAAGCACCACCTGCGTTGGCAGCAATAACAATATTAATGCAGGCTAAATTGACGAAGCGAGGGTTATTGCCAGAGACTTTCATGACAACGGCACACATTAGAAGGGCCGTCGTTAGGTTATCAGCAATGGGGGAAATGACAAAAGCCAGAGCACCGGTTAACCAAAAGAGTGACTTAAAATTGAATCCTTTACCGACCATCCAAGCTTGTAAAGCATCAAACAGCCTTCTCTCTTCCATGGCATTGATATAGGTCATGGCAACCAATAGGAACAACAGCAGTTCAGCATATTCAAGAAGATTATGTTCGAGAGCTGCTTGTGCAATAGCGGTTTGGTTGTGCTGAGCGAACGTATAACCAATAAGAATCCAAATTAATCCAGCCGCTAATAAAACCGGCTTAGACTTACGCATTTGTAAGTATTCTTCTAACATCACCAAGAGGTAGGCAATGGTAAAAAAAGCGAGTGCGGCGTAGCCGACGGTTGAGTTTACTAAGTTGAGGTCACTGTTTGTTGCAGCTACGCTCGCACTTGAAAAAAGCACGCAAAACAGAGCGGCAAAAAAATAGAGTGGCATCGGTACTTCCCTCTTGTTGGATTGGAAAAGAGTCGTTTGAATGATGAGTAAATAGGGTGATTGGGACCTAAAAAAGCCCGAAGGGATCTTAGTGGAACTCAGCAGAATTTGTTGTGAGTGGCTGCAACCGATTAGGCCATTAAAATGATAATTTTAACGAGTGAGAGGTAAGTCTCACTTATAATTCAGTACCTTGATGACACTGGGTACAAGAATAATGTGCAGAGAAGTATTTTCTGAAGAAGGACTGAGTGCCTAAAGATGCCGAGGACTAAGCATCTTTAGGCGCTCTGGTGATAACACAACACCTTGCCTCTGAGTTTGTGTCGCTAAAGGCAATTGATTGAAAGGCAAAATAGGACTGCTTAGCCTTTTTAGCGAAGTAACCAAGCTTTAAATGGTGTTTTTTCTATCCCAATGATCAATAAACTACTAACAACTAAGGTTGCTGGATAAAGAAAGATATCTCGCTCGAACCCTTGGAAATTGAGGAATCGTACAATGTTGCTCAAGGTAATAATAACTAATAAGTGACACACATAGAGCCCTAATATCCTTGATGACCACTTATAAACCCATGGCATATTTCCCCAATTGGGGTGAGTCAGAAGCCACATAAATGCCCCCAACGCCCAAATTGCGGTGCCAAATAAATAATCATGGGAGTTAAACGCAATTCCATATCCCATCAATGAGTAAGCTTCAGCAAAATGTAAGCTGAGCCCTGCGAAAAGTACAGCAAGGATCGTGTAGCGAGACCACTGCCACTGAGCTTGCCTAGCTAAATAGCCTAAAGCAACCAAAAGAGTACTAAAAAACGGACCGTTACGAGTCAGGAATGGGCTGGGTAGGTCAGTAAGAGTGAGATAACTGCCTGCTAATACTCCGTAAAAATACAGTAACAAGGCGACGGGTAAGATAAGTGCATCTAATTTGACACGCACAAGAAAAGCAATTAGCGCGACAGCTATGACTAACGCAGGGATGAACCATAAGTGCACCAACCCACCTTCTAATAGGGAATTGATGGGGCTTAATGCGAGCTTGGACCAGTAGGCTTGTCGTTCAGCGAAATAGCCCACTTTAGAGACGTTTGACCAATTAAACGGCATCAGCAAAGAGAAGGCGCTCCATATCAACCAAATACGCATCAAGGGTTGAGCATAGCTTCTTAATGTCGCAAAAGGTGTCGTGCTTAATTTGGGTTGAATTAAATAGCCAGAAATAAGAAAAAAGAGGGGAACGGCAAATCGTGCCGACTGGTTAATGACATAGCCTACCCAAGGCAATTCATTCCAATGCCAGTACGTCAAAGCCATTTGGCAGTGCAGGCCGATAATGGCAAACATAGCGATAATACGAGCAAATTCTAAACTGGCAATTTTGTGTGTTGTTGCCATAGCGTTACCTAAATAAGTGGAAAAATTGCGGTCAATCTAGCAGCTACAGCGAAGCGTTTACTGGTGTTAAATCAAGCAAATGATGAATAACATTGAACCAATAACCAAAGTTAGAGTTGATGCAAGGTTTGAAAAGGCATTCAGTCAGTTCACTGATTCGTAGGTTCTATCAAAATTGGATTGGCAAGACTTTCTCCTACATCAAGGTAGTTCCGCTGAATACAGTATCTTGAGGTTACTTGGGTATAAATACACAGATTATCAATTGAAGACGAAGTGGAAAGAAGGCATTATGGAGTGAGAAGTTGATCACTCTTTCTGGTGTCCGATTTGTATGAAAGAATCAGATTAACCCATTGAAACAGTTCAACGGATAAAAAGTTAAGCATGGTGCTGATCATTAAGGAAATCACATGAGTGAAAAGATCTATTTTAATACTTCGCAGCGATTTAGCCTTAAACGCAGCTTGGTTAACGTGAGCACACGCCTACATCATACTTTAGCACCATCCCATGCAAAACGTGCTGCTCGTCGATTGCTGCTAACTCCAACCCAAAACTCTTCTAAAAATCATATACCGGAGAGTCTTGTGTATGGTGAAGTGAAAGGCTTTAACGGCATCATTAAAACCTACAGTTTGGGAAGCGGCCCGATTTGGGTTTTGACGCATGGATGGTCTGGTTCAGCCAGTCAATTTTTCCCACTAATGGAATATATTGCTTCATGCGGTTTCACAGCGTTAGCTTATGATCAGCCAGCTCATGGTAAAAGTGACGGCCAGTATGGTCATTTTCCTGCATTTGTTCACGGGTTAGAGCATATTCTTGATTCTGTTGAGGATGTTGCAGGTTTGGTTGGTCACAGTATGGGGACGGCTTCAGCCTTAGAATGCAAACACAGTAAGCTCAAAGATAAACCCTTTTTATTGATAGCCCCAGTGTTGAATTATGTTGAAGATATGTTTGGCCGGATCAAGCAATCTGGTTACTCGATGAAACTATTCAAAGCCGTCGTATCTGAAGTAGAGGCTGAGTTTGATTACCCACTTGAACGGGTCAATCCCAAAAAGCGCTTAGCGCAACGCAAAGGGCATACTGTTATTGTCCATGATATACAAGATAAGTTTACCCGCCATGATGTCTCAGTCCATGCAGCAAGTACGAATGAGAATGTCGAACTGATATCGACTCAAGGACAAGGACATGGCCGAGTAATGAAGAGCCAAGAAGTGTTTCGTGGCTTTAGCTTGCTTACAGAAAACAACTCATTTCAATTGAGTTAAACGATCTTATATACCCAAGTGACCACAAGATGCTTGGGTATACTATTGCTCCCTTTTCATCTCTTCTATCTCATCACATATTTATTACTTGGAATCGCATAAAATCGAATTGCTGGATTTACAGCAAGCGCGGTTGACTAATATTGGAAAAATAATAGACCGTAATAAGAGGGTTTTTGCGATAAACAAAGATCTCTTATATGCGGAGTATGAACATCCTTATACCAATACCGTCTATACGAACGGGAAGAAAGAACGCCCTCGATGTTCATTGGCTGAAAGCCTCGATTTGGTTCGGTTGAATAGATCTACATTGGTTAACTCTTCATTAATTAAAGAGTTTGGTGATATTCAGACCAAGAAAGACAAAAAGAGCTATCAACTTGTACTTCAAGTTAAATCGAAATCAATAGGGCTTGAAATAAGTAAACAATCAGAAACCACATTATTGAAAGTGTTTTCATAATAAAATTGGGTTTGAAAATGAAAAAAATATTGATCACTTGTGCTACCAGTAATATGGGTTCAGCTCTAGCTAAAAGATTATCTGCAGACAATGAACTTTGTCTTGCCGCTCGAGATACAGAGAAATTAGACAGTATTGTTGAGGCCATCGGCACATCTGAGCATCATAGTGTGCTGACTCACCAGTTGGACTTCTTTGACAAAGAATCTATCGATCAATGCGCAGACGACCACAGTGAGGTTGGTGGTTTGGATGGGTTGGTATTTATCATCCCGAGAATCCCCCCTTCAAGCAGTGTTTTTCCAGACGATGAAGCCTGGAGAGAGTTGTACGAAAAGTATTTTATATTACCTTTGAGGCTCATTAAAAAGCTTGTAGAGAACTCAGCATTAAACAGTGGGTGCAAGATCGTGTTGATTTCCGGTCTTAGCTCTAAGAATGCTTTAACACATTATTCTACAAATAATTGTTTAAGAAGTGCTTGGGTTGGACAAGCAAAGACAATGGCGTTGTCTTTAGCTGCCCAGAAAATTTCGGTTAACACCATTTCTCTCGGTGGAGTAATGACTGAGAGTTACACTAAAAAAATGCGGGATAAAGCAGAGGCTCAAGGGATCAGCTTTGAAGACTTGATGGTTAACGAAGTTGCTAACATCCCTCTGAAAAAGTACGCCTCTGTAGATGATGTCACAGAGGCTGTAATTGCTTTGTTAGGGCCGCTGGCGAACCATATGACAGGGCAGAACATATTCTTGATGGTGGTTTTAACAAGGCCTACTAATCGAGAGGCCTCTAGGTCAAGTGACTTAGAGGCTGAGTTTGATTACCCACTGGAACGGGTCAATCCCAAAAAGCGCTTAGCGCAACGCAAAGGGCGTACTGTTATTGTCCATGATATACAAGATAAGTTTACCCGCCATGATGTCTCAGTCCATGCAGCAAGTACGAATGAGAATGTCGAACTGATATCGACTCAAGGAAAAGGCCATGGCCGAGTAATGAAGAGCCAAGAAGTGTTTCGTGGTTTTGACTTGCTTATAGAAAATAACTCATTTCAATTAAGTTGAATGATTTTATATACCCAAGTGACTTCAAGATGCTTGGGTATACTATTGCTCCCTTTTCATCTCTTCTATCTCGTCATATGTTTATTACTTGGAATCGCATAATCATTGTTCTGCTTTTTCACGTGATGATGAGACCCTGTATTCAAATTACGTCTAATTAAACATCTGGCACCAAATATGCTCTCTCTTACCTGATGTAAACAAAAACAACTAAGAATACGACTTTCCCCAGCTGGAGTCGGCTAGATTCTCATATTGATATTGATATTGATATTGATATTACTAATCGGGTGTCAGTGATATATCGGGGAGAATGGAGAGACTTATGTTTAGACGGTTACTGATGTTATCTTCCCTTGCTCTGCCAACAGCAGTGCAGGCTAACCCACTTACTCTAGAAGGAGATTATCAAACCACGGCGGGAGGGGTGAATTACCAAGTCTCTCCAAACCCAATAAGTTGGGCCGCTTTTTATGACTTATCAACCAGCAGTTTACCCATTGGTTCATTTTCGATGTCAGCAAGTTTGCCCGGTGCCCATGAGTTAGTGGCTGGCTCGATACAAGTGCCGAATAATCTTACGGTGACCTCCAGCTCTAGTACTGGGTTTACGGTCAGTGCTGATAATTTTAATCCTTATGTTACCTCTAAAGAGGTACTCAGTATCGGTGATATCGTCATTTCTGGAGTGAGTGGCGATGGCGTTACTCCTTTTGTGACGAAAGATAGAAGCCGATTCTTTTTGGTTTTCCATAATCCCAACGAACCGAACCCTCTGTATTGTCATGAAATTCAAACCAACCAAGCTTGTCCAGGCTATCCTAGGCCTTCTCCATTTGGCGGTTTTGATGGTCACTACATAACAGATATAGAATTAAACTTTTTTGATGAGATAGACGATAAGCTCTACCAAAATGGTCTCGGACATAATTCCCTCGGACAGACAGTATATTACGGTATTAATTGTTGGGATATGATGAATGATACTCAATGTGGTGACGTAGTTATCGGTGATGATGGGAATATGACTTCCCGACCAATGAGAGTCGGAGATAAGATTTATGCTACAACAACGAAAGATGAAATTTACTGTTTTAGCCTAGATTTAGCCACGAGTTGTGATGGGTACCCTAAACAACTTGGTATTCCTACACCGGGTCCTAAATATATCCGTAATGCTTCTGTTGCCATCGACCATAGGATCTACTTTGCTGCCCATACTCACTTAGCTTGTTGGGACACACAAACCGACGCCTTGTGTAATAGCCCTTGGCCGTATGCCGAATTAGACGCGCCTGCGGTCTATGGTGGCTTATTTATTGGGTATGATACTCAGTCACAGCCAGATAGGATCTGTTATGGCCCGCATTCGTTGGAGTGTATTTCGTTTTTGACGGGAGAGAGTTCACCTCACAGCTTTACTAACGTTGTTCGCTACGGGTTTGCTGATGAATTTACTAATTCTCAGGGACAGAAAATAACCTTTCTTCCAACCGGACATGATTTGTATGCCTATAACTGGGCTACGGAAAGCATCATAACGTTTACCGATCTACCAAGTAATTCGCAATATGGTGTGCATATTGATAGTGCTGGCTGTCTTTGGCTCGGTGGTCACAACTTGAATGCTGCCCTTAGCGTCCGGTTAGATACCAATATTGAACCCTTGCCATCTTCACTGTTGTCCGGTTGTAAGAATGGCCGAGCATCCGGCAGCATTACCCCCCAAAACAACTACTGTGCGACAGGCTCTGCTACCGTCACCACTTGGTCAACGGTGGTGATTGAAAACATCACCAGCAGCGACTACTCAAGTGTCCAACTGGAACTCATTGACGGCGATGGCAATCTATTACAAACGGTTGATGTACTAGGTGGCTTAACCGGAACCACCTTTACACTGGACATTAATACTCCGACATTTAATGCCCACGATTCTTTGAAATACAACCTTGTCGCAGTCCCTGTTGTTAATGCGCAAACGACGGTTCCGACTCTTCATATTGATTTTTCTGGACCTGCAGCAGAAGTGTGCTTTGATTCGGTTGCCAATACAGCCAGTTGTAATCTGGACCAAACCGCAGATTTAACCCTCACCAGTGACGTAGATGGCGTAACGAATAACCTCAGTGTGAGTGGTATTTACTCGGTGAATAATACTTGTACCAATTTGGATGACTTCGACTTTGGTGACGCACCAGAAAGTTATGGTACCTTGGCGGCGGATGATGGTCCAAAACACATTGTGACGTCTGGATTGCATTTAGGCAGCGCCTTAACGGATGTTGACCCAGATGGTATCCCAAGTACCAATGCTGATGGTGACGATAACGAAGGCAGTAACGATGAAGACGGCGTGGTTATTCAAACACCATTTGAAACCGGTAAAGCCTCTGTGATTGAAGTGCTAGCGAACACAGGTGGCGATGAGGCGTATCTGCAATGTTGGACGGATTGGAACCAATCGGGTCAATTTGAGGCTGACGAGCAATTTCTGAAAAATCATGCGCTGAGCGATGGCAGCAACACCATTGTGATGGACGTGCCGATTGATGCACAGCTAGGCACTACCTATATGCGTTGTCGAGTTTCTGCGCTGAAAGACCTTGGTCCAACCGGCTTTGGTGGGGGCGGTGAAGTCGAGGACTACGCAGTCAATGTGTCCCAAGGTGACGTGAACTACGTTTACTTGCCGAGTGCTTCGGGCTGGTATACCGCGGCCTTCGAAGATAACTGGCCAATGATGGGTGACTACGACTTGAATGACGTGGTGATGCAATACCGAGTGATTTTGCATGAGAGCAGTGCTCATAATGGCGATGTGGTCCGCGTTGATGTCGTGGGGCAATTGGCCGCTTATGGCGCAAGCTATAACAACGGTTTTGCCTTGCACTTCCCGGGTATTGACCGTGCGATGGTTGATGCTGCGTCTTCACGCTTCTACCGTAATCAAACGCAAGTCGGCACCATGCTGGATATGAATGCGACCGAGCTTATCGTGATAGCCAGTAACGACCTGAAAAATGCACTGACGTTCAACAGTGGGTGTGATTACCATCGTACCGAATCACACTGTTTGAATGAGCCTGTGCAGTTTACCTTTAACGCGAAAATGCCACTGGCCAGTGCGCAACCTTCGTCGACCTTTATTGAAACCGGCTCAATGCCAGGCGGCTATGACCCATTCATCTTTGGTGGCGGTGGCTGGCGTGAAACGCCTCCAGGTGGTGGTTTAGGTCGTGAGTTTGAAATACACACCGCAGACCGAGCGCCGACGTCCGTCGGGGATACGGTTTCCTCAAGCTTCTTTACTCAAGGGGATGACATCTCCGATGGCACGGTGTACTACCGTAATAGCAACCAATTGCCATGGGGTATCATCATTACCGACGATTGGGCTCACTCACTGGAATACCGAGACATCAGTCAAACTTATCCTGAGTTCCCAACCTTTGTGACCACCAGTGGTGCGCAATCTGCGGATTGGTACACGCCAAGTAAAGCGTCTTACGGTTACTACGGCAGTGACAACGGCGTGATGCATGTGACGGTGTCGGGCGGTAAGTACTACCTCAATGGGGTAGAAGCGCCAAGCTTGACCTTACAACGTGGCCGCACTTATGTGTTTGAACAACATGAAGGCACCAATGCCGGTCATCCATTAGCGATTCGTACTACCGATGACCAACCGTACACCAGTGGGGTGATGTCATACGGTGGCGATGCGGGCAGCATGCGTTCACAAGTGAAGTTCCAAGTACCAATGGATGCGCCAGACAGCTTGCGTTACTACTGTACCGTGCATGGCAATGGTATGGGTAATGTGTTGAACATCACCAACTAACAGGAGAGAGTAAGATGAAATACTTATCAATTTGGACGCCTTGTGCGTTAGCAATATCCGCTCTTCTGGTCGGTTGTGGTGGCGGTGAGGGAGGCGGAGCCAGTGCTCCGCCAAGCACACCGACACCAGCCTTGTACGGTGAAGCCTTGGAAGAAGCGGAAACGGCGGAACTCGTGGCACAAAAAGGATTTAACTTTGGTACGGATTATAAAGTGGAGGTGTCGCTTTCGGTGGCAGAGCCTGCGGGTGCGGAGGGGTATCTTTCGTTGTACACCGAATTTGATGCTGCCAGTGGTCGTCCGGATTACGCTTCGCGGATTGTGTTATCGACCTTAGATAACCAAGGAGGCTACAGCCATTCGATGCGCTTACCTAACCATGTTACTCAAGTGTGGGCTGAAGTGTGGTATCGAGATGCGCCGGCCAAACCACTCAAACAGATGCTCACCGTCAGCAATGGCGTGATTAATGAGACGTTGTAAACATTAGACGATAACAAAGAAGCCCTCTGCCCAAAGTTTCTTAGATACTTGGGGGAGGGCTCTGTTATTTCACTTTAGATGGGCGTTTCTTTGCTAAACCTGTCGTAAAAGTAGCCCCGCACGTTGTGATTACTGGTTACGACCTGCCATTACACCGCCGTCAACATTCAGTACCGTACCTGTTGTCCAAGACGCTTTGTCAGACAGTAAGTACTCAATCGCGTCTGCAACATCTTCTGTTGAACCAATGCGGCCAATTGGGTGGAATTCATTGAAGCCTTTCAGTGTTGATTCAATTTCTTCTTCTGCGATGAAAGATTTGTAAATCGTTGACATCACAACAGCAGGAGCAACTGCATTCACTCGTACGCCGTGCTCGCCCAGTTCAATCGCTAGGTTTTTAGTTAGAGCATGCAAACCTGCTTTTTGCATTGAGTAAGCAGATGAAGGCGTTGCTTTAATCGCTTGGTGTGCCCACATAGAGCCGATGTTGACGATAGCACCGCCACCGTGTTGTTTCATGTTCTTCGCTACTGCTTGAGTGATAAAGAAGAAAGCACGGTTCATATCAAGTTGTAGGTCGTAGTCACGCTCTGAATGCTCAAGGAAATCAACAGGCTTGAAGAAGCCAGCCGCGTTAACCAAGTAACCAATGTGACGTTGTTCTGCATTCAATTGTTCAATAAAGCTTTGCACTGCAGCTGGGTCGTAAAGGTCAACTTGAGCAGTCTCAACTTGGCCGTTAGTTTTTGCTTCAAGGTCTTGTTTCGCTTCAGCCAGGTTTTGTGCGTCATGAGACAAAATCATTACTGGTACACCGCCGTTAAGAAGGCGTTCAGCGGTAGCTTTACCCATACCAGAAGAGCCGCCAACGATAAGTGCAATTGAAGAAGTATTAAACATATTGAATCCTTACTCTACCTTCTAGTAGATAGTTATTAATTTTCTAAAAAAGGAGTGTTTGCGTTCTCACTCCCTGTCTGTGGTTGTTACTTTATGATCCTTGATGGATGACGTCAACAACTTTTTTATCTACTGGTAGGTAGTTTTGGTTATTAATTTATATTTTATAATTAAATCAATTGTTTAATTGTTTTTATTTTTTGGTTTTATTTTTATCAAAGAAAAGGGCAGCGAGTGCTGCCCTTTTAGAAAGGTTTAAATAGATAATGAGTTAAACGCAGTTTACCGGGCCAGTCTCTTTCCAAACGCCCCATTCACCTGATTTTGCCGGATCGTCTCCTTGAGTCCACCACTTGGCTTCCCATGTTTTTCCAGCATGGGTTACCGTATCGCCTCCATTATAAATGGTGTTCGGATCCCATGCGTTTTGGCAAGTATCGCCTCCACTAGTGTGCTTGTTTACGGTTACGGCTGCACTCGCAGAAGACGTTGCTTGACCATCACTGACACTGACGGTGAACTCAAGAACAGTATCTTGTGTGTATTCATCAGCAGTGAAGGTCACGATGGCACCATTAACTTCAGCAACAATGTTGGACGGAACTGACCAAGTAAAAGTGAGTGAGTCACTGTCAGCATCACTCGAAGCTGAAGCATCGAGGATAACGACATCACCAGCGTTGACGGTTGCTGGTGCAGAAACCTGAGCAATTGGTGCGTTGTTAGGTGGCTCGGTAGTGCCTTCTGGTGTCACAATCACAGTGACA
This sequence comes from Vibrio azureus, assembly GCF_002849855.1. Taxonomy (NCBI): domain Bacteria; kingdom Pseudomonadati; phylum Pseudomonadota; class Gammaproteobacteria; order Vibrionales; family Vibrionaceae; genus Vibrio; species Vibrio azureus. The sequence continues at coordinate 158,262 of NZ_CP018617.1, forward strand.
AGGTCAGAAGCTTGCGCACCTTCGTTATCTGTCACTGTAAGTTTGAAGGTCAATGATTCTTCAACGGTTACTTTGGTCGCTTCAAAACTAGATGTTGCGCTATTAGCATCAAGTAACGGCATGCTATTACCTGAAACTTGTTCCCACAAATAGCTTTCGATGGTCCCATCGCTATCCTTTGAGCTACTACCATCTAAGGTGACACGAGCCGGTCCGACAACCGTTTGATCTGCTCCAGCATTGGCCACAGGATTACGGTTAGGAGGGATTACGACACCACCTGCCATGCTTTCATGCATCGCATTGAGAATATCACCATTATCGGCGTCAATTTCCCAAGAGAATAACCCTGCAAGGCCTAATGTTTTCGCGTAGTTGCCTTTAGCAAGAATTGAGCGATGATCGTCAAAGGTAATAAGCTGACCCGTTGAACGGTTCCAAACCCAAGGTGCTTCGGCTTGTGCGTCATAACCGTATTCATAACCGTTGATTCCGGTGTTATTCTCACCAAGCATGTAGGACTTTATGCCTTTATAATCGATCACCCCATCTTCCCAGACGCCCTGTGCTTCGCTGCCTTTCAGTTTTCCTGTAGCAATGCCTGTCATTGGATCATCTGGCGTTGTTAATGTGTCTGGTGTTACACCTTCCCAACCTCTACCATACATGGCTGCGCCGAGTACGAGTTTATTGGCGGGAACGCCTTGAGCGAGAAGTAACTGTATGCCGTTATCAGAAGTGTAGGCTGGGCCTTTATATTTCTCGCCGTTTTCGTCTGTACCGCTGCCATCACATTGGCCAGGGCGCATGAACGTACCACAATATAGAGCGGTTTGATGCCCAGGGACATTGTTCCAACCGCCATAAAAATCGTAAGTCATGGCGAAAATATAATCCATATACTGAACGGCGTCAGCATAGTCTACATCTTCAATTTTGTCGTAGCCAACTCCGATAGCGGAAGTCAGCTCATAGGTTCTGCCTGTTTCTAATTCCAGCTCATCGAGCATAGCTCGCAATTCACGCATCAAGGCGATATAAGCGGGGCCATCGTTGATTGGATCACCTTTGTCTGCAGCGGCACCTCCACCACCAGGGAATTCCCAGTCAATATCGACGCCATCATAAAACTTCCAAGTTTTTAGGAATTTTTTTACCGAGGCGACGAAAATGTCACGCTTAGGCTTGTCAACGAAATCGTAGAAGGGATCAGAGAGTGTCCAGCCCCCAATCGATGGTAGGATTTTTAAATCAGGATTACGTTGTTTTAACGCCATCAGCATGGCGTAGTTGCCTTTAATAGGTGTGCTGTATTCATGACCCGCTTGTTTGAAGCTCTTTTGATAGGCAGCCCATGGGTCATGAATGACAACTTCATAATCATTGACACCACGACATGCGGTTTGCAGGGCATTAAAACTGTTACCGCCAACTTCTTTAAGTGACTCGTTAGGACCGCAAACAGGGATAAAACCGTAAATAATATGGGTTAAGTTATCAACAGGCAGATTATCGACGGTGTAATCTCTACCATAGATGCCCCATTCAACAAAATAAGTCCCCATTACAATACTTGGATCGGTGTTGTAAGTTTTATTGTTTGGATCAATGTTCATAGCCAGCGGTTTCAAGTGAGAACCATCTGTATCAGCGATAGTGATTTCGACAGGAGCGCTTTTCGAACAGCCGGATTGATCACAGGCCTCGATTTCTAACTGGTAAAGTCCGCCTTGCTGATATTCAAATGAAGCGGTGGTTTGACTTCCTTTAATTGCTCCTGTTGCGACTTTTGCCCCATCAAAATAGACATTATAAGTGTCGCCAGTTTTACCGCTCCATTGATTAAACTTGATATTAATTTTCGCTTTTTCATGGTAGGTAACCATGTCGTTATAGCCAGATGTGGTCTCCATAGCTAACTCAATCTTTGAAAATTGAAGGTTATTGGAGCCATACATATCAATGCTTGGTGCGGTTGGTGCTGCATTGGCAGCTCCTGTAAGTGCTAGAGTAATCCCTACTGCACATAGATTAAATCTAATCATAACTTCTCTCTCAACTCTGGGTCCATGTCCGTTAGTTAAGGGACATAAGCTGCTTTTACTGCGTCATTTACGTTTTGTTTACATAAATGACGAAAGCATCACTTTGAGCATTTCAGAAACTTTTTTTTTTTCAAAAAAAAATAAATCAAGATTAGACAGCTTTATCCAAAAACCGCATAAATTCGACATGGAATTGCATAAAAATGACGTATTGAGCCAAGTATCTATAAATAATTGGCGTTGAATCCAGTCATGGTTTGCTTTTTTGTTAATTGGGTGTGGTAGTTTTGGGTTTTAGTTGTTGATAGTGTGTGTCTTGAGTGTAGACATCGTTAATTCTCTCAATCACTGTGCAGTGACTAGAGCCTGATCGTTGTCACTCCTACTGAGCACTGAAGTGTTCGCTGAGGGCAGCTCGACGTTGAACTTGTGAGCTTGAGGCGGAATCTACCTTAGCATCTTGCTCACTTTTTAGAGTAAAACGCTGTCGAGGGAGAGGGGGGGTAATTCGATGAAGTTGAGGAGAAACATAAGACCCAGATAGCTTATAGATTGACTCCCCTATACTGTGGTTAATGGTGATGAATGTACCGTCAAAGTCAAACTGTGTAGCAATGAGCCGATCATTACGAAACACGCCCTCTGGGCTGAGAGTGAGTCTTTCTGTTTGGGAAGGAGGGGCATCTATTTCTACCCATTGGCCATAAACATTGTTTGGAGCAATAAAGTTGGAATATGCGCCTATCCCCACCTTAAGAATTGCAGCGATGACAAGACAGAAGATGACAACACCGAGCATTTTCCAATAATACGGCTGTTTGTTACTTGAAAGAGAATGCAAGTAAGGTTTCGATTCTGCTTTGTGCGTAGCTCTTGTCATGGGCGACCTACTGACTTTTGTTGTTATACCCAAGTAACCTCCCTATGTTTGATTCAGTGTATCTGAGGTTACTTGGATGTATGTTTAAAAGCTTCTGCCTAAAAGGCAACGAATCTTTCTTTTACCATCTGTAATTTATGATCTTTGCCGTGTTTTTCTATCACAGTCAACGTTGTTGATAAAAGCATAGTCAATAACTAGCCATTGAGCTCGTTGAGTATTGATTCAAAATGGCTTTAGTATGTAAGCAGGTATTACTATGGTAAAGCTTTATTCACTGCCATTATTTCAAAACTATAATTATTTAGATACAACTGGAATAAACGAATGGCTTTTAAATTATTTATTAGAGTTAATGGCTGGTAATTAATGATTGTTTACAATTTTTATTTGCTTGGGTAATATTAAAACTACAATTTAATAATTTTATTTATTTGAGTGTTAACGTGAAGAATCGCATAAAGTTAAATGTCCTATTGTTAATTTCTTTTCTATCATCAGGAGTGTCCAATGCGCATGTATATACGATTGGGGAGTTTAGCTCATTGATAGAATATGCATGGCCTACTTTCGAAGAATCTAATTCTATTTATATGGGAAGAATGAAAGATGAAGATATACTTTATGTTAATCTACATAACATTTCATTTATTGATGTAATCTCAGTATACAAAGAGATTGAAAATGGTCATAGCTTACTACTGGACATGTCAGATATAGAGCTTAATGAAAAGAGAGTGATTATGTCTCAGCAGTTAATTAAATTTGGCTTAGATGCCCCACTTATTGCTTTTAATAAAAAAAATACAGATAGTAGCTTTTATAACATTTCGGTATCTATGGAAGATAAGAAAAATGTGATACGAAAAAGCATTGCTTATGTGGTTTCAAAGATTTCTAAAGCAGGTGAAGAAAATGAGTAAAAAATTGTTTTCAATAGCATTTATTTCTTATGTTATTTTTTCTAGTCAAGCTATTGCTGAACCCTATATACCCATATTTAAAAAAGGGGTTTATGTTACTAAGCATGGTTTGGAGTGTGTTTTTGATAAAAGCTTTAAAGCTGATTATGGAAAAGTTGATCTCTGTAATGCCAATGCGTCAGTCGATGTTCGATTTGAGATTGCACAAATGCGCTCTGTTTTTAATAATGCTAATGGTGAATCAACAGAAAATAAAAAATATGTCAGTTTTATTGTTGGTGATAACTCCGGAGCAGGCATACACGTGAGTGATAGAGTTGTTCAAGAGCATACTCGTTTTACGAGTTGGACGGAACGTGATGACTTTATTGGTGGTTTTGCAAGAGAATATGGCATCTCTGTAGAGCCTATCGCAGGTTATACTCCGTCCATTTATAAACAGTTTCCATTAAACGAAAATAAAAATTACCAACATCGAGATACGACGGGCTTTACTATTGGCATTAATGGCAGTATTAAAGCAGATATAGGTGAGTTCGGACCTAAGTTTTCTCCTGAAGTAAGTGGTTCTTACACTTATACCAATAAAAAGACAATCGTATATAACACTAGTGACTATAAGATTGTTAATTTAACCAATCATGCAAAGTTTGAAGTAAAATACGTTTATGATGTTAATCTTTGTAACTCAACGCTCGGTGGTCGGGGGCTTTATGATTGTTCATGGAAAGATGTATTGTGGGGCAGCAGTTTTGTCCATGACCTAAAAAAGATTAACCCTGTTGCCTATGCAAACTTTCATCCAAAAATGGAGTTAATTTACGAAGCACCTGCGGATGAAATTGGTACAACGCACTTTGAAATTACGGTTTTCGTCGCACCACAAATTATTTATGGCAATGTCAGCTATGATGGGTTTAGCCAAAAAGCCTCTGCAGAACTAGTCAATACTCATCATTATTTAATTAAGGCTAATGTGGTCATTGATTGGGGGCATCCTCTATTTGAACCAGAAGCACATGTTTACTTACAAACACTAGAAAGTAATGACAAATGCCTTACGGTAAAGAATGAGGAAGTGCTCTTATCGCAGTGTAATGGTAACTGGGATCAAACATGGGGTCTGGATAATTATCAACGTTATAAAAGCCGCTCAGGGCATGATCTATGCCTTAGCGTTCAGGATGATAAATCCCTTGCCATTGAGCAATGCTCTTTTGCCATGAATCAGAAATGGTATTGGGAAGGAGAGCAATTATTGAGCCGCTTTATTGATGGTAGTGGTGAGCAGTATGGTCTTAATGCTTCTTCGGGTCGATTGAATGTGGTACCTGTTAATGGTGAAAAGGCTTTAACGCGATTTATGCCTGCTTTAGCCAAGATTGACTAAGTTAATTTTAGAATTGTCGTCTTGTAATATTGACCCAAGTCATCTCAAGTTGAAGACTGTAACTTGAGGTGACTTGGGTATATTAACGATTATAAATCAATAAATTAGTCGTTCTTTTCTTTGCCGTAAACACGGACTCCGGCTTTTGAACCTTTAGAATTGCCATAAACATCAATGTTTTTTACACAGCGGCGGTAGCCAAAATAGCGCCAATCCGTGGTGTGGTCTTTCTTAAGATCACGATGAAAATGGATAGTTTGTTCTTCACCATTTTGAAATTTCACTACCGCTTTTCTCAACTCTAGATTTTTCTCAGCTTTGATCTTTATAGCGTTAGTATTGCGACACACAATCATAGGGATCTTGGCTGCTAGGTTACCGTGCTCAAGCAGAATAGTGCGTCCAAGGGTAAACTTATCGTCAGCATGTGCAGGTGCAATCATTGTAGTGGCAGCAAGCGCTGTTGCTAATAAAGTCGTGATTAATTTCATTCGGGTGTATAACCTCAATAAAGGACAAAGGTGCAAAATGATATGCGTGTTAATGAGCATATCTGGTGGGCGTATTTTTTTACAGAATGAAGACTTTGATAGTGATTTAGATCAATATATACCCAAGTAACCTCAAGATGCTATGTTCAGCGAGATGACCTTAGCTCTCAGGCGCGGTAACGATACGAATATATAGTCGTTCTACATTGAAAATCGTTAACAAAGTCTGAGAATTAGGTCGCTCGCCCTTTGGGAGCGTGTCACTGAGCCGACTTCTTGCATCAGATAACCGTTCTTCTTACAAAAATAAGGAATAGAATACTATTCCGCTTCGTTGTCTTCCTTGAATCCGACTCAGTGACCTCGCTCTGAATCAAGCATTTTTAAGTCACTTGGATATGGAGTATGGTGATGTCACTGATCCTCTCATGAAATTCGCATTTTTCCTTATAATCTTTACACTGGGTTATAAGTATCTTGATATTACTTGAGGGATTAGAATATTATAATATGTAATTATATGAATTTAATCTAAATTTTAGTAGTGCTTACTACCAAAACTTATCATATACCCAAACATAACAACGGAGTTGGTCGTGAAAAAATTATTATTAGCTATTTCTATTGGTGCAGCAGCTGCGGGAGTAGGTTACTGGTACCAAAATCAAGATCCAAAGAGTGCTGAAACAGACTTGCTACTCTCGCAAGTGCCAGCAGATACCTTAGCTCTTTCATATTTAACTCAACCAATTGACCACTATGACTATGCAAATGCTTTTGGGTATACCCGTCAGCAACCAATGGCTGATCTATTTGTGGGTCAGCAGTTGACGCCTGGGCAAGAGTTTCTCATTAACTTTATCGATGCTTATATGTCTGCATCAACGTCTCCAGAATCACTGAAATCATTTTTAGGTACCGGCGATCTGGTTAACCCCGTCTTGTATACAGTAGGTATGGTCCCTGTGTACAAACTACCACTCGAAAACCCTGCTGCTTTTTGGCAAACAGTAGATAAGCAAGAAGCGCTTTCTAATGTTAAGCATGAAATGGTCAAACTCGAATCGGTGGAATATCGTCGTTACACGCTAATAGAATCAACCTCTGATGCAACTGACCCAGCTGATGCTGTTGATGTAAATGAGACCAAAGAAATTAATTTAGCTGTTGGTGTGGTTGATAATGTGTTGACCGTCACGCTGGATATTCCAAGTCTTGGTGCGGAAAACCCACTCAAAACAGCTTTTGGATTGACCAAGCCCAAAATGAGTATCTTAGATACTGAGCGCTTAACAGAGTTACAAGATCAATATGGCGAGCAGAACAACGCATTTATGTTTGTGGACTTTCGTCAGATTGTTGAGGGTTTAACATCTTCAGATGGTAACAGAATGGCTCGTCAAATGATGACATTGGACATTGCCTCTAAATTGGAAAAAGCTCGCGCTCCAGAATGCCATAACGAACTTTCTCAGATCGCTGCTAACTGGCCACAAATGGTCGCTTACTCACAATATGAAGTTGAAAAAGGCGAAGCAAGTATGAAAGGAGGCGTTACGTTTGAATCAAATAACCAAGCGATTCTTGGTGCACTCCAATCGATTCGTGGCGTTGTGAGCAATTCTCACACCAATAACAGCATGTTTGGTGTGTCGTTAGGTATAGATGCTGTTGCTCTCGCTTCTGCTGTCGGTGAGATCTGGAGTGATTTGACGATGCCAAGCTACCAGTGTAGCTTTTTAGCTAAAGCTCAGCAGGGGCTTAATCAGCAGAACCCATCTCTCGCGGTGAGCATGGGTTCTGGTATGGTTCAAGGTTTAAAAGGTGTCGGTATTGAAATGTTTGGGATTGATGTTGATACCAGTGGACCGAACGGCCTTGAATTAGGTCAACTTGATGCCATCATTTCAGTGGCAGCGGATAACCCAAGCAAGTTATTAAATATGTTACAGGGATTGGCGCCGAATTTACCACAAGTCACTATTAAGCCAGACAATAAGCCAGTAAATATTGGTGAGATGTTGCAGGCTTATACTGGTAAGCCAATGGATATTTATCTTCGCCTAAACAACGAACACCTTGCGTTGTATCATGGAGAGAATGCAGAGAAAGTCAGTGAAGAAGTGATGAAGCAGCCTCTTACTGCGAATGGCTTGATGAAGTTTTCTTTAGATACGACTCGTATGCTAGAAGTGATGGAATCCGCTGCAAAAATCACGGGTGAGCCTGTTCCTGAAGACATTCTTATGAGTTTGCAGAGTCAGTTAGTTGCAGACTTTTCGTTTGATGTAAATGCGAAAGGGCTTCAATTTGATTTCTCTTATCAGGGTTCTATTCAGCCACCAGTAAAAGTTGCTCAGCAACAGTAAAGTAGAAATGTAAGAGCATAATGATAAAGCGACAAAAAGGTCGCTTTATCTTTTTATATCATACCCAAGTGACCGCTCAACAAGACTGCCTGAGTTCTCAAGCACGGCAATGATATCGTAGATATAGTGGTTGAGATTCTAGTCTCTAATATCTCTATTCTTGATAGTAAAGGATGATCATTGAGGCTGGTGCAACCCGTACTTCCTCTTCAACATAGGTTAAACCAATGCTGCTCTGTGCTGTATCACACAGAATTTGCCACTTTTGTTTGCGATCAATAGGAAGTGAAAAGTTGACAGGAGTTTTACTTTGATTGATCAAATAAACCATTTCCTGCCCATCTTTGCCGGCGCCTAAATGTAGAGACACAGAATTAACGCGGTTCCAATCTTCGTGGCGCATCAAGGTACCATCTAGACAGCGCCAAAAAATTCGGTTTTTATTTCTATTTTTGCCACTAAATGCGCGTATAAAAGGCACCATGTAGCGCTGACGTTGCGCAACCATCTCAGCTAACCAAAGTCTGAATGCTTGTTTGTCCTTTGAAATGCCCCAATCCAGCCAACTGGTTTTATTATCTTGGCAGTAAGCGTTATTGTTGCCACCTTGGCTGTGAGATAACACATCGGCCAAAAGAACATGTGGAATGCCAAAGGCAAACAATAAGCTGGCAATTAGATTCCTTTTTTGCTTTTCACGGGTTGAGGTGATGCTGATATCGGTTGTTGGCCCTTCGATGCCATAGTTACAGGAACGATTATCACCATGTCCGTCTCGATTATTTTCACCGTTAGCATCATTATGTTTGTGCTGATAAGAAACCAAGTCTTGCAGTGTGAAGCCATCATGATAAGTAATGTAGTTTACGGTCAACTTATGAGGCCAGTTAGCCGCACTGTAAATATCTCTTGAGCCCATTAGCCTTGTGGCGAATTCTTTAAGGTAACCTTGATCGCCTCGCCAAAAGCTTCGAGTGATATCTCGCAGTTTATCGTTACATTCATTCCAACCAAAAGGAAAGTTACCCACTTGGTAACCATCTGGGCCGATATCCCACGGTTCTGCAATGAGTTTCGTTTCTTTTAACACAGGGTCTTGAGCGACTGCGGCAAAAAAAGCCGCTTTTTGATTGAATTCTTCACCTTGGCGGCCAAGGGTTGCGGCAAGGTCAAATCTAAATCCATCAACCTTAAATTCCGTTACCCAATAGCGCAAGGTATCCATTACTAAATTTAACGCGGGCTGATAGGAGAGATCGACCGTATTTCCACAGCCTGTAAAATTAGCAAAATGCTCGCCATGTTTTAGGTAATAATGGGGATCAAGTGCTTTCAAATTGAAAGTCGTCGGTCCATTACCCCCCTCCGCTGTATGGTTGTAGACCACATCTAAGATGACTTCAATACCATGTTTGTGAAGTTCTCTGATTGTGGTTTTTAATTCATCAACGGCATCATATTGGGCATATCTTGGATCAGGAGCCATGAATAGATAGGGATTATAGCCCCAATAGTTCACTTTATTCATTGCGAGCAAGTGTGGTTCATGCATGCAAGCAGCGATGGGCAGAAGTTGGAGAGTATTAATATTTTGTTGTTTGTAGAAACTCAGCATCTCTGGAGAGGCAAGCCCGAGGTAGCGTCCTCTTCGATTGGCATTAATCAATGGATGCTGTTGAGTCACGCCTTTTACATGAGCTTCAAACAAAACCATTTCTTCTCTAGGAATACGAGGATGAGTTGTGTTTTGCCAATCAAAGTGATCATCGACTACGACACACTTTGCTAAATTGAAGCTTTTGCTAGCATCAAAAGGCGGTTCGTAAGTAAGCTCTTCATCAATAGATTTTGCATAAGGATCAGATAGCATTAAGGTCTGCTCTTGCTCTCTGATAATGAAATTGTATTTCTGGCCAGCTTTTATTGCAGGGATAAAGGTATGACGAATCCCTGCAGAATCATTGGCCAGATCATGTAAAACGAAGTCACCATTATCATTGAATAAAGCTAGATGGATCTCGTTACAATTTGGGGCATGTACGGCAAAGTTACAACCGTTTTCAGTTAAGGTTGCACCCAGAGGGTAAGGGCGAGAATGAGAGGAAGTCATCAGAGGTTCTTAGTCAAAATCTATTACAGGTTTAAGATTAACCATAAGTAAAAAGCTTTGTTTCAGTTAGGTCAACACCTGTGAGTCAAAAACATGACTACGATTTGACGTATTGCTCCAAAGAATTCGCTTCAAAGTCTTAACCATGTTGCTTTAAAGACACTTGAACGGACTTTTACTCATTAGAATTCCGTGTAAAGAAAAGAAGAACAGAAAAATCGTTGTGTAACAAATTTGTTTCTGAAATGTTGTATTATCATTCCTTTGAGTCTCAGGATGTGGCTCTTGTTCATCATCATTTGGAATCAGTAATGAAACTTTTACACTCACTTCTCTATTTCTTAGTTTCTTTTTGTGCCTTCTTGGCTTTCGGAAACGAACTTGAAAACCAATTTTCAGACTGCGAATCTAATCAAGTGGTACTCAATATCATGACAGATAAGTATGGCGGTGAAACCAGTTGGATCCTAAAAAATGACCACTCTGAAGTTTTATACTCAGGGTATGACTACACTGGATCTGAGTTTTATCAAACCAAAATGTGCTTAGATGATGGAGAGTATCAGTTCACCATTACGGACAGTTATGGTGATGGGATGTGTTGTGACAGTGGCTATGGCTCGTATTTCTTATTGTCTGAATCAGCTCGATTAGCATCAGGTCGTAAGTTTAAGGCAAATCAGACAACGCATTTTGCATTGGAGGGAAAGGCTTCACCTTCGACACTAGACCAATACTACCAATCGACGAACGATAAAACAGGTTATGAATTAAAAACAGAGCTATTCCAGATCATTAGGCATCATCAAAGCCGCGGTTATTCGGCGATATGGGCGTTAATCAATAACGCGGACAAGGATCGTTATTACGAAAAAGATCACTCTGTGCTTGATATGTATACAGAGTCTCCACTGGAGAGAGACTCGGTTATTTATCAATCAAGAGTGGACCAATGTGGTCAGTATCGAAAGGAGGGGGACTGTTATAATCGCGAACACGCATTTCCAAAAAGTTGGTTTGGGGGGAAAATCGAACCGATGAATTCAGATGCCCACCACATCTTTGCGTCAGATGGTTATGTGAATGGCAAGCGAAGTAATTGGCCATTTGGTGAAGTGAGTGAGAGTGTTTTTGTATCAAAAAATGGTTCTAAATTAGGTTTTTCTAGCAGAGCTTCAAACTATAATGGCAAGGTATTTGAACCAATCGATGAATTTAAAGGGGATTTTGCTCGAGCTTATTTTTATATGGCAACGAGATATCAAGATGTGATTCATCGTTGGGAAAAAAACTCCATGACTTCCGATGCTGTACTCGATGGGAGTAAAGATCGAGTTTTCGAACCTTGGATGCTAGTAACTTTGATACGTTGGCATAAAAATGACCCAGTGAGTCTCAAAGAAAGAGAGCGTAATCAGGCTGTATATCTATTTCAAGGTAACCGTAACCCATATGTCGACCATCCAGAGTTTGTTGAACAAATTTGGAGTAAATAACTAATATATGGGTGTAATATCTTAATCAAATCAATTTACACTTCAGATTTGACTCAATCGGCCGTTATAAATACAAGCGAGAGGTTAAAAATCACTGGCTTGTGATTTAACATACTCTTTCTTCGACTCTTAAGTTGATAGAGATGGCGAGTAGATACGTTACTAACTGCCTTATGGAGGGGAGGGAGAGTATGGTTTTTAAATTCATTGAGATAGCGTATGAGTAGTTTGGGCCTTGGGATCATTGCAACGAGTTTATTACTGATTTTAATCTTCATCTGGATGGTCTCTTTATCTATGCGTAAAAAGCGCTTAGAAACCGAAAAAAAGCAACGTGAAGCCGCCTATCGGCAGGCGATACAGAAAGCAAGACAGCAAGAGCAGCAAGATCGTGAGTTCAAAGCAGAAACTGGCCACGTGCCAACCATACTTTACCTAGCGAAAGAAGCGGAAAAAGGTAACTTAAGTAAAGCTCTGTATTGGTACAAAAAAGCGGCCCACTTAGATAATGTTACAGGCATGTACGGAGTGATCCGCCTGAGTGAACGAATGCGTGATGATATTGTTTTAAAGCAGCAGATTAACTTCTGGCGTCTTGCGATTAAAGGAATTGAGGGAGACCTTGAGGCTAAACTTTCTGCAGGAACAGCGCTTGTTACTGGCTCTGGAGTAGAAAAAAACATCGCAAAAGGTATTGAATGGATAGAAGGGGCTGCTACGGAAGGCTACCTTCCTGCGATAATTTATATGGGAGAGTGGCAAAGCTCACCACAGAATGCGCATCCTAAACCAAATGATGCACTATCTTGGTTTGTGAAAGCAGTAGAGCAAGGCAGTACGGAAGGAAAAATTAACCTTGCCCGGTGTTATTTGCAGGGTATTGGTGCTCAACACAGTTTGTTGAATGGTCGTTATTGGCTAGAAAGAGCAGCGGAAGATGGTCACGTTGAAGCAATGTATCTTGCTGGTGAAGCGTGGCTTGAGCAAGAAGACACTGGTAAGTTTATCGCATACATATGGCTGTTTTTATCCACGAGCCTCGGTTTCGATAAGGCAAGACCCTTACGTGATGATGTTGCGAGTCAAATCGGGATTGATGTTGTCGTTGGTCTTCAATCTATTGCTAAGCCAATTTTGCACAAGCTGTCATCTGGAGCGTTAAAACCTCATACAATCATTAGAGCTTTAGATAAGATTTACAAACGAGTTCCTTTTACTCCTAGCGAAGTGGTCGGTGTGCAAGAGTTTCAATCAAACGCACCTGAGAGTTTTGAAGAGAATTTAACTTCTATCAATGATCAACAAAACAGCAGTAAGCTTGAAGAAAAGCCCTTGTCAAAGGATGCTCTGGATTTTACCCACACTTTCCTGCAACCCCAGCAGACTAAGCCCCCTCAGTTTTAATTTAAAATGAAGTGTATTGGCACGTTCCAATTTCCTGATTAGTAAGTGTCAACCTTATTTAGGACGGGTCAGCTAGAATAAAAAAGGGAAGCGATGGTCGCTTCCCTTTTGTATTGAGCAGTGGTTGGATTAATCCTGCTCTTTCTCTTGTGCATTAGGCTGCTTCTGTATCTCGTTTTCAGCCATTGTTTGGGCCTCACCTTTTACGATTTTCGCTTTAGCAAGGGCTTGTGCTTCAGATACCGTTTGCTCTTTTGCTTTCTTTCGTTGTTCTGACAGACAAACAGCAGCAGTAAATACTACGTCAGTAGAACTATTCAGTGCAGTTTCAGCAGAATCTTGAATGACACCGATAATAAAGCCAACAGCAACAATTTCCATTGCGATATCATTTGAAATACCAAATAAGCTACATGCCATTGGGATAAGCAATAATGAACCACCTGCCACACCCGAAGCGCCACAAGCAGAGACAGCAGCAACAAGACTCAGGAGTAAAGCCGTCATAATATCAACTTCAATGCCTAGAGTATGAACAGCTGCGAGCGTTAGAGTCGTGATCGTAATTGCGGCACCACCCATGTTAATTGTGGCACCCAGTGGAATAGAAACAGAGTACGTGTCTTCATCCAAGCCTAACTTTTCACATAGGGCCATATTCACAGGAATGTTGGCAGCACTTGAACGTGTGAAAAATGCAGTGACTCCACTCTCACGTAAGCATCGGAAGATCAATGGATAAGGGTCTTGCCCTGTTTTGAAATATACAATTGCAGGATTGACAATCAAGGCAATGACAAGCATTGAGCCGACCAAAACACCTAATAGATGCAAATAATCTATTAGAGCACTAAATCCTGTTGTTGCAAAGGTTGAAGCTACTAAGCCAAAAATACCAAATGGTGCGAGTCGGATGATGAAGCGTACAATATGAGAAACACTTTGGCTAAGATCTTCAAAAACGGCTTTAGTGGTATCTGAAGCATGATGCAGAGCAAGACCTAAGCCTACCCCCCAAGCCAGAATGCCGATGTAGTTTGCTTCAACTAAAGCATTCACCGGGTTATCGACCAACTTAAACAGTAAGGTTTTTAGTACTTCAGTAATGCCTTGAGGTGGTGTTACGCCAGACGCTGCTTGATGAAACTCTAGAGTGGTAGGGAAAAGGAAGCTAAGAGCAACAGCGGTCAGAGCAGCAAAAAAGGTACCAGCTAAATAAAGAACAACGATTGGTCGCATGTAAGTATGCTGGTTTTTCTTTTGGTTAGCGATAGAGGCTGCAACCAAAATAAAGACTAAAACTGGTGCGATGGCCTTTAAGGCTCCAACAAAGAGACTTCCAAGGATACCGATGCCTTTAGCACTTTCTGGTGCGGCTACTGCAAGTATCGCTCCCAGTAAAATACCTATAAGGATTTGATAAACAAGGTTGCCACGGAAAAACCGCGCAACAAGGCTGTTGTTTTGCATACTTCATTCCTGCAATCAAATGATAAGTTTTCTTCATCGTTATGAGTTATCAGCCCCGAGTGAGAGGAGCTAGTCACTCATATGAAGAAGATATGTTTAATTATTTTTTATAAAATCAGCCATAATTTTGCTGAATAACATATATATTAACTGGCTTATATTTTGTGTCTAGTTTTAGTTGTTAGTTATTTTAATAAAATGTTAAATAAATCATTGTTAGAAAAGGGTTTTCTTCAGAAAAAGTAATTTATACCCAAGTAAATTCAAGATGCTTGCTCTTAATGGTTAATACTTAAGGCTTAATGTAAGGGGACTAAACTAGGGAGGAGAGTTAATTAAGCGCGAAAAGGTTGCTCTTCAGTATAAGCTATGAGGCTATCTGCTCAAGCCTTTCAGAAGGCTTGAGCATCGATACTTTAATGGTGATATTAATGATTCATATGTTTCTTCATACCAGCCATGACTTTTTTCACTGGTGCTTTGAAAGTTTGCTTTTCACCGTTGCTGTAAGTCAGGTTAACGTCGATCGTTTCACCTTCTGTAAGTGGTTTTACTAAGTCAAAAAGCATAATGTGTAAACTGCCTGGCTTGAGCGTTGTGCTGCTTCCAGCAGCTAGAGTGATATGATCGACTTGACGCATTTTCATCATATCTCCGTCTTTGATGACATCGTGCAATTCTACTTTGCCAGCCGCAGGTGTTTCAGCAGCTACGATATCAATATTCTCTTTACCTTCATTCGCAAATGTGACGAAAACTGCACTGGTCGCAGCGCCAGGAGCCATTGCACGAGCATAAGGGTCTTGTACTGTTATGTCCGCTTTTGCATGAGCAAATGAACTCAATAGTAGAACATTTAATGCGATGGCTTTGACGACGTTTTTAGCTTTCATTAGGTTTTCCTTTAGCAGTCAATTTTGAAATGGCGTCAACGATTGGCGCTGGCGTCAGGGTATGCGGTACTTTTGTTATAAGCGTACCGTCTGGCTTTAGAAAGTAGAAGTATGAGCTATGGTCAAGGGTATACTTTAATTCAGAGTTTTCGAGAGTCGTTTTGCGAAAAAGTACACCATACTTATGCGCCAGAGGCGTCGTGATATCTAAGGGGGCAGAGAGGCCTTCAATCATCGGGTGAAAGTAATGGGCATATTGTGCTGACGTTTCTGCATTATCGCGTTCTGGATCCAGTGAAATGAAAATTGGTCGGAAGGACTTTTGTTGTTCTTCACTAATTTGGTTCAGTGCACCAGCTAGCATGGCTAAGGAAGTCGGGCAAACATCTGGACAGCGAGTAAATCCGAAGTAAACAATACGAATTCTAGTATCATCAGTATCAAAAATATCAACGGCTTGATTGTTTTCACCCATTAATACACTACTAGGTTCTGAAATCGATTGTTTTGGCTGCACTTCGGTGGCTGGCTTATCCGTTATATATGCTTGGATGGCAAAACCTAAAACAAAAGTCACCACAAGCAGTAGGGCCCATTTACGGTTCATTCCAATTCCTTATTTTTTCATTGTTATAGCAGGATGGAGGGTCGTACTTCCGTCAGAAAGTTCACCGATCCATATCATCGAGTCTTGTGTGCAGATAGGCAGCACAATTTCCCCTACAAATGTATTTTGAGGGGTTCGGTGTAATGTAAACTGAGGTTTTCCCATTTCCATGTCATAGCCTCTTAATGTAAGAACAAGTTGCGATTGTGTGGTATTCGGCCACTCAACTTCAATTTTGAATGGCTTAAAAGGCGTCGCGAAGTCAGCATGGCTTATCATGACAATATTTTGCTGTACACACGGTGTTGTAGATAGCATGCAGTAAGCGTTTAGGGGGGTGACATCTGTTTTAGAGGTTAAACTCTCCCAAGCACTTGGAGCAAAGTACCCAGCGATAAGCATCAAGACAACGACAGCAAGTTGTAACACTTTCATCGAGATAGCGTCTTACAATATTTACATTTTTATATCGTAACATATAAAAACATTGAATCAGAGATATTGTTAATAAATTGACTCATTTGTCACTAAAAATGGAGAATACTAATAGTTAAAGGTCAATTAGTGTTCGAATTTAACAATTTCTAGCCTTATACCCAAGTATCATGACGTTACTTGGGTATAAGCAGAGGTTACTTGTTGGCAAACCTTTCTAGGCTAAGTACAAGGCCAATAGCAGCAAGCATCATAATAATCGCTAATCCTAATTGTGCTGGCTGAGTCGTGATTTGCTCAAACTCCGCTGGGGTAAGGTTATGCTGCAATAGTGGGACTTGTTCTCCGTGGGAGTTAGTTCGCCACGTGATCGTTTCTTTCCAAGGCCAAATTTTAGGTAAGGTACCTATCATAAGCCCAGTTAGGAACATCAAAGTAAAATCACGTAACTTTTTGAGTAACCATGAGAGTAGGTGTGAGAAAGATAGAAGCCCAATGATGCAGCCGCTCAAGAAGAGGAGTAATACGTCTATTTGCAAACCTTTAACCGCTGCCAAAATAGGGGTATACATCCCTATAAGTAACAAAATGAAACTACCGGAAATGCCTGGCAGGATCATCGCACAAATAGCAATAGCACCTGCAAAAACGATATTGATGGTTGAAGGTTCCATATGAAGTGGCTTTAAGACGGTAATGCTGTAGGCAAATACGACGCCAATACACAAGGTAAGGAAACGGGTTAAGTCACGTTGCTCAACTTGACGAATAATATGGTAGACAGACACCAAAATTAAACCAAAGAAAAACGACCAGATAGGAATCGGATGCGTTTCTAACAGCCAAGTAATCAACTTCGCTAAAGTTGCAATGCTGGTGAAAATACCAGCAAACAGTGAAAGAAGGAAAAAACCGTTAATATGTTGAAAGGCTGCTTTTGTTCCATTTTTTTTCCAAAGAGAAAAAAGTGCTGGGTTAATACGTCGAATGCTTTCAAGTAAGGTATCGTAAATACCTGTAATGAAAGCAATGGTACCGCCAGAAACGCCGGGAACCACGTCTGCAGCTCCCATCGCCATTCCTTTAAAAAAGGTGATTAGATAATTCATTGCTCAAATAATTAAATGGTATAGGTGGTATGAGTATACAAATATTACGCAGAAAAAAGTATGAAAGAGTAAAGCAAGCTTCAGTATTATGTACCGCTAGCCCAGTTGATCGTTTGCCTTTAGTTGAATTAGTAACACTTTTGCCACTTCTGTACTTTTTTTTGCATTTTGCTTTGTTTCTTTGCATTTTGCTTTTGCATTTTGCAATGCTCTTTCAGTTGATAATGAATTAGTGTGATGCGAATCACTAAAAAATGTATTCACAACATGGCATGATTAATGCATAATGTTTTTCGACCCTTACTAAGCCGAGGGTCACCTAGCCAACTGACGTTGTTAGTGAATGAATATTGTTCACATTATATATAAGCCAATCGCGTTTCTTGCGGTTGGCTATTTTTTTATCTCAACGTAAGTGCAACCAACTTCTTATCTTGTTTGCATTTTGCACTGATCTTGATTTATTCATCAAAAAAACTTGTTGCATTGGTATCACTGAGTATGAGTGTTATCGGATGAAGAAGATTGCGTTAGCCGTAGTAATTGTTTTGCTATTTGAATCGCTTGTTTTCTTTCTGTGATACTTAGCTTTTGATATAGGTTACGTATATGCGTTTTAACGGTGGTTCCTGCGATATCTAGCTTCTGTGCAATTTGTTCATTTTTTACACCAGAATATATAAGCCCTAAAACTTGCCATTCTCTCTGAGTCAGAGGGCTGGTTTTTATGCAGCTTGGTATATCTGGATGTTGGAGCAATTGTTTAATCAATGCCTGACTAAAAGAGATATCGCTTTCAGTTTTATGTCTATTGTGGGTTGATGGGCTCTCTGTAAGCTGGCCTACTTTTCTCTTTAACTTTTTAGCTTCGATAAGTGGCGAAAATAAGTGACCAATTACATGTTTATCATAGAGAAGTTCGCCGATGATGATGTTGTTAGGATCGACATCTATGATTTTGTGTAGTATTGATATGGCTTGCTGTTCATTATTTTGTTGTAAAGCCAGGACGGCTTCTATAACTGAGTTTCGTCTGAAATCGGTTAGCAACTGATGACGCTTTGCTTCTTCTTGCAGAAAATCAATGACCTGATGAGCTTTTTCCCAGTGATGTAAACTGATGTAGGCTCGAGCAACATTGCGCCATTGTAGTTGCTGGAAGTGGTTTGTTGCCTCTTTGGGCTTTATCGCCTGCTCAAGCCAACTTTGAATCGCTTTGGTGTCTTTTTTCTTTTGCCAATAAAGTAATAAAGATAGAGAAGCATTAGCAACCCAGTCTGCGTGATAAAGAGAGTGTTGCATCAGCTGTTGTATATGTTCAACAACGTTGCTTGCGCGATCAAGGTCTCCTCTTAAGAGAGAAGTTCTGGCTAACATAGAATAGCAATGTAAGTGGTTACTTTGGTTTTCACCTATGATACTAAGGCCTTTTTGGATACAAACATCTGCTTCGTCCAACTGATTCCAAGAGCAGTAAAGTTGAGCTCTCAAGCGGAGAAGAAATTCATGCAGGGGGATGTGTTGTAGCTGTTGTTCTTCTATCAGACGGAATGCCGTGTTTTGAAGCTCATAGGCAGTTTGAAAGTCACCTCTAGCGACCATGATTTCGCTTTGCTGAAGAATTGCCCAAAGAACTTGGTGGTACACTTGATGCTGGCGAGCCAATTTTTCAGTTTGTTGCATTATGGACAGGGCTTGATCCAGTCGTCCTAGTACATGGTTAACCTCTCCAATGACTGAAATTGCAACGATTCGGCTGAGATATACCGTGGAGTCTAATTGACTTAACGCTTGTTCGGCTAATATAAGTGCTCTTTGAGGGTCATTGCTATTGATGGCAACTTGAGCAAGTAATGCGTTCGATTGACCTTGGTAGTTAGTCCCTAGAGTAATGTTTCGTTTTAGGTGCTCAACTTCTGCATGAGAAAGTAGTTCAGAAACTTGATCAAAGCGGTGCTGACTTTGCGCTAACCATGCTTGTAGAATGGACAGTTTCGGATGATGATAGAGAAGATCGCGATCAAGTTGATCTATAGTACTTTCTAGCTCAGTGAGTGCGCCTTGATGAAACATTTTCCAGCCATAGCCTTCGAGTATCTCAATGATTAAGTCAGAGTCCTTTGTTTGTTGAGCATGAGCAAGTGCCCGGTATGGATTTTCTTGTTCCACCCATGCCAGTGCGGCCTGATGGTGCAGTGTCTTCTCTAATTGAGGGAGACGAGTTAAACGTTGGTGAGACAAAAACTCTGCAAATAAATTATGAAAGCGATACCAGTTTTGCTCTCCTTCTAGAGGGTATATAAACAACCCATAGCGGTTGAGTGATTCAAGCATGCTCAAACTATCGGCTCGTTGCGTTAAAGTAAGCACTAACTTTTCGTTGAAGTGTTCTAGAACGGAAACTTGCATTAAAAAGTGTTGTATGTCCGAGTCTAAAAGTTCAAACACTTCTTCCATTAAGTAATCCCATACATGGCAAGGGTCAAATGGATAGTTCGTGATAACATCTTGGGTGAAAAGAGGGCTTTGCATTGGTGTTTGCAGAGCGATGAGCTGGAGAGCAGAAGGCCAACCTTCGACATAATGACAAATATCTCTGGCTTGTATTTTGTTCACTTTATTGTTGCGTTGATTAAAAAAACGCAACGTTTCTTCCTGATTGAATGCTAATTTAGAACTGTCAATTTCCAGTAATAAGCCATGCACACGGAGGTTAGCTGTCCCTAGAGGTAAGGCTGCTCTGCTTGTCACAACGAGCGTGAGGTTGTCCGGTATATGCTTTATAAAGAAGCGCATCGATTCATGAATCTGAAGGTTTTTGATTAAGTGGTAATCATCCAAGACAAGGTAACAAGGTTGCTTAAATCGTGTTATCACAGCAACGATTTCGCTAACTAGTGCATTTGGTGAGTGGTATTGACGCTTTTCAGTGAGCTTTTTTACTTTTTCAAAATGACCTTTTGTCGCTTTATTGAGGGCTTGGACGAAATAGCTCATAAAGTAAAACTCATCATTATCGTTTATATCGATACTGAACCAACCAACATGAGCCTTATCCGCTAACCATTGAGTGACGATGGTGGTTTTGCCATACCCTGCGGGCGAACGGAAGAGCACTAATTTATTATTCGATGCTTGTCTGAGAAGCTTTAATAGACGTGGGCGTGTAATCGAATGTTGTGAATGGCTTGGACGAATAAGCTTTGATGGTATCCACATTCGTCATGATGTCCTTATCTGAGCAACGTCAATGTTGTCACTTTATTGAGTGAAAGTGAAAATTGCGTGAAAGTAAAAGTTTAGTGTTATCCCCAGTCGCTTGGAGTCACTTAGGTATCGCCATGTTACGTTATCAACATTATGCCTGAATTGATCCACTTCCTAATTTTTGCCCACTTATATGACTTTGATTAACTACGCCCTAAATATGCGATCAAGCTCTCTTTTTTGTCCGAGGTAGATGTGAATTACATTCTATGTTGCACTAAATAAGGCACTTTGCCCCTTAGATCGTCGACTATCTTTACTCAAGTCTTTAAGGTCACTTGGGTAGATAACTCGATTCATTTTTTCTACGCCCCCTTAGGTTGGTGATCTCATCCCCCCAATGAACATGGTCAGGGATGATGTGTGTTTGGTATTACCGATGCACGATATTTGGTATGCATATGAACAAGGACAATAAGGACTGTTTTATGAAACCAATTCAACAAAAAAAATTTGATAAAGAAGCGTTTCAAGCGAGTGTGCGTAAGCATTTATCTGTGAGTTATGCTCAAACTCCTGCTCGTGCTGATAATAGAGCATGGTACCTCGCTATGGGGCGTGCATTGGCGGAGTTTACAACATGTGACTTACTTGCAACCGAGGCAGACCCAAGAATTCAGCAAGCCAAAAGCGTGAACTATCTTTCTTTAGAATTTCTTATCGGACGATTAACGGGAAATAACCTAATTAGCATGGGTATCTATGAGTCTGTGGCAGAAGCAATGGAAGAATTAGGCCACTCAATCTCTGATTTACTCGAGGAAGAGCGTGACCCCTCGTTAGGCAATGGTGGTTTAGGTCGTTTAGCGGCTTGCTATATGGATTCGTGTGCAGCACAAGAGTTTCCCACGGTTGGCTATGGGCTCCATTATGAATATGGCTTATTCAAACAATCTTTTAAACAAGGCAGGCAGCAAGAAGCACCAGACTCTTGGCGAGGTATTGAAGGTTACCCGTGGGAGGTTGCACGACCTGAGCTGGCTCAAGAGATCGGATTCTACGGTCATGTTGAAACAGTGAGCCATGAGGGAGAACAGGTCCGAAGATGGGTGCCTAGTATGAATGTAAAAGCCATGCCTTGGGATCTACCCATTGTTGGCTATGAGTCGGATACGGTTTACCCTCTTCGTCTTTGGGAATGTCGAGCGATTGCCCCGTTTTCATTGGAGAGCTTTAATAACGGGGATTATTTTGAGGCGCAGCATGCTCTTATCGATGCGGGGAACATTACCAAAGTTTTATATCCAAATGATAATCATCAAAAAGGTAAAACACTTCGTCTCATGCAGCAATACTTCCATTCTGCTGCATCGATTCGCGACATTTTACGTCGCCACGAAGCGCTAGGTTATGCAATAGAAGACTTACCCAAACAAGAGACGATTCAACTCAATGATACACATCCATCGATTGCTATTCCGGAGTTGATGCGAATTTTGATTGATGAAAAAGGTCTGCAATGGGAGAAAGCATGGGCAATAAGTTCTAAGACCTTTGCCTATACCAACCATACCTTATTGCCTGAGGCGTTGGAGACATGGCCAGAATCATTGATTCAGCATTTGTTGCCACGTCATATGGAAATTATTTATGAAATCAATCATCGCTTTTTACAAGAAGTCAGATCGATGTGGCCGGGTGATGTGTCGAAGCAACAGAAACTGTCTATTATAGAGGACGGCTTTCATCGCATGGTTCGTATGTCTAATTTGTGTGTTATTGGCTCTTATGCGGTTAATGGTGTGGCTGCCCTTCACTCTGATTTGGTCAAAAAAGATCTGTTTCCTGAGTTTCATCAAATGTTCCCGACTCGGTTACATAATGTCACTAACGGCATCACTCCGCGTCGTTGGTTGAAGTTCTGTAACCCAGGTTTATCACAACTTATCACTCAAAAAATAGGCTCCGAGTGGCCTGTAAAGCTAGAGCAACTAGAAGCGATTGCACATTTCGCTACGGATGAGGCATTCCAGAAAGCGTTCATGGCCGTCAAGAAGAATAATAAAATTCGTTTGGCGAATTGGGTCAAAGATAATATGGGGATTGAGCTGGATTCGAATGCGATTTTCGATGTACAGATTAAACGTCTGCATGAATACAAGCGTCAGCACCTTGACTTACTGCATGTATTATCTCTTTATTATCGCATTCTCAATGAGCCTAAGTTTGAGTGTACACCTCGTGTTGTGTTCTTCGCAGCGAAAGCCGCTCCTGGCTATCATCTTGCGAAAGAAATCATCTTTGCCATCAACAAGATTGCAGAAAAAATCAATAATGATCCCCGAATTGGTGGCTTACTTAAAGTGGTGTTTACTCCGGATTACCGAGTCAGCATGGCGGAACTCATTATCCCTGCTGCTGATGTGTCACAACAAATCTCCTTGGCTGGTAAAGAGGCTTCGGGCACGGGCAACATGAAGTTAGCACTGAATGGGGCATTGACCATTGGTACGATGGATGGGGCGAATGTCGAGATCCGTGAGGAAGTGGGAGAGGAAAATATTTACATCTTTGGCTTAAATGTTGAAGAAGTGAAAGCGTTGAAAGCGAAAGGATATAACCCGTTTGATTATTATCATGCTGATCCACTATTGAAAGCTTCTATGGAGTTATTACTTGGTGAAGAGTTTTCTCCAGGTCAGCCTGGCCTGCTTCGTGCGACCTATGACAGTCTGCTCGATGGCGGTGATCCTTACTTATGTCTGGCGGATTTTGCTTCTTACATCGAGGCACATGAAGATATGGAGAAGCAATACAGAGATCAGTCGGGATGGGCAAAGAAAGCGATCCTTAATACGGCTTTGATGGGCAAATTTACCTCTGATCGTTCGATCAGAGATTACGTCAATCATATCTGGAAACTAGAGGCAGTGAAGCGATGAAAGCTCAGACAGTATTACAAAAAGCAGCCGAGAGTGCGCAATTATCTGAGCGTTATGTTAATGCTTGGGGGGAAGAGGTGAGTGTTCCACACACCACGTTAATCTCACTGCTCTCATCATTAGGTTATGATGTTACTAATGAAGAAACACTATTAAAGTCATTGGAGAAAAAGCAGAAAAAAGAGGTATTAGCGCCGGTTCTAGTGCTTCGAGATAATGAACCTATCGAGATCGAATTAAACCTAGGAAAGAGTGCTCGAGACAGTGATTTCAGTTGGCGTTTGAATACAGAGCAAGGGGAGTGTTTTGAAGGTTATCTGCAGTCTCAGATAATTCTGGATGAACGTGCACAAGGAGGAGGGCTCGTCTTCTCTTTACCTCAATCTTTGCCTTGGGGATATCATAAGCTAACGCTGTTCCGTAAACGCCGGAAGGCGCCTTATGAGATGTCTTTGATCATCACCCCTCAAACCTGTTTTAAGCAAGCCGCTTTAGAGCAAGACAAGAAACTTTGGGGACCTAGCATTCAGCTTTATACCCTTCGTTCGGTACATAATTGGGGAATAGGAGATTTTGGTGACTTGAAGCAGCTTGTCAGCGATATCGGATCTAGAGGAGGTGATTTTATTGGTTTAAATCCAATTCATTCTCTTTTTCCAGCTAACCCAGAGAGTGCCAGTCCTTATAGCCCTTCTTCTCGTCGCTGGCTGAATATCATGTATATCGATGTGAGTTCTGTTCCAGAGTTTGTGTTGAGTACACCGGCACAACAGCAGGTTGGTAGTACAGATTTCCAACAGCGCTTGCGAGCGGTCCGAGAATCACATTGGGTGAACTATTCTGAAGTCTCTGCTCTAAAGATGAGTGTACTGCCTTTGCTATACCAAGAGTTTAAGGTGCGCCATTTGGATAACAGCACCAGCCGAGCTCAAGCCTTTTTAGACTTTGTTGAACAAGGTGGAGAAAGTTTGTTATGTCATGCCACGTTTGACGCCTTACATAGCAGTTTAAGAGCGAAAGACTCAGAAGTTTGGGGCTGGCCTGTTTTCCCAGATAAATATCGTAAGTTTGAAGCAGTAGCGACGCAAAAGTTCATTAAAGAAAACCATGATACAGTCCACCTTTATATGTATTTACAGTGGATAGCAGATGAGCAAATCAGAGAAGCACAAGTACTTGCGACGGAAAAAGGTATGCAAGTTGGGCTTTATCGTGATCTTGCTGTTGGTGTTGCGGATTCTGGCAGTGAAGCGTGGGTAGATCATGGATGCAACTTAGTGTTAGGTGCCAGTATCGGTGCGCCGCCAGATATTCTTGGACCACAGGGACAGAATTGGGGGTTACCTCCTTTCAATCCTCAAGCGCTTGAGTCAACAGGCTTTGAGGCTTACATTCAGTTATTACGTGCCAATATGAAGTACTGTGGTGCGCTTCGGATTGACCATATCCTTGGCTTACTTCGTTTGTGGTGGATTCCAAAAGGGCAAAAAGCAACAGAAGGGGCTTATTTGTATTATCCCGTTAAGCAGATGCTTTCTATTCTTGCTTTGGAATCTCATCGTCAGCAATGCTCGGTTATTGGGGAAGATCTCGGAACGGTTCCCGAAGAAATCGTCACGCTTCTTCAAGAAGCTGGAGTGTATTCGTACAAGGTCTTCTTTTTTGAAACCTCGGAGCATGACGGCGGGTTCATTTCACCAAAACACTACGCAGCTCAAGCAATGGCTACACTGTGTACCCATGATATGCCAACCCTACGTGGCTTTTGGCATTGTGATGATTTAAAAATTGGGCAAGAGATTGGTTTATATCAAGATAAACCACAACTCGATGGTTTATTTGATGATCGCCTGAACTGTAAGCAAGGTATTTTAGATAGTGTCTTTGGCCATGGTTATTTACCAGAAGGCGTTGGTCGCGACGCACAATACGTCCCAATGGATGGGCACTTAGCAGAAGCTTTGCAACTTCACCTTGCAGCCGGAAACAGTGCGTTTTTGAGTGTACAGCTCGAAGATTGGTTAGAAATGGACAAACCGGTCAATATTCCAGGTACGGTCGATGAATACCCCAACTGGCGACGCAAGTTATCTATCAATCTTGACGAAATTTTTAGCCGTGAACAAGTTAATAGCTTGGCACAGCGCTTAACGGAAGTGAGAGCTCAGGTGGCGTCGTAGAATGGGAGTTATCTTCGGCTGCCAGTTCAATGAGTCGCCTCGAGAGAGCAATTATTGTCTAAAGTATTGATCATGCCACTCATAAAATCGGCGCAAATGATGTAGTATGTTGTACCGTTAATGGCCCGTGTACATTGCGGGCTTTTTTGCATGGTTTGAGCTATTTGTCGCGTTTTTGTGATTTCACAACAACTGGCTGTGGAATGTCGAGTCCCTTTACTTTGCATTCAGAGCAGGGATAGATGCGCTAGGGAGAAAAATTTGAAAACCAAGGCTAAGAAAAAATATCAACACTTTTACGATCAACTCGAAAAGGCGTCTTACGCTGACCCTTTTGCAACGCTTGGCCCATTCATTGATCAAAGTGAAGGCTCATTACGTGTTTGGATGCCAGGTGCTGATAAGGTCGAGTTATTACTTGCAGACCAATCGCGGATGCCTTTGGAACGTGAAGGGGAAAGTGGTTTTATTCTAAAAGAACAAGGTGACTTACACTTTACCCATTATCAACTTGCCGTAGATTGGAATGGCGTCGAGCAGCTGGTGGACGACCCGTATCAGTACCACAATATTTACCCAGAGTATGAACACCTGCATACCCCGATCCATATGTATCGTCATATGGGTGCACAGTTTGTTGCGCTTGAGCGCGGCGGTAAGAATGTCACGGGTATTCGATTTTTGGTTTATGCGCCTCACGCTTCTGCAATGAGTTTGGTTGGCTGCTTTAACCAGTGGGATGGGCGACGTCACCCCATGCAGCGTCTTGACTATGGAATGTGGGGGTTGTTTATTCCTGGTTTAGAAGAAGGTGTTCAATATAAATTCGAAATTAAAGGACCAAATGGAGAGGGCTTACCACACAAGCAAGATCCTTGGGGATTTTTCTCAGAGCAATACCCTTCATTTGCTTCAATAACTTATGATCATAATCGTTATCAGTGGCAAGATAGCAAATGGCAGCAGCGACCAGTAACTCAAAAGCGTGATGAAGCCCTGTCCTTTTATGAGCTTCATGCTGGATCATGGATGCGTCACACGGATGGTGAGTTTTTAAATTATCGTCAATTGGCTGAAAAGCTTGTTCCTTATCTTGTGGATATGGGGTACACCCATGTTGAATTGATGCCAGTCTCAGAACACCCATTTTATGGTTCTTGGGGGTATCAACCCGTCGGCCTTTTTGCACCAACGAGTCGTTATGGTTCCCCAGATGATTTCAAATTTTTTGTCGATGCATGTCATCAAGCTGGATTAGGAGTCGTGCTGGATTGGGTTCCCGCTCATTTTCCATCTGATGATCACGGGTTAGCAAATTTCGATGGTACACCTCTTTACCATGATCCCGACCCACGTCGTGGTTGGCATCAAGATTGGAATTCGTATATTTATGACCTTGGACGCGAGCATGTGCGTCGTTTTTTGGTTTCCAATGCGCTTTATTGGTTTGAACAATTCCATATTGATGGTATCCGTGTCGATGCTGTTGCTTCCATGCTTTACCTTGATTACTCCCGTAGTCATGATCAATGGATTCCAAACGTGGATGGTGGGAATGAAAATTATGATGCGATAGCCACATTAAAATGGATGAATGAAGAGGTTTATAAACACTTCCCGAACGCTATGACTATAGCAGAGGAGTCCACAGCATTTCCTGGCGTATCTGCACCAACTTTCATTGGAGGCTTAGGTTTCGGCTTTAAATGGAATATGGGTTGGATGCATGACAGCCTTTCCTACATTAAGCAAGATCCGATTCATCGTAAATACCACCATAATACGATTACATTCCCGCTGGTCTACGCACACAGCGAGAACTATGTTCTGTCTTTATCTCATGATGAAGTCGTTTACGGCAAGGGGGCGATCCATGACAAAATGCCCGGTGATGAATGGCAGAAAACCGCTAATTTAAGGGCGTTTTACGGCTACATGTATGGGCAGCCAGGTAAAAAATTAAACTTTATGGGCGCAGAGTTAGGTCAAACTGCGGAGTGGAATCACGACGATCAGCTGCAGTGGTTTTTACTCGATTTCGAACGCCATCAAGGTGTTCAGAAGCTGGTTAGAGACTTGAATCATTTATACCGCAGTGAAGTGGCTTTGTATGATCAAGACTGCGCACCATCAGGGTTTGAGTGGCGTCTTCAAGATGAGGCGAACACTAGCATCTTAGCACAT
Source organism: Vibrio azureus (assembly GCF_002849855.1). NCBI lineage: Bacteria > Pseudomonadati > Pseudomonadota > Gammaproteobacteria > Vibrionales > Vibrionaceae > Vibrio > Vibrio azureus. The sequence continues at coordinate 186,397 of NZ_CP018617.1, forward strand.
GAACGGATCAGTAAAGATGGCGAGCGTATTTTAGTCATCACCAACTTTACCCCCGTACCACACGAAGATTTTCGTTTAGGTGTCCCAACTAAAGGTTCTTATCAGTTACTGCTTAATACTGATGATAGCGAATACGCAGGCAGTGGTTTTTCGGTGTTCCCTACAGTAAAAACTGACAATAAAGAGAGTCAATCTTTATCACAATCTTTGCAATTAAGCCTCCCTCCGTTATCGACGTTGTTTTATAAACTAAACAAGTCTCGTTAAAAAAACAGCCCCTGAACGCAAGCTCAGGGGCTGTTTATTCTATTTAAAGATAAACATCTTACCGATAAATATTTTACGCTTTCGAAAGACTGACTTTTTCTTCTGCTACTCCAGCAGTTGGGTTATTAAAGCAGTTTTCGTCCAAAGCACCTTCAGATTTAGCAACAATGACGGTTACGGCACTGTCACCCGTGATATTGACGGCAGTACGAATCATGTCTAGAAGACGGTCAACACCCATAATTAAACCGATTCCTTCCAGTGGAAGACCAACTTGGTTTAGAACCATAGCAAGCATAATAAGCCCAACACCAGGGACTCCGGCAGTACCAATTGATGCTAATGTCGCCGTTAAGATGACCATTAAGTAATCACCCATTGTTAGGTCTATGTTGAAAGCTTGAGCAATGAAGGCTGTCGCGACACCTTGCATGATTGCCGTGCCATCCATGTTTATCGTTGCACCAAGTGGGATAGTGAAAGATGAAACTCGGTTTTCAACGCCCATGCGATATTTTGCTGTTTCCATGGTGACTGGGATGGTGGCATTGGAGGATGCGGTAGAAAATGCAAACATCACGGCATCTTTCATTTTTTTCAAGAAAGTTATCGGACTTAACCCGGTGAAGGTTTTAAGCATTACACTGTAAGTGATCAGTCCATGAAGTAACAAAGTGCCTGCCAATACTAGGAAGTATTCCGCTAGGTTAAAGATTGCACTTAACCCTAACCCCGTAAAGAGTTTTGCCATCAAGAAGAACACGCCATATGGAGCGAGGTTCATCAAGATAGCAACCAATTTCATGATTACTTCATTCAGGTCTGAGAAAAAGGCCGCAATGCGTTCCCCTGGTTTGCCAGATGCACTGATAGCAATACCAAACAGCACAGCGAAGACGATAACTTGTAATGTTTTTCCTTCGGCCATTGCACTGATAGGGTTGGTCGGGAACATATTAATAATGACTTGACCTAAAGATGGCGCTTCGGCTGATTTAAATGAGCTGGCCGCGGTAAGGTCTGCGCCTGCTCCAGGTTGGAACAAGGTTCCCATAGTGAGCGCCAACGTAATCGCAACGGCGGTCGTTGTTATGTAGAAAGCAAGGGTTTTCCCCCCCATGCGTCCTAGGGTAGATAAATCTTTAAGAGAACTGGTCCCACAAACCAGTGATACAAAGATAAGTGGTACAACAAGCATCTTTAAGCTAGCGACAAATATCTGTCCACCAACTTCAAATAATCCATTAACGATATATGCGTCGACAAATCCGTTGTCAGAAAACAGAGTACGCATTGCAAACCCTGTCAAGATACCCGCTACCATGCCTATAATAACTCGGCTGGTAAGCGACATCGGTTTCTTGGTATTCATGAGAACACTCCTTATAGTTATGCACATTGAGTTCACTTCAAGGCGGCATGCAGGGTATCAGCGGAGTGTGAAAACGAGAAAGAGTAATTAATCTTCTTATCAATAGGTGTGAGCTTTGTCACCAAATAATAACTTTTATATCATTAATGTGGTGTTTGTTTTAATTTTAAAAAAAACTATTAACCAAATTGTTTGTATTTGTAAATGATATTATGTGTCCGATTAACAACAACAGCTTGTTATATACCCAAGTGACCTCAAGATGCTTGATTCAGAGCGAGGTCACTGAGTCGAATTCAAGGAAGACAACGAAGCGGAATAGCAGGCTCTTTCCAAGTTGTCTGACGCAAGAAGTCGGCTCAGTGACACGCTCCCAAAGGGCGAGTGGCCTTAACTCTCAGGCTTTGTTAACGATTCTCAATGTAGAACGACTATATCTTCGATATCGTTGCCGCGCCTGAAAGTTAAGGTCATCTCGCTGAACACAGCATCTTGAGGTTACTTGGGTATAGACCTTGGTATTTTGAGGCTAATCGGACGTATACCCAAGTGACCTCAAGGACTTGGGTATAAATAATACTAAAGAACAAACTTTAATCATCAGTCGCTTTTATAAGCGTAGTTGTAATATCCGTAACTATGGGCACTGGCTGCTTTCTTCTCTATGGCATTGAAGATAATGCCTTTCACCTCTATTCCTGATTGTTCAAAGCGATTTTTGGCTGCCTCCAGTTCCCTAGCTGTGGTTTTTTCAAAGCGAGCCACCATGAGTGTTGTGCCTGCAAGTGAGCCAACGATACACGGATCAGTCACTGCCAGAATCGGTGGCGTATCAATAATCACAAGATCATAGCGAGAAGATGCTTGCTCAACAAACTCGGTAAACCGTCGATGCATCAGTAACTCAGATGGGTTCGGCGGTGTTTGACCTCGTGTGATAATATCTAAGTTGTCAATATTGCTATGCTTAATCGTCTCTTCAAAGCACACTTTACCACTTAAAAAATCGGAGAGTCCCAGTTCATTTTTTGATTTAAAGCATTGATGTAAATAACCCTTTCTCATATCTGCATCGATAAGTAAGACTTTTTGACCTGTCTTCGCTGTTATCGCTGCAAAGTTAGTTGAAACGAAGGTCTTTCCAATTGATGGAGCAGGCCCTGAGATCATCAAGACATTATTCTTCGCCTCCATCATGGCAAAATGCAGACTAGTTCGTAACCCACGCAATGCTTCCATTGATAAATCGGCGGGATTGGCTTCGGCAAGCAACGGTGAGTTTGATGGGGTTTTGCGTTTTAAACGATTAGCAATCTCAAGTTGCTGAAGTGACTTGGGAATACTGGCATAAACGGTCATACCCTTCTGTTCTATCTCTTCAGGAGAAAGCAATCCGCGCTTAAATGCTGCCCTAACCAAGACAAAAGCAATGGAGAGCATAGCACCTAATAAGGTCGATAAGACGACAATCAAGGGCTTTTTAGGTTTGACAGGGAGAGCATAAGATTGAGCTGAGTCTATGATACGGACATTACCAACAGTGCCTGCTTTTATAATGGTCAACTCTTGGACTTTGTTGAGAAGTTGGATGTAAATTTGTTGATTGACTTCCACATCACGCGTCATTCTGAGGATTTCGCGTTGTGTCTTAGGTAACTTTTGAATTTGCTTATTCAAGCGCTGTTTCTCTTGTAGAAGCGTTTTTCTTTTATCAAGCAGCGATTTATAAGCAGGGTGATCCAGAGTGAACTTTTGGCTGATATCACTTTCTTTAAAAGTCAGCTGGTTAAGCTGTGCTTCAAGTTCAACCATGACTTTTAAGGTAGATTGGGCTTCTAGATTGAGGTCTATCGACTCATTTTGTTGTCTAAACTGGTTTAAGAGATCTTCTGAGCTGTTTAACTTCTCTTTAATCTTAGGTAAATGACTGGTCAAAAAGGTCAGGCTTTGTTCTGCTTCCGCTGAATTCCTTCTTACGTTCTGTAGAAAGTAGTTTTGCACGACATCGTTCAGAATCGCTTGGTTAAGTTGAGGCTGCTCACCTTCAATACTTAAAGAGATAATACCAGTTTGAGCACCTTTTTCGGTAATCGAAAGCTTAGAAGTTAAGGTATTGATAGCGTCAAGCTTAGAGACTTTGTTGATTGAGAATCGATCGTCATTATTGGAGATCAGTTCATTGACTCGAACCTTGTAGCCATTTTTTTCGATTAATTTACCTTGTTGGCCTGATAACACGATCTTGTCATTTAACAAAAGTTGGAAATGACCTTTTTCAGAGTCAGTGATGATCATTTCATGAGTTAGCCCTGTGACATGAGACGGTACATCAAACTTGCTTAATGTTAGATAATGTTGGCTGTTGTTGATGCGAGCGATTCCCTTGCCAATAACAGGCAAATACAAAGGGGTAACGATAGTGGTTAAGTTAAACTTATCGACGGTGTCACCGAGTATCATGCGTGATTTTAGTAACTCCATCTCAGTTGCACAGGAAGCTTCTGAGGAGAAAAGCTCTCCCATATCCCCAACCATCGCAGAAATACCTCCAGAACTTTTCTTTTCAATCTGAATGAGTGCATCTGCTTTAAATATTGGTGATGAAAGTTGCGCAAAAGCCAGTCCAAGTGCTGCGAAGAGTAAAATAAATGAGATAATCAACCATTTAGAATCAAGCAAGATACTAAAAAGTTGCCTTAAATCGATTTCGTCATCCGTGTTATCCACTGCGGAGTTTTTTATATTATTCATCATTGTTTACTATTATTTTCGTTACCTATAATTTTCTTACCCATGAATCTGCAGCATTCTTTAATAAAGAAAAAGTATGCACAAAGGCCTCTTTACTTTGTCCATAAGGATCTGGGATATCGGTAGACTCGAGCCAGTGACCAAATAACATGGTTTTGCCTCTTGCTTCTGGGGCAATATCTGTAAGGGCTTCAATGTGGCCTTGTTCCATTACAAGGATAAGATCTTGGCTTGCACATAACGCTGCAGTCAGTTGCTGCGCTTTGTGTTTTTCAAGCGATATGCCGTTTTCTTCGGCAATTAAATGCGCAGTTTCATTTGCTGCTTTACCCTTGAGGCGGCTTTTCTCGACTGCAATTCCGGCAGAGGTCACTTCTTTATTGGGTAAGAGGGACTGGAGTAATCTTTCACCAGTTGGTGAACGACAAATATTGCCTACACAAACAATAAGGATTTTAGAGAACATAACGAGCTCCTTAGATAATACTGATTTTTATTATTATTTTTTAATGACGATTTTTGATACCTAATTGACGCGCTCCTAAAGGTCGTTTTGCTGAACACGGCATCTTATGGCTACTTAGGTAATAAGTACTGAGACTATGGCCAATTTTTTAAACGTAATACTCCTTCGGTGAGTTCGTTAAAACCTGTAATTGTGGGCAATAATTGACGAATGACCCTATTCCAACGACTGATTGGAGCGGCTGTGACATAGACAATATCATAAGGATTTAAGTCAAATTCAGTACCAATGACTAAAGCTGCAGCATCAGTAATATCGAGTTGAAAAATGTCAGCTGTAATATTGTTTTCTTTTGAGCGTCTTATAACAAATACCCCAGTTGCGTCAGCTGAAACTTGATTGATCCCCCCCACATGGCTTAACGCTTCGGTAAGGCTCATTCCTGCACGATCAATTTTTAATAATTTAGGGTCATTGACTTCACCCATCACAAAGACTTTCTGAGCATCATTTCTAGGAATATGTACGATGTCGCCAGGCTTTAATAGTTTGTTTTCAGTCAGATCCCCTTTTTGCATCAAAGCATAGAGCGAAACAGTTTGAACGTTATCACCTCTGGTTAAGGTGACATTACGCCAATCAGCGTCTGGTGAAAGACCTCCTGCGAGATTCACAGCATCCAATATAGTTAAAGGAATATTGGTAATGGCCTGTTGCCCAGGTTTATTGACTTCCCCTGTGATGTAAGACTTTTGTGAACGAAAAGCTGCGACACTGACGTCCACTTGAGGGCTTTCAATATACCTTTCAAGTTTTTGAGCTATATCAGAGCGAATTTGACGGACATTTTTACCTGTAACTTTGACCATTCCTATGTAAGGATAAAAAATATGACCATCTGCATAAACCCAGTTTCCAGCTTCAGCAGAACTGCGATAAGAACCTGCGGGAATAGTCAGCTCAGGGTGATCCCAAATAGTAATATTTAAAATATCTCCCGGCCCAACTTGATATTCATAAGCTGCAATTTCGTCCTCGAGTTGCAAATTAGCTGTTGCGCTAATGGGTTGGCTTTTTAATTCGGATATTCTATTTAGTGTTAAGGGATATACATTAAATTTAACATTTTTAATATATTCTTCTTCTTGGTTTAGGTGTTTACCTGACAGAGAAAGATGATTTCCTGAAAGAGAACATCCAGTCAAAAAAGTAAGAGTAAATACTATATAAATAAGTTTCATGGATTGAAAATTCATTTTTTATCAACAGGAATGACAGTTAGGGTTAAGTTTTTAGGTTGTTCTTTCTGGTAAGGGAGTCTTAAGATAATTAAGTTCTAATGAGCGAACTATAAAATGAACCAATACTTTATTCAATGTATTATTTTTTCATTATTTAATGTTACTTTTATGATTTGTTTTTTTTTACACATTAGATGTTTGTTTTTTGATTAAATTATTTTCTATTGAGTGCTTTTTTTTCGAATTTAGCTCTTTTCACCCACTGAGTGTACGATTATTCTGAAATAAAAATACATTGAAATGTGACCTTTACCCCAAAGAAAATGGGATTAAAGAATTGATGAGGCAACATATTGTTTGAGCTGTATAGGAGTCTTTGAATGTTGTGGGGTTTGATATGCGCATAAAGTGAATTTTTTCATAAATATCGGCTTTTATCATTTGTTATCAGGCTTTGCCATCAGGGCTTGTGCTCAAGTTACCTCAAGATGTATCCAAATGTCGTCTCGCTGAACGCCGCATCTGATGTTACTGCTTGCGTCAGACAGCGGTTCTTCTTACAAAAATAATGAATAGAATACTATTCCGCTTCATGGTCTTCCTTGAATTCGACTCAGTGACCTCGATCTGAATCAAGTATCTAAGGTCACTTGGGTACATAGCCACTTTCTATTTAAGTTGCATTAGGTTTTAGTAACGGAAAAAACCGGAAAGTTTTCTATCTGCAGATATACTAAATGAATGGAGCATTTATAGGTTATTGAAATTGTTATAAATGTCAATTGGGAGTTGGTAGGGTTTGTTGGATAAGTAATGGAGGATTCATGGCAACAAAAGCAATTGTTGTTGAAGGTGGTGCAATGCGGGGTGTTTTTGCCAGTGGTGTTTTAGATGCCTTTCTAGAACATGACTACAAACCATTTGATTTTGCGATTGGTGTATCGGCTGGAGCATCAACGTTGATTGGCTATTTAACAGATTCACCTTACCGAAGCATCAACGTTATTACTAAACTCGCAACGAGTAAGCGTTTCTTCAATCCAACCCGGTTTTTAAAAGGGGGGGACTTGATAGATGTAAAATGGCTTTTTGAGGAGTCTAATCGTTTATACCCGATCGATGAAGAGAAGCTTTTTAGTGGCATTCCTTTTTTGGCCGCTGCGACGAATGTTGATACAGGGAGAGCCGATTACTACCGCGTCAACCAAAAAAATTTCTCGCATACGATGGAAGCTACTACAGCGATACCTATTGCTTATCGACATACTCCAAATATGTCAGGCTCGTCCTATACCGATGGTGGCGTGGCTGACTCAATACCGGTTCGAGAAGCCTACCGAAGGGGGGCGAAGGATATTACGGTGATCCTATCGCACTGTATTGATTACGAAAAAAAACCAGTTAAAACGCCTTGGCTGATGAAAAAGCTATTCGCAGAACATCCGCAAATGGCAGAGGCCATGTTGCACCGAGCTGATAACTATAATGAGTCTTTGGCGTTTATTCGTAATCCTCCGAAAGGGGTTCATATTCGTGTGATTGCTCCTCCAAGTGCTTTCCAAGTTCAGCGTCTTTCGATGAGGCAATCTGTACTTTTAGACGGTTACCAAATGGGGTTAGATGCGGGACATGATCATGTTGAACGCTTATGCCATTTCAACATGGAGTTAGTATACGATTCATAAGTGCTGACTCAGTAAATGAGAGTTAAGGAGCGAGCGACTAAAGGAGAAGGTATGCAAAGTTTCCATATTAGAAGATTAAGACAAGAAGATACCCCTTTATTGGAGGGGCTGTTAGCCGAGTTAGATGCTTCCCATTATCAAGCAGATCCTCTGTCCTACCGTTCTCCACAAGAAATGGCTGATATTAGGCAGCAACAGCAAATCTTCGAACGATATTTTGATGGCAGTATCATTGCTTTTATTGCATGTTCACATCGTAAGGTTGTTGGCTTTGTTTCTGGGACCATTCGTCATACAGCAACGTTAACATCGCCAGAAAAGAGAGTCGGTTTTATTAATGAATTGGTCGTGGCTGAAGAGTACCGAGATTCCGGTGTCGCTTTAGCTTTGATGGATAGAATTGAGAGCGACCTCAACCATCATGATATCGATGAAATCGGCTTAACAGTCGCATCATTTAATCAAAAAGGCGAAGAGTTTTATCGTAAGATGGGATACAGAGTAACAGTGAAAAGTATGACAAAACGTGGCTTCGTATAAGCCGCTCATAATTACCTACACCCAAGTATCTTGAGGTCACTTGGGTATAAATTCTTTTTTGTTACTCTCTCACTAATGGTGACCGTTGAGCCGAGTCCTCAAGCTTCAGTATTGCATTTTTAATCGCTGCAGGCATTGATGTTTTACAATGATTTTCGAAATCAAAGATCACAATAGTTGCTGTTCCTGTTGTAACAATTTTGCCAAGCTTTTTGCTGAAGATCTGATACTCCATCGTAAATCGATCAGCTTGGAGATCTATGGTGCGTGAGCCTACACAAAGAGTGTCAGGAAAAGTGACGGGTAGTTTGTAATTGCATTGAGTGTCTTTAATAATCGGGCCGATATGACAAGCTTGTAAATCAAATTCAAGGGTTACTGCTCGAAAGTACTCTAAACGCGCAATCTCAAAATAGCGAAAATAAACCACGTTGTTTACGTGTTTTAAAGCATCCATATCTCCCCACGCTACCTGTATTTCGGTGATGAGGGGAAACGTTTTAAAAAATGTATCCACGTTCGTATTCCTTCAATTTTTAGTCTTTTACAACCAATGGCTTCAACTCGACTCAGTGACCTCGCTCTGAATCAAGCATCTTGAGGACACTTGGGTATAGTCACCCTAAATCAAGTAGCATGCAATCATCTGGATAAAATGATTCTCAGGTTGTCTTTGTTTTTTTGTTGTGGAAATGTAGCATATTTGTGTGCTTTGGTTTTGCGATAAAGATAACACCCTGAACCAAGTGCCTCGAGAAATTGTAATCATGAAAGGCGACTGGGTATAAAGCTCAGGTATAAGTTTTTTCTATTTTTTTATCAATAAGTTTGACCTTCAGCTTACCTTCGCACATGCTTGTTAGGGCGGTACGCCACTATTTCATTTAGGTTTAATAAGGAAGCACTTATGAATAAAGCACAATTAGTTGAGTACATTGCGAAAACAGCCGATATTTCAAAAGCTAAAGCTGAAGCTGCATTGGGTGCTGTTACTGAAGGAGTAACACAAGCGTTATCAAATGGGGATGACGTCTCACTGATTGGTTTTGGTACGTTTAAAGTGAATGAGCGAGCAGCCCGCACTGGTCGTAATCCACGAACAGGGGAAGACATTCAAATTGCGGCGGCAAAGGTACCGGCTTTTAAAGCGGGTAAAGCACTTAAAGAAGCATGTAATGCTTAAAACGTTTTGGGTTGAATCATGGTGAGCCATCTTACTGATGGCTTCCCTTCCTCGGTTTCTTTTTTGTACAACATAAACTTGTTTGCCACCTCTTAGCTGTTCTTGCTCAAAGCCACTAATACCTCAAAGTAATGAATACCTCAAAATAATTAAAAAGCGATCTCTTTCTGATTGTTCTCGTAACATTCAATAGGGAGGAATGCTTATGAGTCTGAAACACTATTTTGAAAAACACGCCCCCAAATTTTCATCTGGTGGTCGCTACCATGTGTTTTATCCTCTCTTTGAAGCGGTTGAAACATTATTCTACACACCAGGCCGGGTGAATAAAGGTGTAACTCATGTGCGAGATAGCATCGACTTAAAGCGCATCATGATTGTGGTTTGGCTTGCGGCATTGCCGACGATGTTTTGGGGTATGTACAATATAGGCCTACAGTCTAGTAATGTTCTTTTGTTCGGGCTTGATTCAAATTCTGCTCAGCAAGTTATTAAAGAAACTTGGCAACTCAATCTGGTTTGGGGCTCTTTGGACAAGATTGCTGAATCAGGCTGGCTGGGAAAAACTTTACTTGGGGCAACTTATTTCCTTCCGGTTTATTTGACGGTATTTGTCGTTGGTGGTTTCTGGGAAGTGCTTTTCGCTATTGTGCGTAAGCACGAAATTAATGAAGGCTTTTTTGTCAGCTCAATCTTATTCTCTTTAACACTTCCTCCAACTATCCCATTGTGGCAAGCGGCTTTGGGTATCACGTTTGGTGTCGTTGTCGCTAAAGAAGTCTTTGGTGGTACTGGTCGCAACTTTCTTAACCCCGCTCTTGCGGGAAGAGCGTTCTTATATTTCGCTTATCCTGCCAGTATGTCTGGTGGTCTTGTCTGGGTAGCGGTTGATGGTTATTCTGGGGCGACACCGCTAAGTCTTTGGTACGCAGGTGGTCAAGAAGGTCTTGTTCAGGCAATGACGGGTCTTCAGATGAATTGGTTAAATGCATTTTTAGGCCGAATACCGGGATCGATGGGAGAAGTCTCAACGATAATCATCCTTTTGTCTGGTATGACGTTATTATTTATGAAGATTGCCTCATGGCGAATTGTCGCAGGTGTACTCACGGGGTTAGTTGTTACTTCACTCATGTTCAACACACTGGGATCGTCCACAAATTGGATGTTCTCAATGCCATTCTACTGGCACTTTGTATTAGGTGGCGTTGCATTTGGGACCTTTTTTATGGCGACAGATCCTGTTTCTGCAGCATTCACAAACCGGGGTAAGTGGATGTATGGGCTTCTCATCGGTGTGATGACAATACTGATTCGTGTTCTTAATCCTGCTTATCCTGAAGGGATCATGTTGGCTATTTTGTTTGCAAATCTATTCGCTCCTTTGTTTGATTATTTAGTGAAAGAGCGAAATATTAAGCGCAGACAAAGCCGACTTATATCCAAGTAACTTATGCTCAGCATCTTGGGATTTACCTAGGTATATGGCAGTAATGGAGTCGTTCGTGAGCTTATGTGCTAACTTGACGGTAACTAGGCGAGGTTAAGGGTAATTCTTACGAATTGTTCGTCCTGATACTGGACTTCATAGGCAAATGTGTTGTTGGCGTAAATACTGCCTAAAAATAGCGAGCGTTGACTCATTGGGCCACGGAAAAGCATAGAAATAGGGTTGGTAAGAGTGTTGCTATTATCGAAGTGCTGGTTTAAGTCATTTGAAAGAACGCATAGTAGGCATCCATGTTGATCGTGGGATAAATCCACGTCTTCTGGGCGTGAAAGTAAGACAGTTGTACCCAGCTTCTTTTCAATCTCATTAATTAACAATAGGTAGCTATCGAGATGAGGCTGGTGAAATCCCCCCTCTTGTGGCGAGTTAATACAACGGCTGAGCAGCTTTTCTAAGCTGTCAGAGTTGTTTTTAGCTTGTTGGGTGAGAGCCTTTAATTGCTTTTTGATCAGTTTATATCGAGGGCTTTTTTGCTTCGGTTTAAGCCATTTTTGCAGCAGTTCGTTACGCTCTGCCAATGGAAAAGAGCGGGAAGAATTTTCAAGCTTGAAATACAGGTGCAGTAAAGCGTGCAATGCAGTTTCACTAAGGAGTCGATTAGCTTCCGTGGTCAGTCTTGCCTGTTTTGAACTGTGCATTTGAGTCGAAGTTTCTTTTCAAAAAGGGGGATGGTGCCGAGAGAGGGACTCGAACCCTCACACCAAAGGCACTAGCACCTCATGCTAGCGTGTCTACCAATTTCACCATCTCGGCATCACACTGTTTTATTCAACAGCAGCTCTATTAGAGTGGTAGAGATTGTATATCGAAAGTCTATGAATTGGCGAGTATAAAACTAATTTTTTTTGAGCTATAGGTTTTTCTTGAGGATTTATTGTTCAATTTGCCTGTTTATGACTCAGGGTGGCGTTGTTGTACATCACGTTGACTATGGTTGTATGCGTTACATTGATTAACTTAATTCCCTTTCGCGTTCTCACAACCGCGATGTTCAATCATTAACAGATTTAATGTTGCGAAATGTTAAGTTAATACGTTCATCTTTGTGTTTTGCTGTTTTAGGTACACTGTGTTGCCAATGATGCTGCAATTCACCAGCCATGATAAGTAAGGAGCCATGGCTAAGTGTATATTCTATCTGGGTTTTACAATGTAAATTTCTCAGTAGGAAACGGCGACTTTCTCCTAGGTTTACTGAAGCGATGACTGGGTTCATTCCTAACTCAGGCTCGTTATCTTGATGCCAACCCATAGAATCTTGACCATTACGATAAAGGTTAGCGAGTACTGAGTTAAAGGAAACATGTGCAACTGCTTCACATTTTGCCTTTAGAACTTGTAACTCTTGATTCAAAGGTTGGGGGCATAGAGTAAGGCCAGAATAAGTATAAGTCTTATTACCATGCCATGACTGTAAGCGAGGCTGAAGTACATTTCGTCCAAAGAGAGTTATTGTCTCCTGCCGCCACGGCAAATCTGCTCTCAATGTTGAGAAGTATTGAGTTGCTTGTGAAGAAGATAAAAAGTGAGGGTCAAAATAGATCTGACCTTGCTTAATGTCTACCCAGTTAGAACTTGGAAATAACTCATTCTGCATGTGCGTTCCTCCTCGTTTTGATAGGTTACTTGGCTATAGTATAAAGCTCACTGTCGATGAATGCATTGATAAAACAGAGTCAAGTGGCATATTAAAATTCAAATTGCATTTTGAAATTGCATAATGCAATTAAGTTGAGTGGTAATTAATCGATATACATCAAAATAACACCAAATGGAGGGTGTAAAAGTTGGCACACATCATGCTTTATAATAAGTGACCCTTCTTAAGCCGAGGGTCACCTAGCCAACTGACGTTGTTAGTGAATGTTAATTGTTCACACTTATATACCGCCAATCACCTTATTGTGTTTGGCGTTTTTTTTACGCTTTTACAAATTAACACTTAATCACCGCATTTTTCATAGCAACTTGGTTGTCTTGGACACACCGCACCTCTCGAACAAATCAACCTTGCTTGGCTTTGGATCCCTCGTTCAATCCAATTGATGTTCAGAATTTTTGCAATTGTTGTGAGATCTTTTTTAATGTGTGGCGGTATGTTGGCGCTGCCCGTGGATATGCATAGCGCTTTGAGTTCTTCAGCAATCGCAGCTGCGTCTCCACCTTGAGCGGCGATTGCGGGATTAAGATCGATTCCTGCACACAGAACACGATTATTTCCTGCAGGATCTTGGACGTTAATCGATTCACAGCAATAGATTCTTGGTTCCTTACCCACATTGAGAATCGATATTTGAGCAGAGCTATCTGCCAAAGGTTTTGCTAAGCGACGAAAGACTGCCCAATGCTGGCAAGGGTCATTGACCTTACGCATATTTCCCCAAGGCAGCGGTATACCATTTCCACGATACACCGCTTTTAGTTTTCCTGGCCCGTAGGCATCAAAATAATGCCAGTGTGGGTAAGGGGAAACAACGGTCATGCGGCGCATGGCAACAGAAGGAGAGACGCCCGCTTTTTGATGAACGCTAATTTCATAACCGGAACGGTCAAGCAATTGGCGGAAAGGAACTTTAGGGCATAGCAGTGCTCCAGCGAAAAAACTGGACTCAAAATCGCGCCAAGCTTGGAGGATATCCTGTGAATTTAATTCCGAGTTTGAAATAAGAGCGCCATCTTGCTCCCAATTATTTTGATGGCCGATTGAGAGCAGGCTATTCATTGCATCATGACTGTGAAGAATCCGATGGCCAATATAAACAGCCAAATCATATTTTAACCGAGTCGGATAATCACGCATTCGCTTGTTGAGATAAATCGTTCCCGGTGGCTCCATAAAAGACGTCACGACTTGCTTTGCACTTACACCAAGTTCATCAACAACGTCTTCAGGCGCTCGCTCTATCCATCGTATTGTGAGCCCTAAGCGTTTAGCTGTATCAATTAAGTCTTCAACAGAAAGGTTCAATTGTTTTAGGCCAATTTCTTCAGCCGCTCGCTCGAGATCTGGGAAGTGATTTTGATGATTTTCCTGATGAGCTCGAATAAGTAGATGAGCAAATTGACGACCAGTAATTCCTGCTTGAGAGAGCATTTCAGGAATCGCAATTTGTAAGATATCGTTGGAAAATAAAAAGCTGGGCTCGAGTGCCATTCCTCTAATGCCACCACGATTACCTTTGTTAGGCGTAATCGCGTCTAATTCTGGTTCATCATCTAAAAACCAAGTGGGATCTTTTTGGAAAACTTCGGCGATGACTGCCAACATATCAAAGCTAGGGACCCTTTTACCACGCTCGATCATTGAGAGATAGGATACGGATGGTGCATATTCAGCATTCACACGTACACACCTTGCAGAAAGATCCTCCATGGTTAAATGATTATTCTTTCTTAGGTTACGAATTTTTGTCCCTAAAAAATGAGATTGGCGGATAAGACTTTTTGATATGGGCATTTGTAAAATTCACATTGTAAAATTTTAGTTGTGAAATTGTAGTCAAAAATTGACTAGTCTTCATATTAAGTAAACAAAAAAGAGTCTTTTAGCTTCACAAGTTTGCCTGAAACTCCCAATAAAGCTTGTAAGAAGTCTCTTAACAAAGCGTTAGTATGAGGATAAGACAATGAATATGCTGAACTTCGATAAACAAAAAAATACACAACAAAGCCCGCCATTTATCGCTGAAGCCGTATTTGCTGTCGAAGCGGTCAGTGCAGAGCAGCCCCTAGAAAAGCAGAGAAAAGCTAAGCTCTTGCTTGACCGTATATTTCCTTTAGAACAGGGGACTCATCAAGAAGTTTCAAGTTATGTAGTTGATTATCATCACGTTATGGCGTACTTCAAAGATGGCACACACAGTGGTTTAAAATGCCCAAAGCACTTTGTTGCTTACACTGGTGAAAAGTCAGATCCGAAGTCCGTTTTGTTCAAAGACGAATCTGGGAGTCATGTTGAAGTGATCTTCGGGTGTCATAAAGGAACAGGCTGTGTTGAGCTGATGGATATTGACGATATTCATCTTGAAACATGCACAACATTTGGTGCGACCCTAAGTGATGTTTCGCCTGTCGTTATGCGTCATTGGGTGAGCTTGATTAAATGCAGCAAGCAAGGTAAATCTCAAGCATGCAGTGAAGATAAAGAATATACAGCAAAAAGCGGTGAAGATTACTGCTTAGGCTACTGCTATTGTATTGACTGAATTATTGTTCATTGACTCGTCAGAAACCCAGTTTCAATGATAAACTGGGTTTAAGCCGGCATCACTCGGTTACGGCCGAGCTGCTTCGCTTCATAAAGTTGTGTATCGGCTTTATTGATGAAAGCTTCTGCACTTTCATTTTGGGAAAATTGGGCGACGCCGAAAGAGGCAGTGATATTCTGTACGAGGGTCCCATTACGTTTATCTCTTATGCCCATTTTTTCTATCATTTGTCTCAAATTTTCGGCAAATTGCCGGCTAACCAGCAATGACCGATTGGGAATAATAATAGCAAATTCCTCTCCACCAAAACGGTATACGTTTACTCCATCACGACAATACTGCTTTAGTTTGCGGCCGATGGTTTTTATCACCGTATCACCGAATACGTGACCGTAATCATCATTTAATGATTTGAAATGGTCTATATCTAGTAATATCAATGACATAGTTTGACCTCCATTGGTCAATATTTGCAAGTCATTATCAAATGCACGGCGGTTGTTTAAACCTGATAAAGCATCCAACAAAGCATCTTTTTGTACTTCTGCAAGCTGATTCTTTAAGCGTGATATCTCAGTACTCGCAGTGGTAAGCTGTTGACTTAGGTCTTGAGTTGAATGACGAATGTCTTGTGAATCGATGACCAGTTGGCGTATCAATTCCATGACTTCCTCAAAGCTGAGGCAATTGCTTTCTGCCGCTTCGAGTTTCTTAAAGCTGCGGTTAATTGTTTCGGAGAAAGAGGAAGTGTCAGCAAGTGTGTCGGTCATGGAATGGCCAATTTCACCAAGTAGCACCTCAATATTGGTTTTTAGCTCTTCTAAACTGGTCTCGTTTTTCGTCGCAATATAGTTTTGGTAGAGCTGATTATTCAGTACAGGAGGGCAGATATCGTAGTGTTCAAGGGCTTGCTCTAAAGCACAGTTAAGCTCTGGGATCGCGTTATCCACATAAGTGTACCACAGTGCGTAGTTAGCGGGAGTCGCTGCGACTCGGTTTTTAATCATTAATGGTACCGCTTTTTTGAGGTTTGCGGTTGCCTTCTTAAATTCGTTATTCATTTCTGAAAAGTTACCGACCAATTAGCTTGGCGTTAGAGAGTAACGGATAAAAATGGCTATCGCTCTAATTTTTGTCATTTTTATTTTTATTTTGCAGCATTGACGCGCAAAGTTTGAGCGTAAACATTTTATTATCAAACTATTTCATCATCAAAGCACTTCATTCCTGTATACCCAAGTTAGCTCAGATGCTTAATTTGTGATCGTGCTATTTCAGCTTGGCGTAGAATAGTGTTAAATTCGAAAAAGGAATGAGACCATTGCCAAAGAAAAAAATAGGCTTGTATTGGTTTACCAATGATCTGAGGCTCAGCGATCAACCCTTGTTGTTTAAAGCATCTCAGGAGGTGGATGAGCTAATCTGTTTGTATTGTTTGCCACAAGTGACTCAGTTTCATCAGCACTATAGCCAAGAGAAAGGCTTGAGTGATTCGAGGTTAAGTTTTGTTAAGCAGTCTCTTTTTAGTTTTAAACAGCAATTAGGTAACCTGAAACAGCAGTTATTCGTAACGACGGAATCTCCTTACATTGCGTTCAAACGAGCCTTATCACAGGGAGTCATTACGCACTTATATTCTGATACGTTTGCCGGAACGACCGAGCAGTGCATCATTGAAAACCTAAGACATGATTTTCCGCATCTTTCGATCCATCAACAAGAGACAGGGCATCTTTTTTGTCAGAACCAACTGCCTTTTTCGCTAGAAAACTTGCCGCAATCTTTTACAAAATTTAGAAAAAAGGTTGAGTCACTCGACATACTTCCACCAATTCCCCAACTTAATAGGCTTCCCCCGATGCCTAGCGCTTGGAGTCACGACAATGATTTTGTCTCTATCGAAGAAACAAGTATTCAGCAAAAGATTGAACAGTTTCACGGTGGTGAGCTGTCAGCCATAGCACATTGCGTTCGCTATTTTTCCTCTGGACGAGCAAGTCAATATAAGCATACTCGTAACGCCCTCGATGGCTTTGAAGACTCAACCAAATTTTCCCCTTGGCTCGCTAATGGTTGTATTTCAGCAAGAACGATTTATGCCATGTTAAAAGAATACGAAGCCAACCATGGAGAGAATGAGTCAACTTACTGGATATATTTCGAACTACTTTGGCGTGAATATTTCTATTGGTATGCACGTCGATACGGATCTCGGTTGTTTGTTTTCAGTGGCATCAGCGAGCGTGTGCCATTAACTAGCTTTTATGCTCATCGCTTCCAACAGTGGAAAAAAGGTGAAACTCCCTTCCCGATTGTCAATGCTTGTATGCATCAATTGAATCAAACAGGCTACCTGTCTAACCGCGGTAGACAGCTCGTTGCAAGTTGTTTGATTCATGAACTCGGCTTAGATTGGCGTTATGGTGCGGCTTACTTCGAGTCACAATTGATCGATTACGATGTTGCTTCTAACTGGGGGAATTGGCAGTACTTAGCTGGAGTGGGTGCCGACCCAAGAGGATCAAGGCAGTTTGATCTTATTAAGCAAACTGAGATATACGACCCTAATGGCGATTTCATTAAAAAGTGGCGCGGTCACTGTGAGACCGCAGTACTTGACCATGTTGATATGGTCGATTGGCCAATCAGTCCTCCCAACAATCACTAATATTGCCCCAAGTAAGAGGGGGAAGCTTTGCCACATGAGGAAGGCATTATGCAATTTCAAACGTTACGCTTAATTCTAGGCGACCAACTTAATGCTGCTCATTCATGGTTTCAAGAGCCTGATGACAAAGTCGTTTATTTGATCGCAGAGCTCAAACAAGAAAATCAATATGTTACTCATCACATTCAAAAGGTTTGTGCATTTTTTTCTGCCATGGCGGCATTTGCGAAAGAGCGACAAAGTGAAGGTCACCAAGTTTTACACCTGACCTTAGACGAGACCGCTTGCCACGAAAACTTAGAGCACTTACTGCGTTATTATCTAAAAAAAGTGGGGGCTGAGAAGTTTGAATACCAACGCCCTGACGAATACCGACTATTGGCTCAACTGAGCAATTTCAAATTCGCAGGGGTTGTGTGCCGCTGTGTTGATAGCGAACATTTCTTGTTTCCTTATGAAGAGATCGAGTCTGAATTTCCAAGCGGTAAGCACATTATGATGGAACATTTTTACCGCCGTATGAGGAAAAGGTTTGATATTCTAATGCAAGCGGGGAAACCCCATGGAGGTAAGTGGAACTTCGACGCGAATAACCGCAATAAACTCAAGCCTGATGACATAAAACAACTGCCTAATCCCTTAATGTTCTCTACCGATGTGAAACAAATAAAGCAGCGTTTAGAGAGGCACAATATTGCTACGATTGGTCATTTAGACGGTCAGTTGTTATGGCCTGTTAATCGGCACCAGAGTTTGTCACTGCTCGCTTTCTTTTGCCAAGTATGCCTGACTCATTTTGGCCGTTTTCAAGATGCAATGATAGGTCATCATGAAGCAAAGTGGAGTTTGTACCACAGCAGGCTCTCTTTTGCTCTTAATAGCAAACTCTTGAGTCCGAAAGAAGTCATTGATGCTGCCCTTGAAGCATTTAGAAATCATTCAGAGATTGATATCGCTCAAGTTGAGGGGTTTGTTCGTCAGATTTTAGGTTGGCGGGAGTATATCCGAGGCGTTTATTGGTCGAACATGCCGCATTATGCGCAAATAAATGAGCTCAATGCCAAAAGAAAGCTGCCGGATTACTTTTGGAATGGGGAGACAAAAATGGCTTGTATGCGTAATGCCATTCAACAATCTCTTGATTATGCCTATGCGCATCATATCCAACGATTAATGGTTACGGGTAACTTTTGTCTATTAACTGATATTGAACCGGCGCAGGTGGATGAGTGGTATCTTGGGATTTATATTGATGCCATTGAATGGGTCGAGATGCCTAATACAAGAGGTATGGCCTTGTTCGCTGATGGTGGTCTTGTCGGTACTAAACCTTATGCTGCAAGCGGTTCATACATCAATAAAATGAGTGATTATTGCAAAGGCTGTCATTATGATAACAAGTTGCGCGTTGGTGAGAGCTCCTGTCCTTTCAATAGCTTATATTGGCGCTTTATGGAAAAGCATAACAAACGATTAGCGAAGAACCCTCGTATTGGTATGATCTTTCGCTCATGGGACAATATGGATCCTGAGCAGCGTCAAGCCATTTTAGAGACTGCCGATCATTACATTGATAACCTGGAGAGTTTGTGATGAATATTTTAATTGCTGGGGGCAGTGGTGGGATTGGGTTAGCCATGGTCAAGGAGGTCGTCAGAAGGTATCCTCAAGCGACGGTTTATGCAACCTATCGGACTCAGCAACCTTATGAGTTAAACGATGCTGCTTTGATCAATAGAGTGTGCTGGCATCAAGTTGATATTACCCAACCAGAACACGTGAAAGCCTTTTCTTGTCAATTATCACACCTCGACTGGCTGATAAACTGCGTGGGAATGTTACATACTTCTGACAAAGGCCCAGAAAAGAATGTTGCTTCTTTAGACGCTGAGTTCTTTTTACAAAATATGACCGTGAATACTTTGCCCAGTTTACTGCTGGCAAAACACTTTACTTCAAAGTTAAAGCAAAGCACAGGGCCACGCTTTGCGACAGTTTCAGCTAAAGTTGGCAGTATCAGTGATAATCATTTGGGTGGTTGGTACAGTTACCGTTCTTCGAAAGCTGCGCTCAATATGTTTTTAAAAACGTTGTCGATTGAATGGCAAAGGACCGTCAAACATGGAGCTGTACTGGCTTTACATCCAGGCACAACCGATACTGCACTGTCTAAACCGTTTCAAGCGAATGTACCCGAAGGCAAACTGTTTAACCCAGACTTCGTTGCAAAGAATTTGCTAGACTTAATTGAAAATTCGACAGCACAAGACAATGGCAAGTTTTGGGCTTACGACGGTGAGTGTTTGCCTTGGTAAGACGATAATATACCCAAGTATCCTGAGAACACTTGGGTATGTTTGAGTGGTTAAACGGTCCTTCAGGGCCTACTGATGTTGATTTTTTGCTTTATTGCGTCGACAACGCTCGGAACAGTAAATAACGTCGTCCCACACCTTTGACCACTTTTTCCTCCATGTAAAAGGTCGCTCACAGACGGGGCAAACCTTGGTTGGAAGTCTAGCTTTAAAACCTTTCATGCGTAGAGTATGACTCCTGCTATTTAAAAAGATAGAGGTAGTTTTCGTAGCCTAATGATTTCATGTCATCGACGGGTATAAACTTCATGGCTGCAGAGTTCATGCAGTAACGAAGTCCTGTTGGCTCCGGACCATCATCGAAAACATGCCCAAGGTGAGAATCACCATATTTGCTGCGAACTTCGGTCCGTGTGAACAACAATTTAAAATCCCTTTTTTCTGTAATGAAGAGTGGATTGATTGGACGAGTAAAGCTTGGCCACCCAGTGCAAGAATGAAACTTATCGGTAGATGAAAATAATGGCTCACCAGAAACGATATCGACATAAATACCCGGTTTGTCATTATCCCAATAAAGGTTGTTGAAAGCTGGTTCAGTCGCTTCTTTTTGTGTGACGTTATATTGTAATTGAGTTAAGTTCTTTTCTATTTCCTCTTGAGAGGGCTTTTTATACTTTTCAACAGCTTCTCTAGACAGTTGTTGTTTAAACTGAATTAACTGCTCTAAGGTTTTTGGCTGGGTAAGACGTTGTTCACCTAATATGTCATCTAGGTAGTCATCGCGGCCAGAAGCGTATCGGTAGTATTTGTATTTAAGTGGGCTTTTTTTATAGTAGTCTTGGTGATAATTCTCAGCAGGGTAGAATTTTTCGAAAGGGATTAATTCGACTTTTAAAGGCTTGGGGTAAATTTGGGCCTTGTCGATGCTTTGGATAAAATCTTCAGCAATCTCTCTTTGTTTGCTGGTATGAAAAAAAATAGCTGGACGATATTGAGATCCTCTATCGACGAAAGAGCCTTTGTCATCCGTTGGATCGATATGACGTAGGAAGTAATCCAGTAAATGCTTATAACTTAAATCATTGGCATTATAAGTTACTTGCACAACCTCAAGGTGGCCAGATTGACCAGATGAAACCTCGCGGTAGGTCGGATTTTTTAGATGCCCTCCAGAGTAACCTGAAACAACATCAATCACACCAGGTAAGCGCTCTAGATCGGACTCTACACACCAAAAGCAACCACCTGCTAATGTGGCCGTTTCAATACTCTGCTGAGAAGTTTTGCTTAGACTATCTTTAGCATTCGTTGAGGGGACATTCAATAAAAACAAGCAAAGGCTCAATACAGAGAAGAATTCAGAAAATAAGGACTTTTTATTCATTGTAGCTCCTAGTCGATAAGGCCAATACCCAAGTGACACGCTCACAAAAGGCGATATCCCCAACTTTCAGACTTTGTTAACGGTTGTCAACATACAAAGACGGCATCTAAGCATCGATTTCGTGTCTTAGAGGTGGGGACGATTCTCTGAATACAGCATCATAAATTAATTGGGTATTTATTAATTGATTTAATAATACAACTATTACGTGGATCGTCGAGAGTTGGATTAAAATAAAAACAAAATATTTTTTTATATGATATTACAAGTATAAATACAATTATCTTCATATATTGAATGGGTTAAATTAATTTATTTATAAATGTAGTAAATGTAGCTAAGCCAACTCAAGTTACAGTGCTCAGTGAGAAAACCTTAGCTCTCGGGACGGCAATTTTTCTAGATCATTTATATCAAGCATTTGAGAACACTTGGGTATATGCTATCGAGAATCTATATGAAATGGAGCTAGTTATGCAATCAGAAGTAAAATGGGTCGATTCGCTTAAATTTGTTGGTCAATCACACTCAGGTCACTCAATTGTAATGGATGGAAACGGTGGTGAGACTGCGCCAAGCCCGATGGAAATGGTGTTAATGGCGGCTGGTGGATGCAGTTCGGTTGATGTGGTTGAGGGGTTGAAGAAAGCGCAGCAGAAGGTTAGAGCAGTCAACGCGAAGTTAACGACTGAACGTCGTGAGGTTGCACCGCGTCTTTTTACTCATATTAATATTCACTTTGAAATTTCTGGCGAAGATTTAGATCCAAACGTTATCGCTGCTGTAACAGCAGACTCGTTAGAAAAATATTGCTCCGTTTGTTTGATGCTTGGGCAAGGTGTCGAAATGAGTCATAGCTGGGATATTATGCCCAAGTAACCTTAGATGCTGTGCTCAGTAAGGTGTCCTTAACTTCTTAGGTGCCGCAACGATTCCAAGATATAGTGGTTCTACATTGAGAATCGTTCACAATGTCTGAGAGCTAGGGACGCTCGTCCTTTGGTAGCGTGCCGCTGGGCCGACTCCTTACGTCAGACAACTATTCTTCTTACAAAAATAAGAAAGAGCCTGCTATTGCGCTTCATTGTTTCCTTGAATTCAACCCATCGACTTCGCTATGAATCAAGAATATTGAATTCATTTGGGTAGACTCTTAATCTCTGAAATCGGGATTAAATGATGACTATTTAAACAATAAATAGTAAATACCAAAAAAACCTTTCACTACAGTCCTGATTAATATTAATGGCACCCATCTTAGTGAAGGCAATCACACTCATGCTAATAATACTTTTCACTTTCCTACTTATTTTTAATAATTCGATGAATTTTACATTTTATTAACTTTTGGGGTGGGTAGGATATGAAATATGTTTTAATTATAACATTGGCAATCATTGGTATTGCAGCTTTGTCAGAAACAAAACTTGAACAATCGGATGATTACGCAAAGGGTGAATGCTATCAAAATCCGAAAGATATGATGTGTTATAACAATAACTACCCTTATATCAATATGGAAGAAAATGGTCCATCTTAGTTAGATTTTAATAACTCACCACATATAAATTTCGATATAAAGAACGCCGTGTTCTATTTTATTAGCAGATAACTACTCCCCCTAGTTAATCCAATCCTCTATTTTAAAATACATAAGGCAGATTATTATGAAATTAAGAAAACTCGCTTTGTTAACCTTTCTGTTAAGTCCATCTTATTGCTTTGCAAATGAAAAAGATTTTACAGTCATGGTTTGGGAGGAATGTATATCCAATGAATTTATTGAATTTATTGCTTTAGATGAAGTTCTTGGAGAAAGCCCTACGAAAGATAAAATGCGAGAGTACTTTAATTCTCTAGAGTATATTCCGACTGTGAGTGAAATCTATAACGCTCTTATTGAAGGCACCAACCACCGAGCGAGTATGGCAGCTGCTTCTATGGGGGCTTCATGCGGTTCTGAGCTAGAGAGCAGTGCGACACACGCGGAGTCGGGCTCTAGCGCCAAATCTTCCTCTCAAGAGAGTTTTTATGCGGTAAACTGTGAAAATCATTTTGTGGGAGATCAATTTCAGTATAGCGGTCATCGTTATTTGGTGGTGGATGACGTGACGATTAGAGACTCAAACAATCTAAGCTTACTGGAACAAGAAACACTGCGCTTTTGTACCTCTCAAGTTACGAATATGCGCACTTTGTTTAAGGGTATGAAAACATTTAATGCTGATATTCGAGATTGGGATGTGTCTAATGTTGTAGACATGGATCGAATGTTTTCATACGCAAAAAACTTTCAGCAAGATATTAGCCATTGGGACACCTCAAGTGTCAGAAATATGAAAGGGATGTTTTTCGGAGCAGCCAAATTTCGACAAGATTTGACATTATGGGAGGTCAATAAAGTATGTCAATACGATGGTTTTGCTTCTTACAGTGGTATGACGAGCTTAGGTTACCCTAATTTTAATTACAGTTGTGATAGTCAATAAATCGATGCGTATAATTATCGGATAACTAGTAAACCCTGCTAGAATTTTAAATATTTTTAAGCCAATCCTTATAGGTGAGGCTTGTATTTTTTGTTGTGTATTTACACTGAAACAATACTTGTTGTTACAGTGAAATAGGTAAGAAAGTAAATTAATTTCTAGGGATGTAGATTGAAATGGTCGGACTGACTGGATTTGAACCAGCGACCCCCGACACCCCATGACGGTGCGCTACCAAGCTGCGCTACAGTCCGACTCTGTGGAGCACATTTTTACGCACATAGGTAGTTGTTGTCAATAGAGAAATGTGTGCTTTTTCACAAGAATCGCCTAAATCATTTTGTTGGGGTTACTTATGAAGATGTCAAAAAATACCAGACTGGCTAATTCGAGCTTTATTTATACCCAAGTGACTTTATTGCTTAATTTTTGATGAGAATTGATATGATAACTAATGTTAAATAATATTTTAGATGTTTTAAATATATTAATGGCTTTGAGTGTGGTTTTTAATTGATAACATAGATTTGTCGATTGTATTAGTATCTTAAATGTTATAGATTAATTGGGTTGAATGTATTTAAATCTTACTGATGGAGTATTTGTGTACGAACATAATATAGATGTACGTTTTTTAGATATTAATTCAGGGAATCATGTTTCTAGTCATACTATTCTTGATTACATCGTCGATACGATAAGTGCTTTTTGGGTCAATAAAGGTTTTTTATTGAGTGATATTGACGGGAAGTCTTATATAATTTCAAATACAAACATTGACTTTAAACAAGAAATAAAATACCCAAATCGATTATCTTCATGCATCTGGATCGAGTCAATCAATCGTAAATCGATGATATTTAAAATAGAGTTGAAAGATTCAAACGAACGTGTTTTGGTCAAAGCTCAGGTTAAAGGAGCTTTATTAGACTGTGATGGAAAATTATCACTGATTGATGACTGTTTAAAAGAGAGGATCTTATGAAGAAAACAATCATGATTACAGGTTGCTCTAGAGGTATTGGTTTCGAATTATGCTCATATTTTCTAAGCAAGGAGTTTCGTGTTGTTGGGACGGCTAGAAAAAAAGAAGATTTAGAAAAGTTAAAAAGCATGGGTGCCGATGCTCTTCAATATGAAGCCAATAATGAAGAAAGCATAGAGAACTTAATTTCTCAAGTAAAAGCAAAGTATGATTGTATTGATTTTTTGATTAATAATGTTGGTGTGGCCAAAGTTAATTTAATCGAAGAAGTAACCTTTGAAGATTTTGATGAAGTAATGAATGTGAACTTTAAGTCGACGTTCTTTATCACGTCTAAGCTGGCCCATTTGATAAAAAAGTCTAAAAATGGACGTATTATCAATATTTCTAGTATATTGTCATCAATGCCTCAAAAAGGCTTTTCTTGTTATTCGGCTTCAAAAAGTGCGATGGAGTCCTATACTAAATCAGCAGCATTAGAATTTGCCTCTCATAACGTGACTGTAAATACAATTGCTCCGGGCTTTGTTGAAACCGAGATGTTACAAGTCATAGACTCTAAAAAATTATCCAGGATGAAGAAATCCATTCCACTTAAACGTTTTTGTTCCCCCCATGAAATCTCTCACTTAGTTGAATTCCTGATCTCAGAACAAGCAGGTTACATTACGGGCTCAGTTATTTCCATAAATGGAGGGCTGAGCCTCTAAAAGTAGACTTTAATAAGTAGGATTAGTGCTTTTGGTAATAATTTGAGGTGTATTTGAAAGGATAGACTTTCTGAATGTACTCAAAGCTGAATCTATTATAGTTCGATTGTTTACTATCTGAGCACTAAAATTGTAATTATCTGCATTACCTGCCAGTACTAGTGACTCTCTAAATTGACCCTGCTTTATGGCTAAGCCTAAACCATGACCAATATTATATGAGTGTCTCAAATCCATTAGGTCTTGCTCTTCTCCTTTAAGGTGTGGTACCGCATCCCATAGAGTAAATACAAAATTTTTCTTGTTTTTAATGGCTTCAAATGCATTTCTATATATTGGGCAAACATTTATTAACTTATCTTTAACAAATGTTTTTTGCCAATCATTATTGGATGAAAAGTGTACTTTTAAAGTTTCAGTTTCAATCATATAAGTTAAGTAAGTACACTTAAGATCATTATTTAACTGTGAGAATAATTGGTCTATATTTTCATCTTCGCCAAGATTTTTTGTGATTAACTTTATATCATTAGATAGTATGCTCATATGTTTTTCCTTATCCATATTATATCGTATACCATCGATATCTTACTTAAATCTATTTTCCTAATAGTATCATTTTCCAGGATTATAATGAAACCCATAAACATATAACATTTTACTATATGAATCTCTTTATTAGTTAGTGATAATATTCTAATTTTCAGACTTTCTTTATTTGAAGAAGATGGTATACCACCTAAAAAGTCCCCAACCTCGATAAACCCCTCGAATGACTTATTGGCTGATATAATAATACTTAGTGGATTTAGATCTTGGAAATATTGAGCCTCCTGTAGACATGAAAAATTCAATCCTATGTGATCCTTCTTCAAAGGAGGAGGTCCTTCACCTTCTAATAGCCATGAATAACTGACTGATATGTCATTGTTTTTATAGAATTTAGTTAGCTTCTGTAGGTACTCAATACTGATGTTTGATTGCCCATTTTCAAAAGTAGATAAGGATGATTGCTTAATTTTACCTTTGGACATCATCTCAATTCTTCGTCTACTAAGCCCTGAGTATTTTCTCAACTCTTTTAATCTTTCTGCAATTCCGTTCATGGTGAGATATAAGCATGGTTAGAATATTTATATAGTATCAACATTCATTACTTGACGTCTAGAGAAAACTCCGATAGAGTTTTTTATTGTTTTTGACTCCATTGGAGTTAATTTTATGAGTGTGCCAATATAGTAATATAAATACTAATTAATTGCTTTTTCGTATATATTTTTTAATGTTATGGCTATGAATAATTTAAATTTGATAATTTCATACTCTTTCTTTTCAATTGTTTGTGTTTTTAGTATTGGATTTATCAACTCAGAAGTACAATTCTTTGACCTGTTCTTTTATTTTTCTTTACTTTCATTTAGTAATTGCTTTTCTACTATTGCTGCATTTTTTATTTTTTTATTTATTGCTTTTTTCTTGTTTTATTTTAGGCATGATAAGACATTTATTTTAAGTAAGTCAGCGCGTTGGGCTTTGCTATGTGTTTTTTTGTTAGGATCATTGAGAAAACCGATACAATCATTTTTATTGATGTAAATTGAAAGTTGGCTCTAGTTCACGTATACCCAAGTGACTTCAAGATGCTTGATTCAGAGCGAGGTCACTGAATCGAATTCAAGGAAGACAACGAAGCGGAATAGCAGGCTCTTTCTTATTTTGTAAGAAAAACGGTTGTCTGACGCAAGAAGTCGGCTCAGTGACACGCTCCCAAAGGGCGAGTGACCTTAACTCTCAGACTTTGTTAACGATTCTCAATGTAGAACGACTATATCTTCGAATCGTTGCCGCGCCTGAGAGCTAAGGTCATCTCGCTGAATGCAGCATCTTGAGGTTACTTGGGTATAATAGGCTAATAAAAACTAAGGGTGTCTCGCTGAAAACGGCATCTTGAGGTGATTTGGGTATAGTGGAGTCTAGGGTTTGGCGACTGCAAGGCTGAAAAAAGCCGTAAGCACGGCTTTCTTATAACAGATTTCGCTACCACATCAGGTCATCTGGAACGACAAAGTCTGCGTATGGGTCATCTTCTTCAGGGATGTCAGTTTCAGGCTCTTTTTGTTCGATAATCACAGACTCATCTCGTTGAGCGATTTTATTCGCAACGGGTCGAGGGATCACAACATAGCTTTCTTCAACGAGAGCGATAGCTAAAATTCCTCTAATTAATTGTTCGCGAATTAGACTATCAACATATAAAGATTTAACCAATGTCCCATGAGTGAAGTTATACTTGATATCACCATCGTTTAAATCAATCTTATTATTTTCAATCAATTGATTAATTTGAGCTTGGATTTCTTTGTTTAAGCGCTCAATATTTTGTTGCTCGCTCAATTGTTTATCGCGTTCTAATTGCTGACGCTTGTTTTCTTCGACGGCCGCTTTGACTTCTCTGGCTTGAACACGTGATTTCTTAGAGCCTTTCTTTGCTTTCTTGAGTTTTTTTTCGTTAACCAAGCCTGCTTTGAGCATTTGTTCTTGGAGGGTTAGTTTTGCCATGATGTATCCAATTCGTACGCAGTTTTATGCATTCTAACCACTGTTCGCCCGCAAGAAAAGAGGCAGAGATTGAAATCCGTTCAACAGGTGATGTTTAAGTTAAGTATTCGAAACCGTGATGAGCAAGGGATTCTGCCATTATCTCACTGACGCTTCGGCTGATATCATGACGGAGTAACTCAGACTTCACCTTATTTTGCAGGAGTAGTGTAGTAATATGTTCGATTTCATACTCAAATCCGCCACCTTGAGCAGGAGTAGATAGGTTAATGTGTTCTTCCTTAAATCGAATATCAATATTGCGCGGGTTCCACCATTTATCATGGATAATGATTTCAAGATCTGGGCCTTTGAGGATTGCTTC
The DNA here is from genome assembly GCF_002849855.1 of Vibrio azureus. Classification (NCBI taxonomy): domain Bacteria; kingdom Pseudomonadati; phylum Pseudomonadota; class Gammaproteobacteria; order Vibrionales; family Vibrionaceae; genus Vibrio; species Vibrio azureus. The sequence goes on from NZ_CP018617.1 coordinate 215,097, forward strand.
ACGCTTAAGATCACGGGTTATTGATGCGTTAATCTGGCCTTTCATTATGCCATCAAACTCAAAGCGTACGTTTTCGTCAACCTGACTTTGAGGATTATCCTTGGTGTAGAACGCGGTAGGGAAGGGGATTGGTTGTTGCATCCACTGACACAGGTCAGCAAACAACCACAGGCCATAAACACCTACATCTAAAGTTGCTCCACCGCTTAAGTTTGGATCAAAAAGGTGCCAGTTTTGGTCGTACGCGTGCCAATTACCAAAAGAAGCTTCAATGGAGTTGATGATCATTTCTTTTTGTTTGATATGTTGCTTCATGGCTTGATAAGCAGGGAAGGTGACCGTTTTCATAGCTTCGGCAAGGAGTAAGCCTTTTTGTCGAGCGAGCTGTGACATTTCATCCCAATCTTTTACGTTAGTAAACGCGGGCTTTTCAACCAGAACATGTTTACCGTGGTTCAAAAATAATGACACTAAAGGTTTATGAAATGGATGAATGGTCGCGATGTACACCACATCGATGTTGGTATCTTTGGCCATCGCCTCGTAAGATGAGAAGTAGCGCTGGCAATGATAATGTTGAGAAAACTGACTGGCTCGATCTTCGTCTCTAGCTGCTACAGCGTAGAGTTCTGCATTTGGGATATATTGCGTTAAATCTTTTGCAAATCTGTGTGCAATATTACCCAGCCCAGCAATGCCCCAACGGATGATCGATTTTGTCATGGTTATTCCTATTAATTGGGTATAGATATACCCAAGTAACCTCAAGATACTGTGTTCAGCGAGATGACCTTAACTCTCAGGCGCGGCAACGATTCGAAGATATAGTCGTTCTACCTTGAGAATCGTTAACAAAGTCTGAGAGTTAAGGTCGCTCGCCCTTTGGGAGCGTGTCACTGAGCCGACTTCTTGCGTCAGACAACCGTTCTTCTTACAAAAATAAGAAAGAGCCTGCTATTCCCCTTCGTTGTCTTCCTTGAATTCGACTCAGTGACCTCGCTCTGAATCAAGCATCTTGAAGTCACTTGGGTATATAAAGTAAATTTCAACTGATTATACCTAAATAGCTTGTGGTATCTAAATGATTTAAATAAAAAAGTCCGAGAGATTAAGTTCTCGGACTTTTAATTAAACTGCTCCTAATCGAAGGAGATTATCGGTAGTTATAAGTGCCAAACTTACTTGAAAAATACCAGCGTCTTCCATTTGACCAATGCACTTCAGGTGTTTGAGTACAAGCGTGTTCTCCCTCTTTGAAGCCGACACCGTAAAATCCGTTGGCATTAATAGAGCAAAGTATCATTCCATCCTCAGTAAGCACTTGTTCTCCTGTTTTGGATGGCTGATGAAGTGACAGCCAATCGAACTGATTGATTTCCGAGGTCGGATAGATCATAGAGCCATCACTGAGGTGGTAGCTGATTTCAGAGCCAAACGAGCATTGATAATGATTAGGTGAAACTTCATCAACGAACCCATACAAGGTTTTAAGGTTACCTTCGATAGTTTGTGTGAAGCGACAGACAGGGACCTGATTTCCGTCTTTTTTCAGTTTAGCAATCGATATTTTCTCATGATTACTTAATTGTTGATATTGGAAACTTTCGTTGTGAGTAAACCAGCCTTGCGGCATCGTTGAGTTACTCATATACCACTTGTCAAAACGATTAGAGTCGCTGTCACTTCGGTGTTCCCTTTTACCAGTTGCTGCAAAGTGGCGATATTGCGCATTCTCATCTTTGTAGAACCCATTAAGGTCCTCATCGCTTGATAAATAAGGAATATCCCCCTTACGAATCAAGTACATGCCTAATTCTGTCATCAGAGGTTGGAAACCAAAAGCGCTGGAAGCAAACCCACTACCATCTATATAGAGCTGAGTGCCATCAAAACCGTGACCAAATTCATGAGCCAACACACCGTAGTATCCATAATAGTGTTGGTAGTAAAATGTTTCACTCACACCTGTAAACCCAACGTTGCCATATCCTAAGACCTGTTTTACAGCACCAATTCTTAAATAATCACGATTCATCATACCGTTATAGTAGTATTCATAGTCTTCAGGTTTAAAATATCCGCCAGGACCCTCGACACGGCCTGCATTACCGAACATCTCTTCACCGTTACCGAACATTTCACTAAAATTAAACCAGAATAACTTAAACTCTTCTGATGAAGCCATATAAGCAAAGTTAGTGAGCATGATCAGAGCTTCACGAGCATGTAATGGACTCATTTTTAGCCAGTTATTACCTTCACCTCCGGTAAAATCTACGGTTTGAATACTCCAGCGTGGTTTAATTTTTTGAAGTTTTTGTACAAACTTATCTGTTTTAGAACTGAATGAGGTTTTAAGGAGTTGATTAAAATTATCTTCACCCATCATGATATGAGTGATATCGAAAACGCCATCCCCATTTTTACTGTTATAAAGGCCTATGTTACCAAAAGCAGTCACGGGTAAAGTGATCCTGGTAAAAGGAGGAATTTGATCAATATTACCGAGGACAAACCATTTATTTATGCCGTTAATCCTTGCTTCAAGGTCCACATTGGTGACGGTTTTCGCGTTGTAATTGGTGATTTGAACGGTATTATTATCAACAAAAGTCGTATGCACGAGTTCATTGACTCTCGCGGAGCGAAGGCTTGGATTAGTGATTAAATCAAAAGACTCGTTGTTGGTGAACACTTCCTGAATGGCACTTGGCATGATTTGCTCAAAGGTAATAGGACTGTTGCTAACCTGCTCGCCTGCATTAAACTTCACCGAACCATCGATAATGTATTCATTGATATCAATTTGATCAGAGGAAACCGTTACCAGCTCATTATTGTCAAAATGGATATCCTGATACTGGATAAATTGGTGATTATTTAGATCATGAGTACTGCCTTCCGGCGCGACAAATTCAAAGTTATTTTCAATAAAAGTTGGAATATGGTGCCACTCTAGGCGATTCTTGATGCTAACGATTAAATAGTCACCAGAACGATCAATTTTATTTGCTGCCTTTGTTACCGTTTTTTCAGGTTGTAATGTCTCACCGGCTTTAATTTTACGAATATCATAAATAACGTAATTATTATTAGAGGTATTAACAAGTAAATAATTGCCTAAAATATGCATCTGTACTAGGCGATGGCTGTATTGCCCGGTACCAAAAGCAAGCGAAGCAAAACGGTTCATATGATTAGAGTTCTCTGGTGTTATTTCCGAGCGCTGTATTACGGCGATATTTTCTCTAGCATCGGAAACAAAAAGATAGTCACTGTTACCCACGATAGACTGAGGACGGAATAATCCACTGCCAGTCGTAGTGTCGATGCCTATTTGCATAACATGCTGATGGTTGTTATCGAGATCAAGTACGTCAACTCGGTTAGCCTCCCACGAAACAATAAACAGAAGGTTATCTTCGATGTAAAGTTCATTTAATTGGCGAAAGTTATGTGTTTGCCCATCTGAAGTCGTAATAGCATCTAAGCGTACAACTTTTTGATGGGTGTTAATATCGTAGACATCGATATAGTTATATTCATTTGGAACGGAACGAGTGACATAAATGCGATCTTGATAGCGTTCTACGGCAGTTGCACGGAAACTTTCTTGATCGAGTTGCCCTGGAGTAAGCGTGGTTGGGTTACCAAAATAGCGTACAGTAGTATCAAATGAGTTCACTGAACAACTGGAGGTCTCGATGACCACATCAACGACTTCACCATTTTGTATGCTACCTTCTGGGAAGTACTCAATCAGACAGCCGTCACCATAGTTATAGTTCCCGAAGTATTTGTTAACAAATACGGCACCGCCTTGGTAGAGACTCAATTCCCAATCTGCGCTAAAAAATGGGAATAGAGCTTTTATCGCAGAGGTATCATTGAAAGAGTGGAAAGGGATGATAGGATTATTTTTATTATTCAGTTCATATTGAATGCCACTGAATTCAATGTAGCGCTCACCATCCTGAATAATAACGTTGTCTTCATCTTCTGCCAGAGCTCTTACTTCTTCCAATCGCTGGTTAACCTGTGAGAACATCGATTGATATTGCTGTTGGAAGTAATCTTGTTCAGAGTTGAGTATTTGAGTTGAATTTGCTTGGTGTGAGTGAGCCAGAGAGGGTAAAGCTAGAGGAGATAGGGTGGCGCCAATCACTGCTGCGATGAGATTCCTTTTTAACACGGTCTTGTCCTTAAGTAATAGAAAGCTTCCCATCTTATACTTGACTCAGTACCTGCTTTAAAACGAAAAATTTTTATGCTGAAGATTGATTTCTTTTGTTAAAAAAATAAACCATCGCCCCGAATGACTATGAGGCCTATACCCATATATGGGTATAGGCGCGATGGTTGAGTTTTCAGATGTGTTGAGAATGTTTAACTGAGATGACTTGGACGTGGCTTACGGCGCGGCTTTGATGGTGATGACTTTGCAGAAGCTTTACCTGTTGAACCATTTGGCTTTTTGACTTTATCGCCCTGTTTTTGCTTAGCTGTGTTGGGTGAGTTTTTTGACTCTCCGTTGAAGCGTCGTTTGGGCTTGTTTTTTTCAGCCTGTTTCTTTGCTGTAGCTGCTTGCGGCTCATTGCCTTCAGCTTGCGGTGCTTTTGGCTTTTTCGGTTTCTTTGGCTTTTTCGGCTTGATAGGACGAGTATCCAATTTCGACTCAGGAACTGGATTGGTTGGAGCATAACCGTCTAATGCTTTTCTTGGCAATAATTGTTGAATCAAACGCTCAATTGCGAAAAGCTCAGGAGCCTCAAGAGCACAGACTAAAGAAATGGCTTGGCCGACTTCTCCAGCACGACCTGTACGACCAATACGGTGAACATAGTCTTCTGCGACTTTCGGTAACTCGAAGTTAACGACTTGTGGTAATTGTGGAATATCGATACCACGTGCTGCGATATCGGTTGCGACTAAAACGCGGACTTCACCCGATTTAAAATCAGCGAGAGCTTTGGTACGAGCGCCTTGACTCTTATTACCATGAATGGCTGCGGCGGTGATATTTTTTTCAATAAGGAATTTAGCCAAACGGTTTGCGCCGTGTTTGGTACGCATAAAAACGAGAACTTGCTTCCAGTCACCATCTTGGATCAGCTTGACCAACATGGGGCCTTTTTTCTTCACATCCGCAGGATAGATGCATTGCTCAACCGTTCGTGCGGTTGAGTTAGCAGGGTTAACCGAAATTTCAACTGGGTTATTGACTAAACCTTTGGCCAGATCTCGGATTTCATTGGAAAACGTGGCTGAAAAGAGTAGGTTTTGTCGCTTCTTAGGCAATAAATCTAAAATTTTACGAATGTCTCTGATAAAGCCCATATCGAGCATGCGATCGGCTTCATCTAAAACAAGCACTTCGAGCTGGTCAAACTTGACTGCATTTTGATTATACAGATCCATCAAGCGGCCTGGTGTTGCTACTAGAACATCGGCGCCTTTACGAAGACGTTGCATCTGAGGGTTAATTTTAACACCACCAAAGACAACAGCACTGCTCAAAGGCAAATGACGACTGTACATGAAGACATTTTCTTGTACTTGTGCTGCCAGTTCACGGGTTGGTGTTAAGATTAATGCACGAATATGGTTACTGCGTACGCGAGGTCCGTTGGATAAACGCTCAAGAATAGGTAACGTAAACCCCGCCGTTTTACCTGTACCGGTCTGTGCTGCCGCCATCACATCTTTCCCTTGTAAAATAGCAGGGATGGCTTGCGCTTGAATAGGAGAAGGTGTGTCGTATCCTTTTTCCTGTATCGCGTTAAGGATTGGCGTAGATAGACCTAACGAGGTAAAACCCATATTTATGATTCTCAATTGTCGAATTATATTGGGCTTCGAGGATGTACTCGAAGCGAAAAGTGCGCCATTCTGAAGCTTTTATGCTCAGGCTTCAACTATTTCTAGCATAGATAAAAAAGTTTGATGGTGTCGACTCAGCGATTTTGTTGTTCTGGAAGGTTATGCCGCAATAAAATCCGCGCTTTGGTGCTTTTAGAGGTGCAGTATAATGCAAAAGCAAATTGCAGGAATATGTTCGGCTTTATTACTCAGTGGCTGTGTCACTTTTCCCACTCAAGAATCAGAGAAAGTGGCGGTCATATGGGGAGAATCAACTGAGCTTAAACATTGCCAGCATATGGGCACAGTTATTGGGTCAGAAGGGCATTTTTATGATTATTGGTTTCATGCAGATAAAGATATGGTCTGGGGTGCATTAAATCAAATGCGGATCAAAGCCTCGCAACTTGGAGCTGATACTTTGTACCTTTACCAACCATTTGATTTCTCAAGCTCAGTCACATTATTGGCTAACGCATATCAGTGTAAATAACGGCTCACATGGATAGACATTCTTAATGGCTTTTATATCCAAGTAACCTCAAGATGTTGTTTTCAGAGAGATGACCTTAACTTTCAGGCGCGGCAACGATTCAAAGATATAGTCGTTCTACATTGAGATTCGTTATACCCAAGTAACCTCAAGATGCTGCGTTCAGCGAGATGACCTTAGCTCTTAGGCACGGCAACGATTCGAAGATTTAGTAGCTCTACATTGAGAATCGTTAACAAAGTCTGAGAGTTAAGGTCACTCGCCCTTTGGGAGCGTGTCACTGAGCCGACTTCTTGCGTCAGACAACCGTTCTTATTACAAAAATAAGAAATAGAATACTATCCCGCTTCGTTGTCTTCCTTGAATTCGACTCAGTGACCTCGCTCTGAATCAAGCATCTTGAGGTCACTTGGGTATATATGTTTAAACTGACTGTGCTTAACGCGCCTGTTCTTGAATCAAAGAAATGAATCAAAAACAGGCAGTAGTTTCTTAAACGTTTGTGATTAACACATCTTAAATATCGGTAAAGTTTGCGGCTGAATCGGGTTTTGTCCAGTTGTGTCTAATGCGGGAAACAAGGTGTTAATTCCTGTTTCAGTTAAACCAAGCCAAGCCATTAAGCTGGCGTGTAATTGATCACAAGAAACCGTGGGGATGACACGTCCTCGAGAGAGCAAATATGGGCTTTGTGGAGAAAGATCAGGATATGTCCCCAGCGTTGTTTTTCCACGGACTCCGCCTCCCATCACCAGAGCGTGGCTTGCCCAACCGTGGTCAGTTCCTGCCGTCCCATTTGGAATTAAAGTTCGGCCAAACTCAGAGTGGGTAAACGTGGTGACTTGCTCTGATAAACCGTGATTAATTAATGCAGTTTGAAATGCAGCCATGGCTTCAGCAAGCTGTTGTAGCAGGCCAGTTTGTCGACTTAGTTGAGCGGAGTGCGTATCGAAGCCACCTAATTTACAACTGAAATACTGAGCCGGGTGTTGAAATTGCTCTCGATGTAAAATTAATTTAAAGATGGTTTTTAATTGTTTGCCAATTCCAGTATTCGGAAAGAGATCACTCACGTTTGAATTTAAGATGGCACTGAATTCTTGATACATGGTAGTGGAATGCGTGGCGACACCTGCATAGTGAGACTGAAAAATATTTTCATATTGGTCGGCCTGCTGAAGATTTTCGAACAGTTGGCGAGCGCGTTGATCACTGATAATGTTTTTAGGCAGAGAGGTGCCGACTGAGTTGGATGGAGCCGTAATACAGTTCGTCCAAACTTGAGTTCCACCAACATCAAACATGGGGGCGAGACCATTCAGGTTTCGCAAAATAGCACCTAATTCGTTGGAAGTTCGTGCGCCAAAGCCTTCTTTTGATAAAGACAGAGCAGCATGAGATTGGACCATAGTTGATTGATGGGAATGACTGAATAAGTGAGCTGGGCGAGTGGCTTTATCAAAAATCTCTTTGTTTACCCTTTGAGTCAATGGACCTATGTTAAGGATCGGAAGCAGTTCAGAGCTTTGCCAAAATGGTTCAAGAGCGATCATTGCAGAGTTGAGTGCAAATGAGCTGGTGCCATCATTAGCAACGAGAGGAAGACATTGCTCTGATGGTAAAGCGAGCTTACCTCGAAGTGTACGGTATTGATTATGCGCATTTTCCGTTGTCGGTATCAGCATATTATAGCCATCATTACCGCCAGCAAGGTCGATACCGACAACCGCGCGATAGCCAGGAGTACATTGATTAAATGAGTTTGCTAAAGCCGGAAAAGCCGATAAATTAATGGCTGAGATCCCGGCACCTGCAGTACCTGCCTGAAGAAAACGACGTCGTGTTAAGTTCATAATGATTACCCCTGAGTAACAAATTCCGGTGAAAGCAGTGCGTTCATAACGAGGTGTTTAAGCTCTTGTCGGCGTGTTGATTTGCGGATGTTGCATTGAGCAAGATAATTAAGATAGTGCTGACGAGAGGTTTGATTCATTTGGTAAGCAAATAGGTGTTGATTTAAGTAATCCACAACCGCTTCATCCTGAAATTCAAGGTATAAATGAAATAGAGCCGGGTCCATGTGCCAACTTTTACCCTCTTCACTAACACGGATGATCAGTTCTTTAAATTGATTGCCGTATTGGTAAACGTCATGCCATTGATAGACATTGAATTCAGGGGCAGATAATCCATTGAAGTCGACATGACTTGGAGCATCATCGGGCTGGTAATAATAAAAAACGGAGGGCGCGGAGAGAGGTAACATACGACCATATCGTGCAAACTGTTTTGACCACATGGCAACCCCCTCACGTCGCTGCAGCTGTAGTGCTCGCATTGCATGGGTAAACACACAGATAGGATCACGTAACTTCCCAGCATGGGTATTGGCTGTACGCGCGTGCGGGTCGGTGAGTATTGCGGTGACCAAGGTTTGAATATCACCATTGGATTGCTGAAATGCATCGCGTACTCGTTGAACATACTCTCCATTTGGATTGCTTGTCACCCATTTATTGATAAAGAACTTGCTGACAAAGGTATAGAGGGTATCTTGCTGCATTAGCAGTTCAATGACCGAGTTGAGTTCACTTTTAGCATCAACGCCTGCAGGAAATGTGGTCCCTAATATGCGCTTTTCACCGGTATCATGAGTGCCACGAGCTTGCATTGGGTGGGCATACTTTTCATCACCACGAATGTTAATGAACTTCCAACCAGTAAAAACTCTGGCCAATTGCTCAATGTCTTCTTGGGTATAAGAAGGGATGTCATTACCATTGCTGTCCAGTTGAGCACCGCCATTGTTATCTAAGCGAACTGGGCCGAGAGTAAATAACTGTAGCAGCTCTCGGGCGTAATTTTCATCGGGAGCGGTTGTCGCGTTAGCCACGTTGTTCACGAAGGTCAGATATTCCCCCATGATCGGAGAGGTTGAAACAAAGCGAATGACATCACGAAAGTTGGCGAAGGCATGCTCCATCAAACCATCAAAGTATTGGCACATATATTGACGTTTAGAGGCATTTTTAAAGGCAGGATCTTTTACACTCACCACAAACAACTGAGAGAGCGTATAGGCAATTCGTTGACGAAGAATGTCTTGCCCTTCTGTAGTCATTTTTGTCCAACTGCTAGCGAAATAAAGTCGGTGGCCTAAATTTGGCGTGCTGAGTTGATCTTGTTTGAATATTTGCAACCAAGAAGAAGTCGGGAGTGATGCTTGCTGCGCGATCCAATTTTCAAGACCATTGGCTTGAAGGTAGTGATGAATATCAGCTTGGGAGGGCCCCAAGGTACATTGCTGTAATGTTGTGGCAGCATCGATATATGCTTGATTCATATTAACCCCTATTAATTTGGATGTGAGACAACGTAGAGGTACCCCAAGCATCTCTAATTCACTTGGTTACAAATACCAACCAGAATGTCGTTCTGTAAATTTAGATGTTAGAGTGATAATTGAGAAGATTGTAATCTAGGTTTTAATGTGATCTTGCTGCCTAATCAGTGCAATAGTTATCAACCCACTGCCCTACTCAAAGCGATTTTATCAAAAGTTAGCCTCGAAAGATGAACAGAACGAGTAAAGAAGAGGAAGTATTATTTTATAAACTAATCATGACGATATATCGATGGTTTTATAACCAACTGCTGAAAAGCTGCTATAGTTTGATTAAGCAATAAGGATAGGAAAGCTCATGCGTATAGTGTAACGTCGATAAAGAGCTAGGTATAAAAATAAAACGCGATGAGCAAGGTACATTTTTAATCTCAACCTTTGAGGAAGACCAAGATGAAACCTGAGAAAGTAGCAGTCGTCACTGGTGCAGCTCGCGGCATTGGCCAAGCAATTTGTGAACAACTATTGGAAGATGGCTTCCATGTTGTTGGGCTGGACGTATCACCTGTTGATTGGGGGCACTCTGAGCAGCTTGCAAGCCATCGAGTCAACTTATGTGATGGAGAGGCTGTAGGAGAAACGGTAGAAAAGATCGCCCAACAATATGGTAGGATCGATGCGTTAGTGAACAATGCCGGTATTACCCGAGATGCCTTATTACCTGATATGTTAGAGCAGGACTGGGATAGTGTTATCGATGTCAATTTGAAAGCGGTCTTTTTGCTCACTCAGCAAGTCGCTTCAGTCATGCTTAAGCAAGGCTCTGGCAGCATCGTCAATATTTCCTCAATTGTTGGTACCGATGGCAACATTGGTCAGAGTAACTATGGTGCCAGCAAAGGTGGGGTGATTGCCATGAGCAAAGGCTGGGCGAAAGAGCTAGCTCGAAAAGGGGCGCAAATAAGGGTTAACTGCGTCGCACCTGGCTTTATCGCCACGGATATGACAAAAGATCTGCCTGAAAAAGTCATTCATATGATGGAAGGCAAGACACCATTAGGTCGAATGGGGTCAGTAAAAGATATTGCTCAGGGAGTCTCTTTTCTTACCTCTGAAAATAGCACCTACATTACAGGACAAGTGCTTAAGATTGATGGTGGTTTAGTCTTGTAAATCAGACCGTTAGTTTATAGCGCCTTTACAGTGATGTAAGGGTGCTTTTTATTATATTAATAAGGTTAAAGTTTAACCGATCTCTCATTCTTTTCGACAAATATCGAGTTACAGTAACCAAACGTAACAGAGTTGCTGTAACTGAACAGCGTTTCCCTATACTCACTGTGCTTATTCGTTTACAACCAAAGAAGACCGCCATGAGAGAAAAAACATTATCAACCCCAATCATTATGATCGCCTTAATGGCGGTTTCTTCGTTGAGCAGTGCCGCTCCGTCAGTGGTGCCAAACCCGCCAGAACTGAGTGCGAAAGGGTATATTTTAATGGATTTTAATACGGGGCAGGTCTTAGCGGAGCGAGATGCGAATCAGAGATTAAACCCAGCCAGCTTAACAAAACTTATGACAGCTTATGTAGCAGGCCAAGAAATTAAATCTGGCAATATTAATATGAATGATCAGGTGGTGATTAGTAAAAATGCATGGGCAAAAAACTTTCCTGACTCCTCAAAAATGTTTATTGAAGTGGGTAATACCGTCGCCTTGTCTGATTTATATCGAGGGTTGATCGTTCAATCGGGTAATGACGCCAGTGTGGCTATCGCGGAACATGTAGCTGGTAGTGAAGCTGGCTTTGTGAGTTTAATGAATGGGTGGGCAGAAAAACTTGGTTTAACCAACAGCGCTTTTACCAATCCCCATGGTTTAGATAGTGATGGTTTATACTCAACGCCACGAGACATTGCAGAGTTAGGTCGAGCTATTATTCGTGACTTACCGGATATCTATTCTTTGTATAGCGAACGTTCGTTTACCTACAATGGCATAACTCAATATAACCGTAATGGCTTATTACGTGATCGAAGCATAAATGTCGATGGTATGAAAACAGGTTATACAAGTGGTGCTGGCTACAGTCTTGCAACCTCCGCAACCCAAGGGAACATGCGTTTGGTGGCAGTCGTAATGGGAGCAAAAAGCCCGAATGTTCGAGAATCAGAGAGTAAACAGCTTCTGAGTTATGGTTTTCGGTTTTATGACACTGTCGTTCCCACTCAAGCGGGGAAAGAGATTGATCAAGCCAACGTTTGGATGGGTAAGGCAGATGAAGTGAAAGTTGGCGTTTTAGACGATGTCTATCTCACTTTATTAAAAGGTGAGATGAGCCAATTAGAGGCAGAGCTGATCTATTCAGAGGAACTGGTGGCTCCACTACAGAAAAATCAAGCCGTTGGTAAAGTTGTCTATAAAGTTGGTGACAATGTGTTGGGCGAAACCGCGCTGGTGACCTTACAAGATGTTGAAGAAGGCAGTATCTTTAAGCGCTGTATAGATTGGTTAAAAAGGCTCATATCAAGCTGGTTTTAAGTAACCAAAATACCCAAGTAAGCGACTAGGATGCCGCTTTATATACCCAAGTATCTTGAGGTCACTTGGGTATGCTGGTTTCATTTCTATTACCCATGCTGATGCCACTGTGTGATGGCTTCACGGCCTAACTCTTTGCCCAAATTGTACGCATGCATTAACGGTTTCGGCGAACGGCTTAGACGTTGCAGCTTAAAGTTTTCTGGAGGGCAAACTTGAATGACCTCAATACCTTTAGGGGGAGATGACAGTAGCTCCACTGTTTGATTATAGCGAATGTGACGAGTGAGCATCGGTTCCACAAGGCCTGGGGTTTGTTTTAAAAGATGACGTGTGAGATTTTTGAATCCTGGTCCTTCCTTTCGGTAACTCTGTGGCCGACTTCGAAGCACCATGATTTTTGTTGCCCCGCGTCTTATCGCTTCTGCGATGGGGATTGCATCAGCGACACCGCCATCGACGTATTTCACTCCATTTAAATTCACACCATTACGATATAGGATCGGCAAAGCACTGCTTGCTTTCATTGTTTCTGGTAATAACTCCACCGGAGGCGTATGGTACTCGGCCTGTCCATTATCTTGTCGGGTTACACCTAAGAAGAACGGCCTTTGTTCTGCGCGAAGCGAAGCTTGGTCTAAGCCTAGTTCGGCCATCGTTATTGACCACATCCAATCTAAGTTCAACATGTTTCCGCCACGAATTAATTGCGAGGGATTTATGAATGGCTTACGTAAACTGTAATCAAGATAAATCTTACAGTTTCTGCCCGGCATGTTGGCAAGAAAAGCTGCAAGGTTATTTGCCCCTGCTGAAACACCCCAAAAACTATCAAATGGTGAGAAATTTTGTTCCATAAAGGTGTCTAGGATACCGCAAGAAAATATCCCACGCATTGCGCCGCCCTCAACAATGAGTGCTTTTGAGCCTATCTGTTTCATGTGATGTTTTGTTACCGTTTTGTTGGGGTTAGCGAAGAACTGGTGCCGACCTTAAGCGATATTATTTTGAAATACCAGAGTAAAACTTTAATGTATAACCAAGTAACCTCAAAAAGCATAATTCAGGGCATCTTAAGGTCACTTAGGGAGATATAACTATCATGAAGTTTTAATCTTGCAATGGGACAACCAGTATATCAACAGGTGAACGGTCGATTAAGTGTCTGGAATACGAGATGAGCTTGCTCCAAAAGTCTTGATGGTGACCGCAAAGTAACAGATCGACGTCCTGCTCTCTTATCGTGACCTCGAGTTTATCCGCTAGATCGCCTGTCCCTACAAAAAAGTGCTTTAGTGGGTGATCAATGTACTGTTTAAATGCTTGTAGTCCCTCCATTATGTGCTCACTAACTGGGCGTTGATCTGGTTCTTCGATGATATCCACCAGTTCGTGATAAATTTCACCGTGAGTACCATCCAGATGAATAAAGGAGATCTCTGCATCAAAGTAACCAGCCATAGAAACTGCACGATCAATCAGAATTTTGCTTTCGTCGCACAATTCTAAAGCAACTAGGATATGCTTGTATTTCAACGTCATACTCTCTTCAAAGTGATCCAAAAATCCAAGCATAGTATGCTTCCACTAAAATTTTTGTCGATAAGATCGCGAAATTCGCATTCGTCTTGTTTGTGGTAAGAGGTTGCGGCTGATTGCAACTGCCTTGAAAAAATGCCGATACATATCGCTCTGAGTCAAGCATTCTGATGTCACTGGATATATTCCCATTACTTTAAATAACAGCATTTGAATAAATAATTTATTTTTAACAATTCTATTTTTTAGTTCATTTCCCTTTAATTTAACCATTAAAAATAATTAACTTTTAGTTTTTTGATCTATTTGATTGTTTATGTTTACTTAATGATAGTTCTATTATATAGATCGATTTCACCTGGATTTGATTTAATTAAAAACAGTTTAATTAGTGTATTAGGTAATGATAATAACAAGGGGAATATATGAAAAAACGATTATTTTTCGTCATGTGCAGTGGCCTCGTAAGTGGGTTATCTTTAAGTGCTGATTACAAACCAGATACATTCACAAAAGCGCTTCATTATTACGATAAAGGGAAAGAGTATTCAGATAAGTCGCTTAAGGAGTTGTTCTTAAAAGATCCTGATTCTCCATACTCGGAGCTTAGATCAGATAATGATTGGGTACTTAATGATTTAGCTTGGGTCAGTGCATGGGATGATTTTCAGTCATATTATAATGCCAGCTTAAGTAACCAAGTTGCTTACAATATTATAACCAAAGAAGCTGGGTTTACTAAAGCTAGGCCTCAACAGTTCAGTAAAGAGCAATTGAACCCTGTGCGCAATAGTGCACGATTTAGAGACAATGAACCCAATTCAGTAAGGGCCAGTGTAGTTAAAGCACAAGTTGATCCTGATATATTCTACAAAGCTTACCAAATATATATGTACGAAGATGATCGCTATAGTGCAAATATCCATACTTTAATCTCAAAATTGGCTTTGGCTGTTCAGGTTGTGCGAGATAGAAGTACGTCGATTCCTAAACATCAATGGAAAATAAACGGTATCAGAATCGATGTAGTTGATAGGTTTATGAATGATGTTTTTGCTTTAGATGATCTTTGGGATGGTGATAAAGAATATTTACTGCAAATTTTAAATGGTGTGATTAATACAGAAATTCAACCTTACAATTTAAGTCGTCAATATTTAAGGGCCCATTATCGTATTGCTAGACTCTCTTCGGCTATGATCGATAAATATGGCTATATTGATCCTCCTTGTAGCCGTGATGACCATGCCCTTTATCCCACGGTGAGTTATAAGCGTTGCTATGTCGATATGACAGATCGTGCTTTGTGGGATTGGTATGTCTCTGAATACCGTCAAGCGATCGTGCCAAAACATTACCATAATGCACAACAGCAAGGCTTTTTAGGACATTTATTTGAAGTATTAATGCCAATGGCTTTGGTCATGGAAGGTCTGGCCACAACCGATTTCTTTACCGCTTCAGCGGCCAGTGAATTTTCGACAGAAGCCGCTTGGACAGAAGAAGAACTTGCTGCCAGCCAAGAGGGCTTTTTAGCAGAAATTTGTTCAGTTGATTTGGATTAAGGTGAAGTATGAAAACGTTTATTAAAAAACTGCTTTTAGTTTCTGTAGCAGCCACATCAGCGAATGGTTTGGCTGCTGTTGTTGAACTGAATAAAGTCACTGATGCACAGAGTTTGGTTCCGCAACATATTAATCATACCTTTGATCGGATCACGGCTTCTTATGCCACAGCGACTAACACTATGGTTGCTCATGGTGAAGGCGCACTCGTGGGTGGGCAAGTGACTAAAGCAGAAGTCAACCCTGGTTTGGTCCTCTTACAAAAAAAATCTATTGCAAGGTTTGAATATCAATACAAACTACCAAATGGCAAACCAGCGATCCGCACTTATCATTCTTACAGTGGTGATGCGCCGATTACCAAAAGCTTGCAAGGAGATGCTGAAGCTAAAGAGCGATTTAGGCAATGGTCAGAGGCAGAGATGCGCAATGAAAATGAAGTATTAGTTACGGGGAAAATATCCGAGCAGGACTATGCAACCATGGAGCGTTACTTTAAAGCCTCTTCTTATGCGCAAGCCAATGATGCAGAGATAAAGGCATTACGTAGAATTGAACAAGATATGAATGCTGGAGTGATTACTTCTGGTGGAGAGCTCAGAGTCTACGTGAACCAAATACCTTGTCAGTCATGCATGCCGTTATTTGAAGAGCAACTAAAGCAATGGGATTTGATTGAAAGCGCGACAGTCGCGTATTTACCGCAAAACCGCAGTTATTTCGGAAAAGGCCTCAGTGAAGAGGAGTTGAGTAAAAAATCGGCCTACCTTTATGTCAAAAACAATGGTGCACTATCTGCAAGCGAGGCAGAAGAAGGCTTACAAAGCGCCTTTACTTCTCATCGTGCCACTAAGACGAAATATCAAAATTTTAAAAATGAACTCAATAATACTGCCAGTATTCGTGGCGAAGGCTCGGTAGTAACGGGATGCGGTTACTAAAGGCCACTTACTTTTTGAGCAAGTATGACTGGTACATGCTACAAACTGGTTTACAAAATAAACTAATCCTGACGACAAAAAATCTGATTAGTTGATTGACCTGAATTCGGTTTAAATACCGGCAAAGATTAAGACTTGCTTAAAAAGGTATTTAATATGTATTCAGTCGGTGATGTTGTTGTTGCAACGAAAGGGGTTAACTTTGGTGAATTGGTTGTCACAGGCCAAAGCAGTGGCGGTTCTTACACGCACGTTAAAACAAGCCAAGCAACGTTAACTTACCCTACGAAAGATCTTAAAAAAGCATAAATTGAGATCGCACCTAATAAAGCAGCTTTCGAGCTGCTTTTTGTTGTT
This sequence comes from Vibrio azureus, assembly GCF_002849855.1. Lineage (NCBI taxonomy): Bacteria > Pseudomonadati > Pseudomonadota > Gammaproteobacteria > Vibrionales > Vibrionaceae > Vibrio > Vibrio azureus. The sequence continues at coordinate 231,737 of NZ_CP018617.1, forward strand.
TAAGGTAACTTGGATATGAATTCAGGTTATTTAAGGGAAGCGGATACAAAAAAGCGCCGTATTTCTACAGCGCCTTTGATATTTATTAGCAAATCATAATAATGACCTGATTAGAGGTTAGATCAATCCTTGCTCTTTGGCCATTTTGTTCGCGATACTTGGTGCTTTCCAGATACTTGGTAACAAGATAAAAGAAACGGGCACTGCAGTGATAACGATAAAAGACTGCAGGGCAGAAATTCCCCCCGATCCCATAGAGATCAGTGCAATTGCAACCAAGCCCATCATTATGCCCCAAAAGCTCCTTACCATAGCATTTGGCTCGGTTGACCCTGTCATGACCACACTGATGGTATAAGTCATAGAGTCACCTGTTGTGACAATGAATGTCGTGGTTAAGATCAAAAATAAGACCGAAATTATCATTGGAAATGGTAATTGAGAGGTAATGGCCAATAACACCGCAGGTAAGTTGAAACCTTCAAAAGCAGTGGAGATGAGTCCAGGGTTACTGATTTCAAACGCCAAGCCACTGCCACCAACGATACTAAACCAAAAACATGTGATCAGAGGAGCGGCGATACTGATTGATAGGATCAACTGGCGAATTGTTCGACCTCGTGAAATGCGCGCAATGAAAATCGCCATCATTGGGCCGTAGCCAATAAACCAACCCCAGAAGAAGACGGTCCACCAACTAAGCCAACCAGTATCACTACGGAACAAGGCCATCGGGAAGAAGTTGTCGATCATTTGACCCACACCTTGAACGTACCCATCAATAATAAAGCTGGTTGGTCCAACGCATAAAATATAACCAATTAATGCCACCGATAAGACGATGTTATAACGGCTTACTAGCTGAATCCCCTTGCTAACACCACTTAATGCTGACAAGGTGTACATGAGTATTGCTGCTAGAATCACTAAACTTTGAGTGACAAAGGTATCCGGTAAACCGAATAATTCATTGAGAGCATAACTGATTTGTAGACCTAAAAATCCGATTGGGCCAATCGTCCCTGCTGCAACGGCAATGATACTACAAGCATCAGCAAGATTGCCTATCCAACCATTGATCGCTTTGTCGCCAAAAATAGGGTAAAGCAAAGTACGGGGCTTGAGGGGTAAGCCCTTATCGTAGTGAAGGTGCATCAGCACAACAGAAGATAAGCAGCCTAATATTGCCCAAGCAAGAAATCCCCAATGCATGAAAGATTGGGAAAGTGCATTGATAGCTGTTGCTTGTGGTAACGCTTCACCAAACAGTGGTGGTGGTGATACAAAATGTGCAATCGGTTCTGCTGCGGCCCAGAAGACACCACCGCCTGCAAGCAGTGTGCAAAGAACAATCGATAGCCATTTAAAGTTATCGATTTCCGGCTTGGCTAAGCCACCCAATCGAACGTAACCAGTACGACCTAGGGCGATAACTAAACCAATGAGAAAGTTTACGAGAAGTAATACTTGCCAAAAAGCGCCAAAGTATTGAGTTGCTAGGCTAAAGCCTGTGTTGACCCAGTGAGTCAGAGTGTCGGTATATGTCAGTGCAAGAACAACAAATAAGGTAAGAAAGCTGCCGCTTAACCAGAACACAGGGTTGGTAAGTTCAAGGCGTTGTAACAGGGAAGGAGGATGAATCGCAGAATAGTCTGCTTCCTTAACACTAGCATCGGTGGTGGAATTCGTCATATTTGACATAATCACTTCGCTTTTAGGGCCTTAGAGGCCGTGTATTTCCCCTCACACATGATGTACAAAAAGTGTGAGGACGTTCAAAAAGCCGCTGATACTAGCACGTTGAGTTTATTAATATAAGCAATAAAAGTTTTAATTTTGTTCATAAATGTCAACTGGTTGGAATTTAAGTAAAAAGATTTTATATCCGGTGTGTCCAGTTGAATATAAATACCATTCAATAACAGAGGCCATTAATTGACCTCTGTGAATGTTCAAGGCACTTGTTATTGAATGCACTTGAGAAAATGCTAAATGTTCAATAGTGAATGAAACAATGGTTAGCGATGTAAACAGCAATTAGTTAAGTAACCAATAATCAGTTAAGTAACCAATAGCTAACTGGGTTATCAGGGCACTGATATGGACCACACTCAACAAATACATTAATAACGTTTAATGCCACTACGGCAATTGCGAGTAGGCAAACAATACGTCCAAAGCTATTCATTTGGTATGGTTCTGAGCTTTCTTCTTTATTTGTCATCATGAGAATGACTGAAACGGCAAAAATAGTCGCAACAAAGAGAACAAACGCCCATGTGTAATAATGCATGCCAAAAATTGCACTGCCATATTCTGGTGTACCAGGGATCACGTGAAGAGAAACTTGTCTAAGTGACGTAATTACGCCAAATAGAGCACCAATAATGACCACCCCGTAGTGTCTTGACTCTGGTCCGTAAACAACATTGAGTAAGAAACCAAACATGACCATAACGAAGCCTATACGTTGTAATAAACATAAAGGACAAGGTAGTTCATTAAGGGCAAACTGAAGGACAAAACCGATGAGTAGGACAGTCGTAATACCTAATAGACCGAGGGTATTAAACAGAGATAAAGATGCACGATTCATATTTATTTACCTCTTACAATAAAATCGAAAGTTGATCGGTTGCATGGTGATTAAACCAGTACAGTCCAATGATTACCGATGAGGCAAATAAAGCGTAACCAGCGCTTTTTTTCCCGAGAAATGCGCTGAGCATCGCAACGAGTAATAGTAAAAAAATGAGTGTCATCATGAGGGGGTTTCCTTCCTTACTATGAGCTTTAATTATTTTAATAATAGGCAATTCTTTAAAATCTGCGACAGCAGATGATGAAATTGTTATTTAATTTGCAAAATAATCCTCTATCAACTGCTTTAAATGAGAAAATTTGGGTTCTTTTTATAGCGTCGAATTGAGAATAAAGTAGCCTAATACCGAGCGTTTTAAGTCAAGATTTGAGTTAAGTAAGCTTGCTTTTAAGGAGAAGTTTACTGACTTAATTCCACTTATTAGAGCATGCGACACAAGCGATGGTTATAAGTTGTGTCGTCTAACCTCCAGTATCACAATTCTTGACGTTAATTAGAAATAGAATGCTACTTTGGGTGATTTTTTAGCATAAAAAACCTCCATTAGAAATAATAGAGGTTTTTTTGTTATGAAAAGTTATTTTGAGAAAATATATTGCTTGTTTTTATTGACTAGCTTTGCCTAATTTGAGCCAAGTATCAATGACGGTGTCTGGGTTGAGAGAAACAGAGCTAATCCCTTGATCCATTAGCCATTCGGCTAAGTCTTCGTGATCGGATGGCCCCTGACCACAAATGCCTACGTATTTACCGGCTTTTGTCGCTGCATCGATAGCCATTTTGAGCATTGCTTTAACAGCAGGATTACGCTCATCAAATAAATGCGCGACATCTCCGGAATCTCGATCCAACCCAAGTGTTAGCTGAGTCATATCGTTGGAACCAATGGAGAACCCATCAAAATATTTTAAAAACTCTTCAGCTAATATGGCATTTGATGGCAGCTCACACATCATGATAACTTTTAAACCTTCATCACCACGTCGGAGGCCAAATTTTGCCAATATATCGATCACCGAAGCCGCTTCACTTGGTGTGCGAACAAATGGGATCATGATTTCTACGTTTTTGAGTCCCATTTGGTTACGTACACGCTTCAGTGCCTGTGTTTCTAATTCGAAGCATTGTTCAAAGACAGGTGAGATATAACGAGATGCACCCCTGAAGCCCAGCATTGGATTTTCTTCATGAGGTTCGTAGGTTTTTCCGCCGATTAAATTGCTGTATTCATTTGATTTAAAGTCCGACATACGTACGATGACACGTTTAGGCCAGAAAGCAGAGGCAATGGTTGCAATGCCTTCGGTTAATTTGCTGACGTAGAAATCGATAGGATCGTTATAACCACGAATACGCTCTTTGATTTGAGTCTTAACTTCATCGCTTTGCTGTTCAAAATTGAGTAAGGCTTTAGGGTGAATACCGATCATTTTGTTGATGATAAACTCAAGCCGAGCGAGCCCAACGCCTTCATTTGGGATCTGAGCGAAATCAAACGCACGGTCGGGGTTACCAACATTCATCATGACTTTCGTTGGTAGAAGAGGTAAGGCATCGACTGAGGATCGTTTGATTTCAAACGGTAAGTCACCTTGATACACATACCCTGTTTCACCTTCAGCACAAGAAACCGTTACGGTTGTTTCATCGGTCAGTTTACTTGTTGCATCGCCGCAACCAACGATAGCTGGTATCCCAAGCTCTCGGGCGATGATAGCAGCATGACAAGTACGGCCACCACGGTTGGTAACGATGGCAGAGGCTTTCTTCATCACCGGTTCCCAATCAGGGTCGGTCATATCAGTGACTAACACATCGCCTTCTTGAACCAATGACATTTGATCCAAAGATTGCACTAATCGCACGGTACCTTGCCCAATACGCTGACCAATTGCTCGTCCTTCGACAAGAACATCGGCTCTGTCATTCAATTCATAACGTTCAATGACATTCTGATCGTCTTGTGAACAAACGGTCTCAGGGCGTGCTTGCACAATATATAACTTACCGTTTACACCATCTTTGGCCCATTCAATATCCATTGGACGTTGGTAATGCTTCTCGATGATCATGGCTTGTTTGGCAAGTTGCGTTATTTCTTCATCATTTAAAGAGAAGGTATTACGTTCTGTTTCTGACGTATCGACAATATCAACTTGTTTACCGATTTCTTGGCTATTGGCATAGATCATTTTGATTTGCTTCGAGCCAAACGTTTTCTTTACGATTGAGTGATGGCCAGCTTCAAGCATAGGTTTATGCACGTAAAACTCATCGGGATTCACCGCACCTTGAACCACCATTTCGCCCAGCCCCCAAGAAGAAGTGATAAACACAACTTGATCGAATCCAGACTCCGTGTCTAGCGTAAACATGACACCAGAGGAGGCTTTATCTGAGCGCACCATTGTTTGAATACCCGCAGAAAGAGAAATACCACGATGATCAAAACCTTGGTGAACACGATAGGAGATTGCTCGATCGTTAAACAACGAAGCATAAACGTGCTTGGTTGCTTCTAACACGGCTTCGATTCCTTTTACATTAAGGAAAGTCTCTTGCTGGCCTGCAAAAGAGGCATCAGGTAAATCTTCTGCTGTGGCTGAAGAGCGAACGGCAACAGAGACATCAGGATCAGAGGAAACAAGCTCAGCATAATTATCACGAATGTCTTGCTCTAAATCAGCAGGAAAGGGCGCATCCAGTACCCATTGACGAATTTTGGCACCCGTTGAACGTAACGCTTCAACGTCATCAACGTTGAGTTCATCCAGTAGTTGATGAATGCGCTCGTCTAGATTTTCATGGTCTAAAAACGTATTAAAAGCATATGAAGTTGTCGCAAAGCCATTAGGGACAGACACACCAAGATTGTCTAGGTTTGATACCATCTCACCAAGAGAAGCGTTTTTTCCACCGACTTTGTCGACATCATTCATGGATAGGCCATTGAACCAAAGGGTATTCTTTTGCATGTCTTTCTCCAAAACCTTGCAGCAAATGTAGGGACTAAGAGAGCAAACGTTTACGTGATGACATAAAAAAATATTGTGTCTTCAAGGTTCAGTCACGTAGCGGTAAGCCAAAATTTTTAATGGGCATCAAAATGAATTTCGCAGGATGGATTGGCTATATTGAGTAAAGTCTGATTTTCAGGGTGTTACTGAATTTTTTAACCAAGTTAGTATCCTTGCGCCATTCACCTTGAGGTCATTTGTATATATTAATATTATGTTGCTTATCCTAAGCAAATAGTTTTCAAAGTCGAAACACAAATGCAAATTAATAGTCAAAGTCGTGATGTGTTCTATGTTTCTGATGGCACTGCGATAACATGTGAAACCCTCGGTCATGTTGTTTTAGGCCAGTTTCCATTCACGCCGAATGAAAAAGCCTTCCCGTTTGTCGAAAGTGTCGACAAAGTTATTGACGTGATCAGAGAAATTGAAATCTCATACCAACGCCACGGCGTGAAACCCTTGGTTTTTTTCTCCATTGTCTTGCCTGATGTACGGCAAAAGTTGTGTGAAGCACCTGCTTTTTGTTATGACGTTTTAGACAGTATTGTGCAAAAGGTGCAGAGCGATATACAAATGGTGCCTGAGCCTAAGCTGCAACGCTCTCGAAGTGTGAGTAAGGATTCAGATACGTATTTTGATCGTATTGCCGCGATTGAATACACATTGGCACATGATGATGGGATGACCCTAAAAGGATTGGAGGAAGCGGATATCATACTTCTTGGGGTTTCTCGTAGCGGCAAGACACCCACCAGTTTGTATATGGCCATGCAATTTGGCTTAAGGGTTGTTAACTATCCTTTTATTGCTCAAGATATTGGAATGATGCGCTTGTTGCCTGAGTTTGAAATCTATCGACATAAACTGTTTGGCCTCACTATCAATCCAGAACGCTTGAACGAAATTCGTGAAAATCGTTTATCTGGGAGTGACTACGCCAGTGCTGAACAGTGCAAATTGGAGTTAGATACTGTTGAAGCTTTATTCAGAAGAGAAGCCATCCCTTATATTAATACTTCTTCACTGTCGGTTGAGGAGATCACGACACGAGTGATGGAGCAGGCCGGTATGAAACGTCGGTTATTCTAGAGCACAATATTAAGTCTCAGACTTACCCCTTACCCAAGCGATTATTCGGTAGTTGGGTATATCACTTGGGTATATAAGGGTAAAAGTATCAATCAGGCCGCCTCTAATTAGACGGCTTCTTGAAATTGGTGCAGAAGGTCTTTTTGTTTGTCCGAAAGGTTCGTTGGGGTATCTATCTTAAGGGTTACGATTAAGTCACCAGTAATGCCTTTGCGGTTTTTAACGCCCTTACCAGACATTTTCATCTTACGTCCGTTTTGAGTGCCTGCGGGGACTTTTAGCTTGTAGCGATTATTGAATACTTGGACCTCGACTTCTCCTCCGAGGGCAGCGTCAATCATGCTGACATGCGTGGTACAAAGTAAATTGTTATTTTCACGCGCAAGATAAGCATGTGGACGAGTATTAATAATTAAAAGTAGGTCCCCATCTGGTCCGCCGTTAACCCCTTTTTCACCTTTGCCTGCGAAGCGAATTTTTTCGCCATCTTTAATTCCCGCAGGTATCTTGACGTTAATTTTTTTCTGTTTGCCATCAATCGGTAATTCGACAATACGTTCAGCACCTTGTATTGCATCAATAAAATCGACAGTAAAGGTATATTCATGATCCTGGCCTTTTCTTGGGCGAGAGCTTCTACTGTGCGCACCTCCAAAAATATCCTCAAAACCACCAAATCCACCAGCACCTTGGCCAAAGCCGGAAAACCCTTGACCACCTCGTCCAAAAGCACCGCCGAAAATATCTTCAAAGCCTTCGTGACTGTACTGTGCCTGTCCTTCATGATTCCCGTAGCCGTTGCCGAAAGCGGCGTGACCAAAGCGATCATATTGCTGGCGTTTTTCCTTGTCAGTCAGAACTTCATAAGCTTCTTTAATTTCCTTAAATTTTTCGGTTGCGGTTTCATCATCCGGGTTTTTATCTGGATGATACTTCATGGCGAGTTTTTTATAGGCTTTTTTGATGTCTTTGACGGGGGTGTCTTTAGGAATACCCAAAATCTCATAATAATCTCGTTTTGACATATTCACCGCTCATTTTAATTGGTTTTAATTGAAAAGAAGACGCCTGAGTTAGCCTCAAACGTCTACATACAAAAAGCAGGAGAAAGACATTAGGCGACCAAGGCCGCCTAGTCAATCGTGGCTCTTATTTCTTTTCGTCTTTTACTTCTTCAAACTCAGCATCCACGACATCGTCTTCTTGAGACTCTGAGTTTGCCTGTGTGCCTTGGGATTGTTGAGCTTGTGCTTTTTGTTGTGCGATTTCCATCAATTTCTGTGATACCGTCATTAAATCTTGCACTTTTGCATCGATATCGTCTTTATCATCACCTTTTCGTGCGGTTTCTAAGGCAGAAATAGCAGTTTCAATTTTCTCTTTGTCTTCCGCAGGAAGGGCATCAGAAGCTTCTTCTAACTGTTTACGCGTACCATGAACAATTTGGTCTGCTTGGTTGCGAGCCGCAGCGAGTTCTTCGAACTTCTGATCGGCTTCTTTGTTAGCTTCTGCTTCCTGAACCATTTTCTCGATTTCTTCATCACTCAGACCTCCTGAGGCTTGAATGGTGATCTTCTGCTCTTTGCCAGTTTGTTTATCTTTGGCTGAGACATTAAGAATACCATCTGCATCGAGATCAAATGTCACCTCAACTTGTGGTAGGCCGCGTGGTGCAGGCTGAATACCTTCTAAGTTAAATTGTCCAAGCGATTTATTGAAAGACGCTTGCTTACGTTCCCCCTGAAGTACGTGGATAGTGACGGCACTTTGATTGTCTTCTGCCGTAGAGAAGACTTGTTGCGCTTTGGTCGGGATTGTTGTGTTTTTCTCAACCAATTTCGTCATCACTCCGCCCATGGTTTCAATCCCTAGGGAAAGTGGGGTCACATCGAGCAACAAGACATCTTTTACGTCTCCAGAAAGAACACCACCTTGTATTGCCGCACCCATTGCGACCGCTTCATCCGGGTTGACGTCGCGGCGAGCCTCTTTGCCAAAGAACTCTGCCACTTTGGCTTGAACCATAGGCATACGTGTCTGTCCGCCGACTAGGATAACGTCGGTGATGTCATTTACAGACAGCTCTGCATCGGCAAGCGCGACTTTTAATGGTTCTAAAGAACGTTGTACAAGATCTTCCACCAAAGATTCTAACTTGGCACGCGTTACCTTGATGTTCATATGCTTAGGTCCAGAGGCATCGGCGGTTACGTATGGCAAATTGACGTCTGTTTGTGAAGTAGAAGAAAGCTCGATCTTGGCTTTCTCTGCGGCTTCTTTTACTCGCTGCATCGCAAGGGGATCGTTTTTCAAGTTAACGCCTTGCTCTTTTTTGAATTCGTCCACCAAGTAGTTGATCATTCGATTATCAAAATCTTCACCACCGAGATGGGTATCACCATTGGTCGCAAGAACTTCGAAAGTTTTTTCGCCCTCGACTTCATCGATCTCAATAATGGAAATGTCAAAAGTACCACCACCAAGGTCATAGACTGCAATGGTGCGGTCACCACCTGATTTATCAAGGCCATAGGCCAATGCAGCTGCAGTTGGTTCGTTGATAATACGCTTAACTTCTAAGCCTGCGATACGGCCTGCATCTTTTGTTGCTTGGCGCTGAGCATCATTAAAGTAAGCTGGTACAGTAATTACGGCCCCTGTGACTTTTTCGCCTAGAAAATCTTCGGCGGTTTTTTTCATTTTTTTCAGTACTTCAGCAGAGACTTGAGGAGCCGCCATTTTTTGGCCTTTTGCTTCTACCCAAGCATCACCGTTGTCCGCTTTGACGATTTTGTATGGCATGATTTCAATGTCACGCTGCACTTCTTCGTCTTCAAAGCGACGACCGATTAGGCGTTTGATTGCAAACAGTGTATTGGTTGGGTTTGTAACTGCTTGACGCTTTGCTGGTTGACCTACAAGTATCTCACCGTCGGTGTAGGCGATGACAGATGCGGTAGTGCGTTCACCTTCCGCATTTTCAATAACACGTGGTTTGTCGCCGTCGAGTACTGCAACACAAGAGTTAGTTGTACCTAAGTCAATACCAATGATTTTACCCATATTTATATCCTCGTTTTGCATTAGCTTATCTAATGTAATCTGAATTTTTTATGACGATTAGAATGAGAACAACGGAACACGGTTAAAGTAGTCTGGCCCGTTGATGGTTCTGATTCGTCTAGCTTCGTTGTTTGCTCGACAATGCCATGAGACGTGAAAAAGCCTGTTTGACTCTGGCGTCATCAATGGTCTGGCCCTTTTGGACAGCGAGAAACACATTGTTTGAAGTTGATATAACTTTCTGATTAATAAAATTTAATGATTAATAAAATTTACTGACTGATGGGAATCTTTCTTGCTTGCATTGATTCCGGCACTTCTCTTATCAGTTCTATATGAAGCAGCCCATTTTCCATGCTTGCGCCAGTAACCGTGACATAATCTGCAAGCTGAAACTTACGTTCAAAGTTTCGTTCGGCAATGCCTTGATAAATATATGAAGGTTTTGCCTCACTGGACTGGATTTCACCAGAAACAATCAGAACATTTTCATTTTGAATCAAGGTTAATGATTCTTCAGAAAATCCTGCAACAGCCATCGTAATCCGGTAGTTATTTTCATCTTTCAATTCGATGTTATAAGGTGGGTAACCATTCGTTGAAGCTTTATGGTTGCTGCTTTCAACGTGATTGAGCAGACGGTCAAACCCAATGGCATGACGGTAAAGTGGAGAAAAATCTACATTACGCATAATACTATCCTTTTAATAAGCAATAGCTCTCAACGCTCAGTGCGCGGAGATAACACACGTATTCAAGCCGTATAAGCTTTTATCGACATACGTGATGATTTATGTGTGTAAAGAAATCATCGATATTGATTTTCAATGATTGTCCTTACCTTATTTTGAGTTCAAGTTGTTTCCCTTTATAGGCAAAACTCTGGACTCCACGAACTCCATCTAGCAATTCGTGTAATGAATATATGCTTCCGTAGGTTGTTTGTCAACACTTACATTAGAAAATCTAAAATGAAAAAATCATCTGCTGCAGTAACATCGAAATTAAACCACTCATCTCATATTGGTTGGTGCTGTCAGTACTGCCTTGTCGATAACATGTTGCAAGATGTTATAGCCAGCGAGGGCTCCTGAAGCATGCTCAGGTAAGTCGATTTTATCAGTATTCAATGCGTAAACTGTGATTTGATAGTTGTGTGGGGCTGAATTTGGTGGAGGACAGGCCCCCCCGAACCCTTTATAGCCAAAGTCATTGGTTACCATACTGGCACCTTTAGGCAAGCTTTGACCACCTTGAGCACCTGCATTTTCTGCTAAACCTGTTTGATCCGATGGGATATTGACCACTAACCAATGCCACCAACCGCTTCCTGTCGGTGCATCAGGGTCATACATCGTCACGGCAAAGCTTTTTGTTTCTTTAGGTACAGCACTCCAACTGAGTTGAGGAGATTTATTCTCTCCAGTACAGCCCCATTGATTGAAAACTTGGGCTTTGCTGAGAGACTTGCCATTAGTGATATCTGTACTTTCTAACTCGAAGGCTTGGATAGAAAGGACAGGTAGAGCAGTGAATAAAAACGAGACTAACTTAGAACACTTCATTGCAACTCCTAGCAGTTCATGGTGATGAAAGCAATCAAAGCGTAGTTGAATATTATTGCTAGGTTGTTCTGAAAATGGCTTTTGTTACTAAAGCTTGACGGCTCAATCAACATGGCGGTCTGTTAGTGATAATAATCATCAATTGAAGCACTTCTCCTAGCGTTTTGTGGATAGAGTGAGTCAAAAATGAAATTGCTCACCTTTAGTGAGTGATTTGTCATTTGATGGTCTAGATTAAAAAGACAGACGATAGTTAGGAGAAGCCTTGCATGTTTAAACGTTCATTGTTTTGTCTTTTGGTTGTTGGAGGGATGACGGCGTGTGATAGCGACACAAAAGTCACCAAAGGTATTGAGATCGAAGGTACAGAGATCGCACAAAATGAGCAGTGTGATTTAGAAGCGGTCAATTTATTGGATTTTGAGCCTTGGAAAAGAGAAGAGGGCTGGTGGGTAGGCGAATATACCTTTTTAGGGGCTGATGGTAACCCAAATACTTCTAATAGTTGGCCTTATCGATACGACCACTACAAAGGTTTTATCCACTTAGAAGTGATTGGTAACAGTATTAAGCAACGTAATGTTTTCCTTTATCCAGCAAAAGTGGTCAGTGAGTGTGCCGATGACAGCGATGTGATTGGTTCCGGTGTTTGCGGTGTGAATGGCAACGAGAAAATTTTTAGTGCAGACCAAAGTGCTTCTGATTGTAAAGGTGGACTCGCTGGAGCCTATGAAACGTTTGGTTTGACGGTTAATACTTTGACCACTTTGATTGGTGATGATTCGGTCTTATATCAAGTTTACATGCCAGATGGCAGTATTATGCAGAATCAATTAACAACACTACCACCGAACGATACGAGAGTTCGAACTGCTCAAGGCTTTTTTGCTAATGCACCGACCTACGCCAGCTTTTATCGTGAAACGAAAGTCTCCCAAGAAGAATTTATTCAGCAATTGGCAGATGCAAGAACAGATTACAACATTCTTGAGGTCGATTTTTGTGGGTATGACTCCGCGGGGCAGCCTAGCCAAGTGACATGTGAAGAACATTTTGGCACCAACGTGAGTCCATAACGCTTGGTTTATACCCAAGTAACCTCGCTCTGAATCAGGTATCTTGAGGTCACTTGGGTACATCTTTTAGTAAAAAGGTATTTCTATTATGCGTTGGAGAAAAAGCCGTCAAAGCTCAAATGTTGAAGATCGTCGTGGTCAGCAGAGTATGAGGAATTCTGGAGCTACTGGGCTGGTGGCTGGGCAACTTGTTCGTTTCCTTCCTTTTCTTTTGAGGAGTAAGTTGGGACGAGTGGTGTTATTCGGTGCTGCTATTTACTTTGGTTATCAAACTCTAATCGGTAATGACGACCTAGTCGGTGAAATAATGGGGATCTCACCAGCAGAACAAACCAGTGACTCTCCTTCATTGGGGCCTTCTTCTATAGGACAGACACAAACTTTAAAGGACGAACATGGACAATTTGTTGCCGCGATTTTGGGAACAACGGAAAGTGTTTGGCAAACTTTGCTGCCGGATGGGTATCAAGAACCGACGCTTGTTTTGTACAGTGATTCGACGACAACCGCATGTGGTCTTGGCCGAGCTGTGTCTGGGCCATTTTATTGCCCAGCAGACAGTAAAATATATTTAGACTTAAGCTTTATGGATGAGCTGAAGCGTTTGGGCGCTCCGGGTGATTTTGCATTTGCTTATGTGATAGCCCATGAAGTAGGGCATCATGTGCAAAACTTGCTTGGTACCAGTGATCAAGTCCATCGATTACAACGGCAATCATCCCCGTTGGAGGCAAATCGATTGAGTGTGAAACTTGAATTGCAAGCAGATTGCTATGCCGGTGTTTGGGGGTATTATGTGAATAATGAGATGAAGCTATTGGAGCCGGGAGATGTGGAGGAAGGGATAGCGGCAGCAAATGCGGTTGGCGATGACCGTCTACAGAAAATGTCGGGTCGTGCTGTGCAGCCTGACAGTTTTACGCACGGCACATCTGAGCAAAGAATCGCTTGGTTTAAAAAAGGCTTTCAAAGCGGTGATATGGAGCAATGCCGTACGTTTAGATCCCACTGATTTTGTTTAATGCAATGTCGCGAGAGTTAAATTCCAGAAAACTTATTCTTGCGTATAGAGCCATCAGAGGTCACAAGCTGTCAGTAGTCATCCCAATAGGGGGTGCGATGGCCGAACTTTTCACTCAAAAAATCAATGAATACCCGTACTTTGAGTGGTAAATGTTTACGCTCAGGATAAACCGCGTATATAGCATGCTCAGGCAGTGAATAATCGTCCATGAGTGTCATCAAGGTGCCTTTCTTGATGTCACGAGCTGCAATAAAAGTCGGAAGCTGAGCGATCCCACTGCCTCCTAATAATAGTTGCCTTATTGCTTCGCTGTTATTGACGACTACATTCCCTTTCGGAAGTACTTTTACGTCTTGCCCATTGTGAAAGAAAGTCCAGTCGACCCCTCCGCGAAAGTAGGCATAACGAATGCAGTTATGTGCAACTAAGTCTGAGGGCTTGGCTGGAGAGCCATGCTGTTGGAAGTAAGAAGGTGAGCAGCATAAGACGCTTTTACAAGTGGCCAGCCGCTTTGCGATGAGATTTGATAATGAAAGCTCTCCAATACGAATCCCTAAATCAAAACCATGTTTAACGAGATCGACCATTGCATCTTCCAGTTGTAGATCAACATCGATGCCTGGGTAATGGTCAAGAAATTCACTGATCAATGGAGCAATGTGTAAACAACCAAAAGACATTGGCGCGGTGATTTTTAGTTTGCCCTGAGGATTACCTTGAAGTTCTGACACTGCATCAAGACCCTGTTGAGCTAAATGCACAGATTGAACCGCGTAATCATAATATCGGTGTCCAGCTTCGGTGAGGCTGAGCTTGCGAGTTGTCCGGTTTAATAGGCGAATAGCCAAGTCATCTTCAAGCTGGCTGATGCGTTTACTGACTGCAGACTTGGTTAAGTTGAGCTGTTTTGCCGCTAACGAAAAGCTACCGCACTCCACTACGGTGACAAAAATCGGCAATGATGCCATGTTATTCAAGCAAGATTCCTTTCTTTGATTGCGTCATTGGTCGGGGATATGCCCAAGCATCTGGATATAAATAGGTGGATAAAAAGGAAACAATGAATTTCCCTTTAAGGTCATTACCTATAAATTGAAAACAATATAAACTAAACGCCTGAAAAAATGATAATAATGGAAACGATGATGAATTACGATTGGATCTTGTTTGATGCTGATGAAACCTTATTCAACTTTGATGCTTTTAAAGGTTTACAGCGTATGCTTTCTCTCAAAGGCGTTGATTTCACGCAGCAAGATTTTTTGCATTATCAAGCAACTAACAAGCCATTATGGGTTGATTATCAAAATGGCACCATTACTGCTGATGAGTTGAAACATAGGCGATTTCTTGAATGGGCGCAGAAGCTCGATACAACGACAACAGAGTTAAACCGTGCCTTTTTAGAGGCGATGGCGGACATTTGTACTTTGTTGCCTGGAGCAAAAGAGTTAGTTGAACAACTGCATGGCAAAGTGAAGATGGGTATAATTACTAATGGTTTTACAGAACTGCAAGCAATTAGGCTTGAGCGCACAGGTATGACCCCATTTTTTGACTTGGTTGTTATCTCTGAGCAAGTCGGTATAGCGAAACCTGATTTGGGTATCTTTGAGTACGCAATGGCACGTATGGGCATGCCAGCGAAAGAACGTGTGCTTATGGTCGGAGATAATCCGGACTCAGATATTATTGGTGGTCAGAACTTTGGCATCGATACGTGTTGGCTG
The DNA here is from genome assembly GCF_002849855.1 of Vibrio azureus. Classification (NCBI taxonomy): domain Bacteria; kingdom Pseudomonadati; phylum Pseudomonadota; class Gammaproteobacteria; order Vibrionales; family Vibrionaceae; genus Vibrio; species Vibrio azureus. The sequence continues at coordinate 246,906 of NZ_CP018617.1, forward strand.
AATGTATCAGGGGCAAAGTGTGCGGAAGGCATCCTACCTACCTACACTGTCAGTTCACTTTCGGAGCTTGCTCAGCAATTGTCATAATAATAAGCAGTAGATGAATGAAAGGGATAAAGGGCTTTTGTGCAATACATAAAAATTAAACAAGCCATCATGGAGCAAATTGATGCTGGCATGTTATCACCTCGGCAAAAGCTTCCTGCCGAGAGAAAACTCGCGGAATCATTTAAAACAACACGTGTTACGCTACGAGAGGCGCTGTCATTGCTCGAAGCCGAAGGACGCATCTATCGTGAGGATCGTCGAGGTTGGTTTATTTCACCCATGCCGCTTTGCTATGACCTTGAAGAGACCGTTGATTTCACCACGATGGCCAAAGCACAAGGATTTATCCCCGAGACTCAGCTTGTGAGCGCTCAAACCCTTTTGGCGAATAAACAAGCCTCTCGCTTGTTGGGACTGTCCCCCTTTTCTGAAGTGCATAATATTGAACGTGTTCGCTATTTGGATGCACGTCCGGTTATGTATGTGACGAGCTACGTCTGTCCCGAACTGTGCTCTGGCTTATTGGATTATGATTTAAGCCAATCACTGACTCAGCTTTATCGCCAGCAATTTGGCTTGAATCTCAAAACTGTGCGATATCGAATTTCTATCCAAACATTACAAGGAGAAATCGCACAATCACTTAGAGCCACACCAGGGGCACCAGCGATGGTTATTGAGCGTATTAGCCATGCCACAAGTGGTGCTGTGTTAGGTTGTGATGTGGAATATTGGCGACATGATGCACTGACTATTGAATCAAAATCAGCCCAAAAGATCGACAGACCCTAGATATAAAACTTGTGCGTTGTGCTAATTTCTAAGTCTCTGGCTTTATTTTTAAACAAGGTAAGGAGAAGCGATGAGAGTTTTTAGTAATTTCGACAGCGGTAGCATTCAGGTTGTGAAGTTGGATGATAAAAATGATATTCAGCTTAAAATCCCGAATGATAACTTATCAGAGTTTTACCAATGGTTTCATTTTCGTCTTGAAAGTGAAGCCGAGCAGTCTCATACGATTAAACTATTAGATTTAGCAAAATCAGCTTATCCTGCAGGTTGGCAAGGTTATGATGTTGTGGCTTCTTACGATCGTGAAGAGTGGTTCCGGGTGCCAGCTGAGTTTGATGGTGACACGTTGTCTTTCACTGTGATCCCAGAAAGGCGTTCAATCTATTTTGCCTACTTTGCGCCCTACACTTACGATCGACACTTAGACTTATTACATATGGCGCAGAGTCAACACCATTGTAATTTAGAAACCTTAGGTCATACGTTGGATAATCATGATATGAGCTTGCTGGTTTTTGGGGAAGAAGAGCCAAGTAAAAAGAAGATTTGGATTATTGCACGCCAACACCCAGGAGAAACAATGGCTGAGTGGTGTGCAGAAGGGATGATACAACGGCTGCTTGACGAAAATGATATGGTTGCCCGTGCCTTACTGGAACAAGCCGTGCTTTATGTTGTGCCAAATATGAACCCTGATGGTGGTGTGCGAGGGCACCTACGTACTAATGCTGTGGGCGTTAATCTTAATCGTGAGTGGCAATCCCCTTCAATGGACAGAAGCCCCGAAGTGTTCCTTGTGCGTCAGAAGATGCTTGCGATAGGCGTTGATTTGTTTCTTGATCTGCATGGTGATGAAGCGCTGCCATATAATTTTGTGGCAGGTTCAGAAGGTATCCCATCTTACAATCAATGTTTGATGGATCTGGAAACGGCGTTTAAAGCGGCTTTATCTACAATCACTCCCGAGTTTCAAGATGAAGTGGGGTACGATAAAGATGAGCCTGGTCAAGCGAATTTAACCGTTGGCTCAAACTGGGTTGCGGAGCAATTTAAATGTTTATCTTACACGGTTGAGATGCCCTTTAAAGATAATAACAATTATCCTGACCCTCTATACGGCTGGTCAGCAGAGCGGAGTGTGCTTTTTGGCCAAGATATTTTGGCTGCAACTTTAGCTGTTTTAAGCAAAATCTGAACAAAAAAAGCACAGTATTAGTATGATAACTGTGCTTTTTTGTAACCTTTTCTCCACTCATTACTTATGCTGTAGTTTGTTTATTGTTCTGTTTGTTTTCTTTTTAATCTCACTTTGGTTGTTTTTTGTTTAACGATAAAAAAAACTAATCGTTTCAATAAGAAATCTAATTTACAATAAAGTTGATTGTTCTGTTAAAGTGGGTTTTGAGATTTGCGTCACAAAGTCACCGTGGTTCAATCATCTTTGTCGACCCGCCATGTTTGCCATCAATCAAAATGGTGAAATGAGACTGGTTAGATGACAAAGAGGGGGAGTTACAGTGGAGTACTCATGTCTTGCCTAAGTTTTGTAAAGGCACTGTTGAGAGACATTAGTTCAAGCTTGTTGGCGTAGTTTTAAATCACTTGAAATAGCGTCGGTTTTTGCTTTGTGTTTGACGACTATAACGTTGTACCAATATCAAGCACACCTTCGCGCTAAAGGTAAAATAATGAAAAAAATTGCTCTTGCAGTGGCTACCATTCTTGCTGGTGGCGTAATGTCGAATGTTGCTCTTGCAGATACATACATCGGTGGTAAGCTAGGTTACAACTCTCTAGATGATTCTTGTCATCTAAACGCACCTTGTGATGACGATGCTTTTGCTGCTGGTCTTCACTTGGGTTACAACTTTAATGAGTACATTGCTGCTGAATACGGTGTCGACTACCTAGGTGACTTTACCGGTAACTTCAACAAAGCGGGTAAAAACGTTGTTGATGGTGATCTATGGGCGATTACTCTTGCTCCTAAATTCAACCTACCACTTAACGATGCTTGGAACCTATTTGCAAAAGTAGGTGGCGCTTATATGATGGCTGGTGACGAGAAAGATTTCGTTCCAACGGGTTCTCTTGGTGCTGAATACCAAATCAACTACAACTGGAGCCTACGCGCTGAGTACCAACGTTACCAAGATATGTCTGATGACATCATCAAAGATATGGACGCAAACTTCTTTGGTTTAGGTGTAAACTACAAGTTTGGTGCTGAGCCAGTTGTTCAAGAAGTTGTAGAAACTCGTCCAGCAACTCGCATTATTGATAATGAATACCCAGCTCAAACTGCAACAGTTCAGTTCGACCTTGAAAGTGCTGAAGTTCACAATGCATCAGTAATCAACGGCACTGTTGAGCTAATGAATACTTACCCACAAGCTCAAGTTGAGATTACGGGTTACAGCGATACGACAGGTACTGAAGCTTACAACCAGAAGCTAACTGAAAAACGTGCACAAGCAGTTGCTGAGGAATTCCAATCTCAAGGTATTACCGCTGAGCGTATGACTGTTAAAGGCATGGGCGAAGCGAACCCAGTAGAAAGCAACGCAACTCGTGCTGGCCGTGAAGCTAACCGCCGTGTAGAAGTTGTTGTTCCTGCGTTCCAATACCAAACAACGGAAGAAGTTAAATAATTAATATTTAATTTCGTGATTTTGAAAGCCAGCGTTGAGACGCTGGCTTTTTTTGCAATGAGCATGGCAGTTTTAGCAAGAAAGTTTTAGTAGGGACAGGTAAGTTTTCAGTTATCTTTGAACAGAAAGTATTAATCAAGGACAGACACAATAACTCTCCTCATGTCTTTGCAAATCAGTAGGTTCGTAATATCTCTTACTTGAGAGAAATTGAAACTTTCGAGTAATTTTATAAAATGCAGGTAAAGTAAAAATTAAAAGAGTCAATTAAGTTAGAATGGGTCTTCTGTCGCACAGATTATAAGAAAGTAAGTAAATCTTGTTTAAATGAACTACTGTTTATATATACATAAACACCTTGACTTGGAAAGCTATGACAGTTGCTCGCTCTACCCTGATTAATGTTGAAGCCACGCCTTATTATCATTGTATTTCTCGTTGTGTACGTCGTTCATTTTTATGTGGCTTCGACGAATATAGTAGAAAGTGTTTTGAGCATAGGCGTGGTTGGATTGAAAAGCGCTTAATTTTATTAGCTCAAAGTTTTTGCATCGATGTATGTGCATACGCCATTATGAGTAATCACTATCATCTAGTGCTGCATATCAATACCAAAAATGCTGATAAGTTATCCTATATTGAAGTCGCCGAGCGATGGTTAAGCTTGCATCGTGCACCAGCCTTAATCACTCGCTTCTTATCAGGTGAACCACTATCTTCGGCTGAAAAAGCACGAAGCATTGAAATTATTGAACACTGGCGTAAACGTCTAGTTAGTATCAGCTGGTTTATGAAGTTACTTAATCAATATATTGCTGCCGAGGCTAATCGCGAAGAAGGATGCACTGGACATTTTTGGGAAGGGCGTTTCAAAAGCCAAGCTTTATTGGACGAGAAAGCGTTGGCAGCTGCGATGGCTTATGTCGATTTAAATCCCATTCGAGCTTCTGTTGCTGACACACCAGAGAGCTCAGACTTTACTTCCGTCAAAGAACGAATATTAGCACTCAGGAATGATCAGCAAACTGCCCCTTTTCTCTTTCCTTTTGTGGGTTATTCAAGAAAATCAATACCTGAAGGTCTCCCTTTTCGCCTTTTAGATTATTTAGAGCTAATTGATTGGAGTGCAAGACAGATCCGAGGTGATAATAAAGGTCATCTGGAGCAAGTATTACCTCCTATTTTACAACGTATAGGTTTAGAAGGAGGCTCTTTGCTTAACATTTTCCAGCAGATAGAGAATTGGCCGATGTTTGGTACAACTGAATCGCTCAAAGTTTCACTGCCCTTATTTAATCGGCAACGAATATCGGGTTTATGTCTTCCTAGTCATTAGGCAAAGCTACGGTCCTGTAAATATTTTTCTATAATACTTGATTTCCCGTTACTTTTCTCGCTGAGAAGTAGCCTGCTTTGCACTTTATTCGTTACAGAAATAACATCCACAATATCTCACTTCAAAATACAGAGAAAAGCGAGTTGTAGTATTAACTCTTTCTCTGAGCAATCTTACCTGTCTGTCCTTTTTATTTTCGTGTACTTATTATTTTCGCTTATAAGTGTCTGTCCCAATCTAAAATGACTTCAATACTATAAGCGTCGTAAAACAACATCACAAAAAATATCCCCCTCGGGACAACTCAATGACAACGTGCTCTGAGTGCCTTTCGTTGTAGAACTTTCATCGTGGTAGTAATGAGCTGATGAAGCTGAGAACGACATAATGCTTATTATAATGGTGAAGATTATTCTCATTGTATTTTCCTTTTTAGTAGATATTTTAATTTTAAATCTAGAAGTACTACGAGTTTCGACCCAAGTTGGTCTTAATTAATGCTTTAAAATGTGACTAAGTTATAAATTAAACGCAACTCCACATAAATGGTATATTTAACAATATTTATTCCGACGGTAAGTCATTAAGTAGTAATAAAATATTAATTTTTTTGTCCGTTAGAGTGCTCACTTGTGACAAAGAAGTATTTTTAAAACTTGTTTAAAGTAAAGTGTTGCAATATAATTCGCGATATTACACTTTGTTACAAATGATATCTCCATGTTTGGAATTAAAAAACTTAAAGCTGAAAATAATGCGTTAAAACAAGAACTAGCGACGTTAAAAAAGAAGTATCAGGCCGACGTGATTGCTGTTGAAAATCAGCTTCAAGAGGCCAAGCAATCTGCAACACTGGCGCAGAAAAACTTCCAAAGCCGTGATGATTTGATGCTGAGTAGCCTTAGAGGCGGCACCATGTTGCAGACAATTCGAACTGAAATGGTCGAAAGTGCGCAGTCAATGGCTCGAGAGAGTGAGGACCTGAAACAACTTGATGACATGTTTCAACAAACTCACCAAGCTCTGGGTCATTTGGACGATCGAGCTTGCAAGATAAGTTCCCAAGCATCGCAAAGTAGTGAGTCTGTGCTTATTTTGGACCAAACGGCGACGTCTATCTCACACTTAGTTTCGAGTATTCAAGAAATCTCGGATCAAACTAACTTGTTGGCTTTGAATGCTGCGATAGAGGCTGCTCGCGCAGGTGAGGCAGGTAGGGGCTTTGCTGTTGTTGCGGATGAGGTCAGAACGTTAGCAGGAAAGGCCAGTGAAGCCAGCGAACAAATCGACACACTGGTGAAGCAAGTTTTAGCGCAAGTTGGAACGATTAAAACTTCTATCGATGCGAACCAAGCCTGTGCCGAAGAAGTTTCTACCTCTTCTGCTCAAATTGGCGCAATCGTGAATGAAGTTGTCGTTAAATCTGAACATATGAAACAAGTTATCCACTTGGCATCAACAAGAGCATTCCTTGATACGGTAAAGCTCGATCATGCGATATGGAAGAATAACATTTACCGCTTATTACAAAGTGGTGCTTTCTCCGAAACCGTTAACAGTCATTCGGAGTGTCGATTAGGTCAATGGTATTACAAAGGAGATGGTCTGAATTACAGCCATCTACGAAGCTACAAAATGATCGAAGAGCCACACAAAGGTGTTCATAATAGCGGTCGTGAAGCTATGAAGCAGGCAAATAATGGCAACATGAATGGTATGGTAGAATTCATTAATACCATGGAAGATGCCAGTGAAGAAGTGGTTGTTCAAATTGATCACTTAATCAATGAGATTGTTGTTCAGTAAGCGAAGTATAAGAAAAAATTAAATAAAGTGTGAAAAATAACGCCCGGTAATTGGGCGTTTTTTTGTATATTTATTCATTGGCTTCTTATGGTGAGGCTTTTCGTTTATTCCACTTGTGTCCAATTTACACTTTTTTATTCATGCCTGTCCTCGTTATTTCCTCGTTATTTGGTTATTTGTTTCACGTGTCTGTCCGCGTTATTCGTGTCCGCGTTATTCGTCCGCGTTATTCGCAGGGAGGAGAAAGGTGAATAACCGCAAGTCCGCCAAGGGATGTTTCGCGATACTTTTTGTTCATATCTTTCCCTGTTTGATACATGGTTTCTATGACTTTATCGAGTGAAATTAGGCATTTGCTGTTACGTTTTAGAGCCATGCGTGAAGCATTGATGGCTTTCATTGCCCCCATTGCGTTTCGTTCAATACAAGGAACTTGAACCAGTCCTCCGATAGGGTCGCAGGTCATACCTAATGAATGCTCCATGGCTATTTCTGCAGCGATACACATCTGTTCGTTACTGCCACCACGAAGAGCTGTTAATCCAGCGGCTGCCATAGAAGAAGAGACACCGATCTCCCCCTGACACCCCACTTCTGCGCCAGAAATTGAGGCATTAGTTTTGTATAAAATACCGATAGCTCCAGCAACCGCAAGAAAGTCTTTGAGTTGCTTTGTATCAAGGCTTTTGATAAAACGATGGTAGTACATCAGCACTGCGGGAATCACACCAGCAGCCCCATTTGTGGGTGACGTGACGACTTGACCTCCTGCTGCATTCTCTTCACTGACTGCGAAAGCAAATAAGTTAATCCAATCCATGATCGCCATCGGATCGCTCTCAATTGCGCTATTCGCTTCCAACTTCTTGAGGAGGTTAGGAGCGCGTCGAGTAACATTTAACCCGCCATCAAGCACACCCTCTGTATCAAACCCGCGTTGCATGCATAGTGACATCACTTGCCAAATTTTGTCTGCTTTATTGTCGATCTCAGCCAGATCATGAAACTTTAGCTCATTTTGCAAAATCATACCGCCAAGGCTCAAGCCGTGATTATCTGCTTTTTCTAGCATTTCATCGGCAGAACGAAATGGGAAAGGAACCTTAATTGTGGCTTGATTATCACGACTCTCTAGCTCTTTGGCAGTGGCAATAAAACCACCACCAATGGAGTAATAAGTTTCAAACTCTAAGGTTTGCATCTTGGCGTCAAAGGCCGTAATCGTCATACCATTCTCATGCAGTGGTAAGTTCTCACTATGAAAAACAATGTCATGGTCGTAGTTAAAGGCAATGTCATGATGACCAGCAATGCATAGAAGATTGTTATTTATTGTATTTTGAAGTGCCTTTTTAGCACTGGTCATTTTTATCGTATCAGGTTTATTGCCCATCAAGCCCAATACTGTGGCCCGGTCAGTGTGATGCCCTTTGCCTGTTAAAGATAATGAACCATAGAGATCGACCTGTAGCTTATGTACAGTGTCAATTTTATCTGCCAATAACTGCGTAAAGTGATAGCCTGCCAACATAGGGCCATTGGTATGTGAGCTTGAAGGGCCAACACCAATCTTAAAGATATCGAATATGGACAGCATCATTGTACTCCTTGGAGAGTGAGAGCGTTAAATTTAAAGTGCTTTGAGATGAGATTTATAGGATTAACCTATCCTAGCTATAAGCGTATACCTAGCTGCTCTGATGCGCTGACTTTTAGTCATAATGATGCATTAAAATGGGAGTTGGTAATATTTTATTCTAGCTAGCACAGTTGCTGGGTGATGAAGTCAACAAAGACTCGTAAACGTGCCGGAATATATTTCGATTGAGGATATTGCATCGCAATCGCGCCATGGTAGTTACTTTTGATTGTCCAGTCAGATAGGACAGTCATCACTTCTCCTTGCTCTAAGGCTTCTTTAATCACAAAGTCATGGAAAATACCAATACCTAACCCTGCCTTCACACCATTTAAGCGCATTTGTGAGTGATTAACAGCATATCGACCTCGCACTGGAATGGAATGGAAGATGTCTTTTTTGTAAAACGACCAGATATTATCTTTATCATTTTCAGCAAGGTAAAGGCAGTCATATTGATTTAACTCCACTGGATGCGTAGGTGTACCATGCAGGGCGAGATAATCTGGTGAAGCACATAGAACTAGGCTGGTTTTGCTGATTTCGCGTAGAACCAAATTTTCATCGGGTTTGTCAGTCAGTTTAAATGCTACGTCAATGCCTTCACGAAACAGATCAATCTCGCCATCGGCGGCTCGCAGCCTAAGTTCAACCTTTGGATAACGTTGTAAAAAAGGCAGAACGAATGGTTGCAGGACCGAATTGAGAAAAGCCTCTGGCGCAGCCACAGTGAGCGTTCCGGTTGGCTCTGTGTGATCTTGGGCTGATACTTCAACGGCCTGCTTGGCAGCATTTACCATGGTGATACTTTGTTCATACACCTTACTGCCTGCTTGGGTAATGATTAAGCTTCGAGTGGTTCGTTCGAAAAGTTTGACTGACAGAGCGTGCTCTAAACGAGTAATTAACTTACTTAGAGCTGAAGGCGTCACCCCCAGTTTTCTGGCGGCGGCGGTAAAACTACCTTCGTTAACAACGAGAATAAAAGCGGCCAGATCTGGCAATAAAGCGATAAGTTTTGGGTTAACCATAATTCGTATGCTTAGCAAAGTATAAATGGAGTATACCTTGAGATGAGTTTATCAGCGAGCGGATAACTTGAAGGCCATTGAATGGAAAATTGGTACATAGGATACCGCTTAATTCTGGTTAACGTTTTGAGCAAGTTTTGAGGTGCTAATGTTTGGTTAATTTTGCTAATTTGTTTCTTGGTAAAGTAGTAATAAAGAAAAGTGCGCAACAAGTCACTTAATAGCTGACAAAGTATCGACTTTATGAAATTATCACAATAAGTATGTTGTTCGGTATTTTTTATTGTTTACATGCCTAATAGCTTTTTAAGTGTGTGAAGCTCAGTTCTAGTGAACACCTTTATTCAAACACGAACAGTTATTGGAGCATCATTTTCATATTGTGATAAGGATAAAGTGTATGCTGGAGCAGGCACTAACAAAGACCAATCAAAGTCGTCGTAATTTCATTAAAGGGGCGACAGGTGCTGCTGTTGCAGGTATTGGGGCGTCTGTTTTTTCGGGGACAGTCCATGCTAACGTTGAAGGTATAGATTGGGAACATTCGGCCACAGATTACGCTGACAATCAGCGCTTTTGGTGGAAGGTACAAAAGCAATTTGTTTTGGATAAGCGCAGTACTTATATGAACGTAGGTACAACCGGGTCAATGCCAAAGCATGTTTTAGACGCTTATGATCGTAATAACACATTAGTCGCCAAACACCCTTGGGATATGAAAGATAAATTTGGTCCTTTTCCGCATGTTGAAGAAATGTTCCAAACGATAGCACCGGGCTTTGGTGCCCATGCTGATGAGTTAGTTCTAACGCGAAACACGACAGATGGAGTGTGTTCGATCATCAATGGTCTACACTTTGAGCCAGGTGACGTTATTTTAACGACCAACCATGAGCATGTTGCGGTGAACTCGCCATTACATGTTGCAGCACATCGATTTGGTGTTCAAATCATTGAGGTTCAATTACCGGTGTTTACTGGAACAGAAACAGTGTCAGAGAAGGATTACATCAATGCTTTTCGCGATGTGATTTCGGCACAACAGAATATCCGCTTAATGGTTTTTTCTCACGTAACTTACAAAACGGGCACCACTCTGCCCGCCAAAGCGATTTGTCGACTGGCTAAAAAGCATCGTATTCCAACTTTGGTCGACGGTGCGCATACCATTGGTATGTTGGCGCTTGATTTTCATGATATGGATTGTGATTTCTATGTCGGTTCTGGCCATAAATGGCAATGTGGTCCTGGTGGCACAGGGATTCTCTACATCAGAAAGGATGCTGAGCGGCTTAATGAATATTGGCATGATCGCGCAACGCCGTTATGGATGATTAACTCGTCGTTATCTCATGCTGAACATCTGAGTAAACAATTACGCATGCAGTACGTAGGAAATGATAACTATCCTGCAAAGCAAGCACTAACGGACAGTTGCAAGATGTGGGACCAAATAGGCCGACAGTCCATTCAAGATCGTATCTTAGCATTAAGCAAGCAGTGTAAAACACAGCTGCGAAAAGCGTTACCTCATGCCACCATGTATTCGCCAGATGTAGAAGGCTTGACCAGTGGTTTAACCACATTTAATCCTTTTTCTGACTCGAGTAATGAAGAGCAATTGATTCTTTTCCGAGATCGCTTACGAGAAGAGTACGGTTACATCATTCGTACCACCAGCTTTAAGCTAACAAAAGAAGATCAGCAAGAAACTCATGCGTTACGCATTTCAACCCATTTGTTTCATGATGAGCAGGATGTCACCGGTCTCATAGCAGCAATTAGCCAGCTGTATTATACGTTTTAGTTAAGTCAATGTGTGCTCCTCGATATTGAGGAGCACACAAACAGGTATCACTATGTTAAACAAGGTATTTAAGCGCTGCTTAGCAAAAGGAATGATCTCGTTATTGCTCTTTTCACCCTTAGCTTTAGCCGATGATGTGAGAGATATTCAAGAGCGAGGAGTGTTGCGTCATATTGGCGTTTCATACGCAAATTTTGTCTCTCATATTGAGCAGGGCAAAATCCAAACGCTAGCAGGCTTAGATGTCGAAATTATCAAAGGTTTTGCAACCTCACTTGGTGTGCGCTACGAATATGTTCCAGCTCAATGGAATAACGTGATTGGCAAATTAGTTGGTCATCATGTCGAATATAAAAATAAAGACATTGCCATAGGGCAAGCGATGGCAATCGAAGGAGATTTGATCGCCAATGGAGTAACGATTCTTGATTGGCGAAAAGAGGTCATTGCCTTTTCAGATGATTATTTTCCATCTGGCGTATGGCTAGTGGCTCGTACCGATTCTTCGATGAAACCGATCAAGCCGACGGGCTCGATCCAAAAAGATATTCGTCAAGTAAAGGGTTTGCTAAAAGGTCGAACCGTACTGGCGATGGAGCACTCTTGTCTTGATCCAAACCTTTATGATCTGTACGAAACACAGGCCGATATTATCTTCCCAGATGGTCGTCGTCACCTTAATGAAATGGTGCCAGCGATCATGAAAAATGATGCGGAGAGCACCTTGCTTGATGTCGCAGACACGTTAATTGCAATGGAGAAATGGCCAGGTGAAATTAAAGTGATTGGTCCTATTTCAGAGCATCAAAGAATGGCTGTGGCATTTCGTCATAATTCGCCAGAGCTTAGAATAGCGTTTAACCAATACTTAAATAAGATTAAGCAAGATGGAACCTATCAGGAACTGGTTGAAAAATACTACCCCTCCATCTTCTATTTTTATAATGACTACTTCTTGGTAAATAGTAAGAACGAGTTATGAAAAAGCTTGTAAAAAAAATATCAAGTACACGAATAATTATCATATGTGCTGGCTTAATCTCGATGTATTTAGCCACCATTATTACGGTGACTGGCCTAGGTCAAAATAAATTAAAAGACTCCCAGCATCGTGAACTGGGCTTACAAGTAAAAAGTTATGCGGGAAGGCTTGATAGTGTATTAACCATTGCGAAGGAAGACATGATTCACCTGTCTACGGATAAAACACTGCAAACCTTCTTTGCCAACCTCGCCTCAGGCATGTCAATGGAGTATGGCTTGGGCGCGAGCGTGATCAACCTGAAGAGAAAACTGAAAGCGAAATCACAAACAAAGCTTAAGAATGATCAGCACTTATATCAGAAGCTTATCTTGATTGGTCTAGATGGCAAAGTCATTGCTTCGACGGGCACGAGGGGGACGCGATTATTGGCGATTGATAAACCATCGAATCAACAGCCCCTTAAATTATCTAAAAAACTGCAGATCGTAGAAGAAGGAGAGAAAAAGTACATTCGGTTGGCTCAAACCGTGCTCTTCTCGGGAAAACGCGTTGGCTACTTGATCGCAGATCTTAACCAGAGTGCAATCATCGACTCATTAAACAAGCCTGATGAAAACAGACAAAATAGCCGATTAGTGCTCAGGCTAGGTGAAGCAGAAATGCTTCTATGGAACTTGAACCATTATGATAATTCTGAGCAAAGCCGTGCAACTTTAGACAAATTAGGCAGCGACTTACAAGAAAGCATCTATTTTGCTGTGCCTGATGAGAAGAACCAATACACTTTGATGGCTTGGTTTGAGCCCTTTAACAAGCGAGATCTTTACACCTCAAAGCTATTTATCACGATACTCAGTGTTATTGCCATATTAATGGTTGCAGGTTTATTGTATGCGTTCTATCTCAATAACACACGAGTAGAACTGAAGATTAAGTTGGAGGAAGAAAAGCATCGTAAAGACTTTCTTTCTCAACAAAACGAACGTTTAACTCAAGAAATTGAGCGACGTAAGTTCTCGGAAACAGAGCTGGCTTTTTTAGCCAAACATGACGCATTAACGGGTTTACCTAATCGTTTACACGGCTCCGAGCGGTTGAGCTTTGAGCTTTCTCGAGCCAGTCATAGCGGCGCTAAAGTATTAGTGATGTTCATTGATTTGGACCATTTTAAGCAAATCAATGATTCAATGGGTCATTTTGTTGGCGATGAAGTACTTAAATTAGCGGTGAAACGTCTAAAACAGACCTTACGAGAAACGGACTTTTTAGCCAGAATTGGAGGAGATGAATTCCTTCTCATTGTTCCTGAGATGCAAAGTACAGAAAACACCAAACATTTTGCAGCAAAAGTATTATCGGCCTTTCAACAGCCATTTATGTGGCACAATCATGAATTCTTTTTATCTGCCAGCATAGGAATGTCTGTGTTTCCTGATGATGGTGACAAGGTAGAGCAGTTATTGGCCTGCGCTGATATGGCAATGTACCGTGCGAAACAAGAAGGGCGTAATGCTTTTTGTTTTTATAACCATAATATGAACCAGGATTTACAGCGTTTTCTTACTTTAGAGAAATGCCTACGTCAGGCAATCGTGTACGAACAACTCAGCTTATATTATCAACCTATTATTGACTTACGCAGTGGTAGAATTGTTGGTGCAGAAGCCTTGATGCGTTGGAATGATGTCAAGCTGGGGTCAGTCAGCCCTGATGAATTTATCTCAGTTGCAGAAAAAAATGGTTTGATACACCAATTAGGTGATTTTGCGATTCGACACGCTTGTCACCAAGCAGCACGATGGCAATCTATTGCCCCCATATCGATCTCGGTGAATTTTTCCAGTGTGCAGTTTAGATATTGTGAGCGGTTACTGGATCAAATCAAACACCACCTCAGTGAATCTGGTTTACCCGCAGACAAGTTCGATATTGAAGTAACCGAAGGTTTATTATTCAGTGATACGAAAGAGCTCAAAGGCTTATTGGATGATCTTAAAGCATTGGGAGCAAAGTTGGTTATCGATGATTTTGGCACGGGCTATTCGGCACTGAGTTATTTACAAAAATTCCCATTTGATCGTCTCAAGATAGATCGAAGCTTTATGCAAAATATGTTTGAAAACGATTCTGACCGTGCGTTAGTCAAAGTGATTATTGCGATGGCGCAAGCGTTGAAACTTGAAATTGTTGCGGAAGGCATTGAAGAAAAGCGGCATCTGGAATACTTACAAAACTTAAATTGTGAGTTTGGCCAAGGTTTTTACTTTAGCCAACCATTGCCCGCTGAAGAATTTGAGCGACTACTTAAGCATTCAAAGGAAGAGTGTTTGGTTTAAAATCAATGAATTAGCTTCATGATTTATTATTTGTGCCCTGAGTTCATTAATGTTTTTCCACCTTGAGGGATAATCGTTATTTCTTGCTTCAATTACACTGTGTCCATATCAACGAAAAGCACACAAGTTCAGGTATCGCCTCTGCTGGTTAATGATTCACCTCATTCAATGAACGGATGTTCGGGAGGATCGAAGTAGGGCGTCGATACATCATCAGAATCGAAAGAAGGAAAAGCGAATGTCTGCTGACTTTTACCAACAAATTGCCCAGCAAATTGAAGATGTGAAAGAAGAAGGTTTATATAAATCTGAGCGTATCATCACTTCACAGCAGCAAGCGGCAGTGAAAATTTCCACGGGTGAAGAAGTATTAAACTTCTGTGCTAATAACTACTTAGGTCTTGCAAACCACCCTGAGTTAATTGAAGCCGGTAAAGCAGGCATGGAAGCACATGGCTTTGGTATGGCTTCTGTTCGTTTCATTTGTGGTACACAAGACATTCATAAAGAGCTAGAGCAGAAACTGTCTAAGTTTTTAGGCAAAGAAGATACCATTCTTTACACCTCATGTTTTGATGCCAATACTGGTTTGTTTGAGACCATTTTGGGTAAAGAAGACGCGATCATTTCTGATGCGTTAAACCACGCTTCGATTATTGATGGGGTTCGTCTATGTAAAGCGATGCGTTTCCGTTACGCAAATAACAACATGGAAGAACTTGAACAACAATTGATCGCGGCAAAAGAAGCGGGCGCTCGCCATATTCTAATCGTTACTGACGGTGTCTTTTCTATGGACGGCGTGGTTGCGAACTTGCCCGTGATCTGTGACCTTGCAGACAAATACGGCGCATTGACCATGGTTGATGACTCACACGCAGTCGGTTTTATGGGCAAAACAGGTGCAGGGACACACGAGCACCATAACGTTGTTGACCGTATCGACATTATTACAGGCACACTCGGCAAAGCGATGGGTGGTGCTTCAGGCGGTTATACTTCAGGTAAAAAAGAAGTGATCGACTGGTTACGTCAGCGTTCTCGTCCATACCTATTCTCTAACTCGGTGGCTCCTGCGATCGTTAATGCATCTATCCGCGTGTTGGACTTACTTGAAGAGAGCGGTGACTTACGTGACCGTCTATGGGAAAACGCAGCGCATTTCCGTGCTCGTATGGAAGGTGCAGGCTTTACAATGGGCGGAGCTGATCATGCGATCATTCCAATCATGCTGGGTGATGCAAAAGTAGCTGCAGAGTTTGCTGAACGTGCTCTAGAGAAAGGCATCTACGTGATTGGGTTCTCATTCCCAGTCGTACCAAAAGGTCAAGCTCGTATCCGTACCCAAATGTCTGCGGCACATTCTCGTGAGCAGTTGGATCGTGCTATCGATGCGTTCATCCAAGTTGGTAAGGACATGGGCATCATCTAAGATTCTAGGACCTAGGATCTTGAGTTAAGGTTATATTATGAAGATTAAAGCGCTATCAAAGCTAAAGCCTGAAGAAGGCATCTGGATGACCGAGGTTGAGAAACCGGAAATGGGTCATAACGACATTCTGATCAAAATCAAGAAAACCGCCATCTGCGGGACAGACGTGCATATTTACAATTGGGATGAATGGTCACAAAAGACAATTCCAGTTCCTATGGTTGTTGGCCATGAGTACGTCGGTGAAGTTGTGGCGATTGGTCAGGAAGTACGTGGCTTTGAGATTGGTGATCGTGTTTCTGGTGAAGGTCACATTACATGTGGTCATTGCCGTAACTGTCGTGGTGGTCGTACTCATTTATGTCGTAATACCATCGGCGTGGGTGTAAACCGTGAAGGTGCCTTTGCAGAGTACCTTGTGATCCCAGCCTTTAATGCTTTTAAGATCCCGGAAGGTATTTCTGATGATCTTGCATCGATCTTTGACCCGTTTGGTAACGCGGTACACACTGCGTTGTCGTTTGATCTCGTCGGCGAAGATGTCCTAATCACAGGGGCAGGCCCAATTGGCATTATGGCGGCAGCTGTTGCGAAACATGTAGGTGCTCGCCATGTTGTTATTACAGACATTAATGAATACCGTCTGGATCTTGCACGTAAGATGGGTGTCACGCGTGCAGTCAATGTCGCAGAAGAGAAATTAGAAGACGTGATGTCAGAACTTGGTATGACAGAAGGGTTTGATGTTGGTCTAGAAATGTCTGGTAACCCATCTGCGTTTAACTCCATGTTAACCACCATGAATCACGGTGGTCGTATTGCGCTGTTGGGTATTCCACCATCAGACATGGGCATCGACTGGAACCAAGTGATCTTCAAAGGTTTGATCATCAAAGGTATCTACGGCCGCGAAATGTTCGAAACCTGGTACAAGATGGCTTCTTTGATTCAATCTGGCTTAGATCTCTCACCGATCATCACCCATCACTACAAGATTGATGACTTCCAAGAAGGCTTCGATGTCATGCGTAGCGGGGCTTCCGGCAAGGTTATCCTTGATTGGGAATAGGCAAAATTAGCTCCTAAATAGCAAAAGGCGACAGTGTAAATTGTCGCCTTTTTTACGTCTAAAACCGATAAATAACGCTCTATTACAGTGGCTGCCGCCATTTTGTCGCCACTAATTCTCTAAAGGATTGAGGTGAACAGCTTGTATTAAATGCTCTGGAGCAAAATGAGAATACGCCATTGTCTGCTCAATTTTTGTGTGGCCGAGAATACGCTGCAGCACTAAAATATCTCCTTTATTCATCATAAAATGCGAAGCAAAAGTATGCCGTAGAACATGGGTCGCTTGCCCATTCGGAACGTGCTCAGGTAAGGCTCTTTTTATGTAACGCCAAGCATCTTTGTAACTGGTGTTAAATATGTCATGGTCACTCACCGCTATATCTAAAATCTCTTGATATAAAGATGGTGAGATAGGCACACTGCGATTCCTTTTCCCTTTTGTGTCGGTATAAGTCAACTTGAGCTCGGTTATTTGTGTGCGAGTTAAAGTGAGTGCCTCACTGATTCGTGCACCGGTGGCTAAGCAAATTTTTGCGATGACAATAATTTGTGGGATTGATGCCTTGATAACTCGATTGCAGTTCTGCAGATTGTCAAAAAACTCTTCGATTTGTGGCTTGGTTAGATAGGCAAGATGCTTTTCACTGGTTTTGATAGGTTCGATCGCTTCAAGTGGGTTGGGGTATTTCCATTGATTGTACTTAATCAACTTCTTGAACATGCCCTTTAGATAAATCAGCTCAAGGTTGTGTGTGGTTGGGGATATCTCGATGGATTTATTCTTACCCCGATAGGGGATTCGAGCTGCCCGATACGCTAGGTAGTCTCGCTCTTTAAACTGGCAGGCAATTGGGTTACCCAACTCTTCAATTGTTTTAGATATGAGGTCTCTGGCTTGCTTGCCTGACTTTAAAGTATGGCCATGGATGGTCCACCAAGTTTCCAAAAGCTCACTCATTCTTCGGTTATCCGGTTTAATACCCATCCAGGGCTTATCGTCAATTTCCTTCATCGTGTGAAGCTCAAAGGCTTTGGCTTCACCTTTGGTGGTAAACCTTTTGCGCACACGCTTACCGGTGCGGCCGTATGGGTAACATTCGCAAAGCCAGGGTTTCTTAGAACCGTCTTTTAAGTTTCTGATAGACATAGGATACTTGAATTAATACTGTACATAAAAACAGTGTAATTCGTGGTGAGACGTGGTGCAATGTTTTGTTTCGCTTGGGGTAAACAGGTAGGAAATCATTAAATTAAGGTATTTTGTACTGTTTGTGGCGTTCTTGATGCGTGTCAATTAAACGGAGTGTTGTTCTGTATATTATCTGAATAATTTAACTGTTGGAAAATATATGAAAATCAGAAATGTAAAAATTGAAAACTTCCGTGGTATTACTAAGGCAGAGATTGATTTAAATAATTTTACTACTCTTGTTGGACCAAATAATATTGGGAAATCTACAATCTTATCAGCTTTGAATCTAGTTTTAGATAACAAAAAACCCAAAGTGGAGGATTGGCCAGGTCAACAGCAAACTGACGAGATTATGTCTATTACTTGCACATTTGGTGAACTTGAAGAATGGGAACGTAATAAACCAGCTATCTCTCAACTTTTAAATGGGGATGAACTAATTTTAAAAATGGAGGCGTCTTGGGCTGAGAATACTGATTCGCCAACTTGTAGGTATTTAGTTCATCACGCCCCTACTACTACTCCTTTCACTGGTAAAACAATTACACAAGCACGCGCGGATGAAGAGCTCAGAGATATCCTGATTGAATGTGGTATAACATCAGCAGCTTTGTACAAAGAGAAGAAAAGTGAATTAGAGCACTATATGATCGCTAAATATCCTAATATGATTACTTGTGAATTGGATTGGCATGAAAAAACGTTCGCAAACTCTCTTCAACAAGCAATACCTCATGTAATGTACGTGCCTGCAAGCTTCAAGATCGAAGATGAACTGAAAACTAATGGAACTTCTCCATTTGCATATTTATTTAAAAACAAACTTTTCCCAAAAGTTAAATCTGATGAATCATATTCTTTGTACATTGAGAAGGCACAAAAACTACAGGAAAAGCTTAAAGGTCAGGCTGAAGATGGCAGTGAGATTGATGGTTTGTCTGGAGCTCTTGAAGCTGTTTCTCAAACATTAAATGATATCTTGGACTTTGATACAAAAGTGAAATTAGCTGTTGGAGATATTGATATAGAGCCTCTGTTCATGAAAGCAGCGACATTTCTGATCGATGAAGAATTAGAAACTAGCCTGCAATATCAAGGTAGCGGTGTGCAAAGGGCATTAGCGTTTGCAATGCTAGAAAGTAATGCAGCCACTGAAGCCCAAGTCGACGGAGCTCAAAGAACAACGATTGTTTTGTATGAAGAACCTGAACTTTATATCCATCCTCATCTTATGCGCAGATTGAGAGATACACTTCAAACAAGATCATGTAATCCGCTTTGGCAAATAATTTGCTCAACTCATTCGCCATTTTTAATTGATTTAGCAAACAGGCCCGACTCGGTTAAATTAATCAAACGAGCAAACAATAACGAGAGAGTCATTTCGCAGCTACCGAAAGAGTTATTCGAACAAAGTAGAGAATATGATGAAAAAGTAATGCTAAGAGCTGTTTTAGACTTTCATCCATCAGTTTGTGAAAGTTTGTTCGCCAAACGAGTTGTAGTGGTTGAAGGTGATACCGAAGTAGCTGTATTTACTATGATTGATGAGTTAGTAAGAAAATTAGGTATTGAAGGTTCTAAGCACAAAGATACGACGGTTGTTTCAGCAGGTGGAAAATGGACGATTACAGCGATAGTTAAAGTTCTCAAAGGACTTGGTATAGATTATAAAGTAATTCATGACACTGATCGAAAGGGTAAAACAGATGGCGAGCTTGCTCAATTAGGCAATCTACACCCTTTTAAGGCAAATGCTAAGATTAGAGAAGTAGCTTCAGCAGAAAACGTGTTTTTAGTAGAAGATACATTTGAGCACGTGCTATGGGATCCCCAGGTCGAAAGCATCAAATCGAGTAGTAAGCCTTTTCATTCTTGGAAGAAAATAAGGGAATTTTTAGATGATGAAAAAGATTTGTCTGACAGTAGTAAATCAACTTTAAGAGAGATTATTGAGTTTGCCTTCTGTGATTAATATTCACAAGCCAAAAAGTAAAATTCTTGCTCCAAGCTAATTAAAGAGAGTAAAGGCTAATTTATACTAGCTGTTAGCCTTTACTGGTTTATTATTCCACAAGGACAATTTTTTTGACAGGGGTATCATCCTCAGAATCTGTTGGTTTCTGCCAGTAGTAGCCAGATTGTAAAAGTGTTACAAATTCAACTTGAGTTAATAAAAGGGTATCTACCAGCTCAACCTTTTCCTTTGTTTCATCTGGTCGATAAACTCCTACAGTAAGAACACCTGAATCATATATGTAACTTGCTACTTCAATAGGTGCATCTAAGACATCTTTAGATTGTGCATGAGTTTTCGTTTTAAAGTAATTACCTTGAAATGTACCTTCAAGGCGCTGGTTCTCAACAAAGCCAGCAGGCGTTGCAAATTTAACTTGCAGCATGATCGCATTGTCTGCATTTAGAAATGCTCCCCAGTCTTTATTGGGATTTGGCCAAGAGAGTGTATCTCCACGCTTGAATGAGTATGCATGACCTTGTGTCCATGTTTGATAAGTCTTTGAATGTACGGTTACTGGTGTCAGTTTAATATCCAGTGCGTCTCGAAAGGCCTGATGTACATAAAATTTCCAGCCAACTGCTTGCTCATCGTGGAAAGTGGCTATTAGGTTCTCTCGCCTTGGAAACTCTTTGAGGCCTTTGAGGTTCGTATTAATGTGTTTTACAAGATCCTCGAATTCGTCGACTCTGGCTCTTTCCTTGGCTTCAGTGACCGTGATATCACCAGGTAGCGCTTCAGGAAGTTCGCCAGTATCAAGCAGGTTTTCGAACTGTGATTTCGTTAAAGCTGTGACTCCTTGCATTGTTGCCTGGTTAACTTTTGCTGGACCTGCATTTGGACCAAAACACAAAATGTCCAAGTTAACTGTCACACTCTTACGAACCAACATGCTTTTGGATTCTGCAAGGCGAGTTAATGATTCTCTGGTGTCCTTGTCAAAGCCAGTGAAACAAACATCAAATGTTTTTTCTGAGGAATTTGGCGCACGTTTTGGTAAGTTAATTATGATATCGCTGGCAAAATCAGCTTTAGATTCTAGGTGAAAATCAGCATCATCAGCGCTATCGAATACACCTAAAACCCTCTCAGTTTTGAGAGTGATTGGGTGTTTGTGTTTGTATGACCAGCCTTGGATATAACTACTTTTTTCCGTCTCAGTATGCTTGGCATTGGCAAGTTCTTGCACACTCGTATTACCCTTAGCATCCTTGTAGATACATATAAACTGCCCATCAGCTTCTTCTATAGCGCTCTTAATTGATTCCATTAGATCTTTCTCCTAGCTACTGTTTGTGAGTGGATATTAACCGTATAGTCTAGGTTTTGAACTAAAAATGTGCGCTTTTGTGCATATTCGTGATCTACCGTTAGGTATTGCTTTGATGGGGTTATATGTTACTTAAGAGTGGGCTGCGTCGAAAAATAAATTAAGAGTTAAGCTACAAAATGTGTAATTAATAGAACGAGTACTTGTGAAAATTTTAGAATCCTCGTCCTTAGGTTATTAAATATAAGGCATTATTATATATGTCAATAATAGGAGGGATATTGTTGTAATATACAGCCCAAACCACCACCAAATTTTATGACAAGCAGTATAAATAGAGAAGATTGAGCATAGAATTAAAATTGAAATGAAAGTTACTGGTATTAACAAAAGTGTATATTCTTCTCTAATTAATAATAGTAACGGCCAGTATGGTATAGAGAATAATATATTTTTAACTACGGTTTTCATAGCTGGATTACCATTTTGGCTAGCTGTTATGATTTGAGTATGTAATTAATTTATCATTGAAAACAGTTGCTTGTCACCATAAATCAAATTTTTGCGATAGTTTTAGTACTAACAGAAAGCGAAGGTTATCGAAATAAAAAAGCTGCCCGAAAGCAGCTTTTTAGTGCAAGCGAAGTAAAATAAGGCTATCTTCGAAAGTCAGGGAGATCATAACTTGGTCAGATCTTAATACTAGCCACTATCTACCTAGCTGCGAGGGGCCTCAAACAGATAGGTGCAACAACTATTTCTTTTCCATGGCCAGTGCAACTCTACCAACCACTATCACCTCATTTTCATCAACGGTTAATGTTGAACCATTAAAGCTAATCGCCAGTTTTTTACCTGGTAAGCGTTGGATCTCGTTTAGAGAGAGTAGGCCATCCATATCGACTAGGTATGTGCCGCTTACTGCCTGACGAGATTCTTTGTTTACAATGAATGTGTTCTGGCCGTCTTTGATTGCCATGACGTTTACAGCACCCAACTCATTGAGAACTGCTTTATCAAATGAAATCGTGCTTCTGTTCTTAAGTTTCCCATCTTCTATTGAAAAACAATCTATATCGAAAATGGAAATTTCTTTTTCGAACTTAGTCGTGTGCTTATTCACATTTGAGTTAATGAAAGGCTCACCTTCATCAAGTAACAGCCAATTTAAAGACACTCCAAGTTTCAAATGCGCTCTAACAGCAATCTCATGTGGCGTTAGATCACGTTGTCGCCAAGTTGCTAGGGTAGATTTGGGCACACCAAATATCGCCGCAAGCTCCTGTTGTTGCTCGGTATCTGTAACTTTCATGAGTTTTTTTAGAAAGTCTTTACCGCTAATGTAGTTCGGAACTTCGATTTTTAGTTGATTAGTTTGCATTATCGATCCATAATCGCATTGTCGATTCGGGTGAGCGGCAACTCATAAGCCCGATGTAATACATTCAATTACCTAAAGGATATCACTATGCTCTCTTATCAAGTAGTTTTAAATACACCTTTCATGACTTATGACCAGTATTCTCAGTTTTCAGGCATGCCTAAGCGTACCATCATGGACTGGGTATCAGACGGCCGTTTACCTATTAAAACCAAAGCAAAAGGCAAAGAAACACCACTGATCAACATGGTGGCTTTGCTTGAGATCGCGACTCGTGAAGCCATGCAAAACTTAGGTTGATAACCATGCGCTTATCTTCCCTGGTCCCAACCAAAGAGTATTGCCCATTGTGGTTAAACATCCTTGGTTGGAGTTTTGTTTTACTCCCGTTTTTCTTCTATTGAGTATTCGCTATGAACCCAAATGACTCAATGTGCGAATTCCGTGGCTCTAAACAAAAAGCATTTAACGAAGCGTGTTGCGCATTTGCGAACTCGGAGAACATGACCAAGTTAGCTGAAATGGTGGGGATGAACGCCACCATGCTGCGCAACAAGCTTAACCCAGAGCAACCGCACATTCTTACCAATGTAGAACTTGTGATGATCACGAAGGCGAGTGGCAACTTCACCATTCTTAACAGTCTTTTGCTTGGCCTCGGTGTCGTGACCGCACAAATCCCAAATGATGCGAGTGAAGAAACCTTCATTAAACGTGCGTTGGAAAATGCTATGCACTCCGGTGAGCTTTCCCGTATGGCGCTTGAACATGCAGGCAGTGATCGTCTAAGTCGTACCCACAAACACACCATTATTCAAAAAGCACAGGCAGGCATCAGCAATCTTGTGCTGCTTATCAACGATATCGAAAGCAAAACAAAAGGCGTTTCACCATTTTTAGCGATGAGTGTGGATTTTGTCGCTAACGGTGCCGCCATACCTGGACTTGCCTAACTCATTAACGAATAAAGGAAGTTTTACCATGATAAAGATTGAATTAAACACCCTTGAGGAAGCGATACACATCCATAACATCGCCGCTCTTAATGCTTACAAATATCAACAGAACCCTGTTAAAGGCCAAGAGTGTCAGCAAAACGCCAATATCCGTATTTGGAAAGATATTCGTGATCAAGCCATCAAGGATATCGAAAAATTTGCCGGAGCAAAGGAGACCGCCTAATGGAATATGTCGCTATTCGTCTGTTTGGTGATGGTGCAATGAAGCGCCATAAACACACCCAAGAATTAGAAACCACAACACTTGGAGACTTTGACTGTTTTGATGACGCGATCCATCAAGCTTGTGAACAGCTTAAGTGCAATCACGTTCGCCACGGTGTACTCAGCGAAGGCGAAGGGGCAGGCGGTTTTATCGTCGTGGATACACAGGAGTTTGTTGAGATATGAGTATTCGCAAAGGTTGGTTTCAACAAATCAAGCGTGGAGAAGAGCATTATCAATATGGAAAGCACCATCCCACGTATTACAACATTCTCGGACAAAAGTTTGGCAAGCTCACGGTTACTAAGCAAGACCCAGGGAAAGGAGTAGAGTGCCGTTGTGAATGCGGAAATACTCATATTGAAAAATATACCGTCGATCTTCGCAGAGGGTATCGCAAGAGCTGTGGAAAGTGCAATAACCTTAGCAGCCCAAATTTCAAGTTTGACGAAGATGCTCTTATTTTGAAGTGGGCTGGTATTAAATCGACTCAGGAGATTGCCAAGTTAGTTGAGCAGCTTGGATACAGAAAAGCTTCAATCAGCACAATCAAAAACAGAGTAAGGACGCTTAATCGCCATCGAGAGAAGAGTAACAAAATATCGTTGCGCAGAAAGGGGGAGCTCTACCCACATGCAAAGTGCTCAGATAACGATGTTGAATTATGTCGATGTCTTTATGACGAGGGACTCACGCCATCTCAGATTGCTGAAAAAATGGAAATGAATCGTTCTCATGTCAGTTCAATCGTTTATTACCATTCTCGCACAGAGCCTGCTTTTAGTCGGAGTTTCAGATGAGCACGAAAATATACATAAACCCATGCCATTTGCCTTGCCCTGATTTAGAGCATTACTCGTTGACCAAAGAAGATAAAGAGCGAGGCCTCATTCAGCTAGCAAAAGTACGCAAAGAGCTGGCCGCGAAAAGGGAGGCAACAGAAACGCTTCGAGAACGGCGCAAGAGATTGTGGCTTGAGAAGCTAAAACAAAAGTCTCTGCGCTTACCTAATCGAGTGATAACGCCTTACTAAACATAATGAAAAAACACAATCTCAACCTGAATAATCCTCTTAATCGACTCCCGAGCAATCTGCATCGGGAGTTGCTTTCTTATCTGGACAATCACAAAGGCACTTCTCAGCTTTCTTTTATTAATGGTGAATGGGTTCATGACGGAAAACTAACCCCAAGAGAAAGAGTTTTTGAGTTTGCATCATCTATGGCCAATAAGCTCAAGCTACCTTATGACATTCGAAACTATATCGATAAAGCATCAGCCAGCAGGTTAAAAAAGTATGGTTTTAAGCGTGCGGTAGATTTTATTGAAAAACGAAGCACTGCGGTTGCTGCAGCGTTTTCGGTCTTGCCTGAGCCGTGGTGGAAAGTCGATAGCGAAATTAAAATCGCTAAGCTGGCCATAGAAATGGCCGGGCGTTGTGGTAATCGAGTTAGGTTGGCATCTGATCATGGTATGTCGCCAATGGAGAGCATTGGGTTTATTAACGAGTTCACCGGGGCTTCTTTATGGCTTCCTCATTTTGCTTATGTTGAAAGTTCTGACCAGGCATATTCGATGATATGTCGACTGATGGATGAAGGATTTTGGCGTAGAGCTATCGGTCGCATTGTGGTAGCCGTATTTGAAAATGCTCGCCGGGCTGCAGGTATGGTTTCGCCACACAGCTCTCCTTATGCGTCCAATGCGGCTTGTGAGTGGTTAACCATTCGGCAGGACCGACAAAGAGAATGGATTGAGCTCATGGCCATTGAATCTGAAAATGGTGATGTGGTTGATCTTAAAACCGTCATTGATTCGTCCCAAAGTAACCCGGCTAATCGAAGACATGAACTGATGACTCGTATTGCAGGTTGTCAGGAATATGCAGAAAGCAATGATCATGTGGCGATTTTTGTCACTATGACGGCGCCCAGTCGTTTTCATCGACTTAAAAAGCACGGTAAATACTGGGTTGAAAATCCTAAATTTGATGGCGGTAATCCCAAAGATGCCCATGCTTGGTTAAGCAAAGGTTGGAACTTGTTTAGAGCCTGGGCAGATTATCGTGAATTGACTTATTACGGTATGAGGGTTGTTGAGCCTCATCAGGATGGAACACCGCACTGGCATGGTGTGTTTTTTATGCCTCTTGATCATGTACAAGCATTCATAGCAGGGCTTCAGGCGTATCAGTTTAGAGAAAATAGAGAGCTGTTCTTTGACGATGGTTCTCCAAGAACGAAAGCCATGAAGGCCCGGTTTGAGGCCAAGCTTATCGATAAGTCGGCAGGCGGTGCCGTGGCTTATCTGGCCAAATACATATCAAAGAACGTTGATGGTTATGCGCTTGAAGGTGAAACCGATCGAGACAACAAAAGAGCGAAGCTTCAAGAAACCGTTAAAAACGTGACCGCCTGGTCGCGTACATTTAGTTTTCGTCAATTCCAATTCCAGAAAACCCCACCTGTCACTATTTGGCGTGAGCTTCGCCGCATTGATGAAGAGCAAGAATACTGCTTATTTGAGAAAGCGAGAAGGGCGGCCGATCTTGGCTTTTTCTCCGCTTACATGGATTACATGGGCGGGCACCGACTTCGTTCATCTGAGCGCCCGCTCCGGTTGGTTAAAAAGGAAAGAGAAAACAAATATGGTGAAATCGTCAAGGTAACTGACGGGGTGCAAGGGTCCGGTTTGATGGTTTATACACGGGAAACGGAATGGAAACTCGTTAAGAAAGACTCCGACTTGTCGGAGGCTTCTGAAGGGAGCGGGAGCGACCGACCTTGGTCCAGTGGCAATAACTGTAGAATTTCACCCAAGAGCCAAAAAATCATCGATAAATTCTTCTTAGAAATGGAGTTAGATAGGGGAGAGCCTGAATGGGAACGCTTTATGAAGGCTGAAACGATAGCCAGTCCACATTGATGAGCTTATAAAACAATCCTAAAAAGATATAATCCTCACTAGAAAACTGTATGTATATACAGTATATTGCCTATGTCATCATAAGGAGGGCTTGTCATGTCTAATAAAAACCAACTTTTCCAACAAGCATTAGAGTTAATCGTAGATGGGGTCGCGTTAAGTACCGAACTTGAGAGCAGGGCAAAAGTCGGTGTGTATTTGATGGGGTTGGTGATTGCAGACAATCAAGGCGAGCTTGATAGCAATAAGATAGAGGCCATGAAGATGATCATTCAGATGGCGGATGAAACAGAAAGCCCAAGGTTTAATTTATAGTATTGAGAGCTGGTTTTTCAGCTCTTTTTTTTGCTCTGGGCCAAGTGCTTTAACCAGGTTAAAGGCCATTTGTGTGGTGGTCTTAGCGGAAGGGCTAAGCGTATGGCTGAAGGACAGATTCATCACGAATGTGTGGCCGCATTCAGGATCGCTGCAGCTGCAATATAAATCGCTGTAGCTCGTTGAAATACGGTTTGATTTTTGTATACAGGCTTTCGCACCACATTCGGGGCAAATTACTCTCATCACATTGACCTAACTTAGCTGACTGATAGTGTAATATTATTTTAAATACTGTCCATTTGTACAGGTTAATTTGCAGTTCACTTTTTGTTTTGCTCGATTGGAAAGATAGAGGGTTATTGAGGAGACGAGCAGTTCTTCAGGTAATTTTAGCCAGGATGATATAACATGGATGAAGCATGAGGCTGCTGAAAGCTGGTATGAAAAGAAGCATAAAGCTGGATATGCTGAGTCACATGCTGCAGCAGAGAAAAAGTGGACAGGATTTCCATGGGATGAAGAATAAATGATATTTACTTACAATGATGGCTTCTATAAATTAGCCAGAATAACAGGTCCTTGCCATAATTTATTGTGTATTAAGTTATCTAATGTAAGTGTGGACAACATAATAATGACACCTGTAGGTGCTGAGCAACCTGAAAACATAACTGCAGACGAAGTACATAAACAAGTAATTGAGGGACTGCAATATATAAATGAACATTTCCCATTAAAATTTCACGTCTCTGAAGTTCAATATCTCCCATCAGATACATATTCTCGAAATGTCTATCGCAAACTTATCATAGAAATAGCGAGACGCATATTACTAGAATCTACAGATTGATGCTCTAGATAAGCGGTAAAGATTACAAGCCTTAGTGTAGAGACTTTTGAATAAATAAGTGTGATTACTTTGATGCTGGCTTTTTTATACCTGCCACCAAGCCACCGAAAGTACGAGCGCCCGACGGAAAACGCACTCCTCCTCCCCACCTGTGACGTTTTTGATCTCGTTTTTTCGTAATTTTTATTCAGGGCAATTAGGCTATCTACGGAAGGCACCAAGCTACCGCGAGCCCTTGAAATGTGGCAAGGTACCACCAAAATTGGTGTCAAAGTTAAAGGATACCTATATCCTAAACAAACGGTTTACCCTTTAGAATAAGAGAATTAACTATGAAAATGTATTTTGTTTGGAGACTTGAATTTGGTACAAGAATAACTCCTTATAGTTATTGTGATACTCCAGCATTTAAAGACTGCGACCCTTTAGGGGGAGTTTTATTTGACGATGGTGGGTTGGGCTTTGAGGAAGTGCTCGAAAGAACTAAAAATGGAATTGAAGATACTAAGAAAGTTATTGAAGGCCAAATTGAAAAAGGAGAGATACATACTGAAACATTCTATGCAGAGATTGGTAGAGAGCGTACGGAAATCTCTTTCAATTTTGATGAATCATATAATCAATTTATCTCGACAACGATCTTTTTAAAAATTCTTACCGAATGGTATGAGTTTATCAAACTTCCTCCTCAAAAAGAGGTTACTAAAGAAGTCGAATTTTAAAGGTTCACTGCAAGAGTGAAAGAGATCTCTGAGGCGCTCATTTGGGCGCCTTAATTTATGCATAAAAGTTTTAATTAAAGTTTGGTGCATCATCAATCCTGAACTGGGTCACCGAAAGTACGAGCGCCCGACGGAAAATACACTCCTCCTCCCCACCTGCGACGTTTTTGATCTCGTTTTTTCGCAACTTTTATTCAGTGCAATTAGGTTATCTAGGAAAGTCGCCAGCCTGCCGCGAGCCCTTTAGAAATCATGGGGGATAGGGAATAGTTGAGGCGCTAAGAATGGCTTACAGAGGTCGAGAGAAAATTGCGAAGAGTGCAAAAAATTGCAAGAAATTGAAATTTTAACGATCAGGGTTGATCTGATTGGTTTGGCTAAGTTGTTGAAATTAAATGGGCTGTGTATTTTAGGTCACTTTTTTGATGATCATTTGTGTTTTTTTGATGATCTCTTAGGCGAGGTGTCAGCCCTTAGTTTGTAAGGGCTGAGGGCAATAATACAGTGCAAAACAAAATTGCAAAAAACTTCGCTGCAGTTACTTGGCGGCATTCTCAAGATTAAAGACCAAATGCAGACTTTTGGGCACTTCTGGGTCGCTGTTTACGGCGTCCATGAACATCTCACACGCTGGGATAACTTCATTTTTGCAGTAGACATAATCAAATTTGATTGGGTCGCCTCGCGTGCCGCCATTGGGAATGATGGCGGCCAGCTCGACGGGGAAGCGATGACCTGTGATCACCTCCTGCGCGGTCACGTTCTTAATCTTTTCGTATTCATCCTTGGTGGCAATGTCACCAACGGGGATAAGTTGGATCCCTTTTTCATTACCGTTAGGAATATTGACGAACATAGAACGAAAGTTACCCACGCCGCGGCTTGAGGCCATCTTTTCTTTGAGATCTTCCTCATCTTCTTTGCTTAGGTTTGGGTCGGTGGCGTAGAAGATAAAGCCCATGTGCAAGCCGTTCTTGTAGTAGCGGCGACGAAAGGTGGTCGAGTCTTGGCTTAACAAGGCCGACTGAACACAACCAAGGTAATCTGGCCCGCCATAGACTTGCTGAACAGGGTCATACTGTTTGATGAAAATGATGTCTTCTTTCTTGTAACTCTTCTGTTTGTTGTCGCGTTCTAAAAACGCAAAATCGCCATTTTTGCGTTTGCGTAAATAGATGGAAGGGATGGGCCAAAGGCCGACAACTTGGCCAAAGTAATTGCGCAGTTTTAAAATGGCGGTATCACCGAACTCTAAAAAGTCGTGGACGGCGGATTGCATCTGCTGCTTTTGCATACCGCCTTGAAGGTAACGACCTGCGATCATGTTGCGACGAGCCATTAAAATCGAGCCATGATAGGCGTTGGCTCTGGTCAGTTTATTTAGGCCGGCTCTATCGAGTGGCGGCTCCCAATAATTCCCATCGTCGTTGTAGTACAGTTCGCTGTATTCGTAGTTGGTGAAATCACGATTCATGATTTCGGGTTCACCAAAGCTAAAGATTAAGCTTTCATCCTTGGTGGTCGATTGAGTGATGGTTTCCGTTGTCTTTTGCGTCATAGGTTTACATCTGCCAAGTTGATTTACGTTTTTCAGTGTGATCGAGAGGCTCGTTGATACAGGCGTGTGAAATGGCCCAAAAGGCATCAGCATGGCCTGTTAATTCGCTGCGCTCGGCTTTAAACGTCATGTTGTTGCCGCTGTTGGTGGGCGCCCGTTTGATCGCCATGAAGGCCATTGCGATGTCTTTATGCTCTGCATCGAATTGAATTCGATTGGCCTCAACGACATCAATCATTTTCATGACCAAACGGTTTTTACTTTCGTTACTGTATTGAATGGCCACGGTTTCTCTGGGGTGCTTTTTGCTGATTAAGTCATAGACGCCCGCGCCAATGCCCGTGGTATCTATCCCTAAGTAGCTGACGTTGTAACGCTCAAAGACTTTGGACACTTGTTGGGCCTGGTATTGAAAGTTCAAGCCTTTCCAGTAGTGCTTTTCCAGAACTCGGAACTTTTCAACCGCGACAATTGGTGGGGCAATCACCACCAAACAGGCGTTATCTCGGGTGCGACTTGGGTCGTACCCTAACCACACTTCGCGTCGGCCAAACGGGGATTCATCATTGGGTTTGAAGTCTTGCCAACGGCTAATGTCCACCATGGCTTTTTCGAGCGCCGAAAACTTAAAGACTGAGCTGGCGCCATCAACGAAAATGCACATGAACAGATTATCGAAATCATCCTTGCTGTATTCGTCGCGCAGTTCATCAATATCAAAAAGCTCACAGCCTCCTGCGGCCGCATCCTCAATCGTGACCACATAGCGCCATTGTTTGTCGGGACAAAGGCGACCACCATCGCGATAGTCATCAAAGGTCGGAAACTCAATATTGGCGCGGGTTTCTCGGCCTCGACGCCATTGTTCGCCTGTCCAAAATGGATACGCCTGGTGCGTCTTCGCTGAAGGGGTCGAAAAATACGTTTTGCGCCAGTTCTTATGAGTTGCCATGGCGGAAGCCAGTTTATTGAGCTCATCGAATTTCGGTATCCAGAAATACTCATCTACATACACATGGCCATGGTAACTTTGCGCGGTTTTCGAGTTGGTCGATAAAAATCGAAGCTCGGCCCCGTTGGATAGAATGATTGGGTTACCCGTTAACTCAACGCCTAAAAATTCTTCAGCAATGGCGATGATGTAACTTCGAAAGACCTCCGCCTGTGCGCGGGAGGCCGATAAGAATATTTGGTTGTCGCCCGTTAAGATCGCATTTTCTAAGGCTTCACCACTGAAATAATAGGTCGCGCCAATCTGGCGAGACTTGAGGATATTCCTGATCCGTTGATGCAGGTTCTTACGCATCGTGTGTTGGTATTCAAACAGCGAGGAATGCCAGTTGGTGAAATGGTCCTCGGAGAGGTGAGCAATATTGTTTTTCTTACTTTTCTTCTTTGGTTGGCTTTTTTGAGGTGGCTGGGAACGCGCGCTTTTGCTTTTCGGTGGCTTCACCGTTTCTTTGTCTGCAGAGGGCGCATTCTCGCTGACAGGTTGAGATTGAGCGTTGAATTTTTTCAGTTGTACATGGTGCTTGATGAGCCTATCAAGCATATCGAGCTGGCTTTTTGTCGGGTTTTCCAACTCAAGTAAGGTTTCAATTCTGCGCGCAATCGACTCATCAATGGTTTGCTCGCGCAGCATGTCACGCCATCCGTATTTGTCAGCCCAGTGATAAAGAATTCGGGTGCTGTTCAAACCTAATTCGGAAGCGATTTCTTTGGGGGTCCAAGCCTTTAAATAAAGGGCTCGGGCCGCGTGTCGTGTTTCGGGAGTATATGCCATGAGCCCATGATAAGCCCAGTTAACCCCCTAAATTGCATAGCAAAATTCGGATGGGTTCGGATATCGGCCATATCCGAATTATTCGGAATTGAAGTGGCTGAAACGCGTGATTCAAAGGCGTATTGTGAACACCAGAAACACAAACTGACCAATGAAAATTAGGTAAACACTCAAATGGCAAAAATCAGTGATTGGAAGATTGTAGCAACAGAAGGGCCCACGGTAGATGGTCGCAAGATCACCCGCGAATGGCTGACGCAGATTGCAGAAAATTACGCCCTGAGTGAATTCACCGCGTTGA
Source organism: Vibrio azureus (assembly GCF_002849855.1). NCBI lineage: Bacteria > Pseudomonadati > Pseudomonadota > Gammaproteobacteria > Vibrionales > Vibrionaceae > Vibrio > Vibrio azureus. The sequence goes on from NZ_CP018617.1 coordinate 279,380, forward strand.
TTTGGCCAGAGCATAGGCGCTTTGGCGGTTACGGCAGTAACTGGGGCAAAGTACTGGAAGTCAAAGCCGAAGAAGTGGACGGCAAAATGCGCTTGTTTGCCAAGCTTGAACCAAACCAATACTTACTTGAAGCCAATAAGCTTGGGCAAAAGCTGTTTACCTCCATAGAGCCGAATCCAGATTATAAAGGGCAAGGAAAGTGCTACCTAATGGGGCTAGCCGTGACCGATTCCCCGGCGTCCTCTGGGGTGTCATTACTTCAGTTTTCACGACAAGAAGGCCACACCACACAGCTCAGTTGCAGCCAACTGGAAGCCATTAACTTAGATGAATGTTATTCCAAAACCGAGCGCTTTTTTGCCCTATGTAATGCCTTTTTTAATTCTGGTGATGAACAACCAGAGCGAGCACCTGATCCTGAACCAGAGGAAGAAGAAGTGACAGAAGAACAACTCAAAGCGGCACTGCAAGAGCAGTTTAGCATCATGAAAGGTGAGCTAAAGGATGAGCTGAAACAAGAGTTCAACCAGCAAGCGCCAACATCGAGCGAGCCGCAAGGCCAACCCGAAGATGACGTTCAAACCCTCTCTTTAGAGCAGTTTTCCAGTGAATTGGAGAAGCAGCTAGCGCCTGTGACCGAGCAAGTGAAAAACCTTGAAACCCAGTTTGCCGAGTTAAAGCAAGAAAAACCCGACCAAAAGCCAAGTGAAGAAGGCAATGGCGGCGAATCAATCGTGGAGGTGGTGTAAATGCTTAATGCAATATCGACTCAGTATTTAGAAGAGTATTGCCAAGCGGTGGCCCAAGCGGGCGGGGTGGCCGATGCCTCCAAACAATTTAATATCACCCCAGTGATGGAAACCAAGCTTCGCCAAGCCATTATTGAATCGGATGCGTTTCTAAACCGCATCTCGAATATTTTGGTTGACCAAATTAAAGGCCAAGTGATTGATGTGGGCGACGGTGGATTGCTGACAGGCCGCGTGAAAGATGGCCGTTTTATGGCCTCCCTCGACCAAAGCGGTAACACCTACGAGTTAGTTGAAACGGACTCCGGTGCCCATATCAACTGGATCACCATGACCATTTGGGCCAACTCGGGCGGGAAAGGTCAGTGGATGAAGCTGATGAACAACGCCATTACCCGTAATTTTGCCTTGGACAAACTGCGCATTGGTTTTCATGGCACGTCGATTGCGGGTGAAAACACGGACCCAGAAGCGAACCCAATGGGTGAGGACGTCAACAAAGGTTGGCTGCAACTGGCCAAAGAGAAAGCGTCAGCCCAAGTGTTATCCGAGGCCAAACTCGATTCAAAAGGCGAGACGGAAGGCGCTTATCGCAACCTCGATTCCTTGGTCAATGATCTCATCAACACCACTATCCATGAAGTGCATCAAGGCGATCCAGATTTGGTGGTGCTGCTTGGTCGTAATTTGGTGGCCGCAGAGCAGCATCGTTTGCTGGAATCGGCGGAAGTCCCGACCGAACACAAAGCCGCGCAAAGTTTAGCGAAGACCGTGGCAGGCAAAACGGTGTACACGCCGCCTTTTTTCCCACCGGATATGGTCTGGGTGACGAACTTAGCCAACCTGCAAATCCTGACTCAGAAAGGGACCCAATGGCGCAAGTCTCGCAATGAAGAAGACCGCAAGCGCTTTGAAACCTCTTATCTGCGTATGGAAGGTTACGCGGTCGGGAATTACCACAAGTTCGCAGCGATTGAAAAAGTCACGGTCGTTGAAGCGGAACAAGGTTAGGGGAAATTCATGGTCAGTCCATTAGCCAAGCTACGCCAACAAGCTTTAGCCAAACAACACAAGCAAGCCACACCCGAAAAAGGCAAGGTGGCGAATCCCAACAGTTTGCACCTGTTATTGGCAGAGCTTGAAAGCGATCTCAAAGTGCTCAGTGGTTTTAATCGAACCGATGAAAAAATCAATCATAAACGTGATGTGTTGGTACCGAAATATCGTCAAGCGGTCGAAGAGTACCTAGCAGGGGAGGAGCAATTTGATAACCCCTTGTTCACTCAGATGGTCATTTGGTTATTCGATATCGAAGAGTTAGACACAGCCATCCAATGGTGTGATATCGCGATTGCCCGTGGCTTAGACACGCCAGAGCGATTTAAACGTGACTTTGCCACCTTCTGCGCCGATGAAGTTTTATCTTGGTCAGAGCGTATGGCGGAGAAAGGCCAATCGATAGAGCCGTATTTCTCACAAGTGTTCGAGAAAGTGACCAACGATTGGACCATCAATGAAAAGCCAACGGCCAAGTGGCTCAAGTTCGCGGGTCTGCATTTACTTCGCAATGAGAAAGGCAAACCTCACGCGGCTTCGATTGGCGATATCGACACATTACAAACGTCTCGCGCACTCCTTCAAGAAGCGCATGAGCAATACGCCGCGATTGGTGTTGGGACCATGCTCGATAATATCGACCAGCGTATCCGCGCCTTAGAAAGTGGCGACAACCTTTGATTTAAACCAGCTCCTACGCCACCGCGCCTCGACTGACGAGGAAAAACCAATGCGTACCATTCGGTTTGTTCCGTCGAATCAGTGGCCAGAGGCGCACCTATTAAGGAAAGTACGATGTTTGATGGCAAACCCAGCCCCGCTTATCAAGATACCGACATCACCAACGATGGCTTTTGGCCCGATTTGAATGTGGGGGATTTTGAGAAGCGCCGCGGCATTCCTGCCCAGCTCGACAGTGAGGCGGTGGCGATGGCCTTGGTGGCCGCGATGAGCCAAATCAACATCGAACTGAGCACCGTCAAAGCGCACTACCAAGCGCGAGGCGTTGAAAAGGCCAGCTTATTGGAAAGGCTGCCAATGGTACTGGGCAAAAATAGCGTGGTGGTGCTGTATGAAAAAGCCGTGTTTGCCAGAGCCAAGTCGGCCATGGTCGCGGAGTTTGCCAGCTTAACCACCAAGGATGTGGGGGACCGCTTAGCCGAGAATGAGCGTGACATTACCGACCGTTTACTAGCGGAGAGTCAGCAACATATCCGAGCGTTAGTGGGTGAGCGTCGATGTGGGGTGGCCTTGTTATGACCGAGCCGCTTATCCAAGAACAAGCGGGGTACCTGCTGCAAGGGCTAAACCAGCACTTTAGCCGCACGATAGACCCACGTTTGCACCAGTATTGTGAATGTTGGATGGAAGACGTTGAACTCAAATTTGCCCCTAAAGACCAAGGGCTCGGGCGCGACATTGGCTGGATAGAATACACCGCGGTATTCAGTTTTGAGAATTTCCCATTCAAGCAGTGTCAGCCATCTGTGCTGATGGCCAACACCTTGGCTTGGCTGGGTGACCATGATGAGTTTCGCGAGCAGCACAACTTGAGTGATCCCAGCTTTGATATTGAGCCTGCAAGTGACGACACGGTGATCATGACCATTGAGGTGGTGATGACCGAGCCCTTGATGTTGGTTGAAGACGAGCAAGGGCCGATTATCTGGGATGGCAAGCGATGGAAAAACGCCCCGTATGAGATTTGGTGTGCAGAGCACATTGATGTGTTAAGCGGTCATAACCCGCCCAGCTCGGTGACGGCAGATGATAAAGATTAAGGTCGATAGCCACTCTCAGCGCACGGTAATAGATGCTATCCAGGCGATGACGCTGAGTAAAAGCCGCCGCAAACGCGTGCTCACGGCCGCGGCAAAAGCCTCGGTCAAAACGTCCCGACAGAACCAAAGGCAACAAAAAACGCCGTCTGGAAAACGTTGGCCATCCCGCGCTGACAAGAGCAAGAAAAAGATGCAAGTGCGTTTGGCCAAGTTTCTCACGGTCACGGCAAGCGATGACAGCGCCGCCACCCTCAGTTGGCGAAAGTCACGCAGCGCACGTGTGGCAGCCAAGCACCACTATGGCCACCGAGAGAGGCACACCCGAGCGGCAGCAATAAAGAGGTTAAGAAATGGCAACGCAAAAGCTCGCCAAAGCGCTTAAAGCTGAGGGGTTTAAGGTGTTCGCTCGACGGCTCAACCCGAATGCGCCCGCCGGAAAGCTGCGTAAGCCCACGCTGAAGTGGATACGTGAGCATCTTAGTAACGAACAAGCAGGGCTGATTTTACGCCAATTACGCGGCAAACCGACATCATCATGGGAAACCGTCTTGCCTGCTCGGCCGTTTGTCACGGTGGACCGAGAGCAAGCACGGGCCGCACTGAAAAAAGAGTTAACAAGGGGAAGATAACCAATGGCTTGGCCAATCATCAATGTAAATGCCTTAAACCAAATGCAAGGACCCGTGACGGAAGTCGAACGTCATTTCTTATTCCTTGGTTTAGGCACAAAGAACGCGGGCAAACTGGTGTCTGTGAATACACAATCGGACTTTCACGCCTTGTTTGGTGAAGGGGTATTAACCGATACCTTGCAAGCCGCCATGGTCAACGCCGGACAAAACTGGTCTGCTGCCGCTTATGTGCTGACCGCGCCAGAAGATTGGACGCAGGTGGTTAAAGAAGCGCAGAAGACCCAGAGTTTTGAAGCCGTGGTGCATACGGTCCCAACCACCGACCAAACCGCCATCACGGCGGCCCAATCGCTCTATCATGAGCTGATTGCCAAGTATGGCCGCTGGACTTTCTTCATGCTCAGCTTGCCTAGCATCGATGAGCAAAGCCAAACGTGGGCCGATTATGAAGCGCAAATGGTCGCGGTCCAGGACACGATCGCCGCCGATGGGGTGATGTTGGTTCCTGACTTGTTACCTGCGGCAATTGGCAAGCTGGCAGGGCGCCTATGTAATCGCGCCGTGTCGGTGGCCGATACGCCCATGCGGGTCAAAACGGGGGCCTTGGTTGGGGATGTAACTTTACCCGTTGACAGTGACGGTGTGGCGCTTTCCACCGCCACCTTGCAAACCCTTGAGCGCAACCGTTTATCGGTGTGCGCTTGGTTCCCAGATTACGACGGCATTTATTGGGCCGACGGTCGGATGCTGGATGTGGAAGGCGGGGATTTTCAAGTGGTTGAGAATCGCCGAGTGATTGACAAGATTGCCCGTCGCGTGCGGCTGATTGCCATTGCTGATATTGGTGACCGCTCATTTAACAGCACCCCAAGCAGCACCGCCAGGGCCAAATTGCGTTACACCCGCCCCATGCGAGAGATGGCCAAAAGCACCACCATTGGTCAAACCGTCATACCTGGCGAAATTGAAAGCCCCAAAGATGAGGCGATTGCCATCACTTGGAAGAACAAAAACACCGTCGAAATCTACATGACGGCGACCCCGCTCGATTGCCCTAAATCGATTTCAGCGGGATTAATGTTAGACCTGAGCGGTCCGGAGAGTGCCTAAATGAGCAAACGAATTTCAGGGTTGAGTTTTGATGTCGACATTCATGACGTGTTGGTCCATGTCGAGAAAGCCACCGTATCCATCACCGATGACAGCCAAGCCGCCAAAACCCGAGGCGTGCCGGATGGCCATACCGATGGCGCCGTCAGTGCTGATGTCGAATACGAGCTTGATACTAAGAACTTTAAACACCTCTTGGCTGCGGCCAAAAGCGCGGGCAGCTTTCGCTCGATTGAGCCTCATGACTGCCTCTTTTACGCCAACACGGGCGGGGAAGAGCTGGAAATCAAAGTGCATGGGGTGAAATTGATGATTGATAGCTTGCTCGACATCGATCCCAGCTCGTCAGATAAAACCAAACACAAAGTCAAAGGGGTGGTGACCAGTCCGGACTTTATTCACATCGATGGGACGCCTTATTTGAGTAAGGAAGATACCCGCGATCTACTTGGCTAACAGGAGCGACTATGGATGTGTTTGACCGTGCCAGTGCGCTTGAAGCCCAACAGAATGAAGTGGCGCTGGCCAATCATTTCGCCAAACAAGCACAGGGGACACCGCAAGTCAGTGCCTCAATGTGTCTGGAATGCGATAGGCCAATCCCAGAAGGAAGACGTCAGGCCATGCCCGGCTGTCAATATTGCGCCACTTGCCAAACGTTAATGGAGAAACGAAACCGATGAAATTAGGACCTTTACTGAAACGGGCCGTGATTGAGCCCACCTTAGACCACTTAGCGGCGGCAAGCGCGTCGCAGGGTTACATCAACTCGCAGGCGGCCATCAATCTCATCTTGATGATTATGGCCCACGAATCGGGGCAGTTGACGTATACCCGTCAAGTGCGTGGCCCTGCGCTTGGGTTTATTCAGATGGAGCCTGCAACCTATCAATGGTTGGTCAAATGGCTGGGTAAACACCGCCCACACTTTCTGGCCGTGTCACACAGCTTTGTTGATGAGCCAAGCGCCGAGCAAATGATCATTAACCCTCAGTATGCGGTGTGCATGGCCAGATTAAACCTGCTGCGTTTTCCTGAAGCCTTACCGGATGCCGAGGATTTGCCTGCTCTGGCTGCATACGCCAAAAAGTATTGGAACACCTCAGCCGGCAAAGCAACGGAAAACGATTATCTCACCGCCTATCAACGCATCATGGAGCAGAAACAATGACATTGTTTAAAGGGATTGTATTAAAAGGGGTTTGGGAGCTGCTGACCAGTTTGGTGGCCAAAATCACTTGGGAAGTGGTGCTGGAGCGTTTTGCCACCCGCTTAGTGGTGTGGGGGCTGGAGACCTTAAAAAAGCTGAGCACCAATGATGTGCTGCACGATACGGTCGAAGACATTTTGCTGGCTTTGCAAGGTAAGCGCCTTAAAGCGTTGCCGCTTAGAACGGGCTCAGTAAAAAAGGAATAGCCATGGCTTTTGATGCAAATTGGATCCATGCCCTTGTGGCGGTCGCCAGCTTCTTAGTGCTCGTAAGCAGCATTTTAATTGGCTACCTATTCCGACTGGCCAAAGAGCTCGCCGAATTTAAGTTGTACGTGGCGACGTATCACGCAACCAAAGACGAAGTAGAGAAACTGGGTGAAAAAATTGATAACCGCCTAGAAACGCACTTTAACCGGATTTACGACATTCTTAATCAAAGGAACATCGCATGACAAAACCAGTGATCACCATCAACGTCAATCAAACTGCCATTCGTTTCGAGCCTTCTTTGGAAGCGTTTAACAAACTCACGAATGAAACCTTGCCGTTCGATAAAATCGCGCCAACCACCAATTATCTGCGCCGCATTGTGGTGAAAGACGATAAAGCCGCGTTGGATGAAGCCTTGAAGCTGCCTGGTGCCGTGATGACCATCGCCTCTCTGGTGAACAGCGAATACCAAGGTGATTTGGACATTGAAGTAAAAAACTGATCCGTCACGCCAAGGCGATTGAAGAAAACGAATTGGAGCAAGTGTTTGCCTTAAAAGCGCATTACTTGCCCCATGCCCCTGATACCACCGAGAGCTATGCCAGAGCGTTATGGCTGTCTAAATACCATGCCCAAGTTGTTGCTAATGGCATACGAGAGGCGTTTGCACCAGGAGACTGACCACTTATGAATGCCGTGGATAAATTGATGATGCAAATTGGGTTGCAAGACTACGCTACCCAGCCGCTCAAAGGGATCCAGAAAACGGTCACTCAAACGGCTGACGTGAGTCGACAATCTTGGGAAAAAGTCGCAGGGGGCGCCGCGACCTTGGTCGGTTCGGGCTTGGCCATTCAACAAGCCCTGATGCCCGCGATTGAGATGGATAGGGTATTGGGTGAAGTCAAATCCCTTGGCGTGATGGATCAGGATTTAAAAATACTCGAGCAAACCGCGCTGGGCTTTTCGTCTGCCTATGGCAAATCGGCCACGGAAGTCGTCGGCGCGGCGTACGACATTAAATCCGCGATGGGTGAGTTGTCGGGCCAAGAGCTGGCAGGGGTAACCGAAAGCTCGGCCATCTTAGCGGCGGCCACTAAAGCCGATACCGCTGTGATAACCAGTTACATGGGCACGCTTTATTCTATTTTCGAGCAAGATGCCGAGCGGCTTGGCAAAGGGAATTGGGCGGAGCGCATTGCCGGAATGACGGCCAAATCGGTGGAGAAATTTAAAACCACGGGTCAAGGCATGGCGGATGCGTTTAAAGGCGTGGGCGCACTGGCGAAAACCCATGGCATTGAAATTCAAAACCAAATGGCCATTTTGGGCATGCTGCAGGGGTCGATGTCGGGCTCTGAGGCGGGTACCCGTTACAAAGCCTTTTTGGCAGGGGCGGTCAAAGCGCAAGATAAATTGGGGCTTAGCTTCACCGATAGCAACGGTAAGTTGCTGCCCATGTATGACATTTTAGAGAAAATCAAAGCCCAGTTTGGTGATTTGGATTCTACCGAGGTGGATAGGTTAAAGACCGCTTTTGGCTCCGATGAAGCCATTATGGTGGTGACGGATTTGATCGGCAAAACGGACGCACTGAAGCGCAATGTCATGGATTTAGATAAATCCGGGCGTTTAGAAGTGGCCAGCACGATGGCGGGGGCAATGACCGACCAATGGGAACGGCTCGAAGCCAGTTGGTTTTCGGTTCGCGCCAGTGCGTTTGGGCTGATCCTGCCCACCATTAATGGCATTGCGGGAGCGATGGCCGATGGGTTAACCACCTTGCAGCGTTACACCCAAGAATACCCCGTGTTAACGCAAGGAGTGGGGTATTTTGCTCTGGCCGTGGCAGGCGGCGCGGGCGTGATGGGCGCGTATCATCTGACATTAGGAGCAGGACGCTTAGCCATGAATGCACTGCAAGCGCCGTTACTGATGAGCCGAGTGGGGGTGTTAACCCTGAGCGGCGCCTACACCAAAGCCAAGTGGTCCTTGTGGGCGTGGAACTACGCCATGTTAAAGCAAGGCGTGTACAGTCATCGCGCTTCTCTGGCTTCAAAAGCCTATGCGGCGTCGACCTTCTTAGTCGATAAGGCCTTAATGGTTGCCTCCGGTGGCATCAAAGCCTTTGGCGTCGCATCGCTGAAAAGTGCCGCCATGATGATGGCCAACCCGTTATTTTGGATCCCTGCCGCGATTATGGCGGTGGGCACGGCGGCGTATATGCTGATTTCCCATTGGGATGACATTGTGAACACTTTGGGCCAATGGTACATCTTCCAAAAACTGGGCCAGTTGGTGTCGTGGGTTGGTGATCAGTTTGAGCTCTTTGGCCATGCAGCCATGGCAGTTTGGACCAATCTCATCACCACGCTGCGCAGTGTGCCATTTTTCAATTACCTGACCACCCATTTTCAATTGCTCTTTGAGAAAGCCACCGGAGTGTTTGAAGGCATCGCACTTGTGGGGCAAGGGGCGTGGCAAGTACTCGGGGGCGCGGTCAGCTTTTTTATGTCGCCTTTCACCGTGGCTTGGACCTTGGCCAAAAGCTTTTTCAGTTTACTCAAAGACGGTCCCAGCGCGGCGATGGAAGTGCTCAGCACCATTCCTCAGCACTTTATCAACATTGGCCAGAGCATTAGCTCGGGATTGGGGATCGGCTTTGATGGCGTAACGCAGTTTGCTTCCTCGGTGATGGACGTCATGGGCCAACATTTTTCGATGATAAGTGATGGGATTGATTGGCTTATCGACAAGTTCAGCCTCATTCCAGGTTTAGATTGGTCGTCAGAGACGGTCGATGAATTAAAAGTGCAGCGAGCCGCGCCTGCTGTGCACCCTTTGATGAATCCTGCGCGCCCGTCTGTGACTCAGCCGATCTCCGAGTATCTGCAAGGCCAAGGGGCCCCGCGACAATCGGTCGCCACTTACATCAAACAAGCCAGTGGCACAGGGTACACCGATAACAGTCAAACCATGCACACCGGAGACATTGTGATCAAGCAAGAGCAACCTTTTACCCCTGATCAGTTAGCCGAATGGCAGGAGATGGCGACCCCATGAGCCCTCAATACATCGATTTATTAGTCAATGATGGCGGGATTGATTTTGATGCAGGTCAGCAACCGATTTACACCAGTGACCGCAACAGTATCGCTCAAGACATCAAGCACGCGATCATTGAAAGTGGTTTGCTGCGAGAAATGCAAGCCGAGAGAAACCGAGCCCTACGAGCCGACGTGTTGACGCGCATTGAAATGCTGGTTGAACAAGATAAACGCATTGTGCCAGGCAGCGCCGAAGTGACCGAACAAACCAGCGAGAAGATTTGGATCTTTGCCGAAACCGAGGCGTATGGGGCGATGCAATACGGAGTGACGTTATGAGTGTCAGACCCAGTGTGAACTTTCGCCAGTTACTGGCACAAGAAGGTGTGCCTACGACGGAAGAGGCCATGGCCATTGAACTTCAAAAGCATGTGGTGGCTGCAGGCAGTCAGGTGTCCAATGACAGTCGAATGTCGCCTTTTTGGCGCTTAATCAAAGCGGTGGTGATTGCGCCTGCGCTTTGGTTGATCGATACCTTGCTCGCGGGGCATGTGCTGCCCAATACCTTTGCGGCAACAGGTAAAGGACGTTATCTCGACTTAAAAGCTTGGGATGTGGATTTGGTGCGAAAAGCCGCCACCAAAACCCGCGGTGCCATCACCTTTTACAAATCAACGCCAGAGAATCCGCTGGTTGTGCCCAAAGGAACGGTGATTGAAACCGAGCAGATAGAGCAAAAAGTGTATCGCCTGATGGTGGTTGAAGATGCGCTTATCCCTGCAGGTCAAGCACACGGTTTGGTCTTGTGTGAAGCGCAAGAGGCAGGCAGCGGGTTTAATCTGCCTGCGGGGTATTTTGCCATCATGCCCAAAGGCGTATCGGGCATTACGCATGCGGTCAATGAAGCCGATTGGATCACCGCGCTGGGCTCGGATTTGGAAAGTGATGAAGCCCTTTCTCTGCGAATTCGTAATCAATTCAGTGTGGTGGGGCGTTATCACATCGATGCGATATACCGCTCAATGCTGGCTTCAGTGGCAGGGGTGCGCAGCGATCAAGTGTACTTTTTGCATGACGCGCCGAGAGGGCCAGGCAGCGCGAATGCCTATCTATTGATGGACGTGGGCCGCACACCAAGCCAACTGTTAAGGCAACTCAATCATTATGTGATGGGCGAAGGCCACCACGGCCATGGCGATGATTTGCTTTGCCTGGCATTACCAGAAACCGAGCATGACATCGAAGTGACCGTGACGGCCAAACCCAATACCTCGTTAGCACGTCAACATCAGTTGTATCGAGAGGTAGAAAATATGATCCGTGCGGCGTTTCGTGAAAGCGATTCCTATCGCCAAGTGACGCGCACTTACCCCAAAAGCACGTTTTCATTCAGTAAATTGACCGAAGAAATTCACACCGAGCTCAATGCGGATTTGCTCAGCCTGAATTTTAACTGCAGCGACATTGTGAGTGCCTTGAGCATTCCGCGTTTGGCCAGCGTCGAGGTGATTGATGGAGGAGCATGATAAGCAAGCGCCCACACTGCCCAGTCGACAAATACCATGGTGGATGGACGGGCAGACGTTAGCGAAAAGCCTCAAAGAGCCGCACTTTCTTGCGGCCGGCTTACAACAATTTTGGGGCAAACTGCGCCGCGTGATGCTCTACCCACTGGCGCAGTTAGATCCGATGACCTGCAGCGAGCGATTGCTTGCGGTGCTGGCGTGGGACCGAGACATTACCCGTTTTTACCAAGAGCCGACGACCCTGTTTCGCAAGCGGGTGAAATACGCGTTCGTGAATGCCCGCGATGCAGGGGAAACGCACGGATTTATTGAGATCTTTAAACGGCTTGGTGTGGGCGTGGTCGAAATTGATGAGCGCACCCCAGAGCGGGATTGGGACATCATCACCATCCGTCTCAGTGACAAACAACTGGCCAATAATCATGATTTATTAGCCACCTTACTGCAGCAATACGGCCGAACGTGCCGACGTTATGAATACCAGGTGATCGACACAACCCCGATGTGCCTCACCGTCTCACCGCTGGATTGGGATCACCAATGCACGGTGGCAACGCTAAAGGAATAAACATGGCCCAGAGCATCATTACTCGTGAATTTGAAGCCTACAAAGCCCAGCAAGACGCGCTTGAGCAGCCTGTCATTTTAGATGAATTCGTCTTGGCGAAGGTGCCAGGACTCGACCCTGATGAGCCGATTGACCGAGATGAAACCCTGCCAGAGCGCGAGCACATTGTGTATGTGGCTGGCGTCACTCAATCTGGCTACGTGAACCCCAACGCGGTGGTGTATTCGCTCATCATGGACACCAGAGTGGGGGATTTTCAGTTTAACTGGGTGGGGCTGCGCAACAAAGAAACGGGCCTGCTTGGGGCCATTCTTCATTTGCCCGAGCTGACCAAGTACCAATCCATTGCTGGAGTGCAAAACGGCAACGCCATCACGCGCTCAATCTTAATGAGTTATGAGGGTGCGCAGCGCATCACAGGGATCACGGTCGACGCGTCCACATGGCAAATCGATTTTACCGCCCGTTTGTTTGGTCTTGATGAAATGGACCGTTTGGCTAATTTGGATGTGCTCGGCCCTGCTGCCTTTTTGGATGAAGGGTTTAAAGTGGTCCCGACGGAGCAAGGTTTTCAGGCCCTTGCAGGGTGCGGCTATGTGGGTGGGCTGCGGTGTTATTTAGATGAACCTCATACACTGCCCGCGCTGACGCTGCCGTGTAAGCTTTATCTTGACGCCACTTGGAAAGGGCAGCCAACCAGCCAATGGCACTGTGAATACGTCATCAGGGTGGCAGAAACGTTAACCGATTTTCACGATGAGGACGGTTACGCGCATTTTGTTGCGCCGATCGCCGAGATTAATGCACAGGGTGAAGTCACTGACCTGCGCTTTCTTGAAGGCTTTGCGCAATATTATCGGCAGAAACACGTCGACCGATTGCTCGATATGAAAGTCGATAAAGCGGCCATCACGGACAGCACCAACGATTCATCCAGCGAAAAAGTGGCCTCAGCCAAAGCGGTGAAAGACGTCGCTGAAAAAGTCCAAGAAGCCATAGCGCAGACGGAAACCAAACTGCCCAAAGCGGGCGGGACCATGACCGGAAACATCCGCTTTATTGATAATCAACAAGGCATCGTTTGGGAGCGCAATACCGATGGCGCGTTCATTAGATTTAAGAACGACAGCGATCAAGACACCGATTCGTATTTGGAGTTCGGCACGTTGGATAATGGCAACGAGTTCTTTAAATGGACCATTGATGGTATCGAGCGCGCCAGCTTAAAAAGCGATGGTTTTCGGGTGGCCAACACCATTTTTGAAGGGGGTACCGCACTCAGTAATAAGTATCTTGGCAAAACAGGCAAAGCCGCCGATGCTGATAAACTCGATGGCGTGAATTCAAGCGGGTTTGCTCGGGCGTACTCCTCCAGTCATGGCACAGGGGGCGGACACTGGAGCACTGCGCAGTTGGTCAGCTGGCTGAAAAGTAAGGGCTGTTTTAACCACCCGTATTGGATGATGAAAGCCTCTTGGGATTACGCGGGCAATCGACTGATTAGCGATACGGGTTGCGGCAAAATTCATCTGGCAGGCTGCGTGATTGAAGTGATGGGGCGTGAAAGTGCCTACACCATTCGAGTGACGACCCCTACCACCTCATCAGGAGGGGGCACCACCAATGCGGTGTTTACCTATACCAACCACGGGCCCGGTTATCATCCGTCATGGCGTCGGGATTTTAATACCAGGCAAAAGCCAACCGCGGGTGATATCGGTGCCCTGACGCAAGCGCAAGGCGATGCCAGGTACTTAGGTAAAACCGCCAAGGCCAGCAGCGCGACGATCTCCGATAAAATACAAATTTATCCTTCTTCGACCACCAACTTTCACCCCATTGTGTGGAACAGTGTCAATATGCTCTACACCACCAACTCAGGCAGTGGCATGTCTTACCGCCCGAGCGATGGGTTTTCGAAAATCAAACATGGCCAAATGGCTGGATATTATTTAACCCACGACACCTCGGGAAAAATAAAACCTGCCAATGATAATAAGCGCAGTGCGGGTATGTATGGTTTGTATAACTCACACAAAATTGCCCACATTTGGTCGATGGGCGAAGCGTATAAAATTCATGATCGAGGAGCCAACTTTGGCAACTTACACGGCCTTGCTTATAAGCACACCAACAATGGCACAGGCGGCACCATGGCAGGAGGCCATCAAGCGGTGTGGTGTGAAAATGGCAGCCCGAAAGCGGCCATGGGTAGTCACGGGCTTTGGGGGCAACAGGTGTTTGATGGGGCGGGCAATAATCGCAAGCGGGTCTACAGCCCAAACAATCCGCCACCTGCCCCGCCACCTGCCCCGCCGCCAGGAGTCAAATGGGTAAAAGTGGCCTCTGGTTCACTGAATCATCGCCTTTTGAGCCATTCTAATGCCAAGCGTGAAACGGTCGTGACAAATTTCCCTTGCTCAGGTGGGCGACATCATACGAACCGATTTAAAGTGGTTATTACTACTTCTGGCAGTGGCGTTGTGACTCACGACATTCCAAATTGTTGGTGGAGTGCGAAAGCCGTGATACATGAAGAGCGCACACGCTGGAGTGGTGCCGCTTATGTAACGTTTGATGTCTATACCACCGGAGCCAATATTTTGAATGGTCCCACTTGGGGCAAAGTGACTGGCTGGGAACTGTGGGAGCTAAAATAGTGAGTTATTATCAAGCGCTGATTGCGCATCAACCGAAATGTTATTACTTACCAAGCCACAAAGCGTTTGCCAATGTCACTGAAACACCTGAGCACTTGCCCTCTGATGCGGTGCTTATCACGATTGAGCAGGCGATCGCCTTATCTGAAGAATGGCGCCAAGAGGCAAGCGAATGAGTTGGCAATCAGGTCAATGGCGTTTACCACCTTGCACGCAAGCCATTAATGATGCTGCGCAGTCGGTGACCCAGCAAATCCCTGCCGAGCAAAATCAAGCGTTAGCCCGTTTGCGTGCCCTTGGCTCTAAAGTGGCGTTTACCCCGCCAAAACTCAGTGCCCAAGCCCAGCAACATGAGGGGCTAAGAGCAGAGCTAGATAGAGTGATGGCCAAAGGGCAAGCCTTGTGCGTGCATCCTTATCAGCAAGACGTTGGCAGTAAATATGGCCGTGAGCATCATTTGACGGCGCGAACGGCAACACACGTTTTGGCTAAAAAACTACGAGATACCCACGATGGGCATCACCCCAAAGGCACCTTATATGGATTGGCTTGGATGCTCAGTGAAGCCAATTTAGCCGCGTTCGCCAGTGCCACGCGTCGTGCCTATGCGCAAACCGGATTACCCGAATTAGGCATGGTGAGCCGCCGAGCAAGCTGGGAACAAACCCAGCAAGCCGATAATTTGACTCAGCCACCGACCATCATTCAGCCGCGCTTGTTGCCCCGTGCTGATTTAAATGTGACACCATGGCGAGTAACGCGCCGTCAGGTCAGCGGCCAGTTAGCCCAACTTGAATCCTTATCTCAAGGGCAAGCCACGCCCGTGGATAAATTGGTGGCGCTGGCCCAAAAGCGCGAGCAACACCTGCAGCAGTTACAAGCGATGCCCACCTTTGCTGGCGGCTCATTACACCGATTGTTCTATCAAGGTGAAGCGGGGGTGCTTGCAACGGTGCTTGAGCAGTCGACACTGCCGAGTATCACAGGGCCTTATACCTTTGTGGTGCTGTTTTTAAGTGCGCACCCTCTTAACTATTTGATGGAGGTCTTGGCATGACCCAAATTGCCTTAGATGCGGAAATTATCCCGCTTAATTCACCGCGTTTGGATTTGTCGATGGAACTCAAAGAAGAAGACATGAGCGGCCAAACCTCCGGCACGGATGGCAGTGAGCAAGGGGACAAAGGCATGGTGCTGTCGGTGACGGGCCTGATCCCGTTTAAAGAAGCCAAAACTCTCAAGCGTTTGATGGTGCTATCGAGACAAAAAGAAGGCGGCAAACGCAAGATTTACCGGATAGGAAACGAGCTGGCCAAGAGCATGACCATTCGCCAAGTGCGCTTTGTGGGGCGTGTGACCGCCGATGAACAAGAGCGATTGATGTCATGGAAAGTGAGCTTTCAGCTTAGAGAGCATTTATCGGTTTCGGAAGTAAAAGAGCAGCGCGAGCAAGAAAAGGCCAAAGAGGCCAGTGTGCAAAGTAATGACAGCGCCAAGCCCGTGAAACCTAAAGCTCATGCCGCGATTGATAATAACCAAGCCTCAGAGACAACCACGCGATTTGAGCAAGCCTTAAAGCAACAGGAGCGGGAACTGTAATGAAATTAAACCAACGATTGACCATCAACGGTGAGCCTCAAGTGTTAGTCGATGCACAGGTCATTCTTGAGCTGTGCGCCGGAGGCCGAGCGACCTTTGTGGTGAAAGGCGAAGTAAAACCTAATGACTTGGTGCTGTTTGATATCGGCTATGAAGCGGAATTGGTGCGTTATTTTGATGGTTACGTGAGTAAAGCCCAGCCCGCGCAAAATGGGTTTACTCGGTTTATTGCCAGAGAGCGTTCGGGACTGTTGGCGTCAAGGTGGCCTGTCAGTATTCAACATGCGACCATCAGTGAAATCATTGAGCAGCTTAGTTTTGATACCGGCTTAGATTTTGTGTTACCAGAGCAAGATTATGTGTATGAACGCATCGCAAACTTTACCTCTCAAGGCAGTGGTTACCAATTACTGAGCCATCTTGGCCGAGCGTTTCAGCTTGAAGACTTTGTGTGGTTTCAGCAATCTGATGGTCAAATCTATTTAGGCGAGTTTACAGAAAGTCGCTGGCACTCAAGGCCGATTACCATCGATCCTGCTTTGGCCAAGCGTGCAAAAAATGGGGAGAGCATGACCTTGGCGGTGATGCCTTCGGTGCGTCCAGGTGTGGTTCTCAATGACAAACGCATCACTCAAGTGCATTTGCAGCAGGGCAACATGACGCTGTACTGGGCGCAAGGGCCAAGCAGTGAAAAGCGCAAAATGCATTATCTGTTTCCTGAATTGGCCGCAGGTCATCACCTGCCCAAATTGGCGCGAGTGGTGGCCATCACAGACCAAAGCCAAGCAGGCCAAGAAAATCACCCTTTTCGTCCCCGTTACGCGGTGGATGTTCAGCTCTTAGACCAGCATGGCCGTGATGATGCTTTGGTGCCGCTCTATAAAGCGGTCCCTTTGCCAACGGGGATTGGTGGGCCAGAGCAAGGTCAATTGGC
The DNA here is from genome assembly GCF_002849855.1 of Vibrio azureus. Classification (NCBI taxonomy): domain Bacteria; kingdom Pseudomonadati; phylum Pseudomonadota; class Gammaproteobacteria; order Vibrionales; family Vibrionaceae; genus Vibrio; species Vibrio azureus. The sequence continues at coordinate 296,464 of NZ_CP018617.1, forward strand.
GATGCCAACCGAGGGCAGCATTGTTGAAATTGCGTTTGCTTATGGTTGCAGTGATAAGCCTTTTATTCGAACCGTGTTAGGTGATGGGTGGTCGCTGCCCAGTCTCGCCCCAGGTGAGCAAAGAACGCAGCAACGCCATGAAGTGTATTGGAATACGGATGCCGCAGGGCATCATCGCCAAAGTACAGACCAAACGCGTTTAATCGAGGCATTTCAAACCACAGAGCGAGCCGAGCAGCACACCAGTGAATTTGGTTTGCATGAGCTTTTCACGGTGGAACACAGCCAAGAGTGGATTGGGGGACAAAAGCGCATTGAGGCGATGGGGGCCATTGATGTTTTGGCAGGTGATGCCATGAACCTCGCCACATTAGAAAGCATGCACTTAGCCAGTGGTGGGGAATGGGCGCAAGTGATTGGCCAGTTACGTGATGTGGTGGTTGGCTTGGATGACAAACTGACGGTGCTTGGAAATCAGGTGATTAAGGTTGAGAAAGACATCGAAGCCAGTGCTAAGAACATGCGCTTTAGCGCTGACCTTATCACCATGAATGGAGGCAAAGGTGTAGTGCAAGGCGATTGTATTTGCGCGTACACGGGCAAACCTCACTCTGATTTATCTTCAACAGTTAAGGCGGGTAAATAATGGCATTAGATAAAACATCACTGACAGATAAACTCGTTAAAGAGTTACAAGCGAGAGGGTTTGAGACCAATGGCCCACACGCGAAAAGCGCCGCCATGGCCGAAGCGATTGCCCATGCAGTTATAGATGAAATCACGCAAAATGCTCAGGTTACGGTTGATGCTGGGAGTTCTGCAGGGGAATATTCTGTCTGTTAAAACTGGGGTGGCTAATATTTGGTAGTGCTAATAAAATACATCCTAATTAAATAATGTATTGAGGTAAAAACACAGGCTGATTAGTAAATTAAATGGAGGGTAATTAATAATAGATAAAAGTAAGCACATTCTTTTAGGTAATAAGAATATTTGTGGCTCTATTCCATCGTTAAAATGTAATTTAATTCTAATCATCAAACAACACAATAAATGGTTTATTAGTGTTTATTGTGTAATTAAAAGTGACGTTTAGTTTGAGGTGCATTCAAGTATTAATTAATTTGTGGTGGCTATGTTATATGTTGAAGTGATATAAGTCTGGCTTATTAATACAATAATATCTCCTATTGTTAATAATGAATCTCTCCCATGCAATTAAAATCGCTGATTTTCACGGCTGCACTCTTAGCCAGTGGGCCTCTTTTCGCTTCAGAGCAAGAAACCATCACTTGTGATTCCAAAACGCCCGGAACGGTGATGATTGAAAATGATGAAATCTTTGTCATCGTCAATGACAAGTTAATCCGCAATTCAGACTATTGGCAAAACTTTTTGGATGGCAACATTCAACTCTGCACCAGTCACGTAACAGACATGAGTGACCTGTTTGCTAAAGACCAATACTTCAATCAGGACATCAGCCGTTGGGACACCTCTCGTGTGACCAATATGGACCGCATGTTCTCCGGCGCCAAGCGCTTCGACCAAGACTTAACCCACTGGGACGTCAAGCGTGTCTCCCGTCATGCCGACTTCGCCAAAGGCAGTGGCCTGTCTGAAGATAGCCTTCCAACTTTTACGCAATAACGTCTATTCAACCCAAGGAAAATACAATGAAAAGAACCATAACTTCCCTTCTAGTAGGCGCCGCTGCGCTCGCTAGCCAAACCGCATTTGCTGCAGATATCTCAGTAAAATGCCCTGACCAACCTGTTAACTCCGTGATGCTTGAAAACGGGCAAGTCTATGTGGTGGTGGATAACACCCTAATAAAAAACGAGACGTTGCTCGATAAATTAGAGCAAGGCCACATAGGATTTTGCACAACACAGGTGACGGATATGAGTAGAGTTTTTTATGACCGAGTTTCTTTTAATACAGATATTAGTGATTGGGATACATCAAATGTGACGAACATGGCTTGGATGTTTAAAGGAGCTAAATCTTTTAACCAAGATATAGGTTATTGGGATACATCTAAAGTGGCGGATATGCGCTGGATGTTCGGAGCCACAAAATTATTTAACCAAGATATAGGTCACTGGAACACATCAAATGTGACTGATATGGGCTACATGTTTTATCAATCAGAAGCCTTTAATCAAAATATAGGTCATTGGGATACATCAAATGTGACTGATATGGGTATGGTGTTTGCTAGAGCAGAAGCCTTTAATCAAAATATAGGTCATTGGGATACATCAAATGTGACGAATTTGACTTATATGTTTAGTGGTGCAAGTGCCTTTAACCAATATATCGGTGGGTGGGATACATCGAATGTGACAAGCATGGAAGGCCTGTTCACTAGAGCACAAGCATTTAATCAAGATATAGGTGCTTGGGATACATCGAATGTGACGGATTTTAGTTTTATGTTTGATGGTGCAAGCGCTTTTAACCAATATATCGGTACTTGGGACACATCCAGTGTGAAGGTTATGAAATATATGTTTAGTGATGCAAGTGCCTTTAACCAAGATATTGGTGCCTGGGATACATCAAATGTGACGAATTTGTCTTTTATGTTTATGGATGCAAGCGCCTTTAACCAAGATATAGGTGCCTGGGATACATCAAATGTGACGGATTTTGGTTATATGTTTAATGGTGCAAGTGCCTTTAACCAATATATCGGTGGGTGGGATACATCGAATGTGACAAGTATGGGAGGCCTGTTCTCAAGAGCACAAGCATTTAATCAAGATATAGGTGGGTGGGACACATCGAAGGTGACAAGTATGAATGCCCTGTTCTATGAAGCCCAAGCCTTTAACCAAGATATAGGTGATTGGGATACGTCAAATGTGACGAATATGGTTTTTATGTTTTATGAAGCCCAAACATTTAACCAAGATATAGGTGATTGGGACACATCTAATGTGACACGTATGAGAAGCATGTTTGAGAAGAATAAAGTTTTTTCCCAAAGTTTAACCAGCTGGAATGTTAATAAGGTAACAGACCACACTAACTTTGCGAAAGACAGTGTTCTGACTGAAGAACACCTGCCGTATTTTGTAGACTAACCCTCTCATCGGTTTAACTAAACAAAAGCCAGTGTTGATTGATTCAGTGCTGGCTTTTTTGTTGGTTGAGTCACTCTTAAAAAGTGGCGGCAAAGTGGCGGGAAAGACACTTCCTATTGAAGGGAGGAGTTGTTACAACGACTGAGACTGTCGCCACTTTGTCGCCATAAACTTTATATATTTTTATTAAGTTATTGTTTTGTATGGTTTAATTTTTATTTTGTACATAATGGCTTCTTTGATTCAATCTGGTTTAGATCTCTCACCGATCATCACCCATCACTACAAGATTGATGACTTCCAAGAAGGCTTCGATGTCATGCGTAGCGGGGCTTCCGGCAAGGTTATCCTTGATTGGGAATAGGCAAAATTAGCTCCTAAATAGCAAAAGGCGACAGTGTAAATTGTCGCCTTTTTTACGTCTAAAACCGCTAAATAATGTTCTATAACCAAGTGACCTTAACTCTCAGGCTTTGTTAACGATTCTCAATGTAGAACGACTATATCTTCGAATCGTTGCCGCGCCTGAAAGTTAAGGTCATCTCGCTGAACACAGCATCTTGAGGTTACTTGATGTAATGGTCTTCCCCCGCACTAATCGGCATCGCGATGTGCCAAGATAGAATTGAAAAAGAATCTTATCTAAAACGAGGGAAGACCATGAAGAAGTGTAAGACAATTGGTATCGATTTAGCAAAAAATACATTTTATCTCATCATGTTGGACCAAAATGGCAAGCAAGTTGGGCGAAAAAATTAAATCGACAACAACTCATGCGTTATCTCGTGAAGCTGGAAGCTTGTGTTGTAGCGATGGAAGCCTGCGGTACTGCGCATTACTGGGGACGAAAAATTAGCCAACTCGGACATTCAGTTGTGTTACTTCCCGCTCAGCATGTGAAAGGCTATTTACGAGGTCAAAAGAATGACTACAACGATGCCAAAGCAATTGCAGAAGCGTGTCAGCATGGAGCAATACGTCCGGTAGCGATAAAATCGTTAAAGCAGCAAGATGAACAGACCTTTTTATGCATGCGTCAACATGTGAGCAGTGATAGAACACGTTTAATCAATCATGTGAGGGGATTGTTGGCAGAGTATGGCGTGGTGCTTTCAAGAGGAAAGCACGTGCTGCGCAAAGAGCTGCCATTTATTCTAGAAGATGCTGAAAATGGCTTAACAGACGAGTTCCGAGAGCTCCTATTCAGACAGTACAAGCAACTAGAAAGACTTGATGAAGAGCTGCAGTGGTACGATGAAAAGCTCGCAGTAAAAGCGAAGCAAGAAGAGACTTGTCAGCGTTTAATTGAAATCCCAGGTATTGGTCCAGTGGTCAGTGTTTCATTGAAAGCTTGGATGGGAGATGGTCAACAATTTAAGCGGGGGCGTGATGCTTCTGCTGCATTAGGTTTGGTGCCCAAACAATTTAGCACAGGGGGCCGTGATGTGTTGTTGGGTATCACAAAACGAGGAAATCGGCAGTTAAGGTCATTAGTGGTTCACGGGGCAAGAGCGGTTGTGAGCCGAGCCAAAGATAAATCAGATAGGCTGAGCCAATGGATAATACGCCTGGTTGAAACGAGGGGATTTAACAAGGCAGTAGTCGCCTTAGCGAATAAACTAATTCGAATATCATGGGTAATAATCTGTCGAGGAGAAAAATATAAGGCTCCAGTCGCGATTTAACGAGAAGAGTTAACAAAGTAAAAACCACCCCCAAAGCATTGCGTAGATAGCAATTAAGATGAAAAACAGGTAAGACCAGCATATAGCGAATCTGATATACCCAAAGGTTTACTAAAACCGATTACTTGATAAGGGCTATATGCGCGAAGTGTCATCAAGGCCAGAAGCGACAGCTTCACGCGTAGGCCGGATATATGGAAGCAACCTGTCCCTTTTATCGGCATTGGTATCTTGTCAATAGGGAGAAGACCATATATGGGTATATTACAGTGGCTGCCGCCATTTTGCTGATTTATTAGCATTAAGTGTTTTTTAATAATTTATCTGTTTTTTTGGAGGAACGGTCTTTTTCTTGAATAGAAAATCGAAAGAAATAACCTTAATATATTATGATAAATTAGGGTGGGGGTTTACTAAAAATAAAATGATTTGAGTCAGCCTAATTCTCATGAAAATATTAATCAATGGCTTATCCACTTTGATGAACAAACTAAACAACCTAGTACAGGTTATCCAAAAAAATGACTTATAAAAGCATGATTTTAAAATATCCTGATAGCGATTTTGAATTTAATCCAAGTCTAGATGACTTGGTATGGAGATTTGGAATCTATGATCGTGAAGATACTTTAGGTGAGTATTTGAGCCGTTTCGACCCCAATGACCCCGAACAGCTTTGCACCTTACTTGATGAAAGATTCTTTAAGTTTATAACGAAACCTGATTATTTATCAGAACATCATTATGTACTAATGGAAATGTTAAAAGTTGCTCTGTGTGATAAAGAGTATGACTTTGCTCCTTTTCTTAACAACAATGATGATGAGTATTTTTATTTACCTTGGACTTGGGATATAAAAAGTCCTCGTAGATTCTTTGAGATTGCATATCAGCAAATGTATAAGAATTGGGCTGAGCAGCTTATAGCGGAAGGTTATGAAGTCACAAAACCAGAAGAGATATTTAAAGAAATCTAATTATTTATCCAATTCAATGAAAATGAAACCATGACCTTAAAACATCCATATAGTGAAGTAGATTTCAATGTCACTGCTGCTTTCTGCCTTGGTGGCTTTAATATATACGATCGTGAAGAATCCTTGGGTGAGTATTTAGATCAATTTGACCCTAATGACTATGAACAGCTTAGTATATTGCTAGACGAAAGATTATTTGAAAGTAGAATGAAAAATGGTTACTTACCAGAACATAAAAAGGTAATCATGAATGTGTTGAAAGAGGCATTAATAGATGAAGATTATGATTTTGAAGCAATTCTACAAGATGACGATGATCACTACTTTTGCTTGCCTTGGGATTGGATTATCGAGAACCCACGAGGATTCTTTGAGTTCGTATATTTAAAAATGTATGAAAAATGGGCTGAGTTGATTGTGGCCGATGGTCTTACAGTGACAAAACCGGAAGAGATAAGCAGTATCGCGAATAACTAATCATGTAAGGCAACTGCTAAGTAGGTCTAATGTGAAAAAAGTCGGTTTTTTTGTTGGCTTTCATGTAAGAAATATTGGGTCACATAGAAAGAGAGCCCCTTGTTATGCTAGTTATTCTAACATCGCAAAGTAGTTTTTGACCCTATGACAGGCGAGGTGTTTAGTGTGTTCCCAACTTTAAAAATTCAATAATGATAAAAATAAACTCTGATATTGTAAAACCGACAGCAATGGTTGAATTCTTAGAACGATTCCAAGATAAGATTCCTGCTACTTTTTTTACACCAAAAGGTGATATTTTAAGTATTCAATACTTCGTTAAGGACGGTTGGTTAAAGAGGCCTGAAAATCCCGATAATTTACTTATATTTGCAGTTAGTACCGATGCACAGAGATTATTAGTTGATATCAATGATGAGAAACTTGAAATTCTACAAGATGAACAGATAGAAATAGATTACATCGATATAACTATATTTGAATTACTAGAAGCAGTTGTAGAGCCACTCTGAGTTTGGAGAGATAAGAAAGATGTTTGAAGAAGCTCACAGCATCAAATAGTTCATTCACTTCTCCTTATATCCTGCAACTTCTTGGCGAATATGTTATCGCAATTATTGGTCTCATCTATAAAAACAGAGAGAATCTCAATAAAGAAAATTTGGTTTACCATACATCGAGAAACCCAGAACACTATGAAAAAATCAGGCACTATGCCTATAACTACTGGGATTGCTACTATCGGCGTACATACCCAAAATTCAAGAGAGGTACTATTCCAAAGGGCGATTGTGACCTCGATCATCCTAGGATAAAAATGGTATGATACATCAATACATTATTGCCTAGCCACAAGCTCTAATAAAATATCATCAGCAGGCGAATATGAGACTATCAATAAATAAAATAGCGGCTTTGGTCATCATCTTCATTATCATTGTTATGGCTTTGAAGATACCTAGCGTAGATCGAACGGCTAAAAGATATGGTGATGGATTATATTGGAAAGACGTTAATTATATCGCTGTAGGCGATAATTATACCACCCCGAAGAACGATCAGATTCTCGCTGAAGATCAGAATGGAGGGAGTGTGATTGGTTTTGGTGAGGACAATCAGCATACATACTTGATGGTAGATTCTTTCTTAGATCAGAGATTATTTGTTAGAGAAGACTATGTTCCTAACGATAATGGTCCCTTGACCGCTGTTGCGCTTAGGGGCGCACTGGTTAAGTCCGTTGAATATGGGCATCGAATTAAGCTGCTTTTAGAAGAATCAAAAAAAGCGCGCTCTAAAAATTGTAAATTCAATAATATCAATGAATTGTCCAAGGTTGAGTATTCCTACAATGATAGCCGAGTCACTGACTTCTTTGCTGGCTATATTTCATTTCATAATGGAGCCTGGGTATATGTAAGGAGGCTGAATGATGATAGTTTTATGGACCTTTATCACCGTAAAAATGTGAACGTTGAATGTTACGAAATTACGGACCCCCATAAAGTGTTAACAAATAATCATTAGCTAGACCGTACAGTGTGGAGCTGTTGCAAAAATTGAAGATGTTTCGGGGGTCACATACTGATCTGCTCAGTGATGAGTCATAGTGAAAGTCTAAGGGGCATGAAGTTATTACAACAGTCCTAATAATCAAGCATATTTACTCTTCGCTGAGGGTTACGATACACGCTTGTGCTAGCTGCTGATATTCTGCTTGCATGGTAAGGAGAAAATCATCCGCGTTTTTAAACTTCTCAATTGGTGATCCTAATACTACATCACAGTTAAAAGGGACAAACATCGCGGTTCCTTTGGGGAGCGCTCGGCCCAATCCGCGCATTACTACTGGAATGACTGGGCAGACTTGGTATTCATGAACTAAGTGATATATACCTTTCTTTAATCCGCTCATGATTTCAGGCTCACCACGGCTGCCTTCCGGAAAGATAATCAAGATATCTCCTTGATTAAGGGCCTTATGGCACTCATCAAACACTGCGTGACGATCACTTTTACTCGGTGAACGATGAATAGGAATAATGCCCAAGATATTGAGTGATAACCATGCTGAGATTTTGTTTTTGAGAAAGTAATCTGCTGCTGCCACTGGGCGCACTTTATGTATCATGCTGATCGGAAAGAGAGCCAGGAGTACCAATGTATCAAGATGACTATTATGGTTGGCAGCGACCACCATAGGACCACTGAGCGGCAAGTTTTGTCGATTGATGATGTTGAGCCCTAAACCAACAAATACTAGCGGTTTCACAAACAGTAAGACGAACAAAACTTTAAAAACTCTCATGTCGTCCTCTTAGTAGTAAAGGTAATAAATAAAGTGGAAGAATAAAGGAGCGGTGAACATCAGGCTATCAATACGATCTAAAATACCGCCGTGGCCGGGGATGAACTGACTGGTATCCTTAATTTGTAAGTCCCGTTTCACTGATGAAATGACCAAATCGCCAATAAAGCCACTGAGGGCGATGATCATCCCTGCAACTAATCCTTGAACAGACGTTAATGGTGTCAGGTAAGGTGCCACAAAATAGCTTGAGATAATGATAGTTGCTGCCCCACCAAGAAAGCCTTCCCATGTTTTGTTAGGGCTGACTTTCGGTACAATTTTGTGTTTACCGAAGCTCTTACCCCATACGTATTGGCAAACATCATTTAACTGAGTGAAGACCAATAAAAACAGAAGCATTCCCATTGAACCCGCCTCTTGGTTTTTGCTTGGTAATACCAATAGATAGGCCATATGGCTCACACAAAATACCGTTAGCATTAGCGCCCAATGAATGATGCCGGCTGAGCGTATGAAACCTTTGGTATCACCAATCAACACCGCGACCATAGGAAGGTAGAGGAACATGTAGACTGGAATGAAGATGATATACATGCCATACCAACCGATTGACAACCAGTAGTATTGAAACGGGATTGAAAGATAAGCCCAGAAAATAACACGTCGATCTGTCATGCGAGTGGGTACAATGGAGAGAAATTCTTTCAGCGCCATAAAGCTTAAAAAAGCGACAAAGATCAGCGTGTATCGAGTGGGTAGGTAGAGCACGACAAAGACGATCCCGATCATCCACCACCAAGAACGAATACGGAGTTTGAGCTCGTGGTAATCCTTGTTTGGATTACAGCGTGATAAATAGAGGTAAACCAAGGTGCCAATGATGAGTACGAGCGTGATCGCAGCCATCATGTACAGCGAATGAATAGGAATATTAGTCATGGATAATATCACCAAACGGCTTATCAACTGAGTCATTGGCGGTGGGCGGCTCAGTGTGTGGACTATTTTTTTTACTCGACGATGAGTTAGCGAATTGCTCTTTGGTATTAAAAATAGAGACTAAACGACGCCAACAGGTTATAGAACAGCCAATGATCATGATCGTAAGCGCGATATCCATCAGATATATGTCAATAATAGGTAATAACGTAAACCACTGGCTAAGAGCCATGGCTAATAGTGTTACGGTGAGAAGGGCCATTCGATGTTGTTTGGCCATTGGCCCCCTAAAATCTGCCGAGCAATCCATGCTAACACCCAATACGCGAATGTAGGCCGAAAGTACAGCCAGTAGTGCCGCTAGCCAAGCGAGAGGCATAGCGAATGTAGAATGGGCGACGAATCCTGCTGCGATAATAAGCAAAGGATCGGCGATACGATCTGGAACATCGTTGAACAATTCACCGGTTGGGGTTTTCTTGCCACCTTCGACAGCAACCATACCATCAAATAGGTTGCACAATAAGCGCATTTGAATCATCAAAGAGAACAACACTAACCAAATAGGCGCAGGCCAGAAGTGATAACCAACTGCAAAAGCAAAGCCAATAGCGGCAAATAAGATGCTCATTAATGAGATTTGGTTGGGAGTAATGTTTTTCTGGCTCAGCCAAACAGCAATACGTTTGGTAAACGAGATATTACGCACAGCAAGAGGGCGGCGATTAGACTCGTGTTGAGATTCCATGCAGTTAATATCCTTAAATGAGTTTTTTTGCATTATAACTATTTATATTTCTTAGTAAAAGACTATATTTATTAGGTGGGTTTGTTATAAAAGCTGAATATTTTTCTGAGGTGCCCACCTGAGTACCTCAGAAACATACATTAATTACAAAGATATTTAAGTCACATACTAGATGATGCTTGAATGAGAGCTGGTGGCAGTTAAAGGTTCAACTGACTTTGAACATTTTTATGCTTTAACTGAATAACTGTACCTTGAGAGCACTGTCACATCTCCAGTCATATTTACGAAGAAACATTAAACCTAGCTTTTTAGATGAAATAACAAGAGTTTTATTCATATTGACGGAAGATAATGAGTTAAGTATCAAGTAAAATGGATGTGAAATATTAAAAATGTCGTTTTTGGTAGGGAACAGATGGCAACTAATAAAGATGTAAAAAGGGCTATAGAAAAAGTAAAGAACAGAGTACATCAAGCAGATAATGAAGACGATCTTCTTAGCACCTTAGATGAGGTGATTGATTTTGGTTTTCCACTAAAATACAACAATCAAATACAATGGTTTTGTGGTGCAGTTTCATTAGCTATCGGTGTTTTTTATCTTGTATATCAAAACACGACTTCATATTATATCAGTGATGCGGACTATATTATACTTGGCTTTTTTTCTATTGTAGGAGCGATGTTTATTTTTTATGGTTGGTCAAGAATAAATAGTGTAAATTCATTATCTGATGAGATTTTTAAAAAAGACTTACTATTCGATAATGATTTGAATATAAAATCAGTTGATGGTGAAAAATATGCAAAGGAACTCAAAAGAGATTTTTTTGACTTTAACCGAGGTAATCACTCTCGCGATATTGAGTTTCTATCATATGGAAAATATACAGGAATAGAGTACCAGTATGATTTTGAGTATTATTGTTTTCACTACGTGAATAAAAGAACTGTAACCACTACGACATCAGATGGAAATGGAGGGAAAAAAACAACTAGACGTACAGTATATGATGACTATAGAAAATACGGTATTTTATTTGATTTTAACTTTTCCTCTGCCGTTTCTATATATAATGATCCCCCTGAAGGGAAGTACAAAAAAAACTTTAAATCTGCTTCAATAAATTTTAATAAACATTATTCTGTTTCCTGTACAGATGAAATGGTTGTAGCTAAGCTTTTAAAGCCTGTAGTAGTCATTAAGCTTGAAGAAATGGCTGCTAAGTTTCGAGGATTTAATCTTGAAATAAATACTGATGGAAAAGCATGTATTTCCGTGGAAGATAATCTTCTAGATGTTAAGCGAGTTTATGGAATAGATCAGCCAGAGATGTTTAGGAAAGAAATAGCACAAAGCAATGAGTTAAAAAAACTTAATACTATTCTAGAGTTTTCTCATTATTTAATGAAGCAATCAGACAACAACTTTACGAACTAGAGGTAAGCTATTATGGAAATATGGATTATATCTGCCATAACTTTATTAATAATTATCACCATTATCATAATATACAATGGCATAATCAGCAGAGATAATGCTGTCAGAAGAGCTTGGGCTAATGTAATTAATCAAGAACGTCAAAAAAATAAAATAATTTCACATTTAGAGGAGTTAACTACCCAATATAGAGGCTTTGAGCATACAGTATTAAAGCAAATTACTGAGTTAAGGGCAGCGATCAATGACCTTGATGACTCAAGTTTGGATAAAGCCGCTTTAGGCAAAGCTGAAACCAAAACAAAAGATTTGGTTACAGGGCTGAAAGTAGCTGTTGAGAACTATCCAGAGCTGCAAGCTTCTAATCTTTACAACAATCTAATGAAGCAAATAGCTGAACAGCAAGAAAATATAGGCGCATCTATCCGAATATTTAATCAAAATGTTGAACTATTCAATACTGGTATACAGGTTTTTCCTAATTCTCTAGTCAATTCATTACTAAATAAAAAGGAGATTTTGAGCACGTTTAAAGATTCTGATGCTGAAAACGCCTTTGAGTATAAGCCAAACTTTAGCTAAGTTCCGTTGTTCATGATGCCTAAAAGGCTGGTTGCAAAAACTGAATATGTTTCTGATTTCAAATATTCACATTTGAAATCGTACTTGTTTTAATTTTGGTCAGACGTTATGACTATAGAAAGCACGCTTTGCCTAGCCTTTTGGGCACTATAAATCATTAAAATTTAGTAAGATACCTCATAATCGTAAATGTAAGGATGTTGGTATGCTTGCCTTATTTCTTGTGCCTAGTGGTACTTCGATAGATTAGGAATATACCATTTAATGCATTGTTAAGCTGTATGTGATTCTCTGGGGAGAAATATAAATGACCATTGGGACGATTGATTGGCCTGAAGAGCCTAAAATGGCGATTGAACTTTATTTGAATTTTGTGATTAGAATTATTAAAGAAAATAATTTGATCTTTCCTACTCAGTTTAAAGACCCTATCGTTATCACACAGAGGTATCTTGAAGAAAGTATTTCTGTAGAAGAATATAAAGAAGCTGTAGTGGAGTGGTGGGATTATATTGATACAAATGGATTTATTCGAGAGTTTTCAGATAGAAATGCCTTAGTTGCAAGGGTAGCAATTTGCTTATTGTCCGTCACTGCTGAAGACGTCCCAGAGCTCGGTCAGCATTTGTCATGGTTTTTTGAACTACTAGATAAGTTAGGTATCAATACCGATTGCCCAACCAATCAAATGTATGAGCATTTTCCATTAAAATAGTCACCAATTTTATCAGAGACTTTTTGAACTTGAATGATGGCATAAATTGAAAAAGCTTTTAAGGTACTTAGGTACTTAGGTACTTAGGTACTTAGGTACTTAGGTACTTAGGTACTTAGGTACTTAAATTTCGTTCAAAGTGAACAATGTCGACACCAGCTTTAACCTTATAAAGTTGCGCTAAACGTCCACCTGATTTCACTTTTTCATCTGTAGTTTCAAACATGTCCGATGCTTCTATACGTCGAATTAAACTTTTTCGTTGAATGGTTTTGCCGATAATGGTTTCTATCACCGACTTAAACTGACCGACAGTAAAAAACTCAGGCAAGCAATAGACTGGGATCATGGAGTAAAGTGCCTTTTGCTGCAAACGCTCTTTTGCTTGCTCAATAATAAATTTATGATCAAACGCCACTGCTAGTTGATTCAGCATGCCAACGTCAATCCACTTGGCATCCTCAACAGATTCTATGTGTATGGAAACATCGTGTTCAGCAGTGAGTGCAAAATACACCAGAGTAACGCTAAAACCTCTTGGATCACGGCTTATTCCAGAGAAGGTTTGTAGCTGTTCTAAGTATTGTGGGGCCACATTTGTCTTTTCTCTTAACTTCCTGAGTGCCGTCATGTCGGTTGAATCGTCAATATCTACGTCGACAAAGCCTCCCGGTAGTCCCCAACGTCCGATAAATGGATCATTGGCACGTTTAACCATGAGTACTTTCAGTGCATGGTCTTTTACCGTAAATAAAACACTATCCACTGTAAATAAGGGGTTTTTAAATTCTTTAATATCGTATGAGGTTTTCAAGCTGCATGCATCATATTTAGTGTCTTAGTGACACAATAAATCAATTCGTAGTAAACATCAATATATTTGGCCATCTTAATCCCTAACTCAAAAAAGAAACTCACTATTTCATTGTTTTTATAAAATTATACCTCTAGAACACATTTTTTATTGATCGTGGCATTTTATTTTGTTAGATTCATTTTGTGTCGTTGAGACACAAATTAAGGAAAGAGAAAGATGAAAGTCGTTGGATACACATTATTGGGTGAGAAATCTCCAATTATTTATGAAAGTTTTACCTTTTCCGGTGGTGAAGAGCATGTACGATTTGAGGCATTTTGTGCCGACAATCTCTCTAAAATCGAAATACTTGAGCGAGTGACGGATTCTTCTAAAGTCATGAGGCTGATGCTGGCCGTCGATGCATTAAAAAGGATGACAAACGAGTCACTGCCAATAGAGCTCGTTATTCCTTATTTCCCATATGCACGCCAAGACAGGGTGTGTGTAAAAGGTGAAGCATTAGGCGCTTCTGTTATGGCAAATATTATTAATAGTTTGGGGTTTTCTAAAGTCACTGTTTGGGATGCGCATAGCGATGTATCTCCAGCGTTACTGGAAAGGGTTATCAATATTCCCCAAATTAAACTGTTAGAGAAGTGTGACGACTTAGCCCAACGACTTTCAAGCGGTAAATTAACATTGGTTTCACCGGATGCAGGGGCAGCGAAGAAAACCATCAAGATCGCAGAAACCTTCAATGGTGAACCAGAAGTTATTCAAGCACAGAAAGTGAGAAACCTGAAAACAGGTGAAATTGTCAAAACTGAGATTCTTGGTGATGTGAAAGACAAAAATGTACTGATTACAGATGATATTTGCGATGGCGGAAGAACGTTTATTGAACTGGCCAAAGAGCTCAAAGCAAAAGGAGCAAAAGAAATCTCATTATTTGTCACTCACGGTATTTTTTCAAATGGCTTATCTGTCTTCGACGGCTTGATCGAGCACATTTACACAACTGACTCATTCAGAGCCAAAAACGAATTCACCTTTAGTAGCCAAGTTAATCTTCAAGTTTTTGAGATGTAGGGAGAAAATTATGACTATCACAGCGGCAACCATGCAAAAAGACGTCTACAAAGAGTTTCACAGTCGTGCTTACCACCCAGAAGTCAGCGAAGTATATGCCAACTATACATCTCGTAGTGGAAAGTTAAGTAATGTTGAAAATAATGACAAGGTCGCATTTGTTGGGCTTCAGTACTTCATAAAAAGCTATTTACAAGAAGAGTGGGCTGACTTTTTTGCCATGGACAAAGAAAGTGCAGTAAAGAATCATCGAAGAATTATGAGCGCGATGTTGGGATACTCGGTCAATGTGAAATACTTGGAAGACTTACATGATTTGGGTTATTTACCACTGAGAATTAAGGCGCTTCCAGAGGGCTCGTTGGTTCCTTATCTAGTCCCACCGATCACGGTTGTTAATACCAAAGAAGGATTTCAATGGTTGACTAATATGATCGAAACGGTATTGAGCTGTGAAAACTGGCCGATTCAAACGAGTGCGACGACCTCCGTAGCATATCTCAAGGTATTTAAAGAGTTTGCAAACAAGACGGGGCTTCCATTGGATATGGTTCCTTTTCAAGGCCATGACTTTAGCTTTAGAGGGATGTTCGGTAAACAGGCGGCTGCAATGAGTGGCTTTGGTCACCTCGCTTCGGGACTTGTAGGTACTGATACGATTCCTGCGGTATTGTTTGCAGAAAAATATTACGCTGCGAATGTCGATGAAGAATTGGTGGGATGTTCTGTTGATGCAACGGAACATTCAGTGACATGTTCTTGGATTATGGAAGGAGAAATTGAATTCTTTCAGTACCTAATGAGAGAACAATCTCCTACTGGTATTTTAAGCGTTGTTTCTGATACGTGGGACTTCTGGACACTGGTTACCGACTACTTGCCTCAGCTCAAAGATGAAATTATGGCGCGCGACGGAACATTAGTGATTCGGCCCGATTCAGGAGACCCTGTCAAAATTTTAACAGGCTACACAACTTCTCCAGTCTCGGATTACAGTGAGCTATTTGCGACCCAAAAAGAAGCTGAGCAGGACGTGATTGAAAAGGGATATGAAGCGTATCGCTGGCACGGAAAGTACTTCAGCTTTGAAGATGAAAACACGATCGCTTTGATGGACTGCGAAGTAAAAGGACTGATCGAATGCCTGTGGGACATATTTGGTGGCACAATGACTGACAAAGGATACAAGCTCCTCGATGAGCACGTTGGGGCGATCTATGGTGATGCTATTACCCTCATTCGTCAACGCCAAATCTTACAGCGGTTAATGGATAAAGGGTTTGCTTCAAAAGTCGTCTTAGGTATTGGTTCTTACAGCTACCAGTATGTGACTCGCGATACACACGGTTCAGCAGTGAAAGCAACAAGTGTTGTAAAAAATGGTGAGCGAGTGGCTATTTTTAAAGACCCTAAAACGGATACCAAGAAAAAATCGGCAAAAGGGTTACTAAAAGTTGAAAATATCGATGGCGAGCTGACCTTATTTGACGATGTATCTGAACAAGAAGAAAAAGAAGGGCTACTAGAAACTGTGTTCGAAGACGGAAAATTAGTGAAAGAAACGACGCTGAAACAAATCAGGGCCTTAATCAGCGAACAGATCTAAAACAATGATAAGTCATTGGGAAGATGAGCATTGAACCTGATTGTGTTGCGATTAAAAAGTGTATTGCCACTACAAGGGTTTCAAAGTTCAAAGGTAAGATGAGGCTCAATCTTTGTTTTGGTTCACAAAAGCGGCTGAACAGGGGTTCGTTCCTAACGCTCAATGCCTGCTAGGACTCTTATATTATACAGGAGACAAAGTCGCTCGTGACAAAACTAAGGCTATGTCTTGGTTACAAAAAGCAGCTAAGCTTGGGTACACTAACGCTCAATTCTTCCTTGGAGTGATGTACGATAGAGGGCAAGAAAACCTTCGTGACGAGAATCAAGCGTTATATTGGTACAAAAAAGCGGTTGGGCAGGGACATACAAGCGCTCAATTTTATTTAAATAGGATGCGTGATAAGGGTCGAGGAAACTTGCAAGATGGGAGACAAGAGGTTGTCTCTTGGCTCAAAAAAACCGAGCAGGGGTATGATGATTTTCTATTCTACCTAGGAATTACTTTCTATGAAGAAGGCTTCGATCTAGATAAGAAGCAAGCCGTGTATTGGTTCAAAGAAGCAGCTGGGCAGGGAATCAGTGAAGCTAAATTCTACCTAGGGTTTATATATTTGAAAGGTATAGATGTCATTCGAGATGAAACACAAGCCTTGTATTGGTTTAAGAAAGCTGCCAAAGAGGGGCAAGCGGAGGCTCAATTCTACCTAGGTGTTAAGTATAGTGAATACGCCACTCAGGATAAGGCTCAATCGTTATATTGGCTTCAAAAGGCCGCTGAACAAGGCCATATTGAATCAGTGGAATACCTGCATCACAACGATGAAGTAAAAATGTAGAGGTAAAACGGTATTTTGAGGTTATTTAGGTATATATCATTGAAACAGCATAAGTTGAATTCTGGCTGTTACTCGATAATATTCTGAATGATTTGCCAACATTTCGTGGGGTTTGTTTGAAGGACGAAATGAGTCCCCTCGACCTCGTGAATGACGAGTTTCTGGCACCGCCTTTTAAAAGCCTCAAGTGCCCTTTTAGACACCAAGTTATCATTCTTGGGCCGAATATACGAGCAAGGTACTTCGATTTCAATCGTGTGATCGTTTAACTTTGCAATATGATTAATTCTACTTTTTAAGACGTGTTCACTGACAGAATTTAGCGATTTATTGAACAGGGAAACTAATCGTGTATCTGAGAATTGCCCGAACAGCAGCTTACTTAAAATTGGCTTTGGTAAAATATTTCTTTTTAAAACAGTCAAAGGTAAATATTTAGCAAATTGAGCTAATCGAGAAGGGCACTCTAGAAAGCTTGCAACAAAAATGATGTGTTTAATGTTTGGGCTGCCAATCTGTAACATGCTGTAGGCAACCATCCCTGAATAAGATTCAGCAATCAATACAATAGGATCTTCACCAATGTTGGCGATAATATGCTGTGCTTGATCATGATAATCTGCATCAGAACGTTGAAGAAGTGGTAATGAGATTACTTCAATCTCGTCTGGTACCACTTCAATGAAAGGGGCGAATAATAAGCCTGTCCCATCCATTCCTGGTATTAAAACTATTTTCATTATTTAGTCTGATTAATTTATCTAAAAGTGATGCCTATAAAATAACGGTTTCTCCATTAAAAAGTAAAGAATACATACACTCCTGATATACACATGACATATTGGATATGTACTTTATGCTCTCAAAAGTGAAATTTTTCATTCATAATTTATGTTATTGTGAAGTCGGAGGCTTAAGTCAATTTCGTTATTTCTTTTTAACGGAGTGTACTAACCAGATGAAAATTGCTGCATTTTGTTAATCTAATAGGTGAAATCTGAATATAAATCATTGATTTATATTTGTTTTTGTATTTTAATCTCGACAGGAGTGGTTGAACAGGACACACAAGGAGAGCCAAGCCGATGCGGTACTTATTTTTATTGTTGATATTACCTTTTTATTCTTTTGCTGAAATCAACCTCCCTTTGCAAAAGGAACTTATTGAAATGGAGAATCAAGACCAACATATTCGAAAAGTAATAGGAGAGACAGGGTGGAAAGATATACCTAAAGAACTCATAGAAAAAATGATTGAAATAGACAAAACTAATACAGTAAAGCTTAAAGCGATCATTAAAAAACATTCTTGGCTAACAAAAGATTTAGTTGGGATTGAAGGAGTGAGTGCAGCATTTATGATCATCCAACACTCACCTGATGAGGCATTTCAAGAATATATGCTTCCTTATTTAAAACGATCATATTCAAATGATGAAGGTGTTAGTGGACAGCAAATTGCTCTTTTAACTGATAGAATTCTTGTACATCAGGGAAAGAAACAAATCTATGGTACTCAAGCTACTATAACTGATGGAAAAGTTGTATTTCACCCGATTGAAGATGAAGCTAATGTTGATGAACGTAGAGCAAGCATGAAGATGCCGCCATTAGATTTTTATCTAAAAATTATGGAGGAGAGCAACGGGATTAAAGATCACCCTGAAATAGACTTAAGCAAGATGTAATAAGGCATTAACTTCGAATGCCTTGCTCTCCGGTATGTTCATGTATTGCAAATGAAAAACTAATCTTGTAAGTTCGGTTAAATATCAATTTATAAAAAACAGTGTGCTCATTTAATACGCACAACTATGATGTTAACGACCAAGGAATATTCTGTGCGTAGTGAAATATTAGAGAACCTTAAAGCTCTTGAAGTCAAAGAGGACATTAAAATACTGTATGCTTGTGAATCAGGCAGTCGTGCATGGGGGTTCCCCTCTGCTGACAGTGATTACGATGTGCGTTTTATTTACGTCCGAAACAAGGATTGGTATCTAAAAGTTGACCATGAATATCAAAGAGATGTCGTGGAAAAGCCGATCAGTGACTTATTAGATATCAGTGGCTGGGACTTAAAAAAAGCACTTAAACTTCTCAGAAAATCAAACCCTGCTCTAATAGAGTGGTTTAACTCGCCAATTATTTATCATCAAAATAAGGAATTTACAGACGCTTTTAAAAAGCTAATACCAACCCTGTATTCTCCACGATCTTGCTTTTATCACTATTCTCATATGGCAAATGGAAATTTTAGAGAATATTTACAGGGTGAAACAGTAAGAGTTAAAAAGTACTTTTATGTACTTAGGCCTATTTTAGCGATGCAATGGATTGAGCAAGAACGCGGCGTCGTGCCAATGGAATTTGAAGTATTAGTGAACGAGTTGGTGCATGATGAAACCTTGAAATGTGCCATCCAAAAGCTGCTTGAAGATAAACGTCAGGGCTTTGAAAGTGCATATCTTCCTAGAATTGATGTAATTAGCGACTTTATTAGTTCAGAATTAGAAAGGTTTAAAGATAAGGCTCAAGAACAGCAAAAATCTGAAACAGATTTTAGTCAGCTTAATCCATTTTTCATTGATGTTTTGAATGGTGTATATGGCAGTGAATAAGTAATGAGTGATGAACATGAGTTAAAGTGTGGTGGATAGTTAAAGTTTTTCAGCAAGTCCTTCTGAGTAGGATATACTTATTTATGCAAGATTTTATTGAATATATCCACTAGCTGATTAAGTTTGAATTAAGCCACTAAAAGCACAATCAAAAATATGAAAGCAAATAAAAACAATGATCTACACTTTTATGAATTGTTCATCACCTTGCAAGGCCGTATCAGCAGGCAAACATTTATTGTCGGTACTGTCTTTGTAATAGCGGCTTTTCTTTGTGCGAATATACTGCTGAGTTACACATCTGTTCATACAATGGCTGCTTCATTTTATGTGTTTTTACCCTTCGCGTGGGCCTTGTTAGCGTTAGCTGTAAAGCGCTGCCATGACATCAATTATTCCGGTTATTGGTTGATCGTTTTGCTATTACCAGTAATTGGCCCATTATTCCTTTTGGGCCAATTATCATTCCGTAAAGGAAATGCCGCTCTTAATCGTTTCGGTTTACGCTTTGAAGACATTGAAACAGACTATTTTAAAAATCCAGATGTTGAGAATAGACTGGTCAATGACGTCACCTTACAAAATCCAATCACCGTGAAACAAAGTCTCAAGCCAGCTACGGTTGAAGAGCTTATCAATTTTATTAAAACGACTCACGAGCCTATCTGTATCGGTGGCGGTCGTTTTAGTATGGGTGGACAAACTGCGAGTGCCGAAGCCACGTTTATTGATATGCGTGATCTCAACCAAGTGACGCACTTTTCACTTCCTAATAAAACCGTCACTGTACAAGCTGGCGCACGCTGGTGTGATATTCAACGCTTTATTGAGCCATTCGACCTATCCATTAAAATTATGCAAACCTATTCCAACTTTACTGTTGGTGGCTCCCTCAGTGTGAATGTGCATGGTCGGTATATTGGATTAGGCCCATTAATTCTCTCTGTTAATTCAGTGACAATTCTTCTTCTCGATGGCACAGTGAAAACCGTTTCGCCAACAACGGATTCGGAGTTGTTTTATGCCACCATTGGAGGCTACGGAGCAATCAGTATTATATTGGAGGCAGAGTTGAGTCTGGCAGACAATATTCGTCTCGAAAGATCCAAACAGCGCCTATCCGTATCAGAATATCTCAAGTTTTTTAAAGACAACGTTCGTCAATCTCAATCGATTGTATTGCATAATGCCGATATCTACCCACCGCATTATAACAAACTCCTTGCGATATCGTGGCAAGCAACCGCTCGCCCGGCTACAACCGCTACGAGAACTCAAACAGTTAAACGTGTTTATCCGATTTTCCGTTACTTGTTCTGGCTAGTTTCTAGCATTCCTTTTGCAAAATACTTCCGTGAATATGTCATAGATAGCTTGTTTTATAGTAAGAAAGTCGTCCATTGGAGAAACTATGAAGCTGGCTATGATGTTGCTGAGTTAGAACCGGAATCAAAAAGGAAGTACACCTATTTTTTGCAAGAATACTTTGTTCCAATTGATCGCTTGGATGACTTTATGAGCGACATGCGTGAAGTCCTAAAGCGTTATCAAGTTAATATGATTAATGTTTCGATCCGACACGCCTTTGCTGATCATGGCTCATTGTTGGCCTGGGCACAAACGGAAGTCTTTGCTTTTGTGATCTATTACAAGCGTAAAAATACGCCAGAGGATGCTAATAAAACCGCTATTTGGACGAGGGAGTTGATCAATAAAGTATTGAGAGTGAATGGCAGTTATTACTTACCCTATCAGATACAAGCGAGTGAGAGAGCGTTCCATCAAGCATATCCGAGAGCAAAAGAATTATTCGCGTTGAAACAACAATATGACCCAACATATCGACTGCGTAATCAGCTCTGGGACACATATTACAAACCACAAATTGATAGACAGGCAAAGACAACATCAGCAAATGCAGAGTTTCATGCCGTTTTAAACCATAGTGATTGGCACGACAAGCTGTATTTGTTCTTGCAAAATATTTTCCGCCTTTATCCTGAAGACAAATTTTTTATCTTGATAAAAGAGCTCTCACGCGGTTTTGATAACGATAATGAGACGTACAATGCGATTCAACAACAGATTAAATCCATCAAGCCATTGTTGAGTGAGTTAACTTATGCGGTTCCGGCTCTGCGTACACAAAAAGCAGAAATGCTGAAACAAACCCGGCAGTTATTGGGTATGCGTAATCAATTTGATGGTTATGTTGAAATGGGGTCGACCGGTCGCTATTTCAGTGTACTCAAGAAGCACATGAGCTTCACAGGGAAACAATACTTTATTCATGAAAGCCCACCTAGCAATAGTCCACCTGATCTATTAGATAGAGGTCAATTTAAATTTGAAGGTCAATACCTGCCACTCAATGATTATGCAGCGATAACACCTGAACAAATACCTGATAATAGTATTGAACTGTTTACTTGTTATATTGGGCTTCACCATATCACACTTGACCGTCTTGATGCCTTCATCGCCTCTATCGTCAGAGTGTTGAAGCCGGGTGGTGTCTTTATTTTACGAGATCACGATTGTACGACAGAAGAAATGAAAACCTTTGTTTCACTTATTCATACAGTGTTTAACTGCGGCACTATAGAAACGCTGGCCTATAATCAAGCGGAGTTTAGACACTTCCGTGCAATCAGTGAATGGGTAACAATGTTAAAGCAGCACGGTCTAACCACAGATGGCAGAAAGCTTTTACAAGCCAATGATCCTTCTGATAACTTACTGATGCTCTTTACTAAAGAGGAGCGTTCGGCATGAATCTGAAAAAAGTAACCTTGGTTACCCTTGGCTTACTGGTCGTTTTAGGTATTAACAACTTATGGCGTTCTTCTGAGCCAAGACAAGTTATTGATTCAAAGCCAGCCCAATCATCTGAAATTGTTACCCCGATAGAATATCAACGTCCACTCAATCAGACACTGCTGACTTTCTCTGAATGGTATCTTGTTTATAGCCCCAGTAACTTTGCGACGTTTATTAAAACCCATTTCACCAATCAGTTTCCTTTCTTCGGTGAGAGCTTACAATTTTGGCAAGGCTATTATCAAATCAGCAGATATGCGAAACAATTGAATTATTCAAATGTATCCTACCATATTATGCTCTGGGTCATTGGAAGCAGTACAACGATTGAATACACCATCCGTGGTATTTATGAACAAACCATTGGTGCCTTTACTGCGAGCGTTTCTGGTCGGGTACAGGAGGATGATTACGCTGCCAAAGTCGCACAAGATTACGTGGATTTTATTAATAAACGTCCTTGGTATGAATTTGACTTCGGCTCAGCCCTCAAACATCTATGGACTGATAATGCATCAACACCACTTTCATTGAGAAAATTTGAACGTCTCTATGTGTTGACTAGTGAGTACCTCGTTAAAATGATTTATGCGAAAGTCATCAAATTAGGTACCCATAGCGCATTTGGTGTCGCGAAACCAACCACTGCTGTACTGCTGCAAGCAAAAGCAACAGAAATTCCAAAATCGGCTGAAATTAAACAACGTTATGAGAACGGAGACGTGCTGGTACTGGCACCACGTTATGAACCTTTTACACAATTTGTGCTTGAATTGAGTAAACAGCCTGCAGCGATCAAAGAAATCGCCGGCAACAACCATTTTATTACTATCAGCGCCATCTCGGCTGATACCGCAAACCTTAAATGTAATGCGTGCCTCACCTTATTTACACAAAATATCCTTACTCAACCGCATCAGATCAGAACCGTACTGATTGCACCAGTGACTACCCTCCTCGACAATATCCGTGAGATCCAAAGCAGTGGTTATAGGATTGAACATGTTTATGATTTTTGAGGATGATTAAAATTGCTCCACTTCCAGAGTGGCGTTGTATTCACAACGGAGAATGGCGTACCGAGTCTGAGATTGCACAATTAAAAAAAGACAGTGGCAATACGCTAAGTGATACGGTTTGACGTATTTTATATGATTGCATTAAGCCATCATGGAATGAAATTAAGAAGCCTTTCTAACTGGAGGCTTCTTTTTTTATTCGTGAAGGTTTAAGCTTTGGGGTGCAGGCAAAAGAGATATAATCGTGAAATGTTTATAGCATACCTGCCAGTTTTCAGTGTTTGTCCCTGTTGCTCGTGCCTGTTTCGCTGTTTTCGAGCAATGTAAGAGGATGAGCACATACATTTCTCAGCCAACGATAATATTTTTAAAGGCTTAGCTGAGGTTTTTTATTGAAAGATTTAAACTGCAATAGATGAACTAATAGTTCCATGCCGAAAAACTTATCAGGTTTGCGGTTAGAAGCATAAAACTCGAAAAGAAGATCCAATTCTTTCTCTTAGGTCGTATTTTATACACTCTTTCATCACGTTGTACATAGACGTCACCACTAAGAAGCAAGACAAGAGTGATAGGCGTGCATAACAGCATAGTCATAATTATAAACCAAGCCCGACGGTACCATGGCGTTTGCTCATAGCGGATATCTAATATTTCAAATTGGTCACTGGGAAGTAATGAGTTATCTTTATTCTTTGTCATAAACTATATCTAATTTTTAATCTTGAAAATTTGATTGCTGTGATCATCATAGCTAATAAAAGCTGCTATCTTTTAAACGTTGCCATGAGGAGAATTGGTATTTTTGACCAAACGATGCAGAAATATACATGCCATTAGTTTAAAGTTTATATTTTGTAATGAAAAATAAAATAAGCCTGAATAATTAGTGTTTTTTACTAAATCTTTCTTATTGTGATTTATGTCACACTTTAGTTTTTTCTATACCCTCTGAGAACAATTCAACGAAAAAGTATCAAAATATTATTTTTAAATCAGACTATTGATTAATAGGTTAAAGTACTTATTGGTTTAAGAGGTAACGCTCATCAAGATCCAAGTGGCTCTTCACTTTGCTTTACCATTCCAGTAGAAAAAATTTATAAACTTAAAGCCAGGGCAAAACATCAAATTTATTTTTAATCCGGCACCATCTTTGAAATTCGGAACTAAAGAGATAGACTGTCATTCGCTTATCATCTGTATTGATGGTATATTTTGTGCTGGTGAGCAATTTTCCAAGGCTCCGTTTGTTATATTGCCTTATCCATTTTGAGTGATATTGGTGGGGGCCGCTCCATTACTCAGTATTATTCCTTTCTTATTCAATGGTGTATTTGCAACTGAAACTATATCAATGCTTCCTTGTTACATTCATGTCGCTTTAGGCTTGATATGGTTGATTCTTAGTGCAAGCATTTTATCATATAGGTACCTGATCTATATGCGAAGTAAAATTTGGTTATAAGGCATGACTACTAAAGAATTATATAGCGCTTAGTTGATACTTTGATTACGAAGTTAATATTTACTCTAAAGGAAAATTAAGAGTAAAGGCACCTCTGTAGTGCCTATACTTGTTTATTTCTTTAGTTATGTTCTTTATATTTTTATTGTTGTTTTTCACCGTGCCTAATTACAAAGCGATTGTGGCGTCGACTTCTACGAGCAGATCGGGGTGAAACAATCCTGCAACCTGAACCAAGGAGCTTGCGGGGTAATGGCCGTTATAGATCTCTATTAACGCTTCTCTTGCTGTAGGAATATCTGCGGTATTAGTAATGTAGATTGTGACTTTTATCAGTGACGCTAATGTCTCTCTATGATCCAGGGCAACGGTTTCAATCTGTTTATAAATGACTCTGAGTTGTTCGTCAATGCCTTGTTTTTGCGCACTCGAACCGAATGCAGTAAAGCCCGAAGTATAAAGTACATTTTGGTGTTCTACTGCATGAACATAAGGACCCACTGCATCCCCGAGTTCTGAGTAATGGTGCTTCTTAATTTTAGCGTTAGGCATGTTATTTTCTCTGAAATTTGAATTGGATTATTTTTAACGTGATGCTTTGGATGAACGGACCAAAAACGATGGAAATAGTGGCTGCTGTAGGCCAAGCAAACATAAATGCTTTCCCCAAGCACTTAAAAAACTTTCTTTAAACCCTATATTTAACCACGTGATCCACAGTGTCATTATGCTTGATAATAACAGCGACATGAGTAATCCCAAAATAGCTCTTTGTTTCATATGAGTGTTTATCTGTGAGCCCTCCATTGGAAAGCTTGCACGATCTTTATCATCATCAATGTATTACGGTCTCACATTTATCAGTCTGGAATTTCAAACATAAGCAAACGAGAGAAACTGCATCAATTCGGCAGCAGAGTAATCTCCAAGTTGATGATATTAAGATGGCAAGCCAGTTCGCTCGTGATGGGCTTGGTTTATCTTTATTACCTGTTTCTGAGGTTTACAATATGTTGCAGTCAGGTGAATTAGTGATGCCACTACCTAATTGGTTTGGACCAAAACGAGATTTATACTTGATCTGGCCAAGCGGGCGTCTACTTGGTGCTAAAGCACAGGCTTTTAAATTTGATGTACAGAAGTATATGAGAGAAGTGATTCATTCGTTTATGCAATTTTACTAATAGGGTAGGCTAGATGGTGTTTTCCCATATTGACTCTGTGTGCTTAATTACCTAAGTTTTTTCTTTAAAAGCTTGTTTATATTGCGGTAAATTCGATAGAGGGAGAGGTTGTATTGAAAATTACAGAAGTGGCTAAGCCAAGCGATGAGGAGTTTGAAACGCTTAAATTTGGCCTAAATGGATTTAATGAATTTTATACTGGGTTATTATACCGAGAAACGGTTTCTTCCTTTGTAAAAGATAACAATGACAAGACTGTTGGAGGTATTCTCGGGGAAATAAAATGGGGTTGGTTGTACGTGCAAGGGCTGTGGATTTATGAACCTCTGCGTTCAAAAGGCTTGGGTGCTGAATTATTGAACCATCTAGAAGAATTTGCGTTGTCTAAAGGTATTAGGAATTATCGACTTGAGACAACTTCATTTCAGGCTTTAGGGTTTTATAAGAAACATGGCTATGAGGTATTTGGACAACTTGATGATATGCCACCAGGTTATACGAGTTTCTTTCTCAAGAAACAGATAGATTAATAATTGCGAGTAAAAGGCAGAAATTAAACAATAAAGGCTAGAAAAATAGGGACCTTCCGATCTCTACTCCTATTTTATTTTGGGTATATATAAATAACCGACCTATACTCTATCTACCTAGTCACCTACTAAGTACTCAGGAGTTGCGTCATGAAAAAAGTGTTATCTTTATTAATCGCAGTATGTTTTGCTGTACCCAATATGGTACTGGCTGTCGATGTCAATAAGCTGACAGAGTCTGTCGATAAAGAAAAAGTGACTGATTCGCTTGATATGGAAAAGTTAAAATCATCAGTGGATGGAACAGATGTCGATTACAAAAAAGCCTATGAGTCCATTGATAAAGATAAAGTCAAAGATGCGGTTGACCTAGATAAAGCAAAGGCTGCGTTACTTGAATAGTATCGAGCCGTATTTAAGATAACCGGGCGATCATTGGATCGCCCTCTTTATTTCTTGTTATTATTATACCCTAGTCTTTAGATGCCCATTCTCAGTATTCACTTGTTGTATTCGAGTATGATTTTATATTTTCACCGTATTTGGTTGCTGGTTTTCTTTCATGGTATTGACCTCTTGTACTTGAATACGCTTCCATATGTTTACGGTATCTAGCACTCGGGTCCTCTAACTCGCTATTTTCTGATTCTATCTCCGTGTTTTCAGCTGTTTTAGTAATGTCTGATTCTTGGCTTTCTGGTTCAGCACTTACTTCTGATAATAGCGAATTTTTGTTTGCTTCAGTGATACTTGGTATTGGGTTTTCTTGTTCACTATCGGCTTCTGATAAGCGTGCATCTTTGTCTGTTTCCGTGAGATTCTGTATTGGGATTTCTTGTTCATCATCGGCTTTTGATAACAGCGAATCTTTGTTTGTTTCAGTGATACTTTGTGTTGGTTTTTCTTGCTCAGTACTTTCTTCGGATGAGAGTGAGTGTTTGTCCGTTTCTACGTTCGCTTCTACGATGTTCTGTATTTGGCTGCCTTGTCCAGCATCCGTTGCTAGCGCCTGAGGTTGTTTATCTGTTTCTACGTAATTTGGTGCTTGGTTTTGTTGCTCGAGCTGAGCTTCTAATCTCTGAATTTTTTGCTCTAACTCTGTGATTGTTCGTGCCTGGTTTTGTTTTTCTATATTTACTTCTAGTGCCTGAAAGTCTTGAATATTTCTAGTCGTTTCCTTTGCTTGTTTTTTTTTCTTGTAACGCACCTTTTGCTTGTTAGGGTGTTTGTTGGCTTTTGTTGTACTTGGTGCCAGATGCTGTTTCTTTTTACGTACTTTTTGTGTTTGAGAGTGCTCTTCAGCCGTTTTGGCGCTGATTACCGGTGTATAATTTTCTTCAATCACTGGCTGTGTTTGGATGCTTTTATCTAGTCTCGCAACATCCTCGGCTAGCAGTTGGATACGCTGTTCCATGAACGTGTTATCAGAAGGGCGCGATGTATCACTAATACTATTTTTCTGTGAGCGAGAGAGCCCTATTGCAACTGTCGTAAAAAAGACAATAGTCGCAGGAAGCCACAAACTCTCATTATATAAGAGACTAGAGAGCATCATTAGCCAATGGTTTTCTGAAACAAGTCTTATACCCATCGTTAGACATACCTCATTCACCAAGGTAAAGCCTGCAATCAAAAATACAATAGTGATGAAAAGTTTACCAATTGCATGAGCAAACCAAGCGAGCAAACTAACAATTATGACGGTTATGATTTCCATACGTTTTTATGCCTATATTTATTATTAACACCCCTGAATTTAAAAGGGATCAGGATAGCCTGACGTTATGTCATCGGTTATTAGAGGCATCATGTCAATGCCTTCAAAAGCGAGGCTTTCGATATTGTATCTTTGGTAATTCAAATGAATAAGTGAATATTCTATAAACCCTCATATGCACTAAATAAAAATACGATTAGAAAGTATTATTTGAAAGTGAATAGTGACAATCACTATTTTGACTGTTTTTTCGACAGATGAAAGGAGCAAACAGGGGAGTAAGAGTATATTGAGCTAAAAAATCATCAACTTGTTATTTTTTACATTTATATCGTAATTTATTAAATGACAATTAATTTAATAAATTACGATATTATTCATAATAAATCATCAATAATATGGTGATTTGGCTATCACATTTTCACAAGATCAAAATTAATATCAGCGATGTCCTGCACTGTATTAGAGTGTCGTGACCCTAATTTGCGTCTCTCTGTTCAACACATTAACGACGCGTGCTTGAAAAATGCTAACACCTTCAAATGTAACAATCCAAACAGGTACTCCTGAACCTAGTAATAAACCTAAAAACCTATCGAAAAACTCAAAGCAAAATTTCTCTAAATCGGTAAGAAAAGTTTCAATGTAGTGGTTTAATGATCCCGGACACCAAGTTAGGTGGTAAAGTCACCACCAAAAATGAGGTGTTCAATGACAAAACGACAACGACGAACATTTTCGTCTGAATTTAAAATGGAAGAGGCAAGCTTAGTTCTTGACCAAGAATACTCGATACCTGAAGCTGCGCGCTCCATAGATGTGGGAGAAATGGCGTTGAGACGTTGGGTCGAGCAACTCAAACTCGAACGTTCTCGTTAATTGACCAATTGAGGGAGTATGAATCAGTCAAAATGCTCTACGAACTGTTCAGTGTCGCCTCATCTTGTTACTACGCGTCTAAACAGCGTAAACCAGATGCCCAACGGGTCCGACTGATTAGCCGAATAAAAGAGCTCTTTAGCATGAGCCGAGGTTCAGCAGGCAGCCGACGCGTTGTCGGCTGGTCTCTATCCGACAAGCCTGACACTGACTTAGCTTGCAGAGCTTTAGAAATGGCTTGGGAGCAGCGAGGGCGGCCTAAGAATGTTATGTTCCACTCAGACCAGGGCAGCTAATACACCAGTCGGAAATATCGCCAGAGGCTTTGGGATACTCAAAACGCAGACTGAATATCAGCCCCAAACGAGCTAGAACTATGCTTGCTGATTAAGTTGAGAGATGGTATCTACTTGATAAATCCTAAACAAATCAAGGTGCCTTTGATATGGATATTAAAAAGCTAAGGCAAGTTGAAACGGACACGATGGAATTTTCACAAAGGCTTGAGGATAGCGTTGAAGTCAGCCGTGCGAAGCGCTCTATTATGGAAAAACAAGATACGCCAGACTTTTCTGGAGTGTTGATCGCAGTGAATAGAGCGGGGAATCAATTTAATATTTATTCACGGGTTGAAGAATCTGGATCTTTGAGGGAGCGCTTGGGAACTGGACGGCCATTCGGCTGTCCAGAGTTTGACCGTAATTGAGCAATATTTTTGTCGAGTTAGATTTTGATTTAAAACGTAGGGATAGACTTATTGAAGTTTTTAATGGTATTTTGCATTTGATTATAATATATAGTGCAACTATATGCGTTGTATTGTGTTACATCAGTTCTGAAGGGTACATCACCAAAACTTGTACTTGTTCTGCTATTAAAAATAGAAATGTTTACCATGTTAGATACTTTATTTAATATCAATACCATTATGTATACTTTCCCAATTGCAGGTTGGGGTGTCGATACTTATGCGATGTCTTATCTGGAATTTTGGGTTAGCCTGCTTAATCTAGGCTCTGTGATTGCTTTTCGTAAAAACCATATCTCAGCTTATCCGCTGTCCATTATTGCATGTGCTGGCTTAGCCGTCATGTTCTATCAAATTAACCTCTACTCAGATCAGTTACTTAATATTTATTTTATCGTGATCTCAATATTTGGTTGGATTTGGTGGAAAAAGAAAAAAGATGATGGCAGTGAGCTTTTTAGTATTCGTTATATGAATAAAGCTTCTCAACTTAGAATGATTGTGGCCTCAGTTATATCTATTGTTTTACTTGGCACTTTTATAGACCCGATTTTTTCCTCACTGGCAACATTAGTCGCGACAATATTAGGTGAGAGCTATACTCACACCAATGCCGCTTTGCCGTATTGGGATGCTACAACGACCGTTTTATCTGTATTTGCCATGTATTTGTTGACAAGACGATATGTAGAAAGCTGGATATTATGGGTGATCGTTAATGTGATTAGTGTCGGGCTTTATTATTATCGTGGTGTTCTGTTTCTTTCGCTTGAATATATTATTTTCCTAGCAAACGCAATTTACGCTTGGTATCTCTGGCATAAGGAGAGCCTTTCATACTCAAGCAACCTCAATACATGTGACTCAGTGACTCGCTCCTAAAGGGACGGCCAGGAGTCGTCCCTCCATTTTGTGATGAGCTGTCTTATGGTATGAATCCGTGACAGCTATTTACCTGTGATTTTTCTGATAGAAAGCTTAATCAAGATAAATATTGCGATGATGGCTACAATCACATACTCAAATGAGGCCATAAAGCCGACAAATAGATTTACTTTCATCAACATCAGTGCACAAAACATCGACAGAGCTAACATCAGAAACAGCCCTATAATGCGCCCAAAACCAGGGATATACCTAAGGTTAGTGTCTTTAGAAATAATCAGAAGGCTGACGATCATCGAAATGATCGTAAGAAAGTAGAAAGTATAATTCACATTTAACAAGCTTGTCCGTGTGAAAAATAATGTATAAGCGGTTAACACAAAACCAATCGCACCAGGAATAGCAGCCGCATAGATGAGGAGAGAGTAGACATACTTATGTGGAGCTTTGATTCGTTGTGCAGGTTTATTGAGTAAGTTGTAGAACAAAGAAATTAAAGGTATCGCAGCAAGGTATATCAACACTTGTAGGTGATATTGCTCAAGTGAAATGAGCAACTGATTTATTGTCATGATTTTGTCCGTATTATTCTGATTAAAATCATTTTAACGGTCAATCTTTTATGTTGAAAGCGCTTATTTTACTATCGAACTTCTTTCAGGTGGTGATAGAAGCTTCTCTTTAATGATTGCTCTCACTGCTTTATAAAACATGGTTTATATTTAAAAATGACAACATATGAGATAGAGTTAAAAATCATCCAATACTCAAAGGAATATCGAAATGTTAGTGAAGAAAGGGTTAATCGCGGCCATGCTCGTGGGAGCTTTTAGTGTTCATGCCAATGATCTTCAAGATAAAAGTGATCTACAGGATGTAAAGGATACGATAGGTGATATACAAGAGAGTATTGCACAATCTCAGGATACGATGCGATTCGAGCGCTCTGTCTCTCCGCCTTTCAACACGCCAGAACCTAAATACAATAAGGATAAGCCTTCACACAGTTACTTTGTATTAGAGAAGTATGATATCTATAGCAGTGCTGAGGGAGAACGCACAGTACAAGCGTTCATCACTAACAACTCTTTTAGTGGTGTTAAACTGAAGCCTTCTCAGATCAAAGCTTACTTTGGTGGTCAGAACTATGTATCGCCAATATCCATCGATCAAGAAGGTAGTTTCGCTCAAGGAGAATCAAAATCAGTGACGCTTCATTTTGGTCAACATGATGTACCCGTTATGGGCTTGATCACTCGAAGTTATTAGAATCTTTTGGCGACAACACCCTACCCAAACGGCGTGGTTAAAATCGTTAAAAAAGTCTGAGAATTAAGGTCGCTCGCTTTTTGTGGGCGCGTTACTGTGCCGACTTCTTACGCCAGATAACCGTTCTTCTTACAAAAAAAGAAAGCGCCTGCTATTCCGTTTCGTTGTCTTCCTTGAGTTCGACTCAGTGACCTCGCCCTTTGGGAGCGTATCACTGAGCCGACTTCTTGGGTCAGAAAACCATTCTTCTTACAAAATAAGAAAGAGCCTGCTATTCCGCTTCGTTGTTTTCCTTGAATTCAACTCAGTGACCTCGCTCTGAATCAAGCATCTTGAAGTCACTTGGGTATAGACCGGCATTTTATTTTGGTCATTAATGTTTCATATCTCAAGCTCGTTCTAACTCGTCTCGCTGAGCAAAGCAGCTTCATTGAAAATATTATTCTGAGGTTACTTGAGTATAATTCAGCCCCTTTTATTTGAATTAAAAGCAGTTGCGCTCCGCTATTTACCCATAATTAATAGCTCACCTTTTTAATCGCTTGTATATGGAATAAATCTATATTTTACATTTATGCGAGCGTATCAGGCAATTGAATGAGTATCTTACGCGATCAAATAAAACGTTTACTTAATCAAAAGAAGTGTTATTTAAAACGGAATAAATTAACACGCCATGGAAAAAAATCCTACGGACTATTAATTTAACAACATTAACATTTAGTAATAAAAACTACGAACAACAGCATTAGTGAAAGATTGTTATTTTTAATTTTATCATGTATTTGACTTTACTTCAGGATTTTAGAGCATGCGTACGTATGTGCTGGTTAAATTATATAAAATAAAGGGAATTTTATGGATATTATAACTTTAGTTGGTGAACAAAATAATCAAATTAAGATCTGTCATAAATTACTTACCGATGCAGGTTTTTGTGTCCATTTGGATACTGCTTGGGATACCCCCTTTTTAAAAAAACATCAGATCTTGTGCTGATTGAACAACCGCAACTGTTAAGCAAAGCAATACCATATCCGTTACCTAACAGTATACCTGTCATTGCCTTAGTTAACTCATCGGTATGCTGGCCGATGACAGAGGTAAATCATGAGATCTACGATTACATTTGGACACCAGTGATTGGTGAAGAATTGATCTATCGCGTTAATCATGCACTTAAGAATACTGCGCGAGTAAAGCTGATAGATAATGACGATAGCTGCGAGGACAAGAGACTGGACATGATTTTTAATAGTCTGGAGACAAACCCTCAAGTTACTCCATTGGTGTTGAAAACTTGTCATTATTTGCATCAACACATCGAGCAAAAGCTAGTTCTGGATCAAGTTGCATCAGCGATGGGTACCAACAGGAGTAAATTGGCCGCAGAGTTCAAGTACTCACTTGGTAAAGGTGTGTTTGAATGGCTGCGTGAACAAAGGTTGCTGAAAGCCAAGCATTTACTTAGCCATACCAAAATGAGCATTCAGCAAGTTTCGCTATCGGTGGGTTATGAAAATAGTGGCAATTTTTCAACGGCCTATAAGAAGCAATTTAGCTTGTCGCCTAAGCAGCAAGTCAAATTAATTCGGTAAAATTCTATCCATTTTTGCAGAAATCGATGCACATTATTACGCGATAAAATGCATATCTTACGCATTCAAAAGAAATGGTTTTAGATTTGCAATAAATTAACAGGGTGGATTAACACCCTGTAATGAAAAGTCACAATAATACAGAGGTTTAAAGAATATATTAGCTATGATTCTGGTGTTGTTATTTACCAGTAATCGTGTGAATAAGGAAATTATCTTAAGAAAGTCAAATGGGACTTTT
The DNA here is from genome assembly GCF_002849855.1 of Vibrio azureus. Taxonomy (NCBI): domain Bacteria; kingdom Pseudomonadati; phylum Pseudomonadota; class Gammaproteobacteria; order Vibrionales; family Vibrionaceae; genus Vibrio; species Vibrio azureus. The sequence goes on from NZ_CP018617.1 coordinate 330,745, forward strand.
CGGCGGAGCCTGCTCGAAGGAAAAAAAATGCAATATTGGTATGCGATTTATACAAATCGAGATGCAGAATTCAAACTGCATGACAATATACAAAACTACAGTAATAGCAATTCTCTGAATTACGAAATCTATTTACCAATAGTCAAAGAAAAGCGTCAGTGGAGTGATCGAAAAGTTAAGGTGAATAGGCCAATGTTCAAAAACTATTTGTTCGTCAAGCACGGAGCAGAGGGGTTTCATCAACTCAAATCTCTTCCTGGTTTTAAGGATTATGTTCGGTTGGGACGTTATCCAAGCCAAATTACGCAAGAAGAAATTGATATGGTTAAGGTTGTCGAAAAAAACTTCGATAAAGTTGAATGTGTATCCTCTCGATTGATGCGGGGAGATAAAGTTAAAGTGTTTAATGGTGCGTTAAAAGGGCATCAAGGAATTTTGATCAAAGAGCCACACGGCTACAAAGTCGCATTAGAGCTCACTAGTTTAAGTCAGTGTATTAACGTTGAAGTACCAATTGAACACATCACATTATTGTCGTGAGGACACGATTACCATTGCAAGGAGCATGTTATGAATACACTAAATTATCCATCCATTTCACGCCAACAATGGCAACAACTTACTCAGATGATTGAGAGTAAGTTCGCGATTGTTATCGATTCTGAGCAAGGTCAAGCCAAGAGTAATGGTTTTCGATTTAGCTGGGCATATAACTCGCAGCAACAAGCTCTAGAGCTCATTTGTAACGAGAAGCCTATTTTCGTGCCATATACTCTGATTAAGCATCAAGTAGACTCTCTCGTAAGCCAACTTTAACCGCTGCACTAATCCGTTAGGTTCAAATCATGGATACCACACAAAAACTCTTTAACCTTGTACCTAACCACTGGCAAGATGTGTTGGTACAAGCGCATAAATTTGAAGGCTACATCGACAAGGCGGAGACTTTTGTCGATGAACAGAAAATAGCCCTAGAAGCCCACGTTTCAGAATTATTTAACTTTCTAGATATTGATTGGGAGAAGCTTTCTACTTGGTTGCTACAAAACCCAATTTTAACTAAGTTCTCGGCCGTTAATATTGATATACCCGCGTTCATCGCCTTACCAGATGGGTTTGATGGCAACGACACCGCGCAGATGCAGGCACTTGTCAAAGAGAAGCTCGAATTGCTCAAACAAGCCTTTGCGCCGGTCGAGTTTGAGCAGATGAATCTGGACGAGCTGTTCCCACAGTTAGAAACCATCATCCAAACCTTAGTCGATTTACCCGAAGACCTAGACTTTGACGATCCACTGGCGGTGAACGAATATAAAAACAGCGTGATTGATTCGCTGAGGCCGCAAATTTACGCGCTGGTCAGCTCCTTGTTTGATCTGGACCTGAAAGACAGCATGTTGAATAGCACCTTAACCAGAACACAAACGCTGACCGACGATTTTGCCCAGAAGCTAACACAGTCTCCTCAGTCGCCACCAATGCAGAGCACGCAAGAAGGGCAAGATGTCGATTTCACCGATGAATTGCCCCTACAAGAAGAACCTCAAGAGGGTGTTATTGATCCAGATTTAGGCACACTGTTTGAGCAAAACCCTGTGCAGGGCATTATCGCTTTTGTCGATAAGCTGAAAACCTTGTTACCTGCAATTGCTAACCAGTTTCAAGGCCAAAGCATCGCTGGCTTTGAAGTTGCGACGCTGATTACCATTGCCGAAGAGCTACTTACCCTTATTGCCGATAACCTTGCTGAGCTAGTGAATAAAATCGTAGAGACAGACTGGCAAAATCTAAACCTTGATGGCTTTGTGGCAGAGGTTCAATCAATCAAAGCGTTCGTGATTGAAAAGATAACCCAATCACCGCTTGGTGGATTGTATCTCGCCATCAATTGGCCTTCTTCGTCACTGGGTTACGTGGAATCAACCCCAGAGCAAGCTTATGAAATGCTGAAAGAAGTGATAGCGGTGCCGCAAGAGCTCGAAAGTTGGGGTGAGTTACAGTCACTAACTTTACCGCAGCTGAGCGAAATCGCCCGTACTAAGCTCACCAGCGCGTTTGAACTGTTAAGGCACCTATCACCATTTGGGCTTTCCCCAGCAGGGTTAATAGACAAAGTATCCGAGCCGATGGACGCACTGCTTAGCGTGGCAAACGACCATGATTTTGACGATTTAAGTGCCAATGTTCGCTTAGTGATTGGCAAGCTTACCTACCTTATTGAGCGGTTTTTCCCCAATTTAACGGGATCGTTAGAACTGCCTGATGAGCATGACTTTAACGACCTGAAAGCCAACGGTCGTTTGTTGCTCGAAAAGATAATGGATATGGCTGATAAGTTGATTCCAGAACAAGATCGATCTTTAGACGCCGGTTTAAAACCACTTGGGGAGTTGCCCTTATCGAGCTTGCTGTATTTTGTAGTAGAGCAACTTAAAAAAGGCCAACTGATTTACGACTTTATTCAACAGCAAGACATAAAAATCGAGCTAGTCGATCAGACCCAACCCGCTGCCACAGGGCAAAAGGTGGTGGTGGAAGCACAGATTGGTCAGGAGGAGAAAGAAACCACTCAAACAACAAACCCAACTCAGCCGAATCAAACACAGGCCGCCAATCAACAAAACACCGCTGACACAGAGGCAGAAAAGCCTGATACTGACAATAACAATGCGCAAGACCCAAATTTTGATAACGCAACAGATACCCAAGCAGATCCTCTGTCGCAAACCAATAGTGCGTTGTTAACGAATCAGCAGTGGTTAATGGCGATATTAGGTAATAAACAAACTGGCCTAATAAGCCAGATTGAAAATCAAGCCGAACAAGACTTTATCTTAAATCTACTCAGCGGCACGTTAGTTGATCAGGCAGTGAATACCTTCTTAGCGTGGCCAGAAGTCGCTAGCCTAAAAAACAATGCGCTAAGCGGCTTTGATGAGCTGCTTAAACAGTTAAGCCTGCATCCAGATCAAACCGACACCGCGCCATTAACCCTTGGCAGTTTGGTGACCTTCTCAGTTGAAGCGGTAGAAGCGGTATATAAAGCACTGCTGTCGCTGCTTGAAAAATCGATAATTACAGCCATTGAACTGCTTCACCGCACACTGTCACTATGTTTTAGCTTGCTTCGCTCTGCTCAAGTGCCAGAGGGCATGCTGCCACAGTTTTTCGAGCAACGCTTTGTACCTGTTATCGAATACACAACAGACAGCGATGCAGATGATGGTAGCGCATTGATTCAATATACCGACAGCACTCCCAACATTTTGTGCCTAATGTTGGCGCTACCCGTGTCGACCATATCGAAACTATTAACACTGCCGCTTGAAGAATTGCAAGAGTGGATGGGGGAGGTGACCTAATAAGAGATAGTCTTAATAGGGGCGAAAGGCAAGACCTGCCCCCGTGAGTGTGAGTTACTACGTATATAAACAACGAGAAGGAAGAAAAAATGTCATGGCCAATAGATGAACCTGTTTCAATTGAAGAGTATATTCAGCAAAGTATTGCAAATCAAAAGCTTGTTAAACTTTGTAACAAAGGTATGGAAACATACTCACAAAATACAGAAAAGTTGAATATTTTATTTGATGCTATATTTGAAATATTAGATAGCGCTCAAGGTTATTGTGATAATCATAAACTTAGAAAAGCTGATAATGCATACAAAGGAATCAGTGAGAATGTCAGATTTTTAGTTACCAATTTGGCATCATCAATTAAATATAAGCGAACAAGTACTGAGTACGAAGAAATATGGTCACTATCGGAGGGTGGAAATGACTATAGAAAGCAATTGATTAGCACGGGTGAAAAAATTGAGGATAAAAAAATTTGGTATCTTCCACTTAAGTTGCTTTCTAATTTCGAACCTAAAAAATATGGCTTGTATGGTAGTGGTGATGACTTCTCAGGAAATGTTAGTTGGAATGTTGATGAAAACTCACGTGAAGAATATGAGCTCGTCGAACCCTATGATAGAAATATAGACGCTGTTAACAATGTTGATGTTTTATGCGTCGAATGTAATAGCATCATTGAATTATATAGTCTATTTGAGAAAGTAGATGAATCTAAGGATACAAGTACGCCTGAAATTGTATCTCAAAACTTAATTTATGAAATTATAAAACCAGATGGGTATGAGAAAGGAGACTTTAGTGGTTTTAATGATTATTTTATACTGTCAAAAAATAGAGAAGATTTAGTCAACACCTGTGTTGAGCTCGTTGAGGCAGTGTGGCTTCGCTATATAAATAAGGCGGAGGTACTTTTGGCCAACAGAACTACCGTTATTGATTCATTAAAAATGACGAATAGAATTATACGTAACGTGATCAATTATAGTCGAAAGAATACTACTATAGAGTTAAACGAAACTAAAATAAAAGTACTACCAAACCCTGTAGCAGAGGGATTTATGAATTCAATATCAATGCAAAGTAACATTATTGATAGTCGTAAGGCACTTAGTATTTTGAAAGGGGCCACCTCCTTAGTTTCGCATGACTATCTCATGGTTAAAAATAAGATAGACTCATATGATAATCAATTTTTAGGGGTAAAATTAACCAAAAGTAGTTTGAAATCAAGTTATCCTGAAGAACTACATCGAGGTATAAAATTAAATATCAATATTGAGAAGGGGAATGAAAAATGGGTTGAAACAAAAAAAGTGCTTTTGAAGAAGTTGGATTCTGGCAATGAGCAGTTAGAGGATGATATCCGAATAGTTGATTCTAAATTGTCTTCAAAAGAAATTAATGATATTCCATATTTGAGAACTTCAGTTACTAGATTAATGCAGTGGGCTCGAAAAGAGCCTCTCAATATATCGGTATGGTTGGATGAGTTATTATTGATTATAAATGAGAGAGAGAATCTAATAGGCTCTATAGGATAAGGGACGCTTAAAAGAGGAACAGTAAATAAAATTACCCTGATGCGTTATTTACTACATACCAATAGTACCAAACCCACACACCAAAACATCTCAACAAAATAAACCACCCAACTCAAGCAAAAGGACTTCCCATGCTTGCCAAACTATTCGCAGAAAAAAGCCTGCGCCTGACCACCCCTGCGGTAGATTTGGCGTTGGACTACGATGCTGTGGTTGACCACAGCATCTCCGCCTCAGGTTATGCTATTAGCCTGGGGGTTACCCCAAAACAATTAGAAGGAGATATATTTACCATCATCGAGCTGCTTGGCGGTGACGGTGCAGGACAAGATGCCAAAGACTTTCTTGGCGAAGGTATTGCCGATGTAATGAGCTTTATTCACTTTGAAACAGGGCAAATCAAGCTAGGTGATATGGTGTCGTTCTCCTACGATGACATTCGTTTAGTATATGAACAGGCTGCTAAGGGTGATAAAGAAAAGGAGGAGGCTAACAAAGGCGATACTGGCTACGATGACACTGATAACAGCGAAACCCTACTAACCAAACGCAACACCTGTATTGAGGTACGCGGTGGTTTAATGTTTGATGTTGATGTGTCAGATCTGCTCGGCGAGGGGGCGTCGGTTCCCGAGCTAAACTTTGCAGGACTGCTGCGAATCAACGTCGGTAACATGGGGTTTGCGCCAATCTCGTTTGTGCCAGACGAGCAAAGCGTCGTACTACCAAAATCGTTAACCATTCCTCTGTTTGGCTTAGAAGACGATTTAACCATCACCCCAGATATTGAAGGACTTAACTTTGTCTCCCGAGGCTCGGGTAAAGACAAACACGCCTTGGTCACCTTTAGTGGCACGCTGCTTATCACTGGTGGCCCCTCGTGGATGCAGCCTGCCAATAATGAACCGCTTAAACTGCCGCTAGTACTCAGTGCTAAACAAGTCGATGGGGTGCGAAGACTCGCTCTGACCACGCCACTGTTTATTCAGGCGTTAAGTCTTGATTTGGCTGAGATATTGGGCACAGCAGCAGACCTTGGCGAGTTGGGCTTATCGCTAGGTAATCTGAATCTATTGGTCTCCAGTGGTCACTCAAATAATGGCGACCAAGGCAAAGCGACATGCAGCGGCAGCATAGAATGCCATTGGCGTTTGCCGAGTGTGCTGAATGATGTGTTACCCATTGAGCCGTTTGTTGTCTTTGATAGTAATAGAGCAGAACAAACCACCTTTAAGATGCGTTTGAACTTCTCTGAAAGTGGCTTAACGGTTGATCTGCTTTCATCGCCATTGGCTCCGGCAGAGTTCGCAGGGTTTGAGTTTTATTCCGAGACGCGGCGAAATACCTACAACGAGTCTTGCCTGTGGTGGGTGATGAAATCGCATCAGTTCGGTCACATTGAATTTACTTCACCAAAATTTGTTAGCGATGGTTCGGGAGCCATGCGTGGTAGTGGTAGCTATAAAATCCTTGAGCCACTGTCGCTGCCACTCTCGTTGCTTAAAGATTTGCTCGCCAATGTTGGCTTGGGTGCAGTGGGTGAATTACTGCCTAACAGCGTCGCCCTACCGATACAAAGTGAAGGCAAGGATCTCAAATTAGGACTTGATTCATTCGGCGTTTTGGGCGAGTTAATGGATGATGCTTTAGGCGCTGTCGGTTTAGATATCGATGCGTTTAAAGCATTGTTGCCCGATTGGCTAGAACACTTCTTTACCATTAGTTTGCCATCACAATGTGATTACCACTTTAATATCGACAGTAAGGGCAGTTGTACGGGAGGAATAACGCTGGCAGAAGGCGAAACGCTTAAATTGCTCCTACCAGCAGGCCCCGCATTGTATGGTATCGAATTAAATTCGTTTTCACTTGGCCAATACCAAGCGGGTAAAATGGGCGTGCTTGAAGCCGATGGCACCATTGATCTGTTCTTGTTGCCCGAGATTGTTGCGTCTATGGCGGCAAGTGCTGCCAAGGTGCCGATGTTACCACCGTCAAGCTCGCTCATCACTCAGCTGAAATTTGAAAATCTGCTTGCGCTGGTGGATTTGAATACCAAGTCAATTCAACCTGTGTTTTTTGACGACATCAGTTTAAGTCGAACAGGGGTGGAAGGATTTGAATTGGTGAGTCAATGGCATTTCCCCAAACCGACGGTCGATGCCTTGCAACTTGCTCACACCATTACTCCGCTCATCGACTTTGTGACCACTAAAGAAGCGCTGCTGGAATCTAACGCAGACGACAGTCCTTTTGATACTTATTTTGAGATTGGTGAAAATTATCTCCAATTACCGGAATACTTAGGTGGTGTGATACTGGGTAAAAAAGGGGGCTCGATTGAGCGGTTTGAAGCCAAAGAGCTGTGGCCGTTTGTTGCCAACTCTTTAAATTTTATCAAAACAGGTCAGGTGGAACACTTATTGGCAGCCATGCCAATTGAATATCGAATCGGTAGTCAGGATGTAAGCTTCTTTGGCTTAGCGGATATACAAGTTAACTATCTGCTGAGTTCCCCTGACGAATTAGCGGATGTCGGCTTTCAAAAGCTACAACTCAAAGGAGAAGATCAAACTCGAGCTCTGTCGGTTCTACCTAAATCAATAGTAAATGGGCAGGAAGAAGGCAATGGACTCGTTACATTACTGCGTGGTGAAGTCGACCTGAGTGATGCGATGAAAATGAGCACAACTTTTGGCTTCGCAATGAGTGAACAAGGAGTGCACAGTGGCTTTAATGCTAGTGGTCAGCTTGCCCAACTTTTTGCGATTGACATTAAAGGGGCAGTAGCACTGAATACTGAGCCTAAAGCAAGTATTATGCTTGAAGGTGCGACCAGTTTAAGGGTGGCGGATCATCAAGTTATGTTCGGTTCAGTATCAATACAAAATGATAATTTACGCATCACAGGTGGCCTTGACTTGTTCCCTTACTTGCCACAAGTCAATATGAGCGCATTCATTGAAGGAGAGCTAAGCTCAAGTGACTTTTCATTAAATGGCCAACTGATTTTCAGTTTATTTGGTAATTCACTGCTTAAAGGCGATTTGGTGATTGCGCCAGATAGAGCGACATTGGACGCCAGCATACTAGGCAAAAATCAACGTTTTGGTATTGCCGAGCATCGTGGCGGCGTTAAGCTCAGTGGTTTAGTCTTTAACTCGTTTGAACTTGTTAATACAGTCGCTAATGTCGCGTTAAGCCTTGACGAGCAGGCCTTGAATTTTGATGGAACATCGCGCTTAGCACTCCCTAGTCGTAAGGTATTGAAGTACCCAGTAGCTTATGCCGAGATGGACTTTGATGGCGATATGCGTTTGGCTGATGGTGTCGTAAAAATTAATGGTAAGGTCAACAATAATAGTTATGTTTTAGCGGGTGAGTGTAAGCTTAAAGGTGAGTTTGCCTACTATGCGTGGTTCAATGATGAACGATCAGGGGACTTTGTTTTCTCTTTAGGGGGATACCATCCTAAATATAGCAAGCCAGCTCACTATCCAAGTGTCTCTCGCTTAGAATTTGGCTGGAAAATAAGCCGTAATTTGTCGATAAAAGGGGATATGTACGCTGCCTTGACCCCTTCATGCATCATGGCAGGAGGAATGCTAAAAGCCAGTTTTGAAACCGGACCTTTGGAAGCTGGCTTTAAGGCAAAAACCGATTTTATCATGGCATGGCAACCCTTCTATTATGAAGCCGAACTCAGCGTTGATGTTTACGCAAGCGTGGAATTGAGGGTAGATTTTGGATTGTTCACCGCGTCTGTTGAATTTAGTACTTCGATTGGCGCTGATCTATCTATATGGGGACCTGACTTTGCTGGGAAAGCGCGTATTGATTGGGACATTTATGAATTCTCAATTGGCTTTGGGCCTAAGAAAAACCAAAATACCGCAGGTATTAGTTGGGGAGATTTTAAAGACCAATACATACCTAGCTTATCATCGCCTGAATTTGTTGACCTGTCGATTGAGTCAGGGCAGATAGGGTCTATTGATGCATGGAAAGTCGTTGATCCCGATCAACTAGAACTTCGATGTCAAAGTCCTATTCCTGTCAACATGTTAGCATTAAAATCTTCGGACAGAGAGGCATCAAACCGCGATTATGTCGAACAAGGTGACGCGTTTAATTTAGCGCCAGTTAAGGCCCAAAAAATAACAGATTGGGAAATCGACATACTCTATAAAGTATCCAATGATCCCGATTTTACTAGTCTCAAAAAAGGGATGTACTTCGAAGGAGACTCTCTGAGTAAAAACTTCCCTAAAGCGATTTGGGGCAAAGATTTCATACCAAAGCTCGAAACGCAAAGTCACTCTACGATTTCATTACTCAATGGAGCGCGAATTGTCGCGGCTAATGGTAAGCCTCCTGGCTTTACCGAAGCACTGGATGCTGACGAATTTAAATATCAAGATATCGTAGAAAATGATCCTTATTGGCAATGGGGCAGCGCCCTAAAACCATTAGTACCGAAACACGATGCCACTAATATACAAAGCATCACAGACAGTCTTACCAGTGCTGAAGTGGCCATCAAGCGGGCCAATATTGCACAGCTGTTTGATAGTGATGTCGAGATGGATGTAACTCCATTACATAGAGATATTCAATCGGCCTTTATCGGGGTGCCTCAAGTCTACGATCGTTAATCATCACGCTTTACCTTCTTACGCTCTAACTCAATACCAATGTCTCACATTGAAGTCATCGGCTTCGATATGGGGGTTATTTCTTCCTTGAATTCGGCTCAGTGGCCTCGCTCTGAATCAAGCATCTTTAGGCCACTTAGGTATATGGGTTGGTGTTTTTCAAAGTGGTAAAGCAGCAAATGCAAGCGTTGAGAATATAAAAGTAATGTTCAGAATATAAAAATAAAGGTGGGATATTCAATGACGGATGACCAGTTACAATTTATTGATTACCGTAAGCCTAAACTTGAAGCTGGTTATTATCAGTTTGATGCTAAACAGAGGTTTCAAGGCGAATCAAGCAGTGACAAAATGCAGGTATGTGTTGCGGGTGAACGTGTCAGTATCGACCCCAAATTTATCTTTGCTCAATACCCACCTCCGGGCGAAAAAGGAGACTTCTCAGATACCATTCCACATATCTCATTTACGAAGGGCAGTTTACCGTGGCTCCGCTCTGCCTATGATAAAGATGATGAATTGGACGCTGGTGAGAATTATGAGATTTATGAACCTTGGTTGTACTTGCTAACGACCAATCAAAATGACGTCGAAGAGGGAAGTGTTAGGTTGAATGGACCTATCCCGTTAGAAGAACTCAATAAGGGCGTCTATTTCCCACTAAATCAAAAAGCGTCGCTCATTGCCGATATATCCCTACCAGCGGCATCAAAAACCGTACGAACCATTGATGTTAAGAAAAGTTTGTTTAATAAACTGATTCTTAATGGGAGGCTAAACACCAAAGATAAAGATCAACTTGAGTATTTGGCGCACATTCGTCGTCGATGGCAACCTGTAGGGGATGAAATCCGCTTGATGAGTACCACTAAAGCTGATCTCAATAGTGGTGATTTATCAAAGCTGGCAGAGCTGAATTTACCTAGGGGATCTTCAGTTTCAGTGATCTCTAAAGACCGTGGTTGGCTGGTACAAAATAGCCTAAAAGGTGACATGCTGATTGATGCTGTGCCAACAGTGGATAATCATTTTGTAGTTCAAAAAATGTCACTAAAACGAGAGCTTTCGGTATTAGTATCAAATCGTTTTGGGCAAAGTGCGACTTCAGAAAATGCGAGTCGATACCCTGGTGGGCTAGAAAATACCGCGAGTGTGCTGTCTTTAGAGAGTTATTTAACCGAAGCGGTATTATCTGAAATTCGATTACTCAGCGATAATGATTATCTTCGGTTTATTGTGCTGACTTCTTGGGATTTCTACTGTCAACCTGCGAAGATCAACTTTGAAGAGCGCGCTAAAGCATTAGATGTGAACGCATTTAAACTTCCCGACAGAAAAATACAACAAGCGAACGATTTTAGTGATCGATTACAAGCAGGTTTGGTTGCTGTACCTCACCAGTATCGACAAGGCGCTCAATCGATTTCTTGGTATCGAGGACCATTATCACCCACCACTATGGGGGACTTTTCTACGATACAATTATCAGAACTAGAGCGTTGCCATTTGAATAATTCTTATAGTGCAACTGACGCCGACAAACTGTTGCGCTTCCATAGAAAAGAGGGGATGTTTGATATTACTTATAGCGCTGCTTATGAGCTAGGACGTTTTTTGTCCTTTAAAAATTCTCAATTCCTAAGCGCACTAACGCAATATAAGCGTGCTCGATCCCGTTATGTCACACTGACAGATTCTGACGAAGTTCGAAATAATGCGGCAGCACAAAGAGGGATTAATATTGCGCGTTTACCCTATGCCAAACTTGATGAAACTGAAATGGAATCACAAAAAAGCGATATCCATCAATGGCTCATGGAACTTGGTGACCTATCGGCGGTGCCTAATTGGTATCTCATTCCAGACCCAGACCTCTTACCATCTCGCTGCTTAAGAGTATTCAGTATCGACCCTAAATGGATTCAAAGTTTATGGTTGGGCGCTTTGTCATTAAACGGCCGGCCTGACATTACTTATGCTCTGTTTGAGGAATGCCATCAAGCACTATGGAATCAGTTGCCTCAGCATGGGGTGTTACTACGGTCAGATATCGTGTGGGCATATCCGGAGTTGATGGTGGAAATGAGAAATGTTGGTGACGCCTCAACCCATCTGAACTTAGATTTAGAAACATACAAAGGCGATAATGCTGATGAATACACCGACTTTATCGAGCAGCAATGTCCGCTAAGCCCGATAACGATTAAGCGGGATTTAGCCAAAGATACCTTACTTGTCTGTACACAAGTTCCATTTGATTATGCATCCCTTGCGTTGCCTCCAGAAAGTTTACATTACGGCTCTGACTTTAATTATCAAACACATCTTTACACTAAAGATATTAAGTTCCGTGGTACCACCGCTATTGAAGGCTTAGAGATACCTATGACAGATAACAAGCTCGCGATTATTGACGTAACGGCTTTGTCAGAGGCTATCGTGACTCAATTAACGGCTGTACTGCAAAGCAAGCCAGAAAACGCAGACTATATTGACGGATTATCGCATTTTAAATCCGCAAGGTTTAGCCGATTTATGCTGGAGGGGGAACCAAAAGTGGAATTTACCGTTGGTCTTGAAAACACAGGAACACAAGAATGAATAAGACAATGAACTTCTTAACTGTCCCGATGAGAGTCGATGCGCTTGTGGCTGATTTCCCCATGAATGCGGTAAAGACATCAGATGACTTTGATGACTTACCTTATCTAAGCCAAGACAATATCGACGTAAACTACGATACCGCCAATTTGGCCTCTTCTATCGCGAATACCTCATTTAACAACCTGTGTACGTTACCACCAGGCATTCATCTGCACTGGAGCTTACCGGATGCGCTAACCAAGGGTGAGGTGACAGACGAGGGACTTAAAATGCCCAAAGTCCCCAATCGGTGGCTCATCTTACGTAATCTGAAAACCGATACAGATCCTGAGTTAGTTGATAATGAGTTATTGGCTAATAAGAGTTGGATCATCGAAAGTGATTACATTCACTCGGAAGACGCGCAATCCGTGCGCGCAATTTGTATTCCGAGCCTAGATAAAGGCGAGGGGAAACAAAAGCCCTATCATTATCTAGGACGTCAAATTGAACTTAATCAGTGGCTCAGTGAAACAGAAGAGCAAAAAGCAAAAGCCAGCTACTTGCCAGAGCTTAATGTGCTCGGTTGGGGTACGCCTTATTTTTCGTCACTTTATACGGACTGTTTTAGCGTCTTTGGGGCTTTCGATGAAGGCATGACCAGTGAACAAGTGGCTAATTATGAATATCAAGTATTTGGTTGGTATTCCGATGAAACGCAAGATTATGTTCAGGACTCACTTATCAATGGAGAGACGTCTTTAGACACATTCATTTCCGACGCTAAACAAACCGCAAACTGGCAGGTTGAAGGCGATGTTATTGCTCAAAGGTTGCTATGTTACGGAAAAGTCAGTTTTGCTGATGAGCTTAACTTACGTGACTCCTTTAATGAAAAAGAGACAAGGTTTAATTTTTCTAAAAGTCCAATGGAGGCGGTTGCTCGTCATCTGGCGCAACGGTTTGTTGCAGAGCATGTGGAAAGTACCTCCGACGAAGATGAGAAAGAAGAAGTTGAAAAGCTTGAAAATCAGTTGCTCTCTGTTTTGATCAATGAAGACGTTCAAGGGCAGAGTATTGATTTTGTGGATAGCCTGAAATCGTCGCGACATGAACAAGAGTTTGCTGCTGTTAGCTCGGGTTATTTATGGAAGTTAAAATCGGACGAAGCGATATTTAAAGAGGCAGTGATTGACCTAGATAGTGACAACGAAAGTGAACTACAGTCACTAAAGCTGAAGTTGAATCAGTTCAAAATCAAGGTCAAAATCCGTTTGTCTGAACTTAACCGATTGCAAGAGCTAGCCAACCAAAACAAACACACGTTACAGTTTTTTCGAAGGTTACTTTACAGTGACTGGACCAAGTACATGCTGAGTTTGCATCCTACCGATCTTCAAAGTGATAGCTATCCTGATTTCAATCAAATTGCGTTTATGATGCGAACCGATACGATAGCGAAGCTGAAAGAACATGAAGATTTGCAGAGCTCGTTAATGAGTTCAATTGAGGCTGAAATTTGCGGGATTATGGCTTCTTACCGGGGAGAGCTCGATTTGAGTGAATCGGAAGTCGAGCGCTTTGCCTCGCCACTAATTCAAGTTCCAGGTCCTCGATATTGGAAGCCAAAAGATCCAACGCTGTTACTTTCAGGTGAAGTTGTAAACCCCTCTCGTCGACACGGAAAAGATGGCGTATTGAAGTGCCAAGTTGTGTCGTGTGAAATGCTGACCAACGAGATGGATAGATCGATGACTCAGTGGTTACAAAATATGGATACACAGCAGCCTTGGCAATGGGCCGCTCATTCCCTGAATCAGTGGCAACAGCAACCGTGGTCACCTTTATTCATGGAGTGGCGTGTGGCAGGCTTTCCTGATGAACGAGCGAGGACAGACAAAGAGGGAGAGAACTATCAATATGACCAAGATTATGTCACTACACAGTACAGAATTCCCCTTAATGATGATCATTACTCGTTACCAAGTGCCGCTGTTGATCTGACTAAAGACAGAGAGCAAGAGCATTTAGTCACAGAAAGTCCCAATACCGTAAATGGACGGTCTTTACTGACTTTCTCTTTTAAAAAAGTCGTGTTAGAGAAGCTAAAAAAATACAAAGATGAGCTAGAAGACCAAGCGATTAATGAGGATGTTGACGAGTTTAATCATCGTCTTGAAACCATTTACGAACAATATGATGCTGAACCCATAATGATGCAAACCTTGGATGGCTTGCATGATGAGTTGATAATGTACAGTAACTTAACTTTGCTAAAATTGTTTGACCCTTCACAGTTTGCCCATACAGATGGTTTTGATAAAGATATCAGCGATGAAGTGAATGCGCTTCTTGGTAACAAAAAATTTAAATTGCCGTCTACTGGGCATCGCTTTACACCCATTAAAAATGGTGACCTGCAAATAGAACAGCTTCGAGTCGTTGATACGTTTGGCCGTTACAAAAATATAATCAACCCACATCGCTTACCAGAAAATAGCCGAATAAACTCAATGCCACGAGTATTATCCCCTTTAAGGCTTTCATTTCGTTGGCTTGATCTGATTGACGAGGATACACAAGCTGTATCACCGATCAGTGGCTGGATTGGATACAATCTTTTTGATGAAACCGTGATGATTTATGATTCTCAGGGGTACTTTGTAGGGGCAATAAACAGTGATGGTGAGTGGGTTGATGATCATGGTGATAAGCAAGCGTTGAACGTTGTTAATAATGCCAAATTACGTTCTTTGATTCTAAAATTACTCAGCTTTCATAACGATAATCGTATTTCTAAAGCTCAGTTTATTGACCAATCACATGTGACCGAAGAGCTTTGGCAAAACTTTATCGAATTGAACCTTATAGTCCCCTACAAGCAAGGCACTAAAGCTTATCGGTTGCCGATAACCCGCGAAATGTGGCCAGCAGAGGCAGGCGTTGAGTATGAAGAAGCACTATCGCTATTTTCAGCATCAAGAAGTTCGACGAACTATTGGCCAAAGTTGAAACAAGCGATTAGGCGTGGACAAGATAACGTTGAACCTTTGGGTAGTGAAAATAACATGTACTGCCCATTTCAGCCGCTAGCGATTGTCAGTGCTAATCTGGATCTGCAGTTAATGGGTAAAGCCGATGTCGATAAAAGTTGGGCCGCACTAAATGAGTACTTAGAGACAGGAAAGCGCCGGAATCGACAGTTCACTAAGGTGAAATGGCCAATTAAACTGGGTGAATACAATAATATTGATGATGGTTTGATTGGCTATTGGACAGTTGCTGAAGGTGTTCTGTCAGAAACAGGATACTTTCCTCAATCTGATATGAGGGATGTTCATGGAGAAACGGATGAGTCGCTTGTCGATGCGGCAAATTTTGATCCGAATGAGCATGATTATGTCGACCAAATACGAGGTGAAGGTGTGCTAAACCTTACTCGTTCATTGGATGACGAACCATTAGAGCTACTCATGCTGATGGATGTTCAAAGCAAAGTCCATGCGACCACGGGGATAGTACCAAGAAAATTGCTAAGGCTTGACCCAGAAGATTACATTAACGCTCTAAAGAATATTCAAGCTGACTACTTTGCAGCTCCGTTACTCAGTCCAACAGAGACATTTTCTATTCCGTTGGCGAGTCAGATCACTTGGGAGTGGCAACAAACGTTACCACAGGGAGAAAGGTTGCAAAAATTCAGTGGACGGCTTGTTAATAAAGCGACTTTTATTGATCGTATTATAAACAGTCAGAATGGTGGTGAAAACACTCACATAATCGTTGGGAGTGTCGCTATGAACCCAGAAGAGTTGTGGCAATGGATGATTCAACATGAAGTATTAGCCATCATTCCTAGTGCACCTAATCTAGGGTTGCTTAACGCAGTTGATGTTTCTTTATGGTCAAAAGAGTGGCAGCAAGTGTGGGGACAGCTAGATCCTATCGTTCAAGCAAGTTGTGAGCAACAAATAGCACCTCTATCCAGCGTAGGCGTTTTAGCCAGTAAATTAAAGGCTGTAGAAGGTAGACTAAAACCCGCTATGGATAATTAATACTGTTTTTAAAAAACAGTAGACATCGGAAAAGTAGTAAATGTCGAAAAAGCTACTTTATTAATTTTTTAATTAATATTTAAATTAAATAATAAAATTAACCAGGTGTTTATTATGTCAACGACAGAATATTCAGGAATAAAAGAAATGCAAACCAGTACATTAAATAGACAGGCATTTACAAATAGTAGCCCAATCGACTTTTTATTAATGAACCCAGAGGGTGGGCCTTGGGAAGATCATGCACCTAATACACTTTTTATTGTCGATGTGATGGGAAAAACAAAAGTTGAACAAAAGTTAATAATAAAAAACAGAAGCCAATATACAATCAGACTAGGGTTATTAGAAGAAGAGCAATGTTATCATTTTCGCTTACTATTCCGTAATGGTGTATTTCAAAGCCCATATCCTCCAGTATTTGAAGAGCAAGAAGGGTGGCAAATAAGACAAGCTCAAGATATAGGTGATGGCAGTTGGTGTGTCGATTTTATTTGTGAATACAGTACCAGCCTTCAACCTCAGGATGAGTTTACCTTTTCTTTCTCTTACCGTACTGCTGATGCGCTGTTGGGGAAACGAGGTACAAGAATGAAGATATGTGCTCAGGGTATGCGCTTTGAAGAGCAAGCAGAGTCATTTTCTACGAGTGTTGAGAGTCAGGTCGATATCTTAAATTTGTCTTCAAACAATGCATATATATCTGAAATTGCGACTCAAATCGGTCAATACGATAGCAAGACCGATGATATTGAAGCGGCGCTTTTAGGTGCGTTATATGCAACCAAAGATGATAATGAAGATAACTTAGCTTTTGCAAATGATCTCACAAAAGATATGACAAAAGCGAAAGAAGAAGCGGATGGAAACGATGAGGCCATTCAATATAATGAGCGTACGCAAAAGTTAAACGATTACGATCTCGCGACGAAAACAGATACAGTTAATGACGTCATAAGTGGTAGAGATAACAAAAAACATTCATTACGAAATAAGTTAGATCAGTCGGATCAATATGGCGAGAAGAAGTTTGCAAAAATGAAGCAGCTTATTTCGTTGCTGGTTCAACATGGTATAGCACTTGATAACGAAGTCGATTTAAAAAGTGAAGCGTATAATGCGAAGTTTGAAACGCTAGAGGCGATGTACCCATTAGCTCTATCTTGTGAAACGCCGACGGGCTTAACGACAAACCAATCATCTTCCTTTTCGGTATTTTTATATAACCGTTCAAACCAAACATTAGCGTTTAGTGAACACGCCAGTATTAAATTAATCGTACCATTTGGTGATGAATTTAGTGCTCTTGCAAAAAATGATGAAGAAACGGGTGTGCCCGTCAATAATAGCAGTGGGGTATTGGAAAAGCTTAATAGTTCACACAACACATCTGTTTTCTCATGGACTCCAGCAGTAGATTTTTTGCTTCCAAAAGGGGATGCGATTGAAATTAAGATTGATAATATTACCCCTAATCAGCACATTGGGCGGAGCTTTATTGACGTTAATATCTCCGGTTTAATTGGGCAGCAAAATAATACTTTTTCCTTAGCCATTACAAAAACAAACAGTAACTTAGCACGACTCGTTGGAAATCAAAATGTAGGAATTGGTATAGACAGTACCAATAGTAATAATAATGAAGCTGAAGGCATTGATAGTCAATCTCCTCATAATAGCCTAGACGTTCAAGGTGATATCAATACTCGTAGTAAGATAAAAGAGTTAGGCAATGATTTAATCCCTAGAGGCTTCATTGCCATGTTTTATAGTGATGTTATCCCAGAAGGTTGGGCGTTATGTGATGGGAAAAATTACACATCAACAGATGGCAAACATACATTAAAGGCTCCTGATCTCAGAGACCGATTTATTGTCGGGGTAGGAAAAGGCTACAAGATCAATAATACTGGAGGGGCAAATAGGGTCACTTTGAGTATTGAACAAATGCCAAGGCACAAACACGGTATATCAATACACTCCGGTGGTACACACACCCATGATGTAACCATAGATGCTGATAAAGGAGAAGCCGGAGGAACTGTTACTCACGGTTTGGATGGCTCTGAAGGTAAAGAAACGACGAATACATTTGTCTCATCAAAATCAGGGTATCATAACCATTCTGCAACGTGTGATTACTCTGGGAATACTCACAGTCATGAAAATCGACCTCCTTATTACGCTCTTTGTTACATCATGAAACTATAAAACCTATCTCTACTTCTACTATTTCGATTTAAAACACGATTCACCTCAGTCTAAATTCAATAAATTTAGAGCTATTTTTGCTAGCGATTTTCTTTCGCACTACCTGTTTAACATTCAAAGGGACTACCATGACAGACACCATAGACACATCTGTAATTAATCAAGAGTTCGCTTCCGACTTATTTGACAATCGCTTATTCGATGTGAACATTGTTGACCCAATTAATAACGATAGTATTTATTTCAATCAACTTATCGTTACAGATGGTGTAGGAACAAAAACATTAAAGCAACGTTTAACCATCAAGAACATGACCAGTAATGATATTAACTTTACTGATATGTCAGAATTTCCAGCAAGTGAAGAATATCATCATTTTGAGCTGAAATTTCGATCTGGCGTATTTTTGGAATCAGACTATTTCCCCAAATTTTCTGAAGTGGATAACTGGCATATTAGTGAACCGAGAATCAATACAGAAACGGATATGTGGTCGATTTACTTTGTGTCAAGTAAGCCCATCTCTTTAGCGACTCAAATGACGCTGAATTTTGATTTTGAGTACCGTTCAGCTATGGGGATAAATACTAGCCAGCATGAGGGCGCTGCTGAGTTATTCTTTTCTTATCATCAAATAAAGGCCAACCAACAAGAAGATCATACGCAAGGCCGGGTAACGAAAAAGATAGCTATTCTTAATCAGTCAAGTGGCAACCCGTACATTAGAGATATGCGAGATTATCTCGTACAAAATAACAAAAAGATTGATGGGATCGAACTCAATGTACTTTCAAAGTTCTACGGGTTAAAAAACTTAAGCAATCAGAGAGATAATGAATTACTTCAACTCATCGAAAAACAAGGTAATGATTTAAATCGTGTTGACGAAGAAATTAAAAATACCGTTACTGCAACTAGAGTCGCATTAGATCAGAAAGATGAAGAGCTAGCCCAACGTCTCTCAGAGGCAACACTGCAGTTAAACACAAAAGATGACGAACTCAAGGCACAGCTCGTTGCAGCTGAATCACAGCTTCTAGCCAAAAATGATGAATTGGGTCAGATCCTTTCCACTGCAAAGCAAGAGTTAGAGAGCCAAGATACGCAATTTGCTAACCGTTTGGATGAACATCGAGAATATCTCGAGAGTCATATTACTCAAGCTGGTCAAGAGCTGGTTGCACAGCGATGTGAACTTGATGAAAAAGACGCTCAACTGGCACAAACGATCGCGAATCACAGATTAGAGCTAGACACGAATGACAAACACTTAGAACGTCTCATAGACAATAATCAAAGTACTTTAGCCCACTCTATCGATGCCTTGACTGTTCAGGCTAATGAACAATCTCTGCTCATTACTGCAAATGAGAAGAAAGCTGAAGCCGTCGAGGAAAGGAACCGTCAGCAACATATTCAACAAAACCAGAAACTTGACCAGAATAAAGTTGAACTGGTTCAGAAAGTGGACGATGAAGTATCGTTGCTCAAAGATGAAATCGACAGAAGTGTTATTCATTTTAATGAACAGCATTTAGAAGTTAACATGCAGCTTGGTCAGGTCGTTGAGTCATCTAAACAAGTTTTGGAAAAGTTCGAGCAGACAAAATCTGAACTGGAAGATTCACTGATACAAATGACTACAACGGTTGATGATGTGGTTACCGAGATGTCTGTTGAAAAAGGCAGGCTTGAAGCTGTGAAGGACATCATCACTAAGGTTGAATCTGATGTGGTGGCAGCACAATCAGACATCATTACAAATGCTGTTCTATCGAAAAATCAGCACGAAGAAAATCATCAAGGCCTGCAAGAGCTTGGAGAACGAATCAGTGTTCTTAATAGTAAACTCAAAGAATACCAAGAAAAAGTTACTACTCGATTTGATGAGGTTACGGCCTTAATTGCGGAAAATAAAGCCTCTCAGGATCAGTTCAACCGTGATTATGTTGATCGAATCAATTTACTTCAAGAGAGCATTGACTCAGTAAAAGCTATGCAGCAATTGCAATTGCTTTCAGTGTCCGTCTCAGTCTCCAAAGTTATTAAACGTCAAATGGTTACAATGAGACTGACAGCTTACGATTTTACCGTTGGTTACAGTGTGTCTGCTTTGCATGGAGAGATCAGTATTGAAGGAGATGTCATCCATTACAGAGCGCCAGATGATCAAGTTGAAGAGGTCATTACATTAACCGCTAATGAAATTTCACGTGAGATCAAATTTGATGTACTTGAACATTGCGGTAGACAACTGCCACATTGGAATTCAGGCTCAGTTTATACCAAGGGAGATCGAGTGGTTGAGGCTGGCATAGAATATGTGGCCAACTGGTGGACAATTGGTCAGTCTCCGAAATCAAATTGTAAGAAATCTGATGCATGGCGAAAGGTGGGACCGATGAAAGATGATTGTGATGAGCATGAATTTGAGAGGTAATTGTTGCTAATGGTTCGGGTGAGAGAGCCATTTTTGTGCAATGTGGCTCTTTTCCTTTTAGTTGCTGGAACCTGTTGATCTTTCGAGCTGACTTTATACCCAAGTGTCCTCGCTCCGAATCAAGCATCTTGAATTCACTTGGGTATATATAGAAAAAGTTTAAATCTCAAAAGATATACCCCACCTATATTCAAGTATCTGGAAGTCACTTGGGTATATTGTTAGACAAGGAATCGTCTTTATGAGCATCAAGTTAAGCTCATCGCTGTGGAGCCTACTGTTTTTTAGTATGACTGTGGATGCCGAGGCAATTATGCTGATGAACCAAACTTATAATAAGCCTTGGCATACTAAACTCAGCTACTTTATTTCTCTCTCTCAAGAAAAACGCGATGTAGATATTTCTCGCCTGTCTGAAAATAGTGCATTTGAACGTGAACTGTTCAAAGCTGATTACGATGCTACGCTACTGTCGTTTACCGTTGGAGGTAATGTATTTGATCAAACTTCGGTGCATTTAGATGTCACAGCAAGTCGTTTTGAACTTGTCGGTGATATCTATGCACCACAAGCGCAAAGTGTTCAATATCAACGTAACAAAACCTTGATAGAAATCTTTGCCGAGCGAGATTTAAAGCAAGGATACACTGTAGGCTTTGATGCCTACTATGGCGGTGACTTCTATAAAAACCAGGGAGATGATAATAGATATTATGACCAAGAATATGGCGGAGGTTTGATGCTATCAAAGAAGTTTCGTTTTGATGATTCTCACCTTCGCTTTGATTATATATTTAGTCATCGGCAGATAAAGGTAGACAGCTTAGAAGAGGGGAACATTGGAAACAGTTTTCACAATATTATCGCAGGTTATAGCTACCAGTGGAACTTTGATTGGTATACCGACATGACTGGGCGTTTGTCTTACTACCCTAATTATGACCTCAATCGGTATTGGGATGCGAGGTACATCACCTCGTTGGCGACTGAGCTAGGTTATCGGATGTGGGGGAACAATATCATGAGTTTGCGAGCTGAACGAATGTGGTTTGGCGGTCATTCGAACAGTAATATTTTCACCTTAAAACTAGAACATCAGTTTGGCACCAAGAAATCGAAGCGTCGTCAACGTCGCTATAAAATGCCAAATTTATTGATTAAATAATATCTAGTCTCTTGGGTATATACCCAAGCACCTTGAGGTCATTTGGGTATAACCAAATAACCACAGAATTACTCATTATTAAATAGGGGGACGATCATGCCCAGAAATACCAGTATTAAACTCGCATTGTATGGAGGGGCGGGTATTGGCTTATTATTTGGTATTGTAATGGGGTCAAGCATCGCACCTATTGCAGCAAAAACCTTAGCGGTGCTTGCTACGTTACTTGCAGCAATGCTTGGTTTAAATGACAAATATTTCAATGATACAAAATCGGTGAGAATTGGTTCATTTGGTTTTGCGTGCGTGCTTGGCATCATCATTGGAATGTTCGTTAGAGCGAATAATATCTTATCCCCTTCTATGATGGATTTAAAACAGCAGTATTTGGCGGTTGGATTTAGTGAGGAAGAAGCTCTACATTTTATTGTCATCAAAGAGTTTGGCGGCACGGTATCGGGTTCAGATTCGTCAGTAAATACTCCACAATTGATTCAGCAGTTAGAAGGAGAAGCAAAACAGAATAACCAAAGTTCAACAGCACCAATTCAATTTGCACAATCTATTGCAACTGCTCAGCATGCAAGTGTTTTATTTAGCTCTCCTGTTGAGCTAAATGGCTGTGATGAACTGGAATATACGGACAACTCTCTTCCGCTTGATGAAGTTGTAAATAACTTTGAGCTTACAGGAGGTGTCTGGGAGGATCTCGTTGATCACGTTACAGAGCAAACTTCGCTTCAAGATAAAAAAGGGTTACTTCTTACAACAAAACATGCGGTCTGTCAGGTCGAACAGGTCGAAGAGCAAGAGTGTGATTCACTCACACCAGAAGTGATGAACAGCAAGGATTATGAGTCTATTTTTTCTACTATGTCTAGCTTAGACCAAGATTGGCATACCGTCGCTTCCTCAATTGATACTTCATCACTCCATGAAGACCTAAAACTTCATTCGCTAAAAATGGTAAAAAATACATTGTGTGGATTCTAAGATGATCGTTTTCTTATTGGAAAATAAGCGTTACTCTTGGCTGGTTAGCTTGGCGTTATTTTTTGCTTTTTTTAGTAGTAATTTTGTTTACGCAGGCTTTGACCCCGATAAATTAAGTCAATCAACAGTGAGAATCTTAATTAAGGGGAAGCAAGGCGTCACGGGAGCTGCGACAGGCTTCCTTTGGCAAAATAACCGCCAAGTCGTGACATCTTTACATGTCCTCTCTGGGCATTCAGAAAGCAAAATCATTGTGGAATTTGGTAAGAAAAAGCGTCTAGGTCAGATAAAAGCACTCTTACCTGAAGCAGATTTGGTTCTTCTTGAGGTAAACAAGCCTGTTGAAGGTTGGATACCTCTCAAAACTTTTGACCAAGCGTCGCCAGAGTATAAAGAGGAAGTGTCTGCGCTGGGTTTTAATCGTGGTTCAATCGGTATGAGTACACGAGAGTTACGCAAAGGATTCGTTAAACCTGAAATATTGAAAGTGCTATTGCCACCCGACGCACTAAATAAGATTATTGCAGCTAATTTGTTAGATGTTTCATTACCAATTTACTACCTAGATGGCAGCTTGTTACCGGGTTACTCTGGTGCACCAATTGTCAATACGGAAGGTCAGTTGATCGGTATAGGTAATGGTGGCTTGGAAAACGGTGCGTCTAGCGTTAGTTGGGTTATTCCTGCATCGAACTTAGTACAACTGACTCAAGCGAATACACCGGTAGAACTGCCACCTTCATTGAAGGCAATCAATACGTTGTTTAGCCAAGATCGGGTTGATGCATCTCAACAAATATCCTTGTTAACGCCCACCCGAGATACAGATGCAAAAAGTATATTCAATCTACTGTCATCTTTTCTGATAGCACCAGCAAATGCCGACGAAGTGCAAGAGTTTGAATTTGGTTTATCTCAGCCTATCGAGGTGGATTACCAACAATTTCGTTTCATGAAGGTTAAAACCCGAACCTATCAATCATTGCTTGAATCCTCCGCAATACCGAGCGACATGAATAAGATCTTTCAGCTATTTGATGTCATTTTTCGTGATTACAAAATTCACTATCAAAACTTGGAATTTGATGTGTATGAGGATGGTCGATATGGGCTAAACATTGTTGTACCAAAGGGTGTTGCATTGATTGTTGAAGATGGGTATTTAGTGACTCAAGGCGATATGTTTTGTCGAACATGCTCGTATGAAATTCAGTATCATGCGAGGGTGTTAACGCCACAAGAACAGCTCGATATACAGGAGGGGCCTGACAAGTTTTTGCATCTTGTTGCTAATAATCATTGGGATGATCTTAATCAAGAAGGAGATTATGGAAAATACGGAGATTTTACACAAATAGAATCGTTTGGCGCGCAACGGTATGTGCTCAGGGCGGCGTATTCCGACTTTAACGAACCATTTAAAGAAGTATTCGAGCTTAATTACTTTGTAGCGGCAACAAACCGAGAAGCTTGGTTTCAGGCACAAGGTATTTTAAATCGGTTTGATCAAGACTTTTTTACACGACTAGAACGTTTTCAAGGAACCGATTGTTCAAATCCGCAACTCAGCCATGATCAAATGAGAGTGTGTGGTGAGATTGAGACAATGTTTAAAGTCATGGTGAGCGTCCATTTAACAACATTTTCAAATAAATTCTTCCTTTAATTTATACCCAAATGATCTCAAGCATTTGAGGTCACTTGGGTATATTTATGATTATTAAATATGTTTTCATCTAGGAGTAATATGACCATGCAAGTTTTTAAGTGGGTCATTTTTTTTATACCTTTGAGTTTTATTTTAGGCTGTCTTGAGGTGGGAGAGAATCAAGGCAGTTTAAAAGTGATGCTTTCGGGTTCTTTGCTAAAAGGCGTGGTGCGCAATGCTGATATTAAAGTGATCAATGAGAAAAACGTCTTAATATGGCAGGGAGAAAGTAATAATAATGGTCTTTTCGAAGCAGAATATGCCTTAGGGCAAGGCTCAATATTTACACTTATTTCAGACTTGTCCATCAAAGGAAGTATGCAGTGTGATTCAGTGTTCTGCTACGTGCCAAATCAAAATGAGCCATATAAGTTTGATGAAGATATACTCAATGAAGACTTAGGAAGTGTCGCGCTCAAAACAGCATGGTATCAGGACTCGCAAACTGATATGACAGGTGGTTTCGTCAGAGAGACACAACTTAATGGGTTAAGCACGTTAGTTGTTAACCTTGTTGAAAATGAGCTTGGGCACCCACTTGATCAACAGAAATTTGATGCTTTGAGCAAAGTTGGGAGTGACATTGTGCTTGAGCTTTTTGGGTTCGAGTCTAATCTAGACTTGAATATGCTTAATCTAAGTCTTCCAAACGTTAAAGAAATTACCGATAAAATGGATGAAGAGTTTGTATTATTATCTTTAATTAATGCTGCAATTTCGTCAAATATTTCCTATTTATCTCTATTCACACAGCAGGAAAGCTTTTCTGAAGAATTTATCCTTACAGCTGAAATGAGAACCTTACTTTCTGAAATAAGAGTCAAGGTTTTATTAGCGGCGAATGATTTAATAACAAGCCCTTATATTCCATTAAAATCCCCTTCCATTGGTAAAGAAATCAATAAAAGAGTGGTAGAGCCTATCGATTTTTCTAGGTTATCTGCACTGTTTGAAAACTTAGCAAGTATAAACCGTTCTTCAGCACGTCGGCCTGATGAAGTATTGTTTATTAATACTATCAATCAAGAGTTTACGTATGGTTCTCAGCCATTTTTGGCTTCCGCGAATTCAAGTAGTGGTAGACCTGTGACATATTCATCAAGCAATGAACAAGTCGCAACTATTAAAGAAGGGATGATAACTATTATAGGCTCTGGAACCGCCACCATATCAGCAAGCGTGAGTGAAGATGAAGACTATTTAGCTGCGATGGATGCTTTTACTTTAGTTGTGAGTAAAGCACTAAACCCTATACCATTTCCATTTTCGCAATTAGAGAAAACGTTCGGAGAAAAAAGCTTTTTCTTGCCCAGTATTATCAATGATGGCGATGATAGATCTATTGAATATTTTTCTAGTAATCATGAGGTTGCGACTGTAGATCCTGTTACGGGAGAGGTAATGATTAAAGGGACGGGTAGCACGACCATTTCAGCACGTGTGGAGGAGGATAACCGCTATTTTGCAGCGACAGACAATTTTATTCTTAAGGTTAATAAAGCTAACAAGCGTGAACCTTTGCCATTTTCTGAACTAGAAAAAATAGTAGGGGATACTGATTTTGTATTACCAAGTATTGTGACCAATGAAGACGATAGAACGGTTCGATATCACTCGAGTAATCATAGCGTAGCAGTGGTCGATTCTGAGACTGGTAAGGTAACGCTTAAAGGAGCTGGTACGACAATTATTACCATGAGCGTAAATGAAAATGAGCACTACTTAGCGATACGAGATACTTTGACGTTAATCATTAACAAAGAAACGAGTACCGTACCCTTCCCATATTCGCACTTAGAGAAGACGTTTGGTGATGTAAGTTTTACATTGCCAAAGACTACGCCAGTTGGCGATAACCGAGCAATACAATATGTGTCAAGTAATCATGATGTAGCAGTCGTTGACTCAGAGAAAGGAAGCGTAATTATTCAAGGTGCTGGCACGACACTCATTTCAGCAAGCGTGAACGAAAATGAGCGCTTTTTGGCAGCGGAAGAAACCTTGACACTGACGGTCAAGAGAGCTGTCGATCAGGCGTCTTTTCCTATTGCTAAAATTGAAAAAACGTTTGGTGATAAAAACTTTGTTCTACCGAGTATTATCAAAAGTAGTGAAGGTGGCATCGTTCAGTATTTCTCGCTTAATCATGAGGTCGCATTAGTGAATGTAGATAGTGGAGAAGTGAGCATTAATGGTGCGGGAAAAACAAAGATTCTTGCAACCATCTCAGGACGAGATAACTATCACGATATCGTTTTTAGTGATGATGTTTCTGTTGAGATTGATATAGCCAAAGCGGATAGAATTGCGACATTTTCTCAGCCTTTTATGGCAGGAAAAAAAGGCGATAGTTTTATTCAGGAAGTTCTTGTTGATGGTTCCGTGAGTGAGATTACTTATATATCATCAGACCCATCGGTGGTGCTGGTTGATCAAGCAAGTGGGCAAGTGAGTTTATTAAAACCTGGTACTGCAACGGTAACAGGGACAGTAACAGAAGAAGCGAATTGGAATCCTGCCTATGCGGATTATAGCGTGTATGTTTACAGTAAAGAGGTCAACGATACAGGCCTAACTCGATGCTTTGATCATATACAGCAGATAAATTGTGGTGAGAGCTTTATTGGGCAAGATGCGGAGTATGGTCGTGATGTTTCCACTTATAATGATCATGATGGCTATGGTGGTTTCAGTTTTGCGAAGTTAGACTCACAAGGAAAAGTAATTAATGAAGATGTAGACACCACAGTGACTGAATGGTCTTGTGTCTTGGATCTTGTTACAGGGCTAAGATGGCAAGTCAAAAAACAAGATGGCAGTGTTCATAGCAGCGAGAGGCAGTTCTACTGGTTCAATGATGACCAAACGACAAATGGTGGAAAGGAGGGGACGAAATCTGATAGCAACCATCTTGATAGCCAAGATTACGTTACCCTTGTGAACGAAAGCCGACTTTGTGGGGCTGAAAACTGGCGTTTGCCAACAGTCATTGAACTGTCGAGCTTAATCAATTTTGGAACGAATGGATTAAAAGTAGATCATCGATTTTTTCCAACGATCAATAATGGCATTTATTGGACATTCAACTCATTTTTACCAGATTCAGATGATGCATGGTACATAAGTTTTAGTACAGGCCATAGTTCATATCGTTCTAAAACAAATACCGCCAATTATCTAATACTTGTTTCTAACTAATATACCCAAGTTTTTTGCTTTAAGAAGTCGCTTTACTGAACGCAAAATTTGGCGGTTAATTGGGTATATAAAAAATCACTCGGATGAAGAGATAACGGGTTTCAAAAAATAATTAATAAGGATTTATTATATGAAAAGGAGTCTTATTGTTATAAATAAGATATTTCTTATTTATTTTATTATCTATTCAATAAATTTACAGGCTCAAACATGTTACAGCAATATTGAACCAACGGCTCCTGATCAAAGATTTCAAATTGAAGAGCCTACCCCCAATGAAGCTGTAGTTATTGATACCGAAACATCATTGATGTGGAAGCGATGCAGTGAAGGTTTAGAGGGACGTAATTGTGATCAAGGAATAAGAAGTAAATTGACTTGGGAGGCTGCCTTATTGTCCACGATTTCGCAAGGTTTTGCTGGTTACTCTGACTGGAGAGTGCCAGATATAAAGGAACTGACAAGCTTACTTGAAATGTCATGCAGAGTACCTGTTATCAATGGAAATATATTTCCTGTATTTGGTGGGGGCTACTACTGGACATCATCAACAAATATTGACCAGCTCGACCAAGCGTGGGTGATATATTTTAACTGGGGGTATATTACCACCGGTAGTAAAGATGGAACTAACGAATTATTACTTGTGAGAAATAATTGAATAATTGGACAGGAGAGATAAATGCATACAATCAAATCAGGTGAAACATTAATGTCGATTTGTAATGAACAATATGGTGATTCAAATTTATATCTTAAGGTTGCCAAATTTAATAATATTTCAAATCCGAATCTAATTAGAGAGGGGCAAAATATTTCACTTCCTAGTATAGATGACCTGTGTACGGTAAGTACAAATAAAACGAATCATAATGGTTATGTTACCACTGATATTGTCTCTCGATTATGCTCTCATTTTAATCGAGAAAAATGCCATGTTATTTCTGTTGCATTAAATGAAAACATGGATAAGCATGATATTAAAAGTAAATTACAAGTAGCTCACTTTTTAGCGCAGATATTACATGAAAGTAATATGCTTAAAGCGACCAGTGAAAATCTGAATTACAGTGCTAAAGCGCTAAAGAGTGTGTTCGGTAAGTACTTTCAATGTGATGAAGATTGTGTGCGATACGCAAGGAAACCTGAGAAGATTGCCAATCTTGTTTACGCGAATAGAATGGGCAATGGCACTATCAACTCAGGCGATGGTTGGCGATATCGAGGCCGAGGATTAATTCAATTAACAGGTAAAAATAACTATATTCATTTCAATAAAACAGTAGATCTGGATGTTGTGGCCAATCCAGATCTTGTGAGTTCTGATCCTGATCTTTGCGTGGCTTCTGCGTGTTGGTTTTGGCAGAAAAATAAGCTCAACGAATTTGCAGATCATGATGATGTTGTTAAGGTAACAAGACGAATCAATGGTGGAATAAACGGGTTAGCCCATCGTAAAGAGCTGTTATTATTAGTCAAAAAACTGCTCAATCAAACATAATCAACTAAAAATACGATATCACCAAATCGTATTGAAGTACGTGCAATGTCCAAATGACTTCAAGATACTTGATTTGGAATGAGGTCACTTGGGTGTATTAATTAGAAAATGAATACTTTTTAAGGATAAATCATGTCATTATTTTCATCGACATTATCTTCTGGTGTCAGTCACTTAGTTGACTCAATAGGCAATGCAATTGACAGTTTAATTACTTCGGATGAAGAAAAAGGTCAACTTAAAATAGAACTTGAAAAAGAATTGAATGGATTCAAAGTTGCTCAACTTAATGCTTTAGCAAAGAAAGATGAGGAAGTAAGCACTAGGCATCAAAATGATATGAAATCGGACAGTTGGCTTTCTAAAAATATACGACCACTTTCTGTTGCATTTTTGACCATCTCTACGATGGTATTGGCTTACCTTACTATCTTTATTCTTTCTCCAGAACATATTGATATAATTACCCCTTGGTTAGATTTACTGAAAACGCTTCTGATTACGATATATGCGTTTTACTTTGGAAGTCGAGGTATAGAAAAAGTTCAGTCGATTCGGAGTACAAAATAGTTCATCAGCTCGAGTAATTTAGCTCCACGAGAGCGAGCTCCGAAGTTTAACAAACAGTAGAAAATCTCCTGTACATGTTTTTCATTCAGAAAGACTTTCAGGTTGATCTTGTTGCTTCTTTTAACGTATCACCTTATGAAACCACGTTGTTTTCTTCGTTGTTTTTCGCGCAGTATGCAGCCAGCACTGCGCTTTTTTTCTGCCGTCAACGCAATCAAACTAATCTTACTCTCTACTCTCTACTCTCTACTCTCTCACGTCTGTCATATCTTGTTGTAACCATAGCCTTCCAATTTGCCTCTGTTCCTAAAGATCACTTGGATATGGTTTAATCGCTCTAGATCAACTTACTCATTTAATTTATCTATTATACCCAAGTGACTTCAAGATGCTTGATTCAGAGCGAGGTCACTGAGTCGAATTCAAGGAAGACAACGAAGGGGAATAGCAGGCTCTTTCTTATTTTTGTAAGAAGAACGGTTGTCTGACGCAAGAAGTCGGCTCAGTGACACGCTCCCAAAGGGCGAGCGACCTTAACTCTCAGACTTTGTTTACGATTCTCAATGTAGAACGACTATATCTTCGAATCGTTGCCGCGCCTGAGAGATAAGGTCATCTCGCTGAACACAGTATCTTGAGGTTACTTGGGTATATTGATAGACATAATGACTTTTTTTATAACCATTGTGCTTATTTCATAGGTTACCGACAAATATCCATTCCAAACTTATTATGACTTATGTTACTTTTGTTGAATATGTCTTCATTTCCTTGTGCTTTGTGTGATGCAATAGGGTTGAACTTACCTTGTCTTTCTCGCTTGGTTCTCAGACTTTTGAATAGCGCTTAATACAGATTAATCTCTGTGAGTCATTGTTGTGTCTGAAACCTAGGGAGTTTTGTCGAACATGGTACTTTGAAATATTTGGCTTTCTCGCATTTATAATAATAGGATACTAACCGAATGGAATACATTGATCTGGCAGCGTTGGGAAATTTTGCAGCATATTTTTTCACAGGACTTGCCTGCTTGTTAATATTTAAATATATCGCGATCGCTTTTACACCATATAATGAATGGAAATTAATAAAAGAAGAAAAAAATATAGCAGCAGCTATTGCTCTTGGCGGCTCTCTTATTGGTTATAGTATTGCGATTAATGGTGTGTTTCAAAATGCAATCAGTTATGTTGATTTCGCTACTTGGGCATTCGTGTCATTACTGACTCAAATTATTGCGATTAAAATTGTTCGCTTTGTATTCATGCCAAAATTCGTTCAGCGTATCGAAAATAACGAAGTCGGTGCTGCGGTAATTGCAGCTGCATTGTATATCGCAATAGGTCTTCTCAATGCTGGTTCAATGACGTATTAAGGGTGACTTCAATGAGTAAATTACAGGGCAATGTCGACATTAAAAAACACCTGATTGGTGACCGAAAGCCTATCGTTATGTTTCTGGGCCTGAGCTCCGGTGCGATGCTAAGTGGATGCGATACGGCAGAAGCCCCTTATTATGCATTCACCAAAATGGAGACGTGTAATAAGGTGCTATCAGGCCAATGTTATACTGCATACAAGTTTGCTGAACGTGAAGCAAAACGCACCGCGCTTAAATATATGCTTGAGTCTGAGTGCTCTCGAGACTTTGGTTCTAAAAACTGTCTTGAAGATAAAGAGGGTGTTTGGTCTCCTAAAATGGCTGGTTTTATCACTCATAAAGATGAAAACAATGATAAGAGCTATCCATTTTTTACCTCTGATTCTTATAAAAGCAGCCTCTATAACGTCGCGTTTATGGCTGACGGTCGGAGGATATCCGATATCCAAGATGCTGATGGGCTTAATCTTGCGCTTGATGACTCGTATAGAAAAAACCTGCCAAGCTCTAGACTTGATGACAATGAAGCGGAGTACCTTCGATGTCAACAGGCTCAGCAACAGCTTGCAGAATTTGAACGAACAGATTGCAGTGAATACAGAGTAAGATCTGGTACTGGACGTATTGGCGGCGTTAATAGCAATAACTTTTATGGCCAGCAAAAGAAAAAATCGAAATTAGAATCGAAAGTTAAGTCTGCCACTAAGACGCATGCTTTCAAAGCCAGCTCAGTTAAATCGACAAAGTCATCTGGTGGATTTGGAAGATCTGGCCGCTCTTTTGGTGGCTTTGGCGGTTAACGGGGATTGGGAAGATCTATGCTTCAAATTGATATTGAACCTCGTAAAAACTGGGCAGAACGCTTATTAGAGCTTGGGTTTGATTTTTATGAAGTGTCTTCAAAACATCCTTATTGGTGTGAAAACCGGTATTTTCAGGTGAGTCGTGAGCAAGTTGATTACATTGATAAAGTGACCGAAGAGCTGCATGGTTTAGCGATTAAGGCTGTGGCTCATGTATTTGAACATGACTTACTTCATCTATTTGGTTTACCTGAAAAGCACCACCGTTTGTTACGTCAGTCTTGGGCAACGGATAAGTCTTATCTGTATGGTCGGTTTGATTTCGCTTGGGACGGTTATAGTGAAGCAAAAATGTTGGAGTATAACGCTCAGACTCCGACTTCTTTATTCGAATTGTCCGTAGCGGCTTGGGATTGGATGAAGCAGTGTGTTGATTTAGCTAAGTTGCCACGTCATGTCGATCAATTCAACTTGCTTGATGAACGAATTATTGCTCAGTTTGCTTATTTGCGTGAAGCTAAAAATCTTGAGTCACTGACATTGCATTTTGCGTGTGATGAGACATCGTCAGAAGATAGACGAACGGTCACTTACTTAGCCCAATGCGCAGAGGAGGTTGGCTTTCAGACTGAAATGGTTGATATTAATCAGATTCAACTATCTGTCGATAATGAATTCTTAGATCACAATGCCAACAAGATATTTAATATGTTTTCATTGTACCCCTATGAATTTGCTTTACTTGATGAATACGGCGACTACTTAGCTGAAAGTGGTTGTCGATTTATAGAGCCAATCTGGAAAGTGTTATTAAGTTCGAAAGCGCTTCTACCCATAATGTGGAAACTTTACCCTCAGCATCCCAACTTGCTCGAATGCTACTTTTCATCTGAAGACTCAGCAAAGCGAATGATTAATAAGGTAACTAAGCCAATTTATTCTCGCGAAGGTTCGAACATTGAGATTGTGCTGGAAGGTAAAACAGTAGAGGGCACGACTGGAAACTATGGTAATGAAGGGTTTATTTGTCAGGAATATGTACCATTAGCGGAATTTGAACATGGACACATCGTTGTCGGTTCTTGGATGATTGGCAAAACCGGTAGTGGTATTTCATTTCGCGAATCCAATAATCGCATTACCAATGATGTTGCTCGTTTTATTCCCCATATTATTGCTTAGGTAGGTCAACAAACTCTGGTGTTTGTTGACTTGATTTTTAAAGTGAATGATAGGGGGTATACCCAAGTATCTTGAGGTTACTTGGGTATATCTTCCAAGCAAAAGAGCTTAAATTAATTCCAGTGTATTCAAAATCATTATCCCGATAGTACAGGTTATGGTAGAGAGTACCGTTGTTAAAGCAATGATGTTGGCGGCCAAAACGGCATTCCCACCCATTGAACGGGCCATAACATAGCTTGCAGAAGCAACAGGAGAGGCATTCATAAAAAATAGTATCCCAAGTTCAACGCCTCTAAAGCCCATAAAATAAGCACCGGAAGTAATGGCGATTGGCGCGAGCATGAGCTTATAACTGCTAGCAAACCATGATGGTGCTTTTTCCTGCTTCATTGAATTCAGATTAAGAGAGCCACCAATACATAAAAGAGCGAGCGGAAGAGTCATTTTTGATAAGTAGTGTCCAGCCTCTATTGCGATGCTGGGAACGGGAATAGACAATACGTAACAGAACAGTCCCGCCATAATGGCAATGATCAATGGGTTTTTGGTCAAAGTTCTTGCCATCATTTTAGCGGTTTGCGAGCCTGAAGTCGTACCTTTCGGAGAGAGACAAATAACGGCTTGAATGTTATAAAGGAAAATAGTGATGGCCATGTAAAGAGCGGCAAGGGCAATTCCCTGAGCACCATAAGTACTAGTGACGTAAGCTATGCCAATAATGCCGGTATTAGAGCGAAATGCACCTTGAATGATGACACCTTGCTCTGGTGAGCAACTGAAAAATAGTTTGACAGAAATATATGCAAAAATGAAAAAGCATACAGTAGCGATAATTCCGTAGCTTACAAAGCTCTTAGCTGCGACAAAGTTATGTTCAGAGGCCACAATACTTAAAAAAAGCATGGTTGGTAATGTTACTTGAAAAACTAATTTAGCCCCAATTTCAATAAAATTATCGTTAATCAGCCCAACACGTTTAAACAGAATACCCAATAGTAACATTAAACAGATTGGTCCAGTGATAGATAAAGATAGTTGCAATTGCTCTAAGATTGTCGCCATAGGTCACCCAGTTTAAAGAAGATTATATTCCCAGGTAGGCTCACACACTACATACTAAGGTGCTATTTTAGCTCTCATAGGTTGCAGTGTGATTAAATAATTATTTTACCTTGGAAATATAAATGTTGTACATTGCAAATCGCTATAAAGGCAGTGAATCAAGCGCATCATAATCCAAAAACTGCCTAGAACTTACCTAGATATGCCAGCTGAATTGAGATGATGTTGCTATGGCTTGATATTGTCTTTAATTATTTTTATTCAGTGACATAGCTTAGAATCAAGCATGTTGAAGTCACTTGGTATACTGTAATTTAGCCACATTTTTAACCTTTTGGATAGCCATAAAATCAAAAATTTTGAGTGAAAGCCGGAGTTTTTAGTTCATTAGTTAACCAATTAGTGTATATGTATATTTATTATTAATTGTGGGGGGATAGTGATGAACAGTAATATAATAGGATATAAACAAAACACTATTTCTAGAATAATTATTCTGAAATAAGTACCTTTACCTATGATAATAATAAAAGACTTTCTTTGGCTTTTTGAAGTTATTAGATTTCTTTTTAAAAATATTTTTTCAATATTGATCGTTAAAATTACATCATCAAAAGTCTAAACACATTCCTTTTAAAGCCTCGCTACTCAAGTTTTTTGGCGAGTCAAGTTAAATTATAGGGAGGTAAAGCAGACACGTTAGAGGAATGAGAGCCCTATGGCAAAAATGTTTTTTAATAAGACGGAGCTTGCGAAGAGCACTTAAAATACTTGTCATACAGATTGATTTTGTCAGAAAACTAAAAAAGAGGGTTTATTGATGTCGTTTTCAACGTCAAGTATGAAAGTCGCTCTAGGTTTACTTGCTGTCACTTTTGGCCCGATGAATTTGGCTAGTTCTTCGGAGGTACCTTTGTTAAGTGCGAGTGAGTCTGATCCGATTACATTGGGGTGGATGCAGGGCTTTCCTGTGCCAAAAAATAAGCTCATCATGCAACCAGAATCTGATTTCTTTAGCTTCCCTAAGATGCGATGGACAGTATGCCATATCCGTGAATTGATGCCGACCAAAGAAGTCAGCCGTGGTATCGGAGCGGCGGCAAGTATCACTCAAAATCTGGATAAAGCGATTGATAAGATAGAATTTAAGCCCCTTGGTAGTGATAAGGTCATGACATGGAGGGCATCTTTAGCTTCCAACTATACTGATGGTATGCTGATTTTACATCAGGGGCAGATTGTCTACGAGCACTACTCTGGCTGCCTCGACCCAATCACTCAGCATGCTGCGATGTCGATGACAAAATCTCTTACTGGGTTGTTAGCTGAGATTTTAGTTGTTGAAGGGGCATTAAATGAGGATGAACTTGTCGCAAATATCATTCCTGAGCTTAAAAACAGTGCGTTTGGAACGGCTACGGTCAGACAAGTTATGGATATGACAACGTCATTAAAATACAGTGAGAACTATGCTGATCCTAATGCTGATATCTGGGTTTATTCAAAGGCAGCGAGCCCCTTACCAAAGGATAAAAGCTACCAAGGGCCAGATGGTTATTTTGACTATCTAAAAACATTGAAAAAAGACACTATCGCTCATGGTGAAGTCTTTGGCTATAAAACGGTCAACTCAGATACTTTAGGTTGGATAATATCAAGAGTTACTGGTAAGAGTATGGCTGATTTATTATCCGATCGGATCTGGTCTAAAATGGCTGCAGAGCAGAGCGCCTATATGACGGTTGACGCGAAGGGCGTTCCTTTTGCCGGAGGAGGGTTGAGCGCTGGACTGCGTGATTTAGGACGAATTGGCTTATTGATGCTGAATGGTGGAGTGATTAATGGCCAGCGATTGTTTCCAGAAAAAGTGGTGAGCAATATTAGAGCTGGAGGAGATAAAAAAGCGTTTGCTAAAGCGGGTTATAAAACGCTAGAAGGTGGCAGTTATCGCAGTATGTGGTGGGTGATGCACAATGAAAATGGTGCTTTCTCTGCCCGTGGCGTGCATGGACAAACCATCTATGTTGATCCAAGTGCGGACATGGTGATTGTCAGGCTTTCTTCTTACCCTACCGCTTCGAATTCAGCCATTGATCCGACTTCATTACCAGCCTATCAAGCGGTTGCCAATTACTTGAGTTCAAAATAATGACTTAATTTCTCCCTCCTCTTTGTTAAAGAATGTTTTGATATAAATATATACCCAAGCACCTTGAGGTTACTTGGGTATAATGATGGGATGGAGAGCATAGAGTCATCGTGATAGACCCAAGCAGCCAGAGGTTGCTTGGGGATCAACGGTGAGCTAAAGCCCTAATAGTCTGTTGGATTAAGGGGTAGGTCTTTGTACGAGTGGTGCGCTAACTTCTTGAGGCTCTAACTTGATTGTTTGAGTAGGGAAAGCAATATCGGCATCATGTGCTTTGATGATCGCAACGACCTTCATTAAAACGTCTTGTTTGACTTCGTGATAGCGAACCCAGTTCACCGTTTTAGTGAAGGTATAAATAAAGAAGTCGAGTGATGAAGCACCAAACTTGTTGAAGTTAACAATTAAAGTTTGGCTACTGTCGATATCATCATGTTGTTTCAGCATCTCTCGTACGGCATCGATGATCAACGGTATTTTTTCTGCATCATCATAGCGTAGACCTATGGTTTCATAAATTCTTCGGTTCAGCATGCGCGAAGGGTTTTCAACCACAATATTACTAAAAACTGAGTTGGGTACGTAGATAGGGCGTTTTTCAAAGGTACGAATGCAAGTCATTCTCCAACCAATGCGTTCTACAGTTCCTTCGATTTGACGATCAGGTGAGCGGATCCAATCTCCGACTTTAAATGGACGGTCAAAATAGATCATCATGCCACCAAAAAAGTTAGAGAGTAGATCTTTTGCGGCGAGACCGACAATCAAGCCACCCACACCACCAAAGGTCAGCAGCCCGGACAAACTCAGACCGAAGGCTTGCATAATGGTCATTACGCCAATGACAATAAAGAACAGCCGAAACACTTTTGCGATGGCTTGAACTGTGGTTTCATCACGATTCTTTTGTGCCAAAATATACGCTTCAACATTGCTCACTAAACGCAGTACAGCCCACACGAGCATACAAATCACAAGCAGCAGTTTTAGAGTGCTCAGCCAGTTCACTTGGCTATCGAGCTCGCTTTGCAAAACGATTCCTAAAGACACGGTCGCAGGCCAACACCAGATAAGTGCGCTGACTGGAGTTTTAATTGCCGCGAGGATCATGTCATCCCATTTAAAGGGTGTTTTCTCAAATAAAATGGTAAGACGAGAGCAGAGAATTCGCCATATTACCCAAGAGAAAAAACTGGCAACAGTAATGAATAAAACACTGCTGCTCCATTGTTGATGGTTAGCTAATATATATTGTTGGATTTCAGAGAACCAAGACGTCATAGTTATCGTGTAATTTTATCATTCAATCGGTCAACACTAACAGAATGGCATCGATTACCCCAGTAAAATTGTCAAAGCCTCAATATCTCGCTGGACGCAGTATTTTGAAGCCACTTGGATTTATCTTATTTTTTTAAGAAAAGGCATACTGCTTGTTAATGGAACTCAACAAAAGGAATGAAGGGGTATCTGCCTGATCCCCCCTTAATAAGCAAATTGCCGATGGTAGCGAATGATTAGCTTTATGCTACTGACATCTAAGAGCTATCGACCTCTAGGGTTGCTCAGACAAACTTGAAAAGATCGCTTCAGCATCAACAATACCACCAGAAATGGATAAGGTTTCAAATGGGACTAACTGCTCTGGTGAAGATGGCTTTTTCACTAATAAGTCAGCATAAGGTCGAGCTTGATCCATTAATACCGATTTCAGCTCTGTTGCTGTGAGATCAGGGTGATGAGACCAGACGAGTGCAGCGACACCCGAGACCACGGGCGCGGCCATGCTGGTGCCGCTGAGTGATTCATAAGTGTTATCGGGAGTTGTCGATAGGATACGGTAACCCGGAGCGAAAATATCAACACTGGTTTGGCCAAAATTACTGAAGCGTGCGACCAGTTTTTCGTCAGCATATTTCGCTGAAGCACCAACATCCATCCAAGTTTCAATTGGTTGTGACCAAGCATGTTGAGCAAAACGATTTGGGAAACTTGGTTTTAAGTCATTATCACTTTTGCTGTTGCCAGCAGAGTGAACGATGAGCACACCTTTTTTGGCCGCATAGCGGAAAGCATGATCGACGACAAACTTGCGTGGAGAATAACTTTTACCAAAACTCATATTGATAATATTCGCGCCGTTATCAACGGCATATCGAACCGCGTTGGCAATGTCCTTGTCACGTTCATCACCGTTAGGAACCACTCGTACAGACATGATTTCTACGTTCTCAGCAATACCATCAATACCTATCCCATTACCACGTTCAGCCGCAATGATCCCGGCTACGTGAGTACCGTGTCTGCCTGATGGGCCTTTAACCAGGTTATTTCCATAGCCTTTCTCCCAAGGATTGCTAATATCATCTTGCACTATCATTTGACGGGTATCGAAGTTGACGTTGTAATGATACTGCAGTGCTTCTAAATAACGATTATAACGAGAGTCCAAATATTTAAAGGAATACCAAGTGTCAAAAAGCTCGATTAAATCCTTCGCTGCTTTAGCAACTTGTGGAGAATCATGCTGCAAGAGTGGCGTTAAACCATCAACACTAAAGTCATCGTGTAAAATCACATTTAGGATTTGTTGTTGAAGCGAGCGAGCAAGGCCTGTTGCTTGTTCAACGCGTTCTAATGCAGAGCGATTACTTTCCACGGCCTCAAGGTAGTTTTGTTCGATTTTTTTGTAATACGCTTGTTGTTCATCATCTAGCCATTGTTGTTCCGCTAAAATATCAAGGTACTTTTTGTATTCGCGAGTCACTTCCAGTGTGTCTTGGTTAACATTCTGTCCATGCTGATTGCCAAGGAAATTCCAGCCATGTACGTCATCAATGTAACCATTGTTGTCATCATCGAGACCATTATCAGGAATTTCTTTTGTGTTGGTCCACAGTTTATTTTTAAGATCCTCATGCTCGATATCAACGCCAGAATCTAAGACTGCCACAACAATCGTTTTTGGGATTCTAGGAGGCAATAAGGCGTCATAAACAAAATTGGCACCGACACCTTGTACATTAGATGTTATCGGTGAAAGGTTAAACCAATCTTGCTGACTCTCTAGCGGCGGTGTTAAAAAACGTAAAAAGGAATACACCGGCTTAGGCGTTGCTTTGATAGAGTAATCTTCAACAATGGTGCCTTTGACGTTGGTTATATAAGGTGAATTTGCGCCATAAGGTGAATCAGTATGTCCGGTTGTGTACGCAGCAAGTGCATGAGACGAAGCCAACATAGCGATATTTATAACAGAGAGTCTCAGCGTTTTCTTCATGGTTTTAACCACCTTTTCGTTGATGTTTCAGTTAACGTTGAGAAAATCCTAAATATTAAAAGCAACTTTGCGAGTCAAATGTTAATAAAATGTTAAATTGATCTCGCTGTCACAATGAGCAACCTAATAAACTTTGAACTGCTCAACTTTATAAAAAAAACAGCAGATAATTTTATTAAAACTGTGCATTTCTATTGTTAATTCTAACTTTAGCGTTTGGTCTCAATTATTTTTCACGTGCTAAATATAACTAAAAGGTATAAAGAGAGTTAAATAGAGGGCGATAGTGTATGCCATTACTCAAATATAACCATATGGTTGCTTGTAAAGTGTTCAAACACACCAGTGTTGAAGGTAAATCACTTAAATTTAAGTAAATAGTCTCTACACTTAAAATATGACAATAAAAACAAGGAGACGCATATGGCAGGACAAAGGTTAGAACCTAAACAGCTATATTCTGTTGCTGAGCTAGAAAATATGCCATGTAAGTCAACCAAGGAACTCCCTCCGATTGATGAAATAGTGGGGCAAGAACGTGCTCAAAAAGCGGTTGAATTTGCCATGTCAATCAAGGAAAAAGGGTACAACATTTACGCAATTGGTCAGAATGGCTTAGGAAAGCGTACGATGATCCTACGCTATTTAAACCGACATCAGCATGATGAAACGGCGTTATTTGATTGGTGCTATGTCGCGAATTTTGAGGATACGCGGACCCCAAAGGTATTAAAGTTACCATGCGGAGTCGGGAGCCGCTTAAAAAGTGATATCGAAAAACTGATGGCGAAGTTACTCAATGCCATTCCACTCGCTTTCGATAATGAAATGTACTATAGCCGTGCAGATAGATTGAAAAATCAGTTGGCGAATAAGCAGCAACTTGAGCTAGACAGCATAAGTAAGGAAGCCAAAGAAAAAGGCATCAGCTTGACCATCACTGCACAAGGCGATTATCAATTTGTTGCAATGGATGGTGAAGAGCTCCATACCGAAGAATCGTTTGATGCTTTGAGTAAGAAAGAACAAGAGTACTTTTCGAGCAGTATCGATGAGCTTGAGGTAAGCTTAAGAGGAATGATTCGTGAGCTGACGGAATGGGAAGAGTCGTTCAGTGACAAAATTAAAAAGCTCAATGATGATGTGACATTAGACGTCATCACGCACTTTATAAAGCAACTTAAACTGGACTATGCCGGCTATTCAGAAATAAAAGCTTACTTAACCGAATTACAAAAAGACATTGTTGAAAACGCAGATATCTTTTTAGAACAGAGTGGTGAGCAGGGCGAAATGGCCACGGCCTCTTTGGATAAAAAGCTACCAAGGCGTTATAAGGTCAATGTTTTAGTCGGTAGAAAAAACAGTGACTTTCCAATTGTCGTTGAAGAAAACCCGAACTATCACTCTTTGTTTGGTTCTATTGAAACGGCGACATTCAAAGGAACAGTGTTTACCGATTTTTCACTGATTCGCGCCGGAAGCTTACATAAAGCCAACGGTGGTGTGTTGCTAATGGATGCACAGAAGGTTCTTGAGCAGCCTTATGTCTGGGACGGATTGAAACGGGCGCTGCGTTCAAGACAACTCAGTTTTACCTCCTTAGAAAAAGAGGTGACGTTAACCGGCGCTGTATCTCTTGATCCAGAACCTATTCCCTTAGACATCAAAATCATTTTGTTTGGTGACTATCGTACTTATCAGCTTTTACAGCATTACGATCCAGAATTTGCTGAATTGTTCCGTGTCACTGCTGACTTTGAAGACGAAATGAAACGGACACCAGACTCTGAGTTACAGTATGCTCGCTTTATCTCTAGCGTCGTCAATGACAACAACATGCTGCATTGTGATAAAAAAGCCATTGCTCGTATTATCGAATACAGCTCTCGTTTGTCAGGTGATCAAACCAAGCTGTCATTGCATTCTGCCAACATCGCCAATTTGCTGCGTGAATCCAACTATGTTGCTCGCCAGGCCAATTCAAATATGATTCGTATTGGTCATGTTGAGGAAGCTTTAGGTAATCAA
The DNA here is from genome assembly GCF_002849855.1 of Vibrio azureus. NCBI lineage: Bacteria > Pseudomonadati > Pseudomonadota > Gammaproteobacteria > Vibrionales > Vibrionaceae > Vibrio > Vibrio azureus. The sequence continues at coordinate 372,619 of NZ_CP018617.1, forward strand.
GCGATGAGAGTGAGTCGGCTGCAAGACAGTGTGATGGAAACGTTTGTTAACGGCACTACCTTGCTGCGGACAGAAGGCTCAGCGGTAGGGCAGGTTAATGCCCTTTCTGTATTGAGCACCAGTGATCATATGTTTGGTGCGCCCAATCGAATTACCGCGACTACTTGCTACGGTGATGGCGAGGTCATTGATATTGAAAGAAGTGTTGATCTTGGTGGCAGTATTCACTCAAAGGGAGTGATGATTTTGTCGGCTTACTTGTCGTCGGTATTTGGTAAGACCGCGAGAGTGCCATTAACCACAACCATTACCTTTGAACAGTCCTACGGTGGCGTCGATGGAGACAGTGCGAGTATGGCAGAATTTTGTGCCGTGGTGTCTGCTTTTTCAAGACAGCCTAACCGACAAGATATCGCTATTACAGGCTCAATGAATCAATTTGGAGAAGCTCAACCTATTGGTGGGGTGAACGAGAAAATAGAAGGGTTTTATGACGTATGTATGATAAAAGGTCGTCATGAAACGCAGGGAGTGATCATTCCTCGCTCCAACGCCCACAATTTAATGCTGCGTCCGGATATTGTTAAAGCGGTTGAAAAGGGCGATTTTCATATTTGGGCCATTGATCATGTGACGGAAGCGGTTGAACTCTTTACGGGTAAAGCCGCAGGGATGGCAACCGATGAGGGCTCCTACCCAATTGATACCATATTTGGTTTAGCGCAAGCAAAACTGAATGCTTTAAGAAAATAGTCACGTTACCTGAAACTTATTCGATCAAGCATTTATATCGCGGTTGTAAAACACTTATCAAATTAATCTCTAGCAAGCTTTGAGCTTTCTAGAGATTTTTTTAGCTTTATATGAACTCTAATGATGTTTGCTTGTCATACACAGTGTGACAGTTATTTTAGGTGCATTTTTACTCTCACTTATTAAGAACTCTGTTCCATATGAAGTAAGTTCCCTATTTTTTTGTGATCCTATGCACATTTTTTTGTGTTAATTCACATTAGGAAGTGTAAAAAATTTGTAGTCATACGCGATTATGAACCATCTGACTGACAATTTCCCCGCCTCTGGTTAGTCATTTTGCCTATTTTTATAGTCATTTCGAAAATAAAGCTAGTCTATTCAACCTGTTGCGTCATTTTCTAAAGTTGTTACCATTCTTCCCGTCTTCTTAATCGAGCACGATATCATTGTGCTAGAAATGGGAGACTGTCGATAAAACAATGGTATGGAAAACAAAATGAAATTAAAAACTCTAGCAGTAGCAGTGGCTCTAACAGCAGCTGGCTCACAAGCATTCGCAACAGAACTATACAGCCAAAATGGCGGCACTCTAGAAATGGGCGGCCGTGCTGAAGCGCGTCTATCTATTATGGACGGTGAAGGTGCTGATAAGTCTCGTGCTCGTATCAACTTCTTAGGTAAGCAAGAAATCAACAGCAACGGCCTATACGGTGTTGGTTACTGGGAAGGTGAGTTCAAATCTAAGAAAGCAACTTCAGAAGGTGTTGCTGCTGTTCGTGATACACACGGTAACGTTTTAGTAGGCGCGACTGCTTCTGAAAGTGACAGCACTTACCTAGAAACTCGTTACCTATACGCTGGTATGGGCGGTAAATTTGGCGAAATCACTTACGGTAAGAACGACGGTGCACTAGGTGTAATCACTGACTTCACTGACATCATGTCTTACCATGGCAACAATGCAGCTGTAAAACTAACTGTTGCTGACCGCGCTGATGACATGATCTCGTACAAAGGTCAATTCGATAACCTAGGTCTTAAAGCAAGCTACCGCTTTGAAGGTCAAGAAGGTCAAGACCAAGATGGTTACTCGCTATCTGCAACTTACGCATTTGCTGACACTGGTTTTGAAATCGGTGCTGGTTACGCAGACGAAGAAAGCCTAGATGAGTTCATGCTAGCAGCAGGTTACACGATCGGTAACTTCTACATGGGTGCTAACTACACTGGTGGTGATTTCGTTGAAGCTGACTACGAAGCATTTGAACTTGCAGCTGCTTACACAATGAACAAGACTGTGTTCTCTGCAACGTACAACAATGGTGACCTAGAAAACGATGAAGTTGTTGATGCCCTAGCAATCGACGTAACTTACTACTTCAAGCCTAACTTCCGTGGCTACGCGTCTTACAACTTCGACCTACTAGACGAAGAAGGTTCTGATGACCAAGACGAGCTAGCACTAGGTCTACGTTACGACTTCTAAGCCTTAACGACAAAAATATCCCCCCTTTGTCTTAGTTAAGTCAAACCCCTTGCCACTGCGGTAAGGGGTTTTTTGCATTATCGTGATGCTAGTGAATAAGTGAATAAGTGAATAAGTGAATATATGCCTAAAAATCTTGAGATGACTTGGACATAGACGCATAATCATACGGACATGTTATTCGGCCAGTGAGTATGACCCATTTAATCCACCCACACTATCGAGATTACCCAACCTCTCTCTATGCTTCCATTGGCGAAGAACTCAATTTAGGGAGCTTTAAAAAATGCGAGATTATCCAGCCTTTGTGGAGTGGTTATGGACAACTGGTTCGGATTCATTTTACCCAAGGAACGGTAATCATAAAACACGTCCAATTGCCAAAATCACAACAGCACCCTAGAGGATGGAATAGTGATCGAAGTCATCAACGTAAGCTACGTTCTTATCAAGTTGAGACAGCCTGGTATCAGCGGACCAATACTCATATCGATCAACGATGCCGCAGTCCAAAAGGTCTTAAATGCTTGCAGACAGACCATTCTTGGCTGATCGTTATGGAAGACCTAGCAAAGTCCGGTTATCCCGTTACACTGACGATAGCGAATACCAAGCAGATACAATTATGCTTAGCTTGGCTGGCTCATTTTCATGCACGCTATATTGGGGAGTATGACCCAACGCTTTGGCCAACAGGGACTTATTGGCATTTGGCAACCCGACCGGATGAGCTGGATGCACTCCAAGATCACAAGCTAAAAGCGTATGCAAAACGGATTGATAAATCATTGGCACAAGTGCGTTTTAGTACTCTCGTTCACGGCGACGCAAAATTAGCCAATTTTTGCTTTAATCAGGACGATACAAAAGTGGCCGCGGTTGACTTTCAATATGTGGGGCATGGCTGTGCAATGAAAGATCTCGCTTTATTTATGAGTAGTGCAATTGCACCTGAGAAATGGGCAGAGATGGAATCATGGCTGCTGGATCATTATTTTGCTATTTTAGCCGATGCGATTGCGTATTATCAGCCTCACCTTGACAGCCGTGAAATTGAATTAGAATGGCGACCATTATTTGTAGTGGCGTGGGCCGATTTTCATCGGTTTATTAAAGGCTGGAGCCCCAACCACTGGAAAATTAACAATTATACAGAACAAATTGCTTGCAGAGCCATTCACTTCCTTGATCCTGATTTCTCTTCTTAATCACAAAGCTTCGAAAGTATAAACCGAAGTAACCTCAAGGTAGACAGAGCAAAGGTAGACAGAACATCTAATAGGTTACTTGGGTATACAGGTATAAACATCCCTGTTATTGCTGTTTATTGCAGAATTAATCGCTTTGTAAAAATGCCCGTCTACTGGATTTCAAGCGATTTTTTTCGAGATTAATGATCCCTGGGTTACCCAAACGAACAATCTGCAGCATGTGTCTGATCCAAGTCGGAAGTGATGGTGATAGTCGATAATGGATCCATAAACCTTGTCGTGTGTCCTTTAGGAAAGTTGTATCCCTAAGAAGTGCGAGGTGGCGTGAAACTTTAGGCTGACTTTCTCCAAGGGCCATTTTAAGGTCTGTGACGGTTAATTCTTGCTCGTCCTCAAGCAACATCAATATTTTCAAACGCAGCGGATCGCTCATCAGTTTAAAAAATGCACTTGGGTCTAAGTGGATATCATGATCTTCATTATTGATCAGCAAGAACAGGTTTATCAGATTGATCAATTCATTTGCCGTTTCTTGGAATGGCTCGGTTCCTTCAAGTGGCTTAGGATCTACCAAATTCCAGTGTAACTGATGAATATCTTGTTCAAAGGGGGCACACTCGTTTTTGGCATTATCACAAAGAGAAATCACAAAGTCATATTCATTGTCTTCGACATCAGCAAAGTCCTTAGAGCTGAGGCCCTTACTGCAGATATTATGATTTTGTAGAACATGGTGAACTCTTGGATCGACTTCACTTGGTTGAAAGCCAGCACTGTCTGCGTGAAAATGTTCACCTGACATATGATTGAAAAGGGCTTCTGCTAGTTGAGATCGAGCAGAGTTACCAGTACAAAGAAACAATATATTTTTTTTCATATATTAGACCGCTCTGAATCAATTTGTCAGACCAGTATACCCAAATAAATGAGAGATGCGACCTAGAATGTTAATCGATTGTTCTATCTATTTTATTGTATTTATAAGATCATGATATATAGAGATAACTTCGTCAAAATTTATTCAAAAAAGAACGACTTATTCTCCTTCGATTTTTCAGGGGAAATATCATCAAGATTCTGAACAAATTTGGTTACGGCCTTTCGACTTTGCTCGATATAACGCTTGATCGGCACGATAAAAAGTGCGCTGTGTATTTTCACCTTGTCGATGCAGTGTGACACCAATTGAAACCGTTACATCACGTTCTCCCAAAATAGTATGCCAATCAAATTGGTGTATTTTTGTTCGATAGTGCTCAGCATGAATAGAGGCTTGTGCAAGGCTAGTGTTTTCTAAGATGACTAAAAACTCTTCACCACCAAAACGGATACAATGGCAATTAGGGAAGTGAAAATAATGAGTGAGTTGTTTCGAGACTTGTCTGATGACCTTATCCCCAATAAGGTGGCTGAGTTCATCATTAATCAACTTAAAGTGATCAATGTCGATGACAAGCAAAGCAAAAGAACTTTTCTTCAATCGTAACTTTTTAACTTTTAGTTCTAACCAACGACGATTATGAAGTGATGTCAGTGGATCGGTTAAGGCGTCCTGTTGAAGTTGCGCAACTGCGTTTTTATGTTGTAGGGTTGTTTCTTTTAATTCTTTATTTTCTATTTCAGATAAAATGAGTTTGAGTTGTAATTCAAATCGAGTAAGACGTCTTAACTGTGCTGGCCCTAGATCGCTGATCGGAATATTCTTTACCAACTCCGATTCAATTCGAAATGCTTTCTTTTCATAATTGAGCGCTTGTTGAAAATCTTTTTGTGTTGCAAATATTTTACTTCTCGCATTATAGAAACAGTGTGCCACAAGTGGTGCGTCGACTTCGTTAATGCGTTTTTCAATCGATGCTAACAGCATGTTTGACAATGACGTATGGCCTACTTTGTTTAAACTATACGATATCTCCAGTTTGACCATAGTGGAGAGCCAATGGGTATGATGGTTTCCAACGTCGTATTGTATTCTTGATAGTGTCAATAATGCTTGTTGGTAATCTTTTTGGAGACGATAAAGTTTGGCGCGGTAGAGAAGAACCTGGCCAGTGAGATTTTTATCGCTTACTAGGGTACTGAGCTCTTCACACTGATTGAGGACGAATGAAGCTTGAGTAAACTGTTTTAAATTAATATGGCATGCAAGAATAAATAAGTGATATTTTAGCTTTAGTGGTCGATGGCTAATGGCGTGAGCGATGGCATCGATTCGATGGTAATAGCGTAATGCACGCTGATGGTCACCGTAAGCATCGCACAGATTACCCATGCCCAGTACAGCCAGTACATAGGATTCAATGCACCCATGCTCTACGGCTAAACTGATTGATGAAGTGTACTCTGCTAGGGCGAGGTTATAATGGCCTAAATCAACTAAGCGTTCACTGAGACTGGCCTTGATTGAGAGCACATCATCTACATCTTCGGGCAGTTTGAGTAACTCAAGAGCAAGCCTGAGTTCTGTGATGCTTTCTTTAAGTTGCTTGAGCTTACTTCGGTATTCTGCACTAATGAAATAGCAATGTGCTTTTTCTTTATCTGTCGAGGCAATATTAAGTTGAATCTGTTGCCACAGAATAATGGCTTCTTCTCCAGTGACTGATGCAGGATCTAACCCTTCTCCGGTGACTTTCTTAAGCAGTTTTTCCATTTTTCATCACCTCAATATGGCTTTGTTCTAATTGTTCTAATGTGAGAGGGAAAGTTAAAATATCTTGCAGATAGAGAGTTGGGGTGGGACCTTGTAAACCATGCCTACCCCAAGGGTAAAGTTTCAGCATACCACCAATAGTTTGGCACAGAGCTTCGGCAGCCAAATCTTTTTCAGCAATTAATATCGCTAACCTTTTGGTACTCAATCGCGTGATTAAGTCACTCGAGGTAGTAAGGGAGTGGATTAATTCTGTTGATAAATCCAAGAAAGCAGGGTTTTCATGGTGAATCATAATAACCGAGTAATTTGCACCGTTAAGTTTACTTTTAAATAAAACGAGCTGTTCCCACCAATAGGTTTCAGAGACGACGTTGGAAAACTGCTTTTTAGGGTTGTATTCATATTGCGAGCGGATGTGATTGATTAATTTTCTTGCTCGTTGTTCTAGTTGACGCTTTGAAGCTCGAGTTTTATCAAGGTTTACCCGATGGGTTTGTTCTTTGAGTTGTTTAATGGCATGTTGACGGTGCTTCTGAAAAGCTTTGTAGGCAAGCTTGTACTTTCCTTGTTCTTCAGCAACAAGCGATTGTTGGAAACAAATTTGACTTAAAAGCTCACCGTTATCGAAGGCAGCAGCAGATTGCTCGGCCATTTTTAGCAGTTTTGCGGCACTCGCTGTATTCTTTCGGAGTAGTTCTAATCTTGCCCTTGTGATGAACGAATGTGCTTTCATCCAAACCAAGTCGTGCTCCATTGCCAGTTTATATGCTTGTTTTGTCGCTTGCTCAGCGGCATCTAGACGTTTTAGGCCTAATAAGGCAAGGCCCTTGAAGTCTAATATTTCAGCCTGCCATGTGCAATCTTGATGATTCATTAGCGATTCTTCTGCGCCGTCTAAAACGGTAAGCATTTCGAGGAAGTTTTCGAGTAAGTAATAGTCCCAAGCTAATAAAATCTGTGCTTTTCCCTCCAGCCATGGCATTCTGCAATTATTTGCTACTTTTACAGCAAGCTCATGAGTCGAAGCGGCCAACTCATACTCGTCGGTGATGCGCCATACGTTACCAAGGCCGATAAGAGATTCAATTTGGATCTCGTTATTGTCCGATAAAGCGGATTTTTCTAATGCATTGATCCAATATTGTTGGGCGGTGTAATATTTTGCTTTACCCCAATGATGTAACGCAAATAAATGCAGGATCTGTGGGAGCATTTCGTCAGTATCTTGCTGGTTTTGCAGTTGGAGCGCTTCTTCAGCAAGTTTCAATCCTTGGCGATAATTCATTTCACACCAAGATGCATGGGACATGATCAAAAGCGCTGATATTTCCGCTTCAACAAAAAGCCTCAGCTTCGCACGATCGCGATACTCTTTGGCTTTTCGAAACGCATATTGTGGGTCTGACTTTATTTTGCCCTCTAGGACACTAAGCTCATTTTTGAGCTGAATTTGGCTATTATCCAACGTCCACATCCATGGTTACCGAACTTGACTTGACACCTAAAATGAGCGATTTATGTTGAACAAATAGGTGTTGCCTATATTTAGGCCAGAAGCTGTTTTATGGTCAACGGTTCTTTAGACACGCCTAACCGCTGTGCCGCTGTTAACTCGTTTATATCTTGCTCACACAAATTATGCCAAGCTCTGAATATATCTAAAAGAGGCAAAATACTTGCAGGTCGTAATTTGCGACGTGGCTCGTTAATAAAGCATTCAAAAAGCGCCTGAAAACGATATTGGTAACCTTGGACTTGCCTTAAAGTGGCATGCTTAAACCAATTTACAGGATTGTTTTCTTCACCAGCAAGATGACAAATACCTTTTTGATGATGGATTGTATGGTGTTCTTTTGCATTTTTCTGAGTTGAAATCATCCAGCGATCCCGCCACCAACTCATAAAAACAGTATCCAATTTTTCAGATAGTTTGTTCATGCGCCAAGAAGCTCCTTCTTCAACGTACATCAAATTAATACGACCAGTTTGAATACGTGGTAAAAAAATGCTCATTGCTGAAGAACGTAACAAAGGATCTTGGGGGAGATAAATCGTTAAAGGACGTTCAGCATCACACAGATCCATCAGGTGAAGATAATGAGCATATGCCGTGTAGGGAGGTCGAATTAGAGCACCTTTAGCAGGATAAGAAAAAGTAGAAAGATCACCTAATGGGTCTTCGACATTATAACGCGCTAAGATCGTTTGATATTGCCTATCAATTTGTTGCTGTAAAGAATGAGAGAGTGAGTAAACGCGCTCATTGTTTTCAGGTTGATATTCCTGAGAGACAAAACGGGAGGTGTCATCATAAGGATTGTGTACAGAACTGCCCGTGGCTTTTTCTGTCGATGAATAATTGGTATGTTGACAAAGAACGTAACCAGATTGTGCGTCTCCTGACGCAATCCAATACACACCGTTATTACTTTTGGGTTGAAGCGGCACGAAGTGTGAAGCCAGTTCGTAATTTTGTGCATGTTTAGCCCAACGAGCATCAGTGACGGCGAGTTTTCTACGACAGCGGCTAGCGATGTGGTTGAGATTATCATAAAACGTTTTTGGGTTAATCTTCAGGGTACGACAGATTTCACGAACTGAATAGCCCTTAAAGATCAGTCCAATCAGGCTCTCATGAAATCGTAGATTTGAATTATCTCCTGACCATTTATCAACAAAAGTACTCTGGCAGTTTTTGCAGCGATAACGTTGCCTGTCACCGCTGTAGCCAAAAGCATGATAAAGATGTTTATGACTGAGGCAGGAAAGGCCAAAATTGGCACAGTGGCTATTGTTGCAGCCAGGCAGCTCATTATGATATTCCGCTTTAAGTCTCTGATACTCCTGAAAAACGTCTTGGTTATTGAGCAAAGGTGGAAAAGCACCACAACCACGACATACCATGAGAGGTCGTTTAGGGTTTGTGTGTTGCAGAATATAGCGGCTAGGTTCACTGACCCCAAAGTTTTCACAAGACAAGGTTTTACAAAAGTTGAGTTGTAAACCATTCTCGGCTGGTGGAAGATGATTATTTGACACGACTGCCCTCCATGGCTTTCTTCGCTATACCCAAGTAACCTCAAGCAATCTATAGATGCCAAGGTATGCACAACCCGCTTTGATGGGCTGTGCATCAGGTGCCATCAGAAACGCTTAACATCTGTTGATGAAGGTGTTTGATGAAGGCTAAGGAAGAGCTTAGATATTAATCGCTGTTTCCAGAGCGATGTTCATCATTTCATTAAATGATTTCTGGCGTTCATCAGAACTCAACTGTTCACCGCGTGTAATGTGGTCAGAAACTGTTAAGATCGTTAAGGCTTTGGCACCTAAGTCTGCCGCAACGCCGTAAATGCCCGCAGCTTCCATATCAACACCTAAAATGCCAAGCTTGCTCATTTTAGCAAAGATAGCCTCTTCAGGAGTGTAAAATAAATCCGTGGAGAAAACGTTGCCAACTTTAACAGGGACCTTATGAGAGCGTGCCTGGTTAACGGCTTCTTCAAGCAAGCCAAAATCAGCGATAGCAGCAAAATCATGGTTATTGAGGCGAATACGATTGACTTTCGAATCAGTAGAAGCCCCCATCGCGATTACGATATCCATAAGCTTCACGTCATCACGAACCGCACCACAGCTTCCGATACGAATAATATTTTTTACACCGTAGTTACTGATTAACTCATGTGCGTAAATGCTGCTTGATGGAATGCCCATGCCGTGTCCCATAACAGACACTTTTTTACCTTTGTAGACTCCGGTATAGCCAAACATATTGCGCACATCGCATATCAGTTTTGCATCATCTAGAAAGTTTTCAGCGATGAACTTTGCACGCAAAGGATCGCCTGGCATAAGAACGGTTTCAGCGAAATCATCCGGTTTTGCATTGATGTGTGGGGTTGGCATAAGTGCTCTCCAAAGTTAGCTAATTCAGCAGTTTTACGTTTTTACATTGACACGTGCAGTATAAACAAGAGCTTATATTGATTCGTTTTTTACAGTAAAAGCATCAATGTTAACGAAAATTGTTGAGTTTCTTTACTCATAGTAAGTCGATATTAGTGGGTTATTGAGAAGGTTCATGAGATTTAACTCACAAAAATCTGCGGTATTTAACTTATTGTCACTAATGTTAACCAAAAATGTTGAATTTATTTATTCTAAATATACCCAATTGATACGATCCTAAAGGTCACGACGCTGGACACAGTATCTTGAGGTTACTTGGGTATAAAGTCGGCTTTATCTCGGAATGATTTCAGCTAACTTGATGTATTTCGCTCGGAGAGCCACTTGCTTGGAATGGAGTGTCGATTGATCTTTTTTCTATCTAATTACGAATAATAGGTGTTGAAACTTTCCACTCTTCTTTATCCTCAAAAAAGTTATACAAAAATATATCTTGTACAAACTGAGATTGCTTGCTATAAGTTATACAACAAAAAAAAATGTATAGGGTCTGGATTATGGAATCAACAATCAAAGTCGGTATCAGTGCTTGTGTTTTGGGCGAGCGTGTTCGTTTCGATTCAGGGCATAAAATCAGTAATTTTGTCACCAAAGAACTCATGGACTATTTCGATTTCGTCTCGGTCTGCCCCGAAGTCGGCGTTGGCATGCCCGTTCCGCGGCCAACAATTCGTTTAGTGACCAACGAAGAGCGACTGTCTTTAGTTGAGACCAAAGATCCAAGCAAGGATCACACAGATGATATGATTGCCTATTCTGAAAGCAAAACCTCGGAACTTCAGAATGAACAGTTATGCGGATACATTGTTTGCGCCAAATCACCGACTTGTGGAATGGAGCGAGTGAAGGTGTACAGTAAAAATAGTGCAGCAAAAGAAGGCGTAGGGCTTTATACAAAAGTATTAATGGAGAAAATGCCATGGCTTCCTATCGAAGAAGATGGTCGTTTGAATGATCCCGTGCTCAAAGAAAACTTTATTACCCGTATTTACTGCCTTAACGACTTCTATCAATCAATGGGTGGAGAGCCCTCACGCGGTAAAATCATTGATTTTCACTCACGCTATAAATTAACCTTAATGGCACACCACCCTGAATCCTATCGGGCTTTAGGTCGCTTGGTCGCTAACGTTGCAGCGTACGATCTAGATACATTTTACCATCAATATCGACTCGGACTGATGTCTGCACTTAAAAACCGTGCTAGCAGAAAGAACAACACGAATGTTTTAATGCATTTACAAGGTTATTTTAAACGTTCTCTTACCGCTGAAGAGAAAGCGGAGTTGGCGAATGTGATCAGCGAGTATCGTACTGGTCTTTTACCACTGCTCGCGCCTCTCACGCTGATTAAGCACTATTTGAATGCCTATCCAGACGCATATCTGCAAAAACAGAAATATTTAGAACCTTACCCACAGGAGATGAGACTTCGTTATGGTTTGTAGCCAAGAAAAAAAGTTGTATGCAATTCGAGATGTATCAGAAATGACGGGAGTCAAGCCCGTCACTCTGAGAGCTTGGCAAAGGCGTTATAATTTAGTTCAACCGCAAAGAACAGAAAAGGGTCATCGTCTCTATCGTCAGGAAGACATTGACACTATTAGCGAAATCCAAAGTTGGCTTTTGAAAGGGGTTGCCATTGGTAAAGTAAAGGAATTGCTTGGAAGCGTCCCACGTTCTGACGAAACTTTCGATTCATATCAACTAGAAGAAACTGGGAAGATATTGGACGCGTTGTCTGAATTGAACCGAGGTAAAGTTGAATCGACACTCGCACAAGTGATGAAAGAATATCCACTAGGTATTGTGATTGATAAGTTGATTAATCCAACGTTTGAGGCGCTGGAGCGAGTTAAGTCATCATTACGTTCATTACAAATCGGTTTACTTCAATCTTGTTTGATGACCCGGTTATTATTGATCATTGATGCGGAGAACAAAGCGGCATCTCTAGGGAAATGCCTGTTAGTCAGCTTTGAAAAGACACGTCCCATAGAGAGTTGGTTGCAAGCTGCGATCTTGTGTGAGCAAGGTTATCATGTGACCTTAATTGAGCACGTCGATGATGTTTCAGGCCTTGTGGGACAGCGGGCTCTAGAGCAATACAGAAACATTTTCTTTTTCTCTAATCAAGCACTTCCGCAAAAGCAAGTGGAATCGATAAAGACATTGCGAAGCCAATATCCACAGCAGGTCAATGTGTCTCAAGTAATTGAAAAGGTGAATTATTTGTAGTGATCGGTTTTTTGGGCATGTTTTGTCACACATAGCCTAAAACTTATTTATCCTCATACTGTTTATCCTCTAATTAAAAAGGATTTAAAAAAATGATAGTGGTTTGGTTTCGACGCGATCTGAGAACACTGGATCACATGGCTTTAAAGGCTGCTTTGGAGACTGGCTCACCTGTGGTTGCGTGTTTTGTTGCAACACCAGAACAGTGGCAGTCTCATCACATGGCACCGATACAAGCGGATCTTATTGCTCGTCGGTTAGAATATCTAGAACAGGAACTTGCTCAACTGAATATTCCTTTACTTTATCGAGAAGTGGCCGATTTTAAGGCGGTTCCAGATCTCATGCTTCGATGGACGAACATGTTAGAAGCGACAAGTGTGGTGGCCGTTAAGCATTATGAAGTCAACGAACAAGCGTTGGATGAGGATGTAGCAAAGGCTCTATCATCACGTGGGACTCGTTTAGATTTGGTAGAAGACAAGTGCATTCAGCCGCCCAAATACGTACTTAACAAACAAGGTGACTACTTTAAAGTATTTACACCTTTCAAACGTGCTTGGCTAAAGTCCCTAGTTCTATCACCAATTTATCAGCCTGCTGCTCAAACACCACTCGATGATGATGTTCTATCTATCCTCAAGGAGGAACAATATCATTCAGGTGTTGCTTTTACTTACCCGCGTGAGTCAAGTGATGCTTGGAAGGTGTCCACTACTGAGATTATCGAACAGCTAAGATCCTTTGTTTGGCAAAGAAGTGAGGCCTATCAAACCCAACGAGACTTTCCTGCTATCGAAGGGACAAGTCAACTTTCTCCTTATTTAGCCATTGGTGCTTTATCTGCGAGGCAATGTCTTGCAAGACTGTGTAATGAAATGCCGCCAGAGGAGTTAACTGATGGTAAAGCAACTTGGCTCAGTGAACTCATTTGGCGTGAATTCTATCAGCATTTACTGGTGTTTGAGCCAAAGCTGGTTAAGGGGGAGGGGTTTATTCCTTGGGAAAGCCGCATTCAATGGTCTTATGACCAAGAAGCGTTTGAACGTTGGAAAAATGGAACGACGGGGTACCCGATTGTCGATGCGGCAATGCGCCAACTTAATCAAACAGGTTGGATGCATAATCGTTTACGTATGATTGTTGCTAGCTTTCTGACTAAAGACTTGCACATTGACTGGCGTTGGGGTGAGCAGTATTTCATGACCAAGCTGGTGGATGGCGACTTTGCGGCAAACAATGGGGGTTGGCAATGGTCCGCTTCGACGGGGTGTGATGGTCAGCCTTACTTTCGAATATTCAACCCGATCAGTCAAGGTGAGAAGTTTGACCCAGAAGGCCACTTTGTCCGTAAGTGGGTGCCTGAAATACAAAGCGTACCAAATAAATTCATCCATAATCCTTGGCTTTGGAGTGGCTTTATGACGCTGGATTATTTTAAGCCAATGGTTGATCACAAGGCAGAAAGAGAGATAACCTTACAGTTGTTTAAAAATGCCAAGGAATAGAGAGAGATGCCCAGTCAGCTGCGTCTGAACAAATACGTGAAACGAACGCTTTTATCCCTATCATTATCTTTAGTAAGCAGTCTATCTTTTTCTAAGATGTATGAATTACCTGAAGACGGTGCGAGAATGATAGGTCGTATGGAAAATCATGTGGTGAAACATGGTGAGACCATGGCGAATATCGCCAAGCAATACGATGTTGGTATGCTGGCGTTAATGGCAGCAAATAAAGGTGTTGACCCTTTTCTACCTACCGAAGGGCATGTATTAACCGTCCCTACGCAGTTGATTTTACCGGATGTGGAGCACAAAGGTATTGTCATTAATCTGGCTGAGCTAAGGCTGTATTACTTCCCCCCAAAGTCAAATATCGTGCATGTTTTTCCCGTCGGTATTGGCCGCATTGGCCGAGACACGCCTGAAATGACCACCAGTATTAGTCAGAAGAGGCCGAACCCAACTTGGACGCCACCTTCCTCGATCAGGGCAGAATACAAGGCGAAAGGCATTGAATTACCTGCCGTCGTTCCATCAGGCCCAGAAAACCCTTTAGGTATGTTTGCGCTAAGGCTTGCCTTTGGTAACGGGGAATATCTGATCCACGGGACAAATAAAGACTTTGGCATCGGAATGCGAGTCAGTTCAGGTTGTATTCGAATGAATCCTGAAGACATAGAATGGCTCTTTGCGAAAGTACGTCGTGGAGAAAAGGTCCAAATCATCAACAAACCGGTAAAAGTCACATTGGAGCCCGATCGAAGTGTGTTTGTTGAAGCACATGAGCCATTGACTCGAAGTAATGGAGAAAAAGACCATCTTAAAGTACCTATGGAGCTTGATTGGTGGCTACAAGAATTTGGTATGACAAATGTAAAAGTTAAGGCTGTATTAGCGGCTCAAAATGGTGTTCCTGTGGAGATTACTTCGCTTTAACTTGGTTTACGTTGTGATGAGGCGAAATTTACAATTTAGATAAAAATGAGGTGCCCAGACGAGCACCTCACAAACATCTTCAGTTTTTGCAGCTAGTCGACAATTTAGGGTGTCGTCAGTCGTTCGATATCTTGCTGCGATACAATCAAGATGTTCTTTAAGGCTCAAAATTGCCACATTTCTATTCGACTCAGTGACCTCGCTCTGAATCAAACATCCTGAAGTCACTTGGGTATATTTATTTAGCTTCAAATTTGAAATCGGATAATAGCTGACCTTTGTCAAAGGGTACGAATTTAGAACCGTCATTGTATGCACCTGCAACATATTTGTTATTTTAGTGATAGTTGGCCAGTATAATGGGTTGGTTCCCTCTAACCTAGTATGGTAAAGGTATGACCGTAATACCTTACTCTATTGGCCGTTACTCCCTTGGTGTTAAAGGCATATCTAGCTTCTGTGACAGCAAATCCAACATCCATATTCCTTCAAAACCTTGAATCGTTGCCCAAGCCTGCTTTCGCACTTTGAAGCCAGCGTTGACATGAACGACATCCACTCTACGCTCGAGTTTTATCTCTTCAATATCGCGATGACCAAGTCTGTAAGAAAGGTAATAACGAATAGCTTTAAGAATGATTTCTGAAGGGAAATGGCAGCCTACAAATATGAGGGTGGGTCTTTAGTATTTATTTTATCGCTAATTACACATATAAGATGTCACTTAGAGTGTGATTATATATTTTTATTTTTAGTAAATCACTGATTTTTATTTACTTTATTTGTGATTTCTTTTTTTTACTTTCCTAAAGGCTTCAGGATTTTTATCTTAATTATCTCTGGATTTGCCTCCTCTGCGGTATCTCCATGAAGAAAATTATGGGTAGTTAATAAAAGGTTTAATGATGAAAAAACGTGTAATGGTTGACGTGGGTGACGTATTTCCTTTCGATTATTTTTTGGGTTTATAGTATGAAAAACAAACGAAACTTTAATATTAGCCTTGTGACCTTATTTATAGGGGTAGCTTTTCAAGCGAATGCAGTGACGCTTTCAGATGTTCGACCATTTGTAGATGTTGATGCAGGCATACAGTTAGATTACACCTCACCAGTATTAGGTGTGGCTACGGGGTTACAACTTACGCCTTCATGGTCTGCTGATGTTGGCTACCAATCTCTAGGTAAGGGTGAGGGCGGTAAAAGTGATTCTATCTCGGCAACCGCTAGTCTAATTACATTAGGCGTACGCTATGACTTGGAGCTTAATAACCGCTTTTCAATTTACAGTCGCTTAGGTGCGGCTTATTTTGATGTCGAGAAAAAAGAGCTCAATAACCCTGCAAAAGACGCTTCAGGCCCAGCACCGATGGGTGAGGTCGGAGTTAAATACCAATTTAACGACAACTTAAGCTTTGATGCGGGCTATCAATTGGTTCTTGGCATTGGCGATGACGTCACGAAAGAATACGACAGTAATGCTCTAATGCTTGGCGTTCGTTACCAGTTCAATCCTTTTGCTAAAGAGGTTCTACCGCAGCTACCACCTGTTTTCATTGAGCCAAAGGAGGTGAAAACCACTGTGGAAGAAGTTATCACTACCCCTGTGGTTATGAACAAAACTGTGACAGTTAAAAAAAGTGTCGATGGGGTTTTATTTGCCACTAACTCAAGTGTCCTTGAAGACATTCGTCCTTTAATGCCAACGCTTTTATTACTGCAAGAGGATGCTGATGCAACGCTGTTGATTGCTGGCCACACAGATAGCACTGGTAGTGCCAAATTCAACCAACGGATGAGTGAGCGGCGAGCTGCATCCATTGCTCAGTATTTTGAAAACAATGGCATTGCTCAATCACGAATTAAATCGGTTGGGTATGGTGAGAGTCGTCCTATTGCTTCAAACGCAACAGCTGAAGGTAAGAAAAAAAATCGTCGTGTCGAACTAGAAATAACAATGAAAGAGTCGAAATCGACCGTGGTAAATCAAGAGACAATTAAGAAAACCACTGTCACAAGTAATAAAAAATAGTGCATTTTGCTTAGGTGATAATAAACATGAAAAAAATATGGTGTTCCGTCTTCACTATCTTAGGGGCGTTTGCCTTATCTGGATGTAACGAAGATGAATTTTTTAACCAATCTGAGGCGACAACAAGTCCGAGTGTCGCGCCTTTAAAATCGATTCAAATATCGGTAGTCGCTAATAAAGTTCATGGTCGTTCTAGTCCTACGGTTATCGTTGGTCAAAAAACGCAATATGGTGCCACGGGCACGTACGAGGACAACTCGCAAAAAGACATTACCAAGAATGTAAAATGGTTAAGTTCTGACAATGATAAAGCCAAATTTGATGCGAATGGATTATTAGAGGGTTTGGCTGCGGGTGAAACAACGGTTTCGGCATCGTTATTTGATATTAAAAGTAATATACAAGTCGTTGAAGTGACGTCTGCTAAGCTTGAGACAATCGCTGTTACGCCAGATAAAACGTCAACCCCATTAGGTTATACGGTGCAGATGAAGGCCACGGGTACATTTACGGATGGAACTACGCAAGACTTAACAAGCGTCTCTTGGAGCTCAATGACACCTGGCACGGCGACAGTGACTCCTAACGGTTTGGTAACACCCGTTGCGGTTGGTAAGGCGGTCATCATGGCGACGAAGGACGGTATTGAGGCTACAACCACTTCATTTGAAGTGACGGATGCTAAGCTTGAGTCAATCGTTGTTACGCCAGATAAAACGTCAACCCCATTAGGTCAAACGGTGCAGATGAAGGCATCGGGTACATTTACTGATGGAAAAACGAGAGACTTAACGGGCGTCTCTTGGATGTCAACGAATACTGATACGGCGACAGTGACTCCTGACGGTTTGGTAACCCCCGTTGCGGTTGGTAAGGCGGTCATCATGGCGACGAAGGACGGTATTGAGGCTACAACGACTTCATTTGAAGTGACGGATGCTAAGCTTGAGACAATCCATGTTACGCCAAATAGAAAGTCAACGCCATTTGGTCAAACGGTGAAAATGAGCGCACTGGGTTCTTTTAGTGATGGAAGCACGAGACCCTTAAAAGGCGTCTCTTGGATTTCAACGGATCTTGACACGGCGACGGTGTCTTATGACGGTTTGGTAGAACCCGTTGCGGTTGGTTGGACAGACATCATTGCGATGAAGGATGGCGTTAAAGCAATGACGACTTTGTTTGAAGTGACGGATGCTAAGCTTAATGCAATCGATGTTACGGCAAATACGGATAAAACGCCATTAGGTCAAAATGTGCAGATGATAGCTGAAGGTACATTTACTGATGATAAAAAACGAAATTTAACGGACGTCACTTGGATTTCAACGAATCTTGATACGGCGACAGTGACTACTAACGGTTTGGTAAAACCCGTTGCGGCTGGTAAGACAGACATCATAGCAATAAAGGATGGTGTTGAGGCAACAATGACTGAGTTTGAAGTAACGGATGCTGAGCTTGTAACAATCGTTGTCACGTCAGATAGCGTTGATATGTCAACGCCATTAGGTCAAAATTTTGAGATGAAGGCATTAGGGACATTTACTGATGACAGTACACATGAATTATCAGACGTCTCTTGGAGTGCATCGGAAGGTGGCGTGGTGTCAGTGAAAAATATGGGTTTGGTAATACCCGCTAAGGTTGGTACGACGGAGATCACTGCGACGAAGGATGATGTTAAAGCCACGGTTTCATTTGAAGTGACGGATGCTGAGCTTGATACAATCGAAATTACGACAAACAACAATATTATGTCAACGCCATTAGGACATAATTTGCCGATGACGGCTACAGGTATATTTACTGATGGAAAGAAGATAGACTTAAATGACGTCTCTTGGAGGTCAATGAGTCCTGAAACGGCGATAGTAGATGCTGACGGTCTGGTAATACCAAAACAGGTTGGTAGCACGGTTATCAAGGCAACGAAGGATGGTGTAGAAGCAAAAACGAAGTTACTGATGGTGACGGATGCTGTGCTTGAGGAAATCCGTATTACGTCAGCAAACGAGTTAACGCTATTAGCAGGTCAAAAAGTGCAGTTGAAGGCCGTGGGTAAATTTACGGATAACACCACGCAAGACTTAACAGACGTTACTTGGACGTCAAATTCAACTGTCACGGCGACAGTTAATGACAACGGTTTGGTAACCGCAGTAGAGACTGGTAAAGTGTCTATCAGTGTAACATTCGATGGTTTTGAAGCTGATGCCGAGTTAGATGTGCAAGAGGGAAAACTGACGGATGGTCGTATCGATATTTTCAACAGTGGCGATGGAACGTTATTCACCAGTCCACCATCGATAGCTTTCCTTAACCAGTATGGCTTACATTATCATGACATATCCCCCGATGGTTACGGCCTATTTGTAAAGGCTGGGAATCCTGTACCAATTTGTAGGAAATTCAACAATATTAAACTCGGTGGGCGTGTCAACTGGCGTATACCAGAATTGAATGAGCTAAAAACACTCTATAAATCTCACGGCAATATGTATAGCTATCGTAAATGGCCTGTTGATAAGAACTTCTTAACCTTGATTAGTAGTGGTTTAAATCCTTATATATTAATCGATCTGTCCTCTTCATATACTCAGGCTTATGATTTTCATATAAATCAACCTGAATACACTGGATTTTTTGTCTCGTGTGTCTCAAGTCCTAGTTCTTAGTGTTAACGTTTCGAGTATAAAGTTCTAATTTTTAAACTTAAAAGCGCCATAGCGAATGACTTGGCGCTTTTAGCTTTGTTTCCGCACTCAATTCCCCCCCTGTCTTTTGGAGTCATTATTCGGCTCGATAGCTCTCGGGCACTCCAAGCGGCGTAAATCGATTTAATAATGATACCGATAACGTCATTTCTTGCTGTTGATTGTTAAAATCTAGTGGATTATGACGTTTTGCAATACCTCCTATGTAACAAGTTTGGTTACGGTATTTCAAATGGATATGATTGCTAGTACGTAAGATCAGTGAGATGACTGTTATAGCTAAGCATCTGAAGTCACTTGGGTATAGTTGCCATATATCGTTAGTTCCATTAGCAGTCTAATATGGCGACAGTTGTAGTCACTTGATACCCGTGTTACAGGTAGAATCACGCAAATAAGGATATGTGTCGTAAAACTGACATCTATCCGAAACATTGAATAAGCCAAAGCCTTATATAATTCAGTTGTTGGAGCTAATTATACACCGAATGGTTTTAGTTAAAGTGCATAGATATCAGCGCCTTATAATTCTAAAGCTTTGGCTCTTAGTAGACAGCGCATGTCTGCAGTCGACACAAAGTGTGAACAATAAACATGCCTAAAAAGAGTCGCATTAAATTGATAAGTTAGTGCTAATATTATGACCAAAGAACGGTTGAAAGTGGCAAGGACGCATGACGACAAACCTAAGTAATGACAAGGGGCTATACTATTCTACGACACGTCGTTATTTGCTCGCTGTCCTCATTATTGCGCTCCTTTCTACTGCGGCTTATTTCACTCTTCAATCTGCGTTATCAGATTCTGATACAACCGCTTATATGGTCAACTTGTCTGGTAGGCAGCGTATGCTGAGCCAGCATATTGCTTTAGATTCGTATCGTTTGCATCAGACCTATCAAACAGGGCAGACTCCCACTGACCAAAATTTGTCCCAGATGGACAATAATATTTTCGACATGAGGCAGGCAAATCGGCAACTGTCTTCTGGTGTGCTCTCTAAAAATAAAACAGTAGATTTATCCAGTGCAATCAGAGAGATATATTTTGGTGAAATGAACCTCTATGCGCGGGTAAATCGTTACTTGGATGTTGCTCAAAAGCTCAAAACGAGTTCAGTAAATAAAGATAGGCTGTTCTACCTGAGCTTGATTGATAGTCAGTCTGAACAAATCCTAAAAGATCTTAATAAAGCCGTTCAGCAGTACCAACTTGAAGGTGAAGAAAGCTTGTCGAGGATTGAAGATCTTGAGTTGTTCGTTTGGCTAGCCACTCTTACAGCATTACTTTTGGAAGTGCTTTTCATTTTTAGGCCAATGATAAAATTAATTGTCACATCCCAAAGAGAACAAGAGCGAACCCTTGAGTGTCTTGAGGAAATGGTTGAGTTACGTACTTTGAAGCTTGAGATAGCAAACAAGAAACTTAAAGAAGTCGCCACTTATGATCCTCTGACCAAACTTAAGAACAGATTGACTCTGGAAAATGATGTTGAAGTCCTGATTACATTAAGCAAAAAAAATCATGTGCCCTTTGCACTAGCTATAATCGACATTGATTTCTTCAAAGAAGTCAATGATGGCTTTGGCCACTTAGCAGGTGATTATGTGCTGAAAGAACTTGCCGTGCTTATGTTAGGAATCACGCGAGCGTATGATCACCTTTATCGAGTAGGAGGAGAAGAATTTGTATTGGTGTTAAACCGAGTCAAGCTAGATGAAATGATCGCCATACTTGAAAAGCTGCGCTCTAAGGTAGAAGCGCATAAATTTGATTATGAAGGGGAAAATATCAATATTACGATCAGTGTAGGGGCCTGTCATATTAGTCAGCTTAATTTGGCACGTGTTCAAGACATTCTTCGAGTGTCTGATCAGGCGCTCTATTCAGCTAAGAATTCTGGGCGAAATCGCGTTCGACTAGCCCCATATGAAAGAGCGAAACCAGCTCTTCAAACCATCTAAGTAAAAGGATGACCAGCAGGTAATCTTCGCGCATACAACCGTAATCACATCGCATCAAAGTATTTATTATTGATTCTTAACACATGGCATTATTGTTTATGTGTTAGTCTAAGTTCTTAAGGTGATATACACAGCTTCGCTCACCCATTTAAAATGGCATTATATTTTAGGAAGACGTTTATGATTAGGGAAATAACAAAGGCCGATTTTGAGTCGTTTTGGCCAACATTTTCAGCGATAGTTCAGGCTCAAGAAACCTATGCCTTTGACCCAGATATGACACGAGAACAAGCATTCGAAATATGGTGTGAATCTCCACTGAAAGCCTTTGTTTTTGTAAAAAATGACCTTGTTCTGGGTTCTTACTACATTAAGCCAAATGCGATGGGACCCAGCCGTCATATCTGTAATTGTGGATATATGGTTTCAAGCAAAGCCAGAGGCAAGGGTATTGCACGTCTTATGTGTGAACATTCTCAGGAAATGGCTCTAGAGTTGGGCTTTGATGCCATGCAATTTAACAGCGTGGTTTCTACCAATGAAGTCGCGGTGAAGCTGTGGAAGAAGCTTGGTTTTCGTATTATAGGTACCATCCCTAAGGCATATAAACATGCTCATTTAGGGTTAGTGGATAGCTACGTCATGTACAAATGGCTACGAACATAATAAACGTTGAAGGATGCAAGGAGACAGTGTGGAATCTGGTAAAGTGAGGTTTGCTCTAGCGCAATACAAGGCAGTGAGAGGAAATATCAAAGAAAATTTAAATCGCCATAAAAAGTTTTGCTTTGAAGCCGCACGATTAGGGGCTGACATTATTACTTTTCCAGAGTTATCTTTGACAGGGTATGAGCTGCCATTGTTGGAAGATTTAGCGATAGAGAAGTCTTCTACTCATGTTCATGAATTGTCTCAACTTGCTGTTTCAAATAGCATGACCGTTATCGCTGGGTGTCCCTTAAAAAGTGAGCAATCAAAGCCATATATTGGCGCTATGATTTGTCATCCTAGTGGAGACGTAGATTTCTATTCCAAGCAGTATCTACACCAAGGAGAGAGTGAGTACTGCCTAGCAGGTTCTAAAAACTATTTCTTCAATGTTAATCAGGTCAAAATTGCACTGGCTGTGTGTGCAGATTTTACGGAACCTCGTCATCAATCTGACGCACTTACTGAGCGGGCTGCGGTTTATTTGATAAGTGCGCTTATTTCAAGGGATGGTTTTTCCTAAGATAGTGCGTTGCTTTCCCATATCGCGACCAAGATTAAAGCGCCTGTTTTACTCTCAAATTTTATTGGTAAAGCTGGTGGTTGGGATGCGGCTGGTAAATGCAGTGTGTGGGATAAAAAAGGTCACACTGCAGTTCAAGGAAGTCACACTGAAGAAGGCCTTGTTTTTTGTACCTTCGAAAATGAGGTTATTTATGATGTTCGCTTCCAGCCTGTTGATTAAATACACATATACCCAAGTAACCTCAAGATGCTGCGTTCAGTGAAGCGTCTTATTCCATCATAGGGGAACACTTCAAGCCCATCATTGGTAAACCGTCTTCCTCGTAGGGCAGAGTCGCGGCTTCAAATCCGTATTGACCATAGTATTGAACAAGATGGGCCTGAGAGGAGATGAATATCGATTTCCCGGGCCATGTTTCTTTCGCTGTTTTCACACTGAATGCCATTAGCTGGTGACCCAATCCTTGGCCACGGCATGCGGGACTGGTAACAACACGGCCGATGGCGATATCGTTGGCGTCAGCAGGGATTTGGTCATGGACTTCATGAGGGTAACCAAGCCCAGGCGGTAAAATTCGGCTGTAGGCAACCAGCTTGTCACCATGGTAGCCAAGTATATGTAGAGTATTGGGATCGGTGTCTTTGTCATCCAAATCATTATAAGGGCAATTTTGTTCTTTGATGAAGACGTCAACACGCAATTTGAGTAAATCGTACAATTGAAAAACAGTGAGTGTAGAAAAATTAGAGACTTTCCAGTACAACATTTTGATGCTCCTTATTGAATTACCGTAATGTAAAGCTTCGGTAATTTAGTGTCATTAACAATGGTTAAGAATCGCATAAAACCAATTTCACGGAGAAGGAAGCAAAAAGTCTCAGTATGAACAAATATACAACAAGTAATGATTAATAGTTGCGCAGTCAACAGCATGAGAATCCATGTAATAAAAAATAAATAGCTGGGCTAATTTGTGATCCTGATCTCATATTATTGCTATTTTACAAATTAAATTTTTGAACAAAAACGCTAGTAATAAAGTGAATATGGATATTGAAATAGTCAGTAAGACTGTTTTGATATTTTTATTCACGGGCTATTTTGGTTAATTCGCCTGACACTGGAAAATCTGTTGAATAACAAGATGGTGGTATCATACTTTGTTATTTACTAGTTAAACAGGATAGGCATGGAAATGTCAAATAAAGACGATTTACCATTGGAGCTTAATTCTCGTATCGGATGGATAAGTGAAATTCATCCAGATTTAGTAAGAATTAAAATCGACTTTGAAGCCAATCCATTCGGACAACCCATATGGGGAACCCTAGGGCGCGCGTTTACGAAATCTGATATCGAGTTGGCAATTGATAACAAATTAGATTGCAGAGTGGAGTTTTTTACTGGTGATTTAAATTTACCTGTTATTTTGGATATCTACACCTCTCTTCTAAAACAAGAGCAAATTGTTTTTCGTGCCGAGCGGATGCTTATCGAGGGTGATGAAGAACTGGTATTACGTTCAGGAGACGCTCAAATCACGATGACAGCTAGAAATAGCACCATAAACACAGAAGCAAAATATATCCACAGCACGGCCGAAAGAGTTCAAAAGATTCAAGCCGAGAAAATCAGTTTAAATTAATTAAGAAGAGAGAATAGGCATGGCCGTAACGATTGCAGCAAACGGATTAAGTATTGTACACAAAGATTCTGGGGGGGAGGCGAACGCGTCGTCCCCGGATGTGTGCTTGACCAAAGTTGGTAAGCCTGTTGTGCCTATTCCCTATGGTAATAACGCCAAGTCATCGGATTTAGCGGGGGGAACAACGACGGTTACTGCTGATGGCGGTAACAGTATCGCGTTAAAAGATAGTACCTTTTCAAAAAGTACGGGTGATGCTGGAGGGGATAAAAAAGGGGTTTCTTCAGGTACCATTGAAGCAGAAGCAAAATTTATTTCAGCCTCCTCCACTGTTTTGATTGAAGGTAAAGGCGTTGCACGTCAGACAGACCAAATGACGATGAACAAGGCCAATACCATGTGTTCTGGTGTGCAAAATCCACCAGTGAGTGTCGTAGAAGATTCAGAAGAAACACACGATCTAGAGGTTTGCATTCGTTACCCCAACGGCAAGCGCTTAACGAATGCCCCTTTTGAGTTGATTAACGAAGAGGGTGCTGTTGTTGGCTCTGGTACTCTTGACGGTCAAGGCAAAGCCATTGTGACAGGGCTTAAGCCGGACAAAGTGAAGTTGGTCGCAGAAGAAAGTCAAGATGACTTCGAACTCAAAACCATTCGTCGAGATAATCCTCATTATCAAGAATCAGTATCAGATGAAGATTTTTTTGAATTAGCAACAAAAGGTCAACGAGGATTCTGGCAACCGACCCGAGTCGAATCTTTCGGTACGGCATGGGGGTGTATTGGGCCAAATTTGAATGAGGATAAGTTTTTCCACGACATCCTTGAAACCGAGATAAAAATGCATTTCTCGCATTTTGATGCCTCCAGTAAATATGATTTTGACAAAGTATGTGCTTCTTCGTTGTGTCACCTTCGCCAACCGCTCCCTCATACCACTGAGTCTTTGTTAGCTAAAACCATGCCTCATGCTCTTGAAGAGGGCGACATACTTTCTACTATTTTGTGCTTAGACCCTCGAGAAACATCGGATAGCATGTTGGGTTACATTCGTGGACTCGGAGAGGGTAATCCGCAAAGCTTTCTTGAAAAATATAACTGGGAAGCGGCCAAAAAAACGATGCAAAAGGAACTTGAATCCTTAGACAAAAAAGTTCGAGGCCGCTTAACCTATCTTCATGATGAAGCACATAAGGAATATGAATCTTTAGAAGAAGTCTTGTCCGAGCACCTCAATAAACTCGACGCCTATTCAAAAGCGAAAACAGAACAGATTTCCAACGCTTTTGCAAAGTTGGAAGCCAAGGCTAAAAAAATTCTTGAAAATATTGAGAACGTCAAAGTAACTCAAGAAGAGAGGCCTGTTTCTACGGAAAGCAAAACCGTAACTTCAACGGTTAACGCGCCAAACACCATAAAAACGGTGGAGCCGTACCTTGAAGAAATTCCTGGTGTGATTAAAAATGCCATTCCTATTTATCCTGTTCGTTATGGGTATGCGAATGTCTTTGATGAGATAATAGAGGCCCAAAACCCGCTAACCTTGCCTGAAATGAAGGAGAAGCAAAATATTCAGGAGACTGGAGGCTATTTATTCAGGTTATTAAGAGAAGGCTGGATATACATTAAAGAAGAGCGAGAAGGGAAAGTAAAGCCGTTCCATATCTTTAAATATTCGCAAATAGCACTACCAAATGGTGTCCTTGAAAAGTTCGAAAAATATGAGTTCACAAACAAGATAAATGCGAGCGGAGGACTGACTCTAGACACCTCTTCAGGCAAAACATTCTATCCATGTCCATTTGTGAGCACCAAGGCTAAGAAAGTGTCTATCGCCTATTCTGCACATGAGTGGACTGTCGAGCTGATTGATAGCATCAATGATGATAAGAATAAAGAGCTGCGTGAAAAAACCATGCAGCAGATTGATGTCACCGAGTCTGAAACCGATTACAGCATAGAAGCGACACCAGAAAATCTAACCAAGCTGGTCGAGGACTATCGAGCAAACGATCAAAAATGGCTTGGATTAAAAGACAGTCAGGCTGAAGAATATGGGTTTGATTATCTTACTGCTGATCTCAGTTATCACCTTTCTCCTGAAGGGATCATTGAGAACATGTACAAAGGTAATAGTGAAAATAAAGGCGGCATCTTAGTTGCACTATTTGATCCAATTGGACGACAAGCGGACCTCGCATTTGCACTTACTCAGTTAACGGTCTGGGAAGAGCAAGATAAAGTACAAAAACGATACCCGAGAGGAATTGCACAAATTCTTAATCAGGCATTTCTAAGTGAAAAAGCGCCGGAGGAGATAAAAGAAGCCGCTCTAGATAACTTGCATATAGAGGAGCTGAAAAAATTTAACGAAGAAACCGATAATATTAAAGCGTATTTCAAAGAACGGCGTATTGCCATACTTGACGTGTATCGTGCTTTTGCTTACAAACAAGGGGATGACCAGCGTTTTGTCAATTCTATCGGTTCGTTAGATACTTATTTTAAGACATTTTTCGATATTAAGTCAGATAAACCAAAGGATCCGGTAAAAGAGGTAGAAGAAGTCGCCAGTGTGGTTGCTGCAATTTTTGAAGGAGTGGGATCTTCAGTAGAAGGGCAAGATTTATTAGCAGATATGATGAATCAAGCTTATGAAACTGACGATGATCTAATCAAAGATTCAGAAAACAGTTATGGATTACCATTAGATTATGTTCAGAGAATACTTACTCAGTGTCAGAATGGTGTTGCAACAGACTGGGGAGAGGCAACAAAAAGATTACTGGAAATATTTAAAAATCTCTATAATCATGCAGCGGCAGTAAATATTTATGGCCTAGGAGTATCCGAGACATTTCATACTAAACTGACTGGCTCATCGATAAAAAAAATTGTTAATTCATTATTACCGACATTCTCCAAACATGTTTTTGGTTTTAGCCTAACAGGGAAAACCGTCAGTGTCCAAATGTCAGAACTGTCATTATTACTTGGGGAGTTCATCAATCCTGGAGGTAAATATCCTCGATATAATTGGGAAGACCCTAACCTTAATTGGGTAAAAAAGCTCATGTCATATAAAAATAAAATGGATCAGGCAAAAAATAAAAATGGTCCAAGTTTAGAGGTTCCTGAAGTAGAACATCATGGCGCCGATGGTAAGAGCACATCAAGTGCTGGGGGGAACGCGGCATCATTCTTAGTATCAGCGGTCGGAGCAGGTTGGTCGTGGTATATCAATGCGACAACATTACTTGGCTTTTTATCTGATGAGCGGTTTAAATCATCAGACCCACTTGCTGATCCTCATGGCGGATATTATGATTATTTACAGATAGTTTCAGCACTTACTGCAATAACGATAGACAGCGCTGCAGTAAGTGGTATGGCGCTGAAGGTTTACGAACGTTCCTTAAACAGTGCGAGGTTGGGAGCGACAGGAATACAAAAAATATTACCTGCAGCTTCAAAATCCGCTCAACTTAAAATTGCAACGTTTCTCTCTTCAAAAGTAGCCAACGGTCTTATTGCAACCGCAAACTTAGCGGTTGCTTTCACAGAATCCAGGCAAGCATACCTTGATTGGGAAAGTGGGAATATAGGAGGGGCTATAGGGCATGGTACAATTGTATTATCTTCTTTATCTTTTGCTGCCGCTGGGGTTGGTGGGATAATATCTGCATCTTCAGCCATTATCGGAGCACTGAATATTTTTGGCTTTGTCTTGCTTGTGATAGGTGGAACGTTGTTATGGTTATTTACTAAAAATAAAATAGAAAATTTACTGTTCAACTGTTTCTGGGGGAAAAGCAAAGTTTATGGGTTTTGGAGATATATTGCAGATGAGGGAAAAGTAGGTTTATCCAAGCGTTTCGAATGGTCAGGTCGAATTGTAGAAAGTTTGCCAATACAAAAAGCTTTTGAAATTGAAATGCAAGAGTTTAATAACTTATTATGTATGCCAAGTGTGGAAGTTGAGCGTTCAGGCATTTTCTTGAGTGGGCAAAAAACGGTAAGCTATCAATTTAAATTGCCTGGATTTATTACGGACGTTTCTGAAATCTGTGGTTCAGTCCAAAGATTAGCTGTAGATCACACAATTCATCCAATGCCAAATGCGGTACACATGGTGCGTAACGAGCTAGATCAAGAAGGAACCGAAGCATTTAAAAAAGCACTACAGCGAGCATTGGATGATGCCCCGCATCATAAAAATGGGGGGCTGGTTCTTAATAAGGGAGTGTTAGAGTTAAACGTAGAAGTAACTTTACATGAGAACTCGAAACTTTACTGGTATTATCAGCCCCAACCAGGTGTAATCACACCAAAGCGGATGTTAGAGTCAAATGGTCTAGCGAAAAAACCAATTATAGGCATGATAGATAAGGACTTAATCTGATGACAGAAAAAAGTAGTAAAAGAAATAAATCGGGTATTTATGGTAAAGCCATAAAATTCATTGAGCTAAGAGAATGGCTTAATAAAACGTTCATTATGGAAGCCTATGATGACCCCAAAAGCTCAATTAGCTTAGTGGACGACAAAACATTAGCAATATCTTCTCCTATGCATATTGCAAGGTTTGTCTATATTGCCCCTTTTGTATTGGCATTCTGGTGTGTATTTTTTTCTATAGGAAGTTCCATGTGGCCAAGCGAAGGACATATTGAGTTTGCTCATGACATGGCCAGAATAAACCAGGAGAGCCGGGAAAGAGGTGAGCTAGTTGAAGAACATTTCCTCTATTTCGACGCTATGCTTGGAGAAGATGGAAAGAGCTCACTATTAGATTATACAAACGCAATAATTAATTATGGCTCTGAAAGTATGAAAGAAGGGCTTTATAAAGATTTTATTATTTTAATTGTAACTTTTATTATTTCTTTAGCCGCTACCATTCTTTTCCTTCGTATTCCACGAATGGCAGACCTTTATTTTGATCGTCAACGCCAGATCGTTTACACCTGGCGCAATGGAAAAGTCGCTGCCTGCCATTTTGATAATTTAGGTTATCGAGAGACCGTCTACGGCCTGGATCTATTTTTGTATAGGGAGCATAAAAAAAAGCAATATTGGCCAACGAGAGTGACCGTTCAGCCAACAGGTCGAGTCCATTTCAATACAGAAGATGACAGTACCGTTTTTATGGCTCAAGTGTTCAATTTTATGGATAAAGGCAAAAGTGCGGTGATTACTGGTGATCGATTTGAACGTAAGCCCGCAAGATTTTATTTACGCGTTGATAAAAAACCAGAGAACTTTGAGCAACGAGTAGCAGAAATTTTAAAACGCGATCATGAGTTACCGGAGCTGTACACTAAGCACCTGATTTAATCGAACAGCGTAAAGTATGCGAGATTTAATAAGTAGAATATAGGGCGGCGTGGCCGCCCTGATTTTTATGGTAACTATAATGAACTTGCCACACAAAAGTTATTCACTGAACGCTAATGTTGTGTTTTTGATAACGTATTTTTGTCCAAATAATTTAAATAAAGCCAACACGTATAGCTGTTACGCTCTACTTGTATTTATTATCTTTATTAATAAAGATAATAAAGTGCCTAAATTAGTACCCCATAAATACCTTCAGCTTTTGCAACGAGCCCAATGACATCAAAGATAGGATGGGTTGAATACGGAAACAAAGCCGCTGACAACGATTGGAATGAAAGATGGGCAGATACTCTAATGATAGAAAGTAGAAATAAAAATAAACCTTTTAGGTCGATAAGACATTCCAAGCGCTTTATTGAATTGCGAGAATGGATAAATGACAGAGTCACACTGGATGCCTATGATAATCCTAGGAATACGATTACATTAGTTGATGATACCACATTGGCAATAAGCTCTTCTTTTCATAAGGCTCGGTTTTTTTATTTAGCCCCTTGGATATTAGGTGTTTGGCTCTTCCTTTTTTATATATGTAGTACCTCATTTTGGCCGAGTGATGGTGAGATTGAATACGCTAACTATAGACTTGAGCTTAAAAAAGAACGTATAGAAAGAGGAATAAAAATTGATAAAAATGACTTTATTTACCATGAGTCCATGTTGGGAAATGATGGTAAAAGCTCATTGTTAGAGTATATCAATGCTATTAGGAATTATGGCACTGAAGGTAGTAAAAAGTGGCTTTACATAGATATGATTCTTGCTTTAATCCTCTTGGTTTTATCTGTGGGGAGTACGATACTTTTTCTCCGTTTTCCCCGTGTGGCAGATATCTACTTCGATCGCCGTCGACAGGTCGTATACACTTGGTCTTTTGGTAAAGTTTTGGCTTGTCATTTTGAAAACTTAGGTTACCGTGAAGTATCATTAGGGCTTTATTTCGTTTTTTATGCAAAACATAAAAAGAAACAATATTGGTTTAAAGACTGTATGGTTCAGCCGACAGGTCGTATACATTTTAACTCCGAAGATGATAATACGGAACTCATGGCAATAATATTTAACTTTATGGACAAAGGAAAAAGCGCAGTGATCACAGGTGACCGATTTGAGTGTGAACCAGATAAGTACTATCGGTATTACCTTCGTGTTGATGAAAAACCAGAGAATTTTGAGCAGCAATTAGCAGAACTTTTAAAGCGTGATCATGAATTGCCAGAGCTTTATACTAAACACCTATTTTAAAGTCATTAGATTTACTTTGAATTAAAATCAGAAATAGAGCGGCGATTTGGCCGCTCTATTCCTTTTGTTCAAACATGCAGGACGTTTTCGCTTTTATTTAATGTGATTAACTCGAACAAGTTTGATAGACAATATAGTGATGTAATGACAAATAAAAGAAATAAATCGGGTATTTATGGTAAAGCCATAAAATTCATCGAGCTAAGAGACTGGCTTAATAAAACATTCACTATGGGAGCCTATGATGATCCACAGAGCTCAATCAACTTAGTTGACGACAAAACATTAGCAATATCTTCCCCTATGCATATTGCAAGATTTGTCTATATTGCCCCTTTTGTATTGGCATTCTGGGGGGTGTTTTTTTCATTAGCCAGCTCTTTTGGTCCAAGCAAAGGCCAAATTGAATACGCAAATTACAAGGTTGGAGAGCGACAAGAAACTATAGATCAGGGAGGCGTCATTCTTTCAGAAAATTTATATTTATATTATGAGGCAATGGTGGGGGATGATGGAAAAGTTCATTAAAAGAATACATAAATGCGATTATGACTTATGGCTCTGAAGGTAGAAAAAGTGGGCTTTATGAAAGAATCTTTATGTTGGGATTTATGTTTATAATTTCTTTAGCCGCTACCATTCTTTTCCTTCGTATTCCACGAATGGCAGATCTCTATTTTGATCGTCAACGGCAGATCGTTTACACCTGGCGCAATGGGAAAGTCGCTGCCTGCCATTTTGATAATTTAGGTTATCGAGAGACCGTCTACGGTCTGGACCTATTTTTGTATAGGGAGCATAAAAAAAAGCAATATTGGCCAACGAGAGTAACCGTTCAGCCAACAGGTCGAGTCCATTTCAATAGAGAAGATGACAGTACCGCTTTTATGGTTCAAGTGTTCAATTTTATGGATAAAGGCAAAAGCGCGGTGATTACCGGTGATCGATTTGAACGCAAGCCCGCAAGATTTTATTTACGCGTTGATAAAAAACCAGAGAACTTTGAGCAACGAGTAGCAGAACTTTTAAAGCGTGATCATGAATTGCCAGAGCTTTATACTAAACACCTATTTTAAAGTCATTAGATTTACTTTGAATTGAAATCAGAAATAGAGCGGCTGTTTGGCCGCTCTCGTAATATTTTTTGAAGAAGCAGACAAAGGCTAGGTGATAAGCTGGTGAAAACAATTCTCATCGAAAATGAGGCCGTAGATTATTCCAAAGATGTGCCGCAATGAGTCTTTCTAGTTAAAGAGGGTATATATTTAAAATGGATAGCATGATCACATACATTGAAAATTGCAAAGAATTATCACTGACAGCACGAGTGTCTGTAGCGCTTAAAGTGTTTGAAAGTTATTGCCAAGAACAATCATTAGATCACCCAATGATTACTGAGTTTCTTGACTACTTATGGAAATGGCCATTGATCGACGACCCAGATCGGTTTGAACCTTGGGAGTCATCTAAACCTTTTTTAGTTAATTTCGGTTTTGGTCTTGAGCCAAATAGTGAATTAGAGCACTTGCTTTCCCAAGCAAACATAACTGAACGTGTTTTTCGTGAAATTGTCAGCGGTATCGTTGACATATTATGGGACAGCTTCTGGGGAGCAAGTGAAAATGAGCTCTCTTTGAACGCTTTGCATAAAGTAATTCTACATGCATCTATTAAAGTATTACCTAACATTACGCCTTTTAAGTTTTCGAGGTTTTCAGAAAATCATGGTTGGGGGATGAAGTTAACACCTGATGAAGTCAAGTATTGGAGACTGTGTGCTAATGATGTCTAAGTCATGAGATATCCAATTGTGGTGTGGGAGCCATGATATTGTAGGTATCGTCCCTGAAAGAGTGTCCTTACCAAGCATCTGATTTAATCGCTCAACGTAAGAACGAAACATTTAAGTAAAATATAGGGCTGCGGTTTGGCCGCTCTCGTAATATCTTTTGAATAAGAAGACAAAGGCTAGGTGATAAGCTGGTAAAAGCAAGGAAGCTTCAGTGGTAAGTCGTTTAACGCCACCACATCCGCTCCCCTTATTGTCAAACATCTACGTCGATATTATTTCGCTTGCGTGGTGAACGACCAAATTGGCCCTCTCATTATTTGCTCATCTTGACGAGTATCAACACGCCAGTAATATGTTGTGCTGTTCGTGAGACCACTGATTTTATAGCCAGAGCCTACAGGAGAAACCGGCTTCAATGATGTGGGAGTTGTACCTAAAAACACCGTGATATTCTGGCTGGTTGCTTTCACGTTAAAGCGTAAATCTAAACTTAATGGAACATCTTTTGAATCATTAAATGGCACAGGGTTACTCGGTGTAATGCTTTGATGACCAGGAAGCCAGTAATCAAGGGCATTTCTCTCGTAAGCGCCGATATCTGGCGCATTACCCACATACTCTAATGTCATAAAGCGAGTGTTGCTTGAACCCGCATCGACAATAACACTGTTTTCCGTTGGTCTAAAATCGCCCCACAGCGGACCTTCTAAATTGTCCAGTACAGCACTCAATGAACCAGTGAGATTTGAGTCAGTGACACCCGGTACCAGAAGTTGTTCTGGTGTACCTGATTTTCTGCCCACTAAACTCCCAACCAAGTTATTCATAGTTTCTGAATTGTGGTTTATGCCTCCAGCATTTTCTTTGTTAAAAATAATCAGATCAGAGGTATGGTTATTAAATGCTAAGTTATTATAAGTGCCTTGGAAGTCGCCTTTAATGATAGAGAAGTTCGTATCCCAAATCACATTATGATGGACAATGCCGTCGTGCCCAGTCGTTGCTGCGCCCTCCACACCATCAAAACGAATCCCTGCTTTGGGCGAACTATGTACCCAGTTATAGGCAATTTCAGTACCGGCTTGCTCATTGATACCGACATTAATGGCAGCACCATCATGTTGCAAGAGACTGGTATTGTAGACGTGATTCCCTATCACTTTCGATTCGGCTCCAACTCTGACACCTTCAGAATTACCTGCTGTATGGAATGTATTATTGCTAAAGGTAATGTCACGACTCTGCTGAGCCATGTTGATTGAGCCTTCACCACCTGTGCCTAAATTGGAGTAATCAATGTCATGAATAAGGTTATTATCAATCAGGTTTCCTTGTTCTTTGATCATTTCGATTGCAGGGCCGTCAGTATACGCAAAGTAACTGTTAACAATGCGGTTGTTGGTCTGAATGATATTCTTGTTATTATTGATGAATTTTATAGTTTCTGGACGAGTCAAACTGCCCAGCATTCGCTTTGAATAGGCGTAATGCGTTGCTTCTATATCGTCAAATGTTATGTTGTGTGAGTTGATGACTGTAAACGCTGTTGCGAAGAAATCTATATTCTTCATCAAAATATGACTTGAGTTACGTATTGTTAGGCCATAGGTTTGCGTTTTTCCTCGAATGACGAGTTGATTAGGGTCCTGACCATCGGGAGCCCATAAGTATAAGGTTTTGCTGAATCGGTCAAAGAACCATTCATTTGGGCTATCAAGTAGCGCCAGTTTACCTTCTAAGTAATAATGACCCTCTTCATATTTAACACTTTTGTTTTGCCAAAATGACGCGTTAGTTAAAATATTAGCGGCATTTTTCATCGCGGGACCAGAACCAGAAAAATCATGACTGTAGGTGAATGTATTACTACCGGGTGTATGCTCAGAAATGACCTGTGCCCAATTTAGCCAAGAACCGATATTAAGAATCGCAATAGCACCTGTGGCATCTATCCCTGAAGCTGCCAATGATTGCTCATTCACACCTACAGGCAAATGAACGTATTCTTTGCCCGAGTTTTTTACCGAAATGCTCTCATATGGACGCTCATCAATCATGACTCCAAGTTGGCTCTGAGGTGATTGATGACGCCATGTCGCTTTCATATCCCACAAAGAGCCATCACTTAACTGCGCATTAGGCCAACGTGCGGGCATGACGACTTGATCGTCAATAAACAGTTGCCAAATGTCTTGTGTTAATTGCGTTTTGTATATTTGCCCGCTATGAATCGACCATGGTTGCGTTATTTCAACGCTGCCATCCAGTACCGCACCGTTTCCTCGGACAATAATTGGTTGACTTGCCGTAGCATGAATTTTGTCGATGACCTGAGCGTGTTGATAGCGGCCCGCCATCATTTCTATTGTTTGCCCTGGTGAAGCTTGATTGAGCGCCTTTTTTAAAGTGAAGAAGGGGGAAGTAAACGAACCATCATTTCCGTCATTGCCATTTGGACTTACATACCAATTCGCGGTGACATCTGAGCATAACTCTGCACTCTCAACTAAAGAGCCGTCTGGGCACTCAATGATAGGCGGTTTTACAGGGCAGTCGTTTACTGTGTCAACAACAGATCCATCATCACAAATAATCGGTTCCGTTGGTGGTGTGATTGGACATGCTACCCCCTGCCAGAACCAAGAGCCGTTTGAGGGTGTCTCCCAGACTCCTGGGCTGTTTTTGGCTTCAAAGCATTGATTAAGATAAATAACCACATCACCATTCTCGACCTGGGTTTCACCTTTCACCCACGGTATGGCAGTTGTGTCTGTAGTCGGAGAATCATCCACACACACGCCATCGATAAGCTGCTGATTTTCATTACAGACTGGCGGCTCTGGTGGTGTGACGCATTCATTATCAATTAGCTCTGTTCCATCAGGGCACGCTGGTGGAACCGTGGGGGATGAGCAAGAAACGGAAATCCAAAACCAAGTAGACTGCTTTGAAGGCGTCTCCCAAGGGCCAGGGCTATTTTGTGCTTGATAACACTCACCTTGATAGACCACCACATCGCCATCATTAACTTGAGTTTCGCCTGCTACCCACTCTATTTCAGCGGAGAGAGCTGGCAATGTGAATAGCCAAATCAGAAAGATTAAATTCCTTATTTTACTTTTCATAACAATCCCTATTATTAATTTCTAATCATGTATTTGTTTGAGTGCTAATTAATAAGTTAGCTAATGATCTATTGGTCAATAGGTGAAGTAATTGGCAATGCGACGTACCTCTAATCACAACGACTCAGGCTGTGACCTTATTTCCATAACATCCTTTTGTAAGCTCTCATATCCATCCCCAAGTAACATATCATCAGGACTCAAGTAACCCCGCTCTGAATCAAGTATCTTGAAGTCACTTGGGTATAGAGAGCATGGGGGCATTGTGACAGGTAAAGGGAGGCTTTGCGGTGGCATAGTATGCGCAAAATACAGAAAAGAGTATGAGAAGGGATTGAACTGTCATAAATTGAATTTTTTATCAATATTGACTTCAACGTGATACTAAAGTAAAGCGAGAGAGTATGTGCTCCAGTGTTTTTGCTTGTTGTGCTAGTTGTTCCGCTGCTGCAGCACTTTCATGTGCAATACTGTTATTTTGTTGAGTAACCGTATCAATGTCGGAGATACCCCTATTAATCTCTTCCGCACCAATTGCTTGCTCTCGACAGGCACCAGCAATTTCCGAGACAAGTTCAGTGGTTTGCTGAATACTTTCAAAAATATTGTCCAAGCTCTGAGCGGTTTTTTGAGCAATTTGACTGCCATTAGCGGTCTTGTTTACTGAACTAGCAATTAACTTTGAAGCTTGCTCAGCAGCTTCACTGCTGCGTGATGCTAAATTTCTAACCTCATCTGCTACCACTGCAAACCCTCGTCCTTGCTCACCCGCACGAGCTGCTTCTATCGCTGCATTTAATGCCAGCAGATTGGTTTGTTGTGCAATATCATCAATAGTACTGATGAATTCTGATATGATTTCACTCGCTTTGGAAATCTCACCCATTGCATGAATCATATTTGACATGTTCGATTTACCTGTATTTGCTGCTTCTCTAGCACTCACAGTTAGGTTTTGAGCCAGCTCGGCATTACAAGCGTTACTACTAATCTTCGTCACGAGTTCGTTCAGTGAGATCGCTATACCCTCTAGGCTTTGAGCCTGTTTGGATGTGCTTTGGGAAAGATTAAAACTTGTTTCTGATACTCTTTCATTGCCTTGTGTGATGGCACTGCTGACGTACTGTGTTTCGGAGAGCACTTCATTTAGGTTGTCGTTCATCTCTTTTAAAGCAACGCCAAGCAAATCGTCATTCGATGCCAAATTAACATGATGGTTTAAATCGCCAGAGGAGATATTTTGAGCGAGATGTGCTTTATCATTCAGTGATTTCACCATATTCAGCATTTCTGCATAAATCCCTTGGGCTTTGATATCGGAATTGGTATCAATGTTGAGTTTCCCAAGTGCTACAGATTTAACCATCTCTGCAATAAAAGTTGGTTCTCCACCAAGCACGCTCATAACATGTCGAGTCAGCAAGAGTGCAACAACTATTCCAATAAGGATTGCGAAGATCGTGCCTACAGTAGATACGAAGATTACTAGATGTTGCGTACTTTCTAGTGACTCCATTCGACTTGCCATTAACGTATTCTCTCTCTCTTTGAAAAGCTTTATCTGTTCACGAAACTTATCAAAGTAGACCTTCCCCTTGGCTTGACCAACAATATCAGCCATATCGTCCATTGTTTTGGCATCACCAATTTCTCGACGAAGTGTTATCTGGGGCTCAACGACACGACTCATCCACTGATCAATGGTCTGCTTCGCTTCCCTTAATAATACGACTTGTTGAGGGTTATCAGATACTGTCTGAGAAAGTTCATTCATAAGATGATAAAACTGAGACTTGCCCTGATTGAGAGGCTCTAGGAACTGTTCATGTCCAGCGAGTAGAAACCCTCGCATTCCTGTTTCCATGTTAACAGCGGCAAGTACTATCGATTTGGCTTTACTTATGACTTTATAGGTGTGCTCCACCCAGTCATTTAACGTTGTTACTTCATTAAAATTACTACTATTATCGGCCTTTGTTCGACGTTGTTGAAGTAGCACTTTCTCTCGTTCAATAAAGGTGTCCATTTGGCGTCGGAATTTATCGAAAAATGTCTTGCCTTGTGCCTGCTGGATTAAGGTTGCCATGTCATTCATGGTTTGCGCATCACCAATCGTTTGTCGTAGCTCAATTGTCGGTTCGGTGACATTCAATTGCCATTGTTTAATCGTATCGGCAATTTCGCTGAGTAAAAGAACCTGTTGAGGGTTATCTGACACTGTATTACTGAGTTTTTTAATCAGTGCATTAAATCTTTCGCCACCATTGACGTATGGCTCGAGAAAAGATTTTTTTCCTGCAAGTAAATAACCATGTACTCCCGTTTCCATATCAACGGCTGCAGCTTCAAGACTTGATGCTTCGGCAAGTACATTGTGAGTGTGGTTAACCCATTTCAAATCATCATTAAGTGATTTAACACTAAAAAATACGGTGGTTGTAACTAATAGCATTAAACCAAGGATTATTGCATAGCTAGAAAGCAATTTAGCTCTGAAGCTGAAGGGGTTATTCATATATGCTCTCTTTTTGATAGATTAGCTATTTTGGATTTAATGTTAGTACAGTAATTAGGGTGTTAAGACTATCTGGATCAAGCTTTTGAATGTAATTGAATAGCAATATACTCAGCATCTTGAGGTTACTTGGGTAGAGCGGTTGTGAATTGAATTCCGAAATCGGTTTCAAGCCCGTTTTAACGTGACGTTATTTTACAAATTTTTCGATTTTTATCACGTTACTTGGCTTATTTTTTGTTGGTTTTTGTTTAGCCATTTACACTCTTTTATCTTTCTATTTTTGTTTAAGTTATTGATAAGTTGGGTTTTATGAGTGTTTTGAAAATTCTGTGCTTCGG
This sequence comes from Vibrio azureus, assembly GCF_002849855.1. Lineage (NCBI taxonomy): Bacteria > Pseudomonadati > Pseudomonadota > Gammaproteobacteria > Vibrionales > Vibrionaceae > Vibrio > Vibrio azureus. The sequence continues at coordinate 411,388 of NZ_CP018617.1, forward strand.
TGTGTTCAGCCTGATGTGGTCATTTTTTAGTATGGCCGAATCAGATACAACAGACGTCTTCTGTGCTTCAATTGATGGTAGGGAGTGGGACTGGCTTTATGAAGACGATGGTACTTATACCAGCGTGGAAGGAAAATGGGGTAAACACACATTAGACCCTGTCCTTACACCTTTTCCACTTACCAGCTTTGGTTACTTCGATATTCATTACAATCGTTATCAAGCACTGCAAAACCGCTGTGATGTTATGGGTATGGTTGCCCAGCCGGCCTTGGATCGTTTCAGCGATTGGAAAATATTTCGGATTGAGATGCCAAGCGGTGAAAAGGTATTCGCTCAAGGTTTTTACACGATAAATTATGACTTTCGACTTTAGCGCTTTGCAGGTTGGTTGAGTATCTTGAGGTCATTTGAGTATACCCAAGTAACCTCAAGATACTGTGTTCAGCGAGATGACCTTAGCTCTCAGGCGCGGCAATGATATCGAAGATATAGTCGCTCTGAATCAAGCACCTTGAAGTCACTTGGGAATATATTCTTGCTTATGACCTCACTCATCTTCTTTTTTTGCGAGAAAATATCGAAACGTTTCGATATTAAACTGTGACACCCATAACCTTTTATAAAAAAATTATTACTCTATAACAGATCCTACTCACACCTTGCTGTTCTGATTCTAGCGATTTCTGACAATCATTTTATTATGCCATCGAAACGTTTCGATGAGCTTTATGTCAATTACCAATGGGCCAAGATAGACACTCGAAATTCTATAAACGTGCCAATGAAAGGTCGATGAAATGAAAAAAAGCACCCTGTTTAACTCAGAAATCTCTTATTTGGTGGCAACCTTGGGCCATTCCGATGAGATAACCATTTGTGATGCTGGTTTACCTATTCCTGAACATGTTCAACGTATTGATTTAGCTTTAACTCACGGTGTTCCTGGCTTTTTAGAAACGGTTCGCGTGATTTTGTCTGAGTCCCAAATCGAAGGGGTCATTATTGCTGAAGAGTTTGCCACCGTTAGCCCTGCTCACCATGAGGCGTTGCTCGCGGAGTTAGCGGTAGAAAGCTCCCTGAGCGGTAAGGAAATCAGCATTAATTACTTATCGCATGAAGACTTTAAAGCGCGCACACAGCAAAGTCGTGCCGTGATTAGAACAGGGGAGTGCACACCTTATGCGAACGTAATTTTCCAAGCTGGTGTGGTGTTTTAAGTCACAATCTTTGAGGACCAATTATGACTCAAACCATATTACAACTGAGTGAAATCGAAAAATCTTTTCCTGGTGTTAAAGCTTTGGATAAAGCCAGTCTTAATGTTTATTCAGGCCGAGTGATGGCGCTTATGGGGGAAAATGGGGCAGGTAAGTCGACCTTAATGAAAGTGTTAACGGGCATCCATCAAATGGAAGGTGGCAGCATTCGATACCAAGACCAACCTCGTGCATTCAAAGGCCCACGTGATTCCCAAGAAGCGGGCATCAGCATCATTCACCAAGAACTGAATTTGATCCCTGAGCTTACGATTGCCGAAAACATTTATCTTGGGCGTGAGTTCACGAGTGCAATGGGGCGTATTCAGTGGGATAAAATGCATACAGAGGCCGATAAGCTACTAAAACGCCTCAATGTAAAACATTCATCGAGAACCTTACTCGGAGATTTAAGTCTTGGTGAGCAGCAAATGGTAGAAATTGCTAAAGCGCTGTCGTTTGAATCTAAAGTCATCATTATGGACGAACCCACCGATGCGTTGACAGACAAAGAGACTGAATCTCTATTCAAAGTCATCAACGAATTGCGTGGCCAAGGCTGCGGTATTGTTTACATCTCGCATCGACTCAAAGAAATCTTTGAAATCTGTGATGATATTACGGTGTTACGTGATGGTAAGTTCATTGCGGAATGTCGAGTACAAGACACCAATGAAGACGACCTAATCGAGATGATGGTTGGCCGTAAATTAGAAGAACAATACCCACGAGTGGATGTGCATTATGGTGACGTGTGCCTTGATGTGATCGGTTTAACCGGATGCGGTATTCATAATGTCAGCTTCACACTCAAACGTGGTGAAATCCTAGGTATATCTGGTTTGATGGGAGCTGGACGCACAGAATTGATGAAAATCCTTTATGGGGCTTTACCGAGTGAGCGTGGCGTTATTCGTTTGAATGATAAAACCATTAACCCTACTAGCCCACAGGATGGTTTGGCTCATGGCATTGCGTACATTTCAGAAGACCGTAAAGGGGATGGCTTGGTCTTGGGTCTGTCGGTCAAAGAAAACATGTCTTTGTGTGCTTTAGATAAGTTCAGCAAGGGTCTACACATTCAGCATGATGCAGAAATCACTGCAGTGGAAGACTTTATTAAGTTGTTCAACATCAAAACCCCAACGTGCAATCAAATTATTGGCAATCTATCTGGTGGTAACCAACAAAAAGTTGCGATTGCTAAAGGGTTAATGACCAAACCTAAAGTGCTTATTCTGGATGAGCCCACTCGTGGTGTCGATGTCGGTGCTAAGAAGGAAATTTATCAACTGATCAATAAATTTAAAGCAGCAGGTATGAGTATCATCCTTGTTTCCTCTGAAATGCCAGAAGTACTGGGGATGAGTGATCGCATCATGGTTATGCATGAAGGCCGAGTGACAGGCGAATTTGATGCAAAAGACGCCGATCAAGAAAAACTACTTGCTTGTGCCGTAGGCAAAAAGATAAATGAGGAAGCAGCATGAGTACCAATACTATGAGCAAACCAAACGAGATGGGCAGTAAAAAGCGATTGACGAAAGAATGGCTCATTGAACAAAAGTCACTGATTGCGTTGCTATGTTTGATTGTCGTGGTGTCATTTTTAAACCCCAACTTTTTTACAGTGGACAACATTCTTAATATTCTGCGCCAAACCTCAGTGAACGCGATTATCGCAGTAGGTATGACGCTCGTTATCCTCACTGCTGGCATCGATCTGAGCGTGGGGTCGGTACTGGCGTTATGTGGTGCTTTTGCAGCAAGTATGATTGCTCTTGAAGTCCCTGTTCTTATTGCGGTCCCAACGGCTTTGTTTGCTGGAGCGGCACTTGGTGCGATCAGTGGGCTCATCATTGCTAAAGGTAAGGTTCAAGCCTTTATTGCCACTTTAGTTACGATGACATTATTACGAGGTGTGACCATGGTTTATACCGATGGTCGTCCAATTTCAACAGGCTTTACCGAGACGGCAGATGCATTTGCCTGGTTTGGTACTGGCTATGCGCTCGGTATTCCGGTTCCAGTTTGGCTAATGGTGATGGTGTTCGCAGCGGTGTGGTATTTACTTAATCACACTCGTTTTGGTCGCTATGTGTATGCGTTAGGTGGAAATGAATCTGCGACGCGCCTTTCTGGAATTAACGTTGACCGAGTGAAGATCGGTGTCTACGCCATTTGTGGCATGTTAGCCGCACTCGCGGGGATGATTGTGACCTCTCGCCTATCTTCTGCACAGCCTACCGCAGGTATGGGTTATGAGCTTGATGCGATTGCGGCGGTTGTGCTTGGCGGTACCAGTTTAATGGGAGGAAAAGGTCGTATTATGGGGACACTGATTGGTGCACTTATTATCGGCTTCTTAAATAACGCGCTAAACCTGCTTGATGTGTCTTCATATTACCAAATGATTGCCAAAGCCGTGGTTATTTTGCTGGCGGTATTGGTAGACAACAAAAACAAATAATCTACAACAATGAATCCACAACGACGAATACATTAAAACTACATCCTGAATACAAACTGAGCCAGAGGATATGTGCTGGCTCACCCTACGCAAAGGACTAAAACGATGAAAAAACTCGCTACTTTTATTTCTGCTGCTCTGATTTCTTCAACTATATCGGTGGCGGCGCAAGCACAAGATACGATGGCAATCGTGGTATCCACTCTGAATAATCCGTTCTTTGTGACGATGAAAGATGGCGCAGAAGCTAAGGCCAAAGAGTTGGGTTATGACTTAATTGTCTTGGATTCGCAAAATGACCCAAGTAAAGAACTTTCCAATATAGAAGATCTTACCATTCGCGGTGTAAAAGCGATTCTGATCAACCCAACAGATTCTGATGCTGTGTCGAATGCGATCCGCATGGCCAATCGTTCTAATATCCCAGTGTTGACTTTAGACCGAGGTGCAAGAAGAGGGGAAGTGGTGAGTCACATCGCTTCGGATAACGCTGCTGGTGGTAAAATGGCAGGGCAATTCATCATGGAAAAAGTAGGCGAACAAGCCAAAGTGATTCAATTAGAAGGCATCGCAGGGACTTCAGCGGCACGTGAACGTGGTGAAGGTTTTATGTCTGCGGTCCATGGCAGCAAGATGAGGTTACTCGCCAGCCAGCCTGCTGATTTTGACCGGACGAAAGGTTTGAATGTGATGGAAAACTTATTGGCAGCGAACGCAGAGGTTCAAGCCGTTTTTGCTCAGAATGATGAGATGGCACTTGGTGCGCTTCGTGCAGTGCAAGCGGCGGGTAAAAAGGTCGCGATTGTCGGCTTTGATGGCACCGAAGACGGCATTGCTGCGGTTAATCGAGGTAAACTGGCTGCGACTATTGCGCAGCAACCCGAGCTTATTGGTGCTTTAGGCGTAGAAACGGCAGATAAAGTATTAAAAGGTCAGAAAGTGGAGAGTTACATCCCTGTTCCACTAAAAGTGATAACTCAGTAATTTTTCTAATGAAGCGACGAGATGATCCAATAAATGGGTTGGATTATCTCAGTCTAAAAATAAAAGGTTCGTTGAGAACCAAGGATGACAATATGAATAAGTTAGTGGTGCTAGGTAGTATTAATGCTGACCATGTACTTCAAGTGCCTTCTTTTCCTCGACCTGGTGAAACGCTACATGGTCGTAACTATCAAGTTATTCCGGGTGGTAAAGGAGCGAATCAAGCCGTCGCTGCTGCACGATTAAACGCTGATATTGGATTTGTCGCAAGCGTTGGGGATGACGCGTTTGGCATTAACATTCGTGAGAGCTTCAAAATAGACGGCATCAATATCACGGGCGTAAAAATGCAGCCAAACTGCCCAACAGGAATGGCGATGATTCAAGTCTCAGACAGTGGTGAGAACAGTATTTGTATTTCAGCAGAAGCCAACGCCAAACTGACCGCTGAAGCGATTGAATCGGATCTCGACCGGATTCGTCATGCAGACTACCTACTCATGCAATTAGAGACACCAATGTGTGGCATAGAGCAAGCCGCACGAGCAGCCAAAGACGCCAAGACCAAGGTGATTCTTAATCCAGCACCAGCGCGTCAACTGTCTGATGCGTTGCTGACCTGTATTGATATGATCACGCCCAATGAGACGGAAGCTGAAATCCTCACAGGCGTTACGGTATACGATAATACCAGTGCTCAGGAAGCCGCCAACGTTTTGCATGAAAAAGGCATTGAAATCGTCATCATTACCTTGGGTGCCAAAGGGGTTTGGTTAAGTCAAGGAGGCTGTGGAGAGCTTATTCCAGGCTTCTTCGTTGATGTCACGGACACCACGGCAGCTGGAGATACTTTTAATGGCGCATTAGTTACTGGTTTATTAGAAGATTTACCTTTAGAATCAGCGGTTAAGTTCGCTCATGCTGCTGCCGCTATTTCGGTCACTCGCTTTGGGGCACAAACCTCCATTCCAAATCGTGCAGAGGTTGAAGCGTTTTTGAATCAACATTCATAACTAAGGAGCCATAACATGGCAACGATGAAAGACATCGCAAAACTTGCAGGAGTTTCCACTTCAACCGTGAGCCATGTTATTAACAAGACCCGTTTTGTCAGCGAAGAGATCTCAGCTCGAGTAAATAACGCGGCAAAAGAACTCAATTACTTCGCGCCATCGGCATTGGCGCGAAGCCTCAAAGTGAACCGAACCAAAACCATTGGCATGCTTGTGACTACGTCGACCAATCCATTCTTTGGTGAAGTCGTTAAAGGTGTTGAACGCAGTTGCTATAAAAAAGGCTACAGTCTGATCTTGTGTAATACGGAAGGCGATAATGAGCGTATGAGAGACTCGATCAACACTCTATTGCAAAAACGTGTTGATGGCCTGATTTTGATGTGCTCTTCGTTGGAAGGAGAGCGCATCGATGTCTTTGAGCGCTACCAAGACATTCCTGTTGTTGTGATGGATTGGGGGCCTATGCTGTTTACAAGTGATAAGATTCAAGATAACTCCTTGCAAGGAGGTTACTTGGCAACTAAATACCTGATTGATTGTGGCCACAAAAAGGTAGGGTGTATTACTGGGCCATTGGTCAAGCATCAAGCTCAAATGCGTTATGAAGGCTTTAAGCGTGCAATGGTGGAAGCAAAGCTGGAATTTAACGCAAACTGGATTATTGAGTCTGATTTTGAATGCGAAGGAGGTTATCAAGCCTTCCATAAAATGCGAGATAACGGCCCGTTACCCAGCGCGATTTTTGTCTCTAATGATATGATGGCAATGGGCGTTTTGAATGCAGCAAATGAGTTAGGTATTCAAATCCCACAAGAGCTTTCAATCATTGGCTACGATGATATCCATATCGCGAAATTTATGTCGCCCGCTTTAACCACGATTCATCAGCCTAAATATCGTCTAGGACAAGCCGCAGTCGAAACATTGTTGCGTAAATTGGAGCAGCAGTCTGAACAAGCCCAAGTGTTACAATTAGAGCCTACTCTGGTTGAGCGAAAAAGTGTGAGGCGTCTTATTTAAGAGTCCTATTATACCCAAGTGACCTCAAGCTGAACACAGCATCTTGACGTTTTCTGAGCATATTAGGCTGTTTGGACATATTAGACGATTTAAATGTATTAGGCCGTTTGGATGCATTAGAAAGATTAAATGTATCAGAAAGATTGAATGCATTAATCTACGGGCGCTATTCTGTTCAAATAACTCAATATGAGCGGTGTCTTTGTTATTTTTTGTTGTATTTTTATAAGTTCCCTTCTTTTTTTGTTTTGTAAGTGACTTGGGTTTTGAGTTCGAGTAGATTGACCTCGTGAATGCAACTGTTGCCATTTCATATTTAAAAATAATCAAAATACTAGGAATTTATTATGAAGCTAATAAATAAAGCCCTCGCTTTTTCGATAACGTCAGCACTCTCATTTAGCGCTTTGTCTGCACAGTGTGATTTTTCAGCTTTGATACAGGAAGTCTCATTAGGATCAGAGCAACAAAACCTTTCACAATATTTTGCACCAGCATTGCTGCAAGATTTTAAAAAAGCCAAAACACGCGAATACAACATGATGGTTTATCTGCAAGAGTCGATGGAGCAGATAAGTTCGGAGGGCAAACAGCCTTCTACTGATCTTTTCATGAGTTTTATTTCTGAACATATTGCAGGTATTGCTCAAAGCTCTGAAACAGATCCATTCGATCTACAGTCAGTGAATGCTGCTGCCGAGCGTTTTAAAGCTTATATTGGATCGATTCACTCACTGGATGATGCTGCATTTTTTGATGCCTTTATGTCTGGTGAGTATCGTCAAGAAAGTTACTATTATGACTTTTTCCAACAAGCGGTGAATAAACTAGACGATACAATTAAAAATAATGACATTAATGATTGTTCTGTTAATTTCGAACTTAATCTTGAATTGCCTGAGAATATTGGCAGCCAATATCATTATGATCAAACATTACAGGTAACGATGGATGATTCGACAAACAAGATTTCTAGCTCGGATCTTTTGAAGGTTATGTTTGATTTTTCAGGCGCCGCTTACGATGCATTTGAATTGCCAGAAGAGGCAGATAATGGAGTCGACTTTAGTTTGTTCCCATCTGAGCACCTTTATACGGACTCTAATAGTTGGTTTCCTAGTACAGGATACTAATCAGTAAATAACATTCAGTAGCATGTTCTAAAATGCATGTTACTGAATACTATCCTTAATGTGATATCCGTCCAGAAGGTATAAAAAAGCCAAACGCACTGGTAGTGATTATAACTACCGTTTGTTTCGAAATGGCTATTGGTTTGGTTTTAATGACACCCTTTTGTGTTTTTTACTAGTTTTAATGATTTTTATTACTCATCTTCTTTTGTTTTTCTGGCACTCGTTCTAAATAATATTACTGAAAAATATTGCCTTAATGATAGTATTGTTTTACCCCATCTTGTGGGAACGATTACTAATTACCAAGTCGTTAAATTTAAGTCTAATCAGCTTAACTTATCACCGTGGCCTTTTTATTTAATGATTTGGTCACGGAGGTTTTTCATGAATTCTAACATTCGCTTTATTGCCAGCAGCAAGCTTTCACAAGCTGAACTGCCGTTTGTTCTCACTCCTGACGAGTGTATAGAGCAGTTTTCACGTGTTCGAAACCCTAATGATATCCTAAAAAGCTTGCCTAATGCGCTTGCGCAGCGAATTTCTTTGTCGGCCAAAAAGTCCACCACAGGACTGCTTCAATCGATGCAGACAGAATTGGCGAAGGTGGAATGGATTGCGATCTCGCTTTCACCACGAAGAGGTCGATATCTTGTTTCCTACACTTGAAATTGACCCTATTAAAATAAAAACGGTAAAAAGTCCACATAAAGCTGGACCGGAAGGTGGAAGACTCGCTCAAGGTTTTCCTCTACCAAATATTTGGATTCCTTATAAAGTATCTGGAGAAGTACAGGACGGCATTTACTTATACTATTCACCACAGCAATTATCAGAAAGTGAGTTATCTGATTTAGAAAATGATCCTGATTCTATCGGTACCAAGCTCAATGAATTGAAAATCTATAGTAAGACACAAAGCTTTGACAATGTAGGCAAGTCAGTTATCGCTATTACAGAAACACAATCAAATGCTTTTGAAGGAACATTAATTAACGATTACAAAGCAAGTAATATCGCTGGGCTTAAGTTTACGCCTCGTGATGCTCTACCTAGCATACGTTATCTTCATGAACCATGGACGGACCAGCCTGATGACTTCTTTGCCCTTCGTAATATTGAGCACGATTGGATATCCAAAGTCGCATTTTGTTCCACCAATAAAGATGAAGAGGGATATATGACCTTTCGTTTTTCTTTTCCGCCAGGTGAAGTAGAAACTGTCGATATTATCAGGGGAGTTCATACGAACCATTCGACAGGCAGTCAGCGTATATCCGTCCTCGAAGAGAATGTTCCGATTAATGAATTAATAGGCTAAACCATGAAAAATTTGTTTTCATTATTTATCGCAGTGTTCGCACTCACTGCTTGTACAGATGATGGCCGTATCTACGTTGGTGATCATAATTATTATACCATTGAGCCGACTACTATTGCGAAAAGCCCTTCGACGACCTATCAACCTGGTGAGTTCCCACGTTATAGTATTTTTCGTGCGAAAGAATGGCCTCGTGAAGATTTGAGTAATGCAAATTCATATGACTTACCGCGTGTACAATTTACGTGGGCTAATCTCGCAGATGAATCTGATCCGATGTACACAAAATACGAGGGTAAGGTCAAAATATGGAGTATGAAGACAGACGGAACCGATTTACGTTTGGTCACTGATCTCCCATATTTAGGTAAACGCCATAGTACACGATATAAAACTAGCCGTTCTCCTAATAACCGATATGTGGCATTTAACTCAGGTACTGATGTTAAAGTATTTGACTTAAAAGAGCAGCAAATGACAGATTTACCGCATCGATTGAATGGAATACCTGCTTTCCTTTGGGCAGAAGATAGCAGTTACCTTTATTACCGAACGGGCTTAGCTGGTCGGACTGTATATAAGTGGGATGTTCAAAGTGGGAAAGTGGAAAAAACGAATACAAAAATCCCTGTAACGGGTTTTATTCGAGATGGTTTAATTTATTACGTTGGGACTGTTGGAGTTGGAATTGATAACGAGGAAACGGGTGAAAGTCTAAAGTTGGTTAATTGGGGTAAGGACTTACCCATTAATCGTGCTAAAACCAAATATCAAGCCATCAGCCCTGAAGGTGATAAAGTTTGGGCTTCAGGCTCTGGTAATGTGTTTTATGTTGATTTTAAACAAGGCCAAGTAAAACCGAGAGAAGGTGCGATGCAATACGCTATTGGCTTAAATAGTCGCTATTCCTTAACTAATTACAATGTTATGCATATGTCAGTACAGAAAAATGATACAAAGCAGACTTGGGAATGGCAAGCGCTACGAAATAGCGGGACTCGTGATCCCGCAATAGTCTATAACATTTCAGCCAACAAAGGTAATTGGTTCAAGGAGGGATACTAATGGGCCGCTCATATGATCAGGAAATTTATTTATTTGGCGCTTTTTTTGAAATTAAGAATAAAGATGGTGAAAAAATTGTCCCAGATTGGCATCGTCAAAGCGATTTAACTTCAAAGAAGGAATTAGAACAGAAAATTAGGTCTGTTCCTATCACTCCATGAGAATATTGGCAGCCAATATCATTATGATCAAACATTACAGGTAACGATGGATGATTCGACAAACAAGATTTCTAGCTCGGATCTTTTGAAGGTTATGTTTGATTTTTCAGGCGCCGCTTACGATGCATTTGAATTGCCAGAAGAGGCAGATAATGGAGTCGACTTTAGTTTGTTCCCATCTGAGCACCTTTACACAGACTCTAATAGTTGGTTTCCTAGTACAGACTCTAATAGTTGGTTTCCTAGTACAGGATACTAATCAGTAAATAACATTCAGTAGCATGTTCTAAAATGCATGTTACTGAATACTGTCTTTAATGTGATATCCGTCCAGAAGGTATAAAAAAGCCAAACGCACTGATAGTGATTACAACTACCGTTTGTTTCGAAATAGCTATTACTTTGGTTTTAATGACATCCTTTTGTGTTTTTATACTAGTTTTAATGATTTTTATTACTCATTTTCTTTTGTTTTTCCGGCACTCGTTCTAAATAATCTTATTGAAAAACATTGCCTTAATGATAGTATTGTTTTACCCCATCCTGTGGGAACGATTACTAATTACCAAGTCGTTAAATTTAAGTCTAATCAGCTTAACTTATCACCGTGGCCTTTTTATTTAATGATTTGGTCACGGAGATTTTTCATGAATTCTAACATTCGCTTTATTGCCAGCAGCAAGCTATCACAAGCTGAACTGCCGTTTGTTCTCACTCCTGACGAGTGTATAGAGCAGTTTTCACGTGTTCGAAACCCTAATGATATCCTAAAAAGTTTGCCTAATGCGCTTGCGCAGCGAATTTCTTTGTCGGCCAAAAAGTCCACCACAGGACTGCTTCAATCGATGCAGACAGAATTGGCGAAGGTGGAATGGATTGCGATCTCGCTTTCACCACGAAGAGGGGGAATCAGCGACTCGCAGCTCAGTCGATACCCCAAACTGAAAGCTTATATTGATTCGGTGATTTTCACAGGCAAAGCCAGAACTCGTAAAGCTGGTTATCAGCCTGTTGTGGACGATGTAGTGCTCGCTCGCGAATACACACACGTACCAGTTGAGCCCAGCCCTGAGCATAAAATTGTTGTGGAGTTTGCTGGCCAGTGGTCAAGCAGTGCCGCTTGTCTTCTGCTGAGCAAAACCGACAATCAACACGAAAAAATCACCGCACCAGCGGCGGATAAAGAAAACGCCCACCGCAGTTTAGCCACCTTCAAAGGCTTAGAGCCAGAGGGCAAAACGCTCTACATTAAAATCCCATGTAAAGATCAACCAATGCCCATCTTGTTGAAATTGGCGGAAAAGATTGAGCCTGTGGAAAAAGACACCAAGATGACCGAGTGGGATAACGTTTTGGTGCCGGTGTTACCGCTTTGTTACTCAGGAGACGCATGGAGTCCTTTCACTACTGGAAGAGTGTATGTTTTGTTAAATGGTGAACTTTGGCGAGAATTAGAAGTTCTTGAGACAGGCTACTTCTCTGATGTCGATTTTTCCTATAGCCGTGACAAGCCTAAGCAGACAAGGCATGTCAATATTGAAGGCTCCGAGCTCTTCCCTGAAGATAATGTCTCCTTCGAACGCTTTGCCATATTGCAAAATGGCGCTGAAGTTTATCAAGGTGTCTTAGATGTTAACCAGCAAGAGCGCGTTTTTGGTTTTACAGAAGAAGAGGTCGACATTAAGTTTCTTGATTTTGACCATGACACAATCACTTTACCGACCGTTTTAAGTCCACTCAAAGCTCAAGCCGGCTCAAGTGAGGAGGTGCAAGGCTTTCCTCAGCAGCATATTTGGGTGCCTTATAAGATCCAAGGAGACACTCAAGAAGTGTATTTATATTACTCATCAAGTTGTCTCAGTGATGAGCAAGTGTCGGAGCTAGAGAGCAACTACACCACCATGGCTATCTCTCTTGAGGAAATGTCGGAATATAGCAACAGCCAGGCTTTCTCGAATGACACGGTCTTTGCCGTGCCACCTATCGAAAAAAATAGACAAGGGCAGGCCATGGTTAACGCTCAGGTAGATTGTAATGTGGCCGCAGTATCAGTCCCGCTTCAAGGAGGCGACATTACTTTACGTTATCGTGTCGTGCCAAGTGTGGATCAGCCTGATGACCATTTTATGTTGCAAAATGAGGAACATAATTGGTCTCAAAAAGCTTATTTCAGAAGCGCTAAAGTGGATGAAGAAGGCTTTTTAAACTTGCGATTTAATGGTTGGCCAGCAGAAGTCAAAGAGGTCGATATTATCAGAGTGTCACACTCATCAAGAGGAACGGGCTCTAGTGAATCCATTCCGCTAAGAACAAAAGTAAAAATAACAGACTTATTAGGCTAACAATGAAAAAAACAATTTTAATTACTCTTCTCAGCTTTGCGTTTTACGGTTGCGACAGTTCGTTGCAATTAAATGAAGCGAATGAGGAGAAAGAGCTGACGTTACAAGAGCAATACCCCGAACGTACTTACGTAGGTGAACATAATTACTATGTTATGAAGTACAGCGATACCGATAATTTTAAACAAACGGCTGAAGGCTTAACCTACGTTTCTAGACTCTTTCCTCAGTATCACATTCAAAACGCTGACGAGTGGCCGAGAGAAGACATCGAGGATCCAAGCTCTTATGACTTACCACGCTTTCAATTTGCCTGGTCGACTGACGATAATCGATACAATTTAAGAATTTGGAGTATGAAAACGGACGGTACCGATTTGCGATTGGTCGTGCCTAAATCGGATGTTGATGGCATTGAGCTGATTAGACGCTCACCTAACTTGCGGTATGTTTCATGGGTTAATAGAGCAAGCTCAAAATATGTCTATGACCTAAAAACTCAACAACAGACACGTTTACCAGGTGGCGCTCGACCAGGGATGGTTTGGTCTTCCGACAGCCGCTATTTGTACTTTCAGACATCAAAAGTCAGTTCTAATTCAACGAGTGCTCGATGGGATTCTGAAACCGGCGAAATTACAGAATTGAATTTTAGTGTTGCTTTTGGTGCTGTTCTCAATGGCGACAACCTTACTTCGGTGGGCGTTACTGCTTTATTTAAAAGAAATATTAAAACGATGGAAGTCGAGAAGGTTAGCATGAAACCAGGTCAAGACATCATGGAATATGAATGGTTAACATTTCGCTCAGTTAGTCCAGGGGGACGTTTTGCATGGGGCGCTAATGAGGATTTTGATTACTATTTCGATGTAGAAAAAGAAACTGTCGAAGAAATAAAAGATAAGAATTTTAGAAGTCCAATGGTTTTTGGTAAGGATGCCAAATTTAGTGCGGGGGCTGACATGTCTCCTCTGTATGTTGCCGACCGAGAAAAACAGCTAAATTGGCGCTGGAGGCCCCTTGGTAACGGCTCTACAGGATTAAACTCAAACCTGAGCTTATATAACGCATCAGCAAATAACGGTCTGTGGTTTAAGGAAGAAGAAAAATGAGTGAATTAACCGATTTTGATAACCAGATATATTTGCTGGGTGTTGACTTTAAAAGCTACAAACTCAGTAGCGATGATGAATTAATAAATTGGTCTAATCAAATAGAGTTAAGTAATAAATCTAATGTGAGGTACGTAAGACCAATCCCCTTTACGCCCATATTGGTTGACGGCCTCAGTGAAAGTGCTGATGTTGAAGCCAGGTTTTGGGGGACGGATAAAAATGGCCTCATATACAACCTCTCTTATTTAAGTGAATCGAAAGGTAATAGTGCACAGGTACTGCTGCGCCATAATAGCCCTATCACAACAATCACTAACAAAGACTACGATTTGCTTTTTCCTCCTGCTTATATCATTGGACAGTTAACCCAAACCTGTCCAAGTATAAGTGAATTAAAAGATAAGCTAAAACCACTCTATATTAATCTCATTAACAAAATTGAGCCCGTAAAGTTTAAGCCATCACGTATTGCAGTTTCTCAATTGGCCCCACTGTACGAGGGTCAAGAGCTGTCAGATTCTGAGAAAGATTATAATGAATGGCATGAAAAAATTACCCAACGTGGCCAACAACATATCAAAGGTTTTGCTATTCCTTCGGTTAATACGGTCAGTGTGGTGTTCAGCAGTGATATGTATATCGGCGCTCAAGTATCGCTGATCAAATATCAAGTTGATTTTAACGATAAGCAACAATCACCGGAGTTAGTGTTAGCAAGAGGGATGGTGACTCAACCATTTCATGATAAAGAAGACAGAAACTCAGAATCTTACGTTGGCACGTTACCATCGGCAACCATGCATTTACCGACGGCATTTGATAACCGTTCATTAAAAAACTTGGCAAGAGGCAGGAAGCTGATTGTTAAAGACGGCTATTACATACTCAGGGTGCAGTTTTATATTGATGATTATTTTAACGAAAATAAAAAATTAAATGATAAAATACCCGAAGCGATTCAATCAGGACGTTTGAAATTTGAGCAAAACCAGACCTCTCCTTTAACCAATAAAGAGAACCAGGACGTTTATACATACGAGTTGAATGAAAAAGTTACCTTTAAAACCATTGGGGGGTTTGGCAAGCTGGCGATTGTTTGTGGTGACCTTATTACGCTTGAAGAATGCCTGTTGTACCAATTTCCTCAAGCTTTACCATCGAGTTATATGGACTTTATGACTAAAAGTGCCAAGCCAGAAGCATTAACAGGCACTGGGGTGAATTCACTTGGCCTTGCTGCTGCAGTCAAGAAAAATACCGTGGGGTTAGCTGAGGGGTTTATGCATGGTGGCAACCCACTCGCAGGTGGTCTGCAAGATACGATGTTCAGTGTTTCTAAAGGGATATGGTCTGATATTGAGCAGAAAATGTTGCCCCCTGCGATCACAAGTGCTGCCGCTTTTGCTTTTGCCTTGACGGCCATTAAAGAGCAAAAAGATGCCTTTAATAAGTCTGTGCAATTTGCCCAATCAGGTAAAACAGTGCTGGAAATGGCCAAAATAGGATTTCGCAAGTCGATTATCGATCTGCCTTATCTCAAGGAAGTTTTTAATACAGCAAGACAAAATAGCTTTAGTCACAATGCAAACAGGCTCGGAGTGCTTTGGTTCAGTGATAAGTTGTCCAAAGTGGCCACGAAGGCATTGCCTATTATAGACGGTGCTGCAAACCTTTATGAGTTGTATGAGCTGTATGAGAAAAAAGGAGAGTTGGAGAAAAAGTTTCTAAAAGACCAACATGACTTTGACACGATATCGGAGAGTTACTTACAGACAATATCTGTTGTTAAAGTCTATCACGACTGGACTACTTCGATAAAGCAGGTACAAGAAGCTTTCAATTATACGGAAGGTCAAAAGGACACGGAAGGTAAAAAGTTAGCTCAAATTATCTCCGATGGGTTAGGTTTAACGATTCATATCAACTTCAAATTTAATAAATGGGAATACGGTGATGGTAATAAAAGTAAAGAGTACTATACAGATCTATGGGGAGTATGCGAAAAAATTAATGGATTGATGATCAAAAATCCTAGCTATAAATTAATTATAGATGGGCATGCCTGCCGGATTGGTACTCAAGAAGCCAATGAAAAGGTGGCCGCCGAGCGTGCAAGGACAGTGACAGGGCTGATTATGGCTCCATACCCTGATACTGATCCAGACCCTACTTTACATGAACGCATTGTAACGAATTCATACGGTAATAGACGTCCGATGTCGGCAGACGAAATTCAATCTGATATGAGTCAAACGGGTGATATGGTGCCTGCTGCGATGAATCGCCGTGTTGAAGTGCGCCTCATTATTCCAAATTATGACGTGGCATTACCCGCAAGTCGATCGGGCATGACAGCGCTTGAAACATCACGGCAAATTCAGCTATCCAATGCAGTTGAGAAAGATGATATTGAATCTGAACAAATAAAGGCCGTTTTGTCTATTGTTAATAGTGCGCTTTTGTTTTCTCCCTTAGCCCCTGTAGCTGCTGGGATAATCTTATTGAAAACCGGTGCTGAAGCTGCGGATTTACTCTTCTCCTTTATTGATGAGTGTATTACTGAAAAAGTCTATTCAGATTTCAAGGCACGATGTAGCAATGTGAGTGCCTTGACACAACTGGATAAAATGCATAAAAAAATCCTTGAGGCTTATCGAAAAATCAATAAGGAAATAGAAAGAAAGGAATTGAAGACAACGGAGGAAGTGACGCAGCATCTCAAAGACGCCAACACCGTTAAAGAGCTACAAAAAAGATATCTCTTAAGAGCATTAGCCCTTAATGGGCTTGTCGAACTTTTAGCGAGAACCTCTCTCTTTAACCAGGAAAAAACCGATCGTGCTGAAGTGCTGGAAGAATATAAAGTACGAGAATTTATTGTTACGTACATTATCAATGATAACTGGGACGTTCCGTCCAGCACATACAATACAATGGCACAGAATTGGATCCAACGACAAAATGGCATCAAGCGGCGAAAGAATCAGGTAAAGGTTGCCAATGCACAAGCTGCAAGAAATAGTGCACGAGAACACCGCAGTGATAAGGGCTTATCTAAACTCGCCAAAAGGGCACAAATTCATGGTGAATTTAATAAAGGGTTCCCTATTCAAGCACGATTATACCAAAATGATCTTGCCAGTGGTTTTGATGACTTTGCCAAAATGTTTGATAATAATATTGAGACATTACAACCTTCACATATTGGTTTTAGCCGTCTTCTCATTAATGTTGATAATGATGATAACCGTTGGGTCCCACTTATAGATTGGGTTAAAAAAGACAGGTCGAACAGAATAACGCCCTTTACCCGAGTTAAGCTGCAACTTATTTTGAAAAAATCAGAGGCACAAAAGAAGAAAAAGCTCTTTAAAGCGCAGGTTGAGTATCGTTGTGATCGACTCTTTTTTGATAGTGATGGCCCTCAATTTGAAGTGTTAATGGCGCCAAGAGAAATGGATTATTTCACTCTTTCTGATGGAAGACTCAAACGGTACTTTGATTCTAATTCGATTGATGGCTATGTAACCGCTTGTGAATTTGAACCAACCTATTGGTTCGGTGAGTATGAAATACCAGGGCTAAAACCATTATTTGGAGCTAATCCATGGACGAGCTTTGAAGATTGGAAAAAGAATGGTCAAGCACGCATGATGCGTTACTACTTTGTTATTAGTGGAAAAACGTTGGATTTATCCGGGAGAGTATATAATAAGCGCACTGAATCATTCATTTATGGTGTTGATGACAATAATACATTGGGCAGTCAGTGTCGAATCAATGAAGAGGGCAAGATTGAAATAGATGGAAATCAGTTCGCCTTATACGATGGCTTAGCAAATAGGAAAGTATTGCTTAACGAGCATGACCTGCTCATTCAAGAGTTTGTAGAAAGTACCTCAGCTAAAGAGCATAGTGGGATCCCCAAATATCTTAAAGGAGACGTAAAATCCTTCTTTGCCGCTGGGGACGGGAATCGTTTTGATTGGTTTGAAAAATCGGCACCAGAATCCTCGATATTAGAATGGACCAACAATAAACCCAAAGCCGTTTATGTTGCGTTACTATCTGAGGGTAATGAGAAGGAAAATTACGCAAAAATGCTACCAAATGATATCCCGATGCTTTTAACTCTTTCGATAGAAGAGCAAGATTCCTTTTTTAAAAATGAAAGTGCGGTAGGACCAAGTTTTCTATCAGAACTAAAAGAAATCGGTGAGTTTTCATTTAAACAATATCCTAACCGTAGTGGCGCCGCGATTATTACTGATGTTAAATTTGCTTTTAATAAATCAGAGGCAGATCAGGAAGTAGAGTTAGCGAAAGACATAAAATTATTTGCCGAAAGCTTTGTTAATAAGGTGGAAAAGAAACCTCAAGGTTACCTCAAAGCTAATGGTGTTAAGAAAACATTATACATCTTGAAATTTGAGCTGACTTACACATCCCCAACAGGAAGTCGTATTAGAGGTTTACGCCCATTTGGCCCAATTATAGACAAGGATAAGGGTGAAATTTTCCCAACAGAATTGACCATTTCATCTTTATCACAAGTAGGCTTGGAGCCGTCTGTGGGTAAATACGACATCAAGGGTGAGCCTAAGTTAGCGCTCAAGGGTAACAAGAGCTATCAATCTACCGCTTTGCCATGGATGAAGATTACTCATGACATCTCAAAAGTAAATATTTCTGCGCATAACTATTGGAATAGTGAATTAAATGATAAGCCGAAAGAAAGAAAGGCTTGGCTTGAAGAATGGATTACCGATAGTCCAACGATTCTAACGGCTCCAGAGCCCAAGGGAGTATAATTAGGTGAGCATGTTAAAAAATTAATATAAATAGTTGGGGCTTATACAGCCCCTTTCTTTCATTTATTATATAACTAACAGTTTATTGAGTAGCTAAAAATGAATACTCCCATAAAGATTAAAAGTATGTTCATCGGCTTATTAATGTTATGGCTAAGTTTGCCTGTATTAGCATTGACAAAGCAGCAAAAAGCAGATGCTATTATCCAAGCTTCGCCAGCAGCACAGCAGCTGATCAAATATATAAAGCCTAACCACGGTGAACTCAGTATCTATGTTGATGGATTAACCGGTAAGATGGGGCCTGATATAACGGAAAAAGATCGAAATAAGCAAAGTTTTACACCGGGTATTTGGGATTATAAATTTACTTATTATGGCACTACAAGAGCCCACAGAGTGATTGCTTTACTTGATAAAGAAGGCCGGATCATCCATTTCATTGCGGAAAGAGATACCATAATTCCAGTGAAGGTGATTCCATCACTTAGCACAGTCAACCACCTGATGTTAAAATGGTCTCAAGTAGAGGGGGCAGTGTTAGATATGAGTCAGTTTAATAACCTTGAGACCATCACTTTAACTCTTAATGGTTTACAGAATATTAAGTTACCTAAAAGTGGTAAACTTATTAGAGCCCAAGTAGAAGAAGAAGACACCATAAATATCGATGGTTTAAGTGATCATAAAAACTTAGACTCTTTGATCCTTTATACAGGTAAGGTAAAAGATTTATCCGGCCTGAACAATAACCCTAATTTAGAATACTTATTAGTTGCATATACGGAGCGAGATGGCAAAGATACAGGTTTAAAAATAGAAACATTTAACAATCTTAAAACACTCATTGCTTCTACACCTTCATATCATGATATCGATGATCTCTATAAATTAGAAAATTTGACCAAACTAAGGTTATTCAGCATAAAGGGAAAAGAAATGCAAGGCTTAAAGTTTCCACCTAATATTGAAGATTTATCTTTATTATATCCCGACGGTGAAAATTTTCCTAACATTAAAGGGCTACATCAATTAAAACGATTGTTTGTTAAGAATACCGATGGGAACTTTATAACTAAGTTATCTGATCTACCTAATTTGATTAAACTGGAGGGTAATAATAACAATCTGCCTAATTTGGAGGGAATAGAAAGTATTCCTAGCTTAAAAGAAATTGATTGTCAGTATTGTAAAGTCGTAGATATTTCTGCTGTAAGGAAGTTACCTAATTTAGAAAATCTTTATTTATATGATAATGAAGTGTATGATATCGCTCCAGCTTTGCTTGCTCCTAAATTAAAGTCGTTATTATTACCTGATAATAAAGTAATAGAAGTGCCCAATTTACCTATTGGTAGTCATTTGAATCAGCTTAATTTATCTGGGAATCCTTTATTACATATAGATGATGAAACAATAAAAACTTATGAAAATGTAGAATTTAGTATCTTTAGAACCCATTTTTATAAAATCTTACCCCGCAAGAAGCAGTTACTTTTTTAAGGAGTGTTTTTGATGAAGCCTAAAGCCAATAAAACCTTATTTAGGATTACGGGGGCATTATTGTTATTACATCATTTACCAAACTTGTGGAGTCGAAGCTGTGATGCGCTGTCGGATGGTGTTATTAGTAACATTTATGATTACATGGCAATTGCGTTTTTCACCACAATGATTTACTGCACCATTCAATGTGTGCGTAATTTTTATAAGACATTTATGACGTAACGGTTCGATAACCCAACATGCTGTGAAGAGCATGTTGGGTATACTTTATGCCAACTGCCCAATCACATAGTCCAGACCGCCGACAATCGCTGCTACCTGTGCATCATTGCACTCTTCATCAGTGACCTTAGGACTGTCAGGGTAGACTTCAGTTGTCGTGCCATAGGTACAACGAGTCACCCCACCACATAAACCAAGCTTAACCATTGGGTATAGGATCACCCCATGTTGAACCACTGCGGAACCAATGATTTCTCCGTTGTGATCAGCAGGTGCAATGTGAGTCACTTTGGCGACAGAATCAATCACAGCCTTTTGAAAATCCAGTTGAGGGTTTTCAGAGTCGCCGACAGTATAAAAACCATCTGGTATCAAACCTTCACTGTATTCAACACCATCTCTTGCAGACAAAGCTGGGCGGAATTCTGTTTCGTCGGTGTCGGTTGTTTCATGCAAATCAATATGCATTAAGATATCACCCAGAGTCGCAACCAGTTTAATTAAATTTGCTGACTCTTCAGCAGGGCTGTCTGCATAGAAAGAACGGTTAGGATCGATAGCATTTGGGTTCCAGCGATTGATCACTTCATAACCCCATGGACTAACACATGGCGCAATGACGATGTTAAAGTACTGTTCATAGCGTTCTGCTTGTGTATCCGCGAATTTTAATGCGCCATGCACACCGCTGGTTTCATAGCCATGAACGCCACCGGTCACCAAGATTGTTGGCTTCGCTGGGTCCCAGTTTTGCGTCTTAATACAAAATAATGGGAAGCGCGATTCGTCGTAAGAAAGAGCACCGTATTGTTCAACGTTAAAACGACCATCAAGCGCTTTAATTTTGCTGACTACTTCCTGCTGATAGCTGCGTTTCACCTCACACTGCTTAAACCAAGCCAAACGTTCTTCTTCTCCCCAAGGCTGGCCTGGGTTTCCAATTGGGTAGTGGTGTTCACTTTTCATCTATACTTTCTTCTGTGTTCTTGGAAATGTAGGCCAAGACTAGACGTGTATAACGAGTAGAGCAACCGAAAATTCCTAGTAATAACAAATTTGTCATTATTTGAGTTGCTGGGCATAATCAGGTAAAACTGTCGTATTTCATTCAATTCAGATACATAAAACAACGATAAGAGATTAATTCAATGGCAGGAGCAAGCTTACTGACGTTATTAGATGATATTGCCGCCGTACTCGACGATGTCGCATTAATGTCAAAAGTCGCCGCAAAAAAAACGGCAGGGGTGCTGGGTGATGACTTAGCCTTAAATGCGCAGCAAGTCTCAGGTGTGTCAGCTGAGCGTGAGATTCCCGTAGTGTGGGCCGTCGCAAAAGGCTCGTTTAAAAATAAGCTTATTCTGGTGCCCTCTGCACTGTTGATCAGCGCTTTTATTCCATGGTTAATCATGCCGCTTTTGCTGTTCGGTGGTCTGTTTCTCTGTTTTGAAGGCGCAGAAAAAATCGTCGAGAAACTGTTTCATCATCCAGCCGATTCAGAGCAGGGCCAATCTTCTGGTGAAGAGATTAGTGAGGGCGAATCTGTTGAAGAATATGAAAAAAGAAAAGTCGCAGGCGCGATCAGAACCGATTTTATCCTCTCAGCAGAAATCATTGTAATTGCTTTAGGCACCGTCACAGGAGCAAACACCCTGACTCAGGTCTTTGTGGTCAGTTTGATTGCAGTGATCATGACCATTGGTGTTTATGGCCTTGTTGCAGGTATCGTAAAGCTTGATGATCTTGGCTTTTATTTGGAGCGAAGTTCAAAAGGGGTAGGAATGAAAGCCAAACTTGGTGCCGCTTTAGTTGCATTTGCGCCCAAACTGATGAAACTACTTGCGGTAGTGGGAACAGCTGCGATGTTTTTGGTCGGAGGCGGCATCATCGTACACAATGTGCCTGCTATTCATCACCTGATTGAACCAATTATTATGGACTTTTCGTCTCATACGTTACTGACGGCAGTGATACCAACGGTTTTAAACGGGTTGATTGGCCTCTTCGCGGGGCTAATCCTAGTTGCTGTGTGGACGGCAGTTGAAAAAGTTCGTCAGTGATAATAGACGGCAGGAGACAGGGCATGCTCCAGTGATGAGAGGTTACTTGGACGAGAGTTGATTTAGGTAAGTAGCGACATAAATAGGCCATTGAATATCAAAGATGCGTCTTCAATGGCCGAACGTAAGAATTTAACTTAGCTGGATATGACGTTTATTTCACTTGCCACTCGATTTTTTCATTGGCACGGATTGGAACCACAATATCTTGACCAAAAGGCATCGATTCTGCGACGTCCCAAGACGCTTTTTCTAATGTAACGGTGTCGCTATTACGAGGAATACCGTAAAAGTCTGGGCCGTTAAAGCTTGCAAACGCTTCAAGATTTTCTAATTTGCCTTCATTTTCGAACACTTCTGCGTAAAGCTCTAGGGCTGCATGAGCAGTGTATGACCCCGCACAACCACAAGCCGACTCTTTTGCTCCTTTAGCGTGTGGTGCAGAATCGGTACCAAGGAAGAATTTTTTACTGCCGCTAGTGGCTGCCTTGATCAATGCTTGCTGGTGGGTATTGCGCTTCAGGATAGGTAAGCAGTAAAAATGCGGTTTAATACCACCGACGAGCATGTGATTGCGGTTAAACAATAAATGGTGAGCCGTGATGGTGGCTGCGACGTTATCAGAAGCGTTATGCACAAATTGAGCAGCGTCTGCAGTTGTTATGTGCTCTAGAACAATTTTTAAGTTCGGGAAGTCGTTCACAATTGGAGCTAATACGCTATCAAGAAACGCTTTCTCACGATCGAAGATATCGACGTCATGATGGGTCACTTCGCCATGAACTAACAGCAACATACCCACTTCTTCCATAGCTTCCAGAACATGGTAGATATTTTTAGCGTCAGTGACGCCAGAATCAGAGTTAGTCGTGGCACCGGCAGGGTACAGTTTAGCTGCAACAATGTGGCCAGTGGCTTTTGCTTTGCGTATTTCATCTGGCGTTGTGTTATCAGTCAGGTACAGTGCCATAAGTGGCTCAAACTGTTCTCCGTGCTCTTCAGCGAGGATACGATCACGGTAGGCTAATGCCATCTCAGTATCGGTAACGGGTGGGACGGTATTCGGCATGATCAGTGCTCGACCGTTGTAACGGCTAATATCGCGAACCGTATCTTTAAGAACTTCGCCATCGCGAAGGTGAACGTGCCAGTCGTCAGGACGAGTAATTGTCAGTGTTGTCATTGATTGCTCCCACCATGTAAGAATTGTGATTGGAGCCAAAACGCCGCTTTTACCTCAAGAGCAAACGCTTGCGCTTAGGCGACAGGATGATAGAGGAATTCCCTTATAATTTCATCACATTTATTGACTTTTATCGTTGCTGGGAGCGTAAATGCCTATTTCATTGTCAACCAAAGGGCGTGAATCGTCCCGGGAAGGAAGAAAAAGAAAGTCAGTATCAGATTGATAAAGAAGTCTTTTTCTAGACCTTTTTCCATATATACCGCGACTGGAGGAAGAATAAGGCAAAGTAGGATAAGTATCAGTTTTCTGTCCACGATGATGACCTCTGTAAATAAATTATCATAAAATAATAAGCGCCGTGCATGCCGACATAAACAATGAGTCGAGGCTGTCTAGCGTTAGTTGTTAACCTTAATAACTAAACATGTTGATTTTATTGTTTATGATTCGGTTTATAATCCTTGGAAGCATCGGGCTCAGAGCATATGATAGTTCAACATTTAAAAAGTACCTTAAGGAAGCGGGTTATGTCGTCATTTACTTTATCGCAAATTAATGTTTTTCCAGTTAAATCCATTGGAGGAGTGGCACTCTCTTCTGCATGGGT
The DNA here is from genome assembly GCF_002849855.1 of Vibrio azureus. Lineage (NCBI taxonomy): Bacteria > Pseudomonadati > Pseudomonadota > Gammaproteobacteria > Vibrionales > Vibrionaceae > Vibrio > Vibrio azureus. The sequence continues at coordinate 435,666 of NZ_CP018617.1, forward strand.
AGAGAAACAAGGTTTGAGTTTTGATCGCCGTTTTATGGTTGCTAAATCCGATGGGGGAATGGTGACGGCGAGAAAGTTTCCTCAGATGGTGACGATAAAGTCTGCTCTTGTTGCTGATGGGATAGTGTTTAGCAGTATTGGTGAACAGCCACTAAAGATACGCTACCAAGATTTTAAAATGCAAGAAGCCCCAGCCACGGTTTGGAAAGATAACTTTGTTGCCTACACGACGACCGATGAAGCCGATGATTGGTTCAGTAAAGTCTTGGGCCAACGCGTTGAGCTTTTATTCACGGGCGAACAATCGAATCGTATCCGTGAAAAAGTGGGCCATAATGTCAGTTTTGCCGACGGTTATCCTGTCTTGGTAATCAGCGAAGCGTCACTAGAAGAGCTTAACCGCAGAAGCTCAGAAAAGCACAGTATGGATCAATTTCGTACCAATCTGGTGATTGCTGGGACTCAACCTTTCGAGGAAGACGCTTGGAAGCGAATCCGTATAGGTGAAGTAGAATTTAACTCAGTCAAAGCCTGTGAGCGTTGTATTTTAACCACTGTGAACACCGAAAGAGGCACACTCCGTGAGAGCAAAGAACCGCTTAAAACCTTGCAGCAGTTTCGTGCCAATGAACGAGGCGGAGTGTTCTTTGGTCAAAACCTAGTACCGGTCAATGAAGGGATGATCCGCCAAGGTGATGTGGTTGAAGTACTGGAATATAAACAGCCTGAATTTTATGCCGACAATTCACCAAAGCGCATGACGTTAACTTGTGTCGCACGAGAAGAGATCGCCCAAGACTTTGTGACGTTTTGGCTAGAGAGTGAACAAACGGATCTGCCAAGTTATCTGCCAGGGCAACATTTGCCGATCGATATTGAGCTCGAAGGGAAAAGAGTTCCTCGTCGCTACACATTATCTTCTAGCCCATCTCGACCTGAACGTTATGGGATTTCCGTCAAACGTATCCCGGATGGCCATGTTTCAAACGCGTTACATGACCAATTACAAGTGGGGCAAACGCTCGACGTTCAAGCACCAGAAGGGCAGTTCTACCTTGATCCTAGTCGAGAACAGCCACTCTTGTTGCTATCAGCTGGCAGTGGCATTACGCCGATGTTATCTATGGTGCGTTATTTAGCCGACCACGATCGATTAAATGACGTTGTGTTCTATCACCAGTGCCGCAGTGAGGCAGACATCCCCTGTCTAACGGAGTTACAAGAACTACAGCGCTTGCATCCTGGCCTTGATGTACAAATTTGCCTTACTCAGCCTAGTGATGAATGGCAAGGGTTAAAAGGGCGACTTAGCCTTTCTCATATCAAACAGATTCAGGCGTTAGAGCAGAGACAAGTGTTTGTATGTGGCCCTGATGGTTTTATGCAAAAAGCCAAAAACTTATTGCTTAAAAAAGGCTTACCAGTTGATAACTATCATCAAGAAGCGTTTGGTGTCGCCTTCACTGCACCAAAAGAGATCAAACAAGTTGAGCTTGAGTTTAATGGGACTAAGTTTGTTGGTAACAATCAAAAAACATTACTTGAGCAAGCAGAGGATGCAGGGAAGAGCATTGTGCATAGCTGCCGTGCAGGTTTATGTGGAGCGTGTAAAGTGAATGTAGTATCTGGACAAGTGGATCAACCTGAAGTATTGGCGTTAACAGAAGAAGAACGTGCGATGGGTACGGTGCTCGCTTGTTGTGCCGTGCCAACCACGGATGTGACATTTACCGACTAAGCGCTAGTTTGTAAATATACCCAAGCCTCTTAAGGTGGCTTGGGTATCATTCCCATCACCTATATTATCCATAAAAAGTGGCGGTAAACTGACCGCCACTGATGTTTGTTGCTAAGGCCACAACAGAATGTTTAAACGTAGAACGTTTTAATCGTAGATCGTCGGGATGGGTTGACGTTTGTGCTGCGTGGCTTTGTAAATGGCAATCAGACGCTCACTGACTTGCTCTGATACGGGCTTACCTTCCAGAAAATCATCAATTTGGTCGTAGCTGAGGTTAAGCGCATCTTCATCGGCTTTTTGTGGATCAAGTTCTTCTAAATCTGCTGTCGGTACTTTCTTCACTAACTGTTCAGGCGCACCTAATGTGGCGGCTACTTCACGAACTTGACGCTTGCTAAGGCCAAAAAGCGGAGCAAGGTCACAAGCGCCATCGCCGAACTTGGTGTAGAAGCCTGTGATATTTTCTGCTGAGTGGTCAGTGCCTAAAACTAAACCACCTACATAACCCGCGATTTCGTATTGAGCCACCATACGCGCACGTGCTTTAACATTGCCTTTAACAAAGTCGACTTTTGCGTTATCCGTTGGCAGTAAGCCTGTGCCTTCAAGAGCGGCATGAGAAGCGGCATGTAGGCCATCAACACCGGGCTTGATATTCACAGAAACCGCGTGAGAAGGTTGAATAAATGAAAGTGCAAGCTGAGCCTCATCTTCGTCTTTTTGTTCACCATAAGGCAGGCGAACAGCGATAAATTGATAAGTGGCTTCACCTTCGCTGTCGTTAAGTTGGTTTACCGCAAGCTGTGCTAATCGGCCACACGTTGTTGAATCAACACCTCCACTAATACCCAGTACAAGCGATTTACAACCAGAGGCCTGAAGCTTCTGTTTAATAAAATTAACGCGGCGTTCAATTTCAAAATGCGGATCGATAGAGGGTAATACTCGCATTTCATCACGGATGGATTGTTCCATTACGGTTTCCTTTTCCTGAAAAGAGGGACGACATCAAATCTGTATTTACTTTGTTTCTGTACCCACATTGTTAATGCTGTGGGGCGTCACTTCAAGAGAAAATCTCAGATAGCTCCCCAAGAGGCACGTCAACAATGGTCCCCGGCTGGTTAATTGATCAAAAACCACTCATTTAAACTCAGCCATTATCAATTTGATGCCAAAAAGCACTAAAGTTACTTGGGTATAGTATCATACCCAATTGATCGGATTAGAACACTCCCAACCACAGGAAAGTCTCGGATATGAAAAAAATCGCGGTTTTTGGTAGCGCATTTAACCCGCCTAGTTTAGGTCATAAAAGTGTGATCGAATCACTCAGTCACTTTGATCATATTTTGCTCGAACCGAGTATTGCTCATGCTTGGGGTAAAACCATGTTGGATTACCAAGTTCGGTGTAAATTGGTGGATGCATTTATCGAAGATATGGGGCTTTGTAAGGTGACTCGTTCCCATTTTGAACAAGAGTTACTTAAACCAAACCAGAGTGTTACGACATTTGAGTTGTTAGAAAAAATTCAAGAAAACCATCCAAGTGCCGATATAACTTTTGTAATAGGACCTGACAATTTTTTTAAATTTGCTAACTTTTACAAAGCGGAAGAAATTTTAGCACGTTGGAGTGTGATGGCTTGCCCTGAAAAAGTGAAGATCAGAAGTACCGATATTCGTGGTGCTTTGCAAGCGAGTCAAAGTATTGAACACCTCACTACGCCAACAGTACGTGCACTTCTGCTTGATGAGGGGCTGTATCTAGAGGAGTAAAGTGATTGTGTGCATCAGAGTGTGGTTGAAACCCATCCTAGCGTTACTTTTGTTGATCACTCATTCGGTCATTTCATCGGCGTTTGCGTGTATTGTTTTTACCGAACGGTCCATTCTCTTTGCCGATGACTCAATGATGATGTGCGACCTCGATGGCTTTGTTGCTGCGCCAGACTCGTTCTTATCAAGCATAGAAGCCCCATTCAGCCCTGATGTCCCTAATGAATATAAAGACAACTATTGGGAGCAATGGGCACTGCCCACCAAAGACAACCCGATTCTGACCAAAAAGCACAAGAGCCAGTATTTTGGTTTGGGTTTTTGGTTACCCGAGTCATTACAAAGTGAAGAAACCCCTATGGGGAGCGAAGAGTGGCTTCGCAATCATGGCTTAATGTTCAGTTTCGGTTTTGGTGATAAACACGATGACTCGCCGAGAATTCGATTTGACTATCGTTGGCATGTTCAGCATGATCCGGATTGGAGAATGCAAATAGAAGTTCCCTTCTGAGCATCTTTCCCTGCTAAAGCACTTCACCAAACACAAGCAAACAGAGCTGTTCGTACTCTTCGTTATTACCGTTAAATAGTGTGTCGACGATCACTTGCTGTTTTTTGCCAGAGAGCTTCATTTTTCTCGCTTCTCTCAACGTCAGTATTAAACACAGATCAATGGCGATTTGGGATTCACAGTTAGGGTGCCATTGGTTAATCGAATCTGTAAGAACAGAGCTGTTCAACATTGGTTTTAAAGTGAGTACTTCATGTTTAACGACAGTCAATAAGTCGAGTTGTTGCGCAGAACGGCTTTTCACTTCGGCCATCTTTTCAATTAACGCCACCAGCAAAGCAGAAGGTTTGATGAAACCGGCTTGCTGAGCAAATTTTTCTTGGAGTCGTAGGGAAAAATCGCAGCGCAGAATCTGGGTATTTGGTACACAAGTAATAGAATTCAAACAACCTTGAGGAATCCAAAAGTATTGGCCAGGCTCAATGGCATACTCATGTTTGCCTAACTTAACGATAGCTAAACCTTCTGAAACGGAGAGTAAACTGTGTTTCAACGCCTTCTTTCGGGTTGAGACGGTGAGGAAAGGAAAGCGGTTACTGTTAAATTCAATTGCGTAGTTCATTGTATATACCAAAGTTCTGGACCGATAAGAGTACCGTTAATCCTGAGTAATGCCAACTAGGTCGAGGATTATTTTCATAACTTATATACCCAAGCATCTTGAGGTCACTTGGGCATATACCCAAATGACCTCGAGGTCAGGCTCGCTGAACAGGGTACCTTAATGTGACTTGGGTATATCTATTATGTTTGAAATAAAAAAAGAGTTGAAATAAACATTATTGATATAAAACAACATTCTTAATGTTTATCAACAAAATTGAGTGCCAAGACTGGTATGACCATGTCAAAAGTCCAGTATGAAGTGCTGCGGGGGGACAAAACTATGCGTAGAATGGCCTCGTCCTTTTTAACTCGAATCAAATAATGACTGCGAATACTGACCCTTATATTGAAATTCGTCCTTATAACGATGACGAAATCCCAGCTGCATTGGATCGCTTGATCCAAGATGATGAATTCATCGGCGCTATCTTAGAGCATCGATTTGCCAATAAAGCGAATTGGTTCAAGGCGTTAATGAGCCCTATTTTGCGTTTTTACTTGAAAAGAAAGTGGAGCAAACTGAACTCAGTAGAGTCGATTCAATTTGAGGTGAAAAAATATCTAAGGGATACACTGCGTAAAACAACAGACGGTGTGACTTTTTCTGGTTTAGATAAATTGGACAAAGACAGTGCTTATCTCTTCGTGTCGAACCACAGAGACATCGCCATGGATCCTGCTCTCGTAAACCTAGGTCTACACCAATATGGGCATAAAACGGTACGGATTGCCATTGGTGATAACCTGCTGAAAAAGCCCTGCGCGACAGAGCTGATGAAACTGAATAAAAGTTTCATCGTAAAGCGTTCAGCAAAAGGCCCACGAGAGATGATGAAAGTGCTTGGGCAGCTTTCTGGCTATATTAAGCACTCATTGGAGACGGGCAACTCTATCTGGATTGCTCAAAAAGAAGGCCGAGCAAAAGACGGCAATGACTTTACCGACCCTGCCATCTTAAAAATGTTCCATGTTGAAGGACGCAAACAGAAATTAAGCTTCGGTGAATACACACGCTCACTAAAAATTGTGCCAGTTTCTATCTCTTATGAAAATGACCCTTGTGATCTCGCCAAAGCCAATGAGTTGTTCCAGAAAGCTGAACATGGCCATTATGAAAAAGGTGAGTTTGAAGATATCGAAAGCATTATCCAAGGCATCATTGGTTATAAAGGCCGAGTAGACGTCGTTTTTGGCGATGTGATTGATCAAGAGTTTGAATCACCTGAAGAGTTAGCAGCCGAGCTTGACCGTCAGATTCACCGTAATTATCGACTATTCCCGGTTAATTTACTTGCATCAGGTCATGAAGATGAGAGCATTACTGAGCAAGTTAAATCCCAATGGGCAGATAAGCTTGCTCAATTGCCAACGGGTGCACAGCCTTTCTTAACCGCGAGTTACGCGAACCCAGTAAAAAACCACGATTCATAGTGGATCAGGCCTAAGGCGTATACATCGTCTTAGGCCGAGCTAATGACAGTGCCAGATAAACGCACTCTGAGTTAAGCATTGTAACCCTTCAGGTTAGTGAATATTAGACGACACTCATTCCCAAATTATAACCTCCCGATCATTCTTCAGATTCTTGAGTAAATAAACCAAACCTATTCCAGTGATAAGCATAACCGATTGTTGTTGTAGCACGAAGATCAGTAACCTTGTCTGATATTTAGGAGAGGAAACATGGTCAAAAAAGCAATTGTCGTTGAAGGTGGAGCAATGCGTGGTGTCTTTGCCAGTGGAGTATTGGATGCATTTTTAGCACAAAGCTACAAGCCGTTTGATTTTGCCATCGGCGTTTCGGCAGGAGCATCGAATTTAGTGGGCTATTTAACCGATTACCCGCATCGCAGCATTAATGTCATCACTCAATTGGCAACCAGCAAACGCTTTTTTGATCCGAGTCGTTTTTTGAAAGGCGGAGACTTGATCGATGTAAAATGGCTATTTGAAGAGTCCAATCGCCTTTACCCCATCGATGAAGAGAAATTGTTTGATGGTATTCCGTTGATCGCGACAACGACAAACATAGATACTGGTAAAGCAGATTACTATCATGTGAATCGACATAATTTTAATAGCACAATGGAAGCGACAACAGCATTACCTATTGCTTACAAACAAACTCCCTGTTTTTCTGGCGGCTGCTACACTGATGGTGGACTTGCCGATTCCATCCCGGTAAGAGAGGCGTACAGACGTGGTGCCAGAGATATTACGGTTATCCTTTCGCATCCCTTGGACTATGAGAAAAAGCCAGTAAAAACGCCTTGGTTGATTAAGAAACTGTTTTCCGAGTACCCAAAAATGGCACAAGCTATGCTGCAGCGAGCAGAAAATTATAATGCGTCACTGGATTTTATTCGTAATCCACCCGAGGATCTTAATATTCATGTTATCGCACCACCAACGGGATTTAGTGTACGACGCTTGTCTATGCGACAATCTGTATTATTAGAAGGTTATGAAATGGGGCTCGAAGCGGGGCGTGTACACCTTGCAGAGCACGTCTACTCAGGCACGCTAGATGACTAATATGAATCGTCACACTACCACAGGGGTGCTCTTTTCGCTGTTATCGCTGAGTACCTTGGTGTATATCATGATGAATGGCTCCAATATGTCACTACTTCGATGGCCTTATGAAGCTTTCCAAGGCCTGGCTTTCGCTTTAGTTTGGGGATTTGGTATATCGGTAGTAGCCGGTTATTCAACTGCCATTATTTTTGTTATGAGCGTCGTGATAGGAAGCTTCTTGTTAGGGCGTAAACTCTCTCGTTATTTTGGATAATATGGGCAGCGTTACTTTTTCTGTAGTATCACTTTCGCTATGGTGCTACTGCTCCTCCTAAGGTCAGGTTGCTCGGCCATTGGCTAATTCTATTGCCGCCTAAAAATAGATTTCCTTTAATTGTCAATGTATCAGGAAAGGTTTTAATCTGAGAGCCACCAATATATAAATCGCCTTCCACGATGAGCCCTTCAGGCAGCTCGTTCAAGGGCGTTCGTATAACACTCAGGTCGCCAGAAACTCTTAGGCCTTTTGGTAAGCGTTTTAGTGGTGTATCGGTTAAATTTAAGTACCCACCGAGCTTAACACCGCGTGGCCAACGTTCTATCTGGCTACCTAATAAGTTTGCATAGCCTTTGATTTTAACCCCTGGCTTGATGATCTTTAACGCGCTGTTGGTTGCTTCTAGGCTACCTTTTATTTCAACACTTTTTGGTAAGACCGTAATCGGAGTTTGAGAAATGTTTAGGTTGCCTTTAACGAGTAGGCCTTCAGGCAGGGTGGTATAAGGTTTATTGCGTAAATCAACGTTACCGTAATTATCGGTATGTCCAAACTTAGCATAGTAATCGAGATCATAAGCCAGTGATGAGCATGAGAAGGCAAGTAAACTCAATAAATAAGCTGATAGATAAAGTAATTTACGCATAATCTTAATAATAGTCACTAAGAGGATATAAGAGTAACTTAACCGTTAAGCTAGAGATAAGTCAAAAAGGCTTTAACAGGAAGAGGAAAGCAAGCCGCGAGAATTAAGGCTTGCTTGGTCTGTTTAACGGGCAAGAGAGCGAGTTTTTAGCTCAAAAATTAACTTTTCAGCACTGACGTCAAACTTAAATTGTACGGTCAGTGACTTGGATTCTGAAGTCATCTCGGACGCTTGGTATTTAACCTCAGGGCAAATCGTTTTTGCGACTTCAATGTACTTCATCATTTCCACTTCGAGTTCGGCTGGAGTGTTTGCAAAAAGTGTTACTGCTGCGACGTCATCTCCTTCTTTGATGATGTAGCCCATTTCACCTGCGCATCCACAAGCATCACAAACCTGATTTTCCTCTAATTCTTTATTCATCATTAATCCTCTTATAAAAAATAAGGTTATTTTAGCAGGTATTCGTTTGCTATCTAGAAAAATGCGAGAGTTTGGCCAAAAATCACGCAGCATGCTATGCTGTTAACATTGTGTTAACCGCAGAATGAGAGATAAGTCGAGAATTTAGTGTGATATGTATCAACATTTAAAATCATTTCGCAATTATATTTAAGAGATTTCTGTTTAGTTGTTGAAGTGAAAGGCAATTTATAAGAGTATCACCGCATTCATAATTTTTTACAGAATAGTCACTCTGATGCGCATAAGAAGTGTAAACAATCCTGTACATATATTGGCGACTTTAGTCTTCATTTATATCAGGAAAGTGAAACATAAAGCATCAATGTGAATATGCATTACGCAACTAAATATAATGACCATTTGGTCCCTAACGTCACTTTGGGACACACAAACTGTATTACCAAGGATAATTTTCTGCAGGTCATATGGATGTGAGTGAGATGGATTTACAAAGAGAAGAGCCTAAATATGCCAAAGCGTAGCAAAGAAGATACCGAAATCACTATCCAGAAAATCATGGATGCCGTTGTTGACCAATTGCTTAGACTTGGTTACGACAAAATGTCTTACACGACACTGAGCCAGCAAACTGGCGTATCTCGTACCGGTATCAGCCACCACTTTCCAAAGAAAACAGATTTTACTGCGGCATTGGATGGCCGTATCTTTAAAATGTTTGTTGAACATCTAGAGTTTGAGAAAGGCTTAGAAACATTTTCACAAAGCTGGATTAAGGCGCTAGAAAACAAAGAGTTTCTTGCAATCCTACGTTTGCTTTTTCACCATATTGTTACTTCAGAAAGTGCCCATGAATTTACTGCAAATGGTATCGACCGTTTGTATAAAATGGCAGACAGTCAATTTGGTGCAGGCAGCGACAAAGAGATCGAGTGGCTAATCGGTCGTTCTTTGATTCAAATGAGCAAATAGCAAATTAGTAAATTGACTGTTGCTCTGAGCTGGCTCTATAAAGTCTTAGTAAATCGCAGATTGAGTACTCTGCAGACCTATAAAGTCCCGTTTTGAAACGGGACTTTTTGTTTTTATCGCCGAGCAGATTCAGGTTACTTGGCGATGTACCTTTGTGGTGTTTTCAGGGATGTACCTCGAGACCTAAGCGGCAGCGTGGACTTGGGGAAAGCCGAGTGTTGGGTGCTCTGCAACTATGGCTTCATACCCATACGCTTGTTTAATGTAGTTAGGAGTTAACGTTTGCCAAGGAGAGTCATCACATAAAATCTTCCCGTTGTGCAATAAGATAATTCGATCAGCGTACTGAGAAGCCAAATTTAAATCATGTAACACCATGATTACGGCAGCGTTATTCATGGCGGCTGTCTCGCGGATCAAGTTGAGTGTTTTATGCTGACAAGCTATGTCGAGTGCGGATGTAGGCTCATCGAGCATTAAAATTTGCTTTCCCTCGGCTTGATGCAATTGAGTCAGAACCCTTGCAAGATGTAATCTCTGCTTTTCACCACCAGAAAGAGCAGGGTAAGGTTGTTCAGCTAAATGCAATACTCCGGTTTTCTCCATGTAGTGTAAGGCTAAATCGGTATTCTCTTTGTGTGATGTCGTGAGGGGAAGCGTGCCCAATTCTACGACTTCTTTGGCTAAAAAAGGAAAAGACAAAGCACTGTGTTGAGGAAGTAAAGCCACATGTTTAGCGAAAATTGCTGCTTGCCAGTGTTTTCTTTCTTGACCAAAGTATTGAATCGGCTTGGGAGGGGTAAGTTCACCACTGAGCGTTTTGAGTAAAGTACTTTTTCCTGCCCCGTTTGGCCCTAGAAGTGCCGTGACCTCACCGGCTCGAATATCAATATCGATGTTATCTAAGATAGTACGAGCACCAAACTGAATGGAAATGTTTCTGCCGGAAAGGACAGCTGTATTGATCATAATGCTTTCTCTTTCTGTTTGTACAAGAGGTAAATAAAGAATGGAGAGCCAAATAAAGCCGTAATAATACCGACAGGAAGCTCTGCAGGTGCGACAATGACCCGTGATGACATGTCTGCCAAAGTGAGCAAAAGAGCCCCTAGAAAGGCTGAGACAGGTAAGAGGGTACGGTGATCGGGCCCAGTAAGCATTCGACCTAAATGTGGGATGACGAGTCCAATAAAGCCTATGATGCCGCACAAACTCACACTTACCCCGACTCCCGCAGCAGACAATAAAATCATCCGTCTTTTGAGTTTTTGTACATCAATCCCCAAGTGCTGGGCTTCTGAATCCCCCAAAAGAAGGGCATTAAGTGGCTGGGCATCTCTAGAGAAATAAAAGAGCAGAACACATAGGATAACGGCAGCGAGCCCGACTCCGCTCCAATTGGCTCCTGCTAATGAGCCCATCGACCACATTGCTAGGTCGCGAAGCATTTGATCGTTAGCCACAAAATTTAAATAACCAATAACAGCTCCTGATAACGCTGTGATAGCAATCCCTGCCAGAAGCATGCTGGTCACTGAGGTGCCAAACTGGTTTGTACCTATTTTATAGGCGAGGACTGTGGTTAATGCACCACCAACAAAAGCAAAGAATGGCAGAGTCAGCAAATCCATGAAAAGCGGGAAGTGTTGGCTAAGATCGGCAAAAACAACAATCGCTAATGCACCACCGAGCAGGGCTCCTGCAGAGACTCCAATCACACTCGGTTCGGCTAATGGATTACGAAATACACCTTGCATGACCACTCCACACACAGCAAGGCTGGCTCCAATCAGTAAGCTCAGTAAAGTACGAGGTAAGCGTATTTCATTAATAATCAGTTGTATATTGGGCGCGAGATCAGTGTCATAGCCAATCAAACTGCGCAAGCTGTCTATAAAACTGATATCCATAGGGCCAATGGTTATGGATGCTACCATCGCAGTTAACAACAGCAAACACAGCACAGATAAGGTGGTTGATAAGGGCAGTCTCTTCAACGGCATAATAGTCTCTATGGGTACAGTAGTTTGTTGATACGAGTCGCTTCAGATAGGCTTTTTAAGCCAATACCACCGATGAGCGCTTGTCCATCAATAGGGTAAATCTGTTTGTTTTTACCTGCGGGCGTCGCTTTCAGTAAAGGCATGGCTTGTAAAATGTTATTGATGTCTGAAGGTTCGCTGCTATTCCGGCCACTGATCAGGATGACATCGGGTTGAAAGTTAATGATTGACTCGCTGGAAAGCTGTTTGTAGGACGACAGCTGTTTTGCGGCAGGGTTTGTTCCACCAGCTAGGGCAATCAGTGTATCAGGTGTGGTGTCCGCTCCTGCAACTTTAGCAGGCCTTCCTTCGTGGATAAGAAGAAACAGTACTTTCTTTTTTTCACTATTGGCAGGGTGACGTTTTTTTAAGCTATCGACTTGTTCTTGAACATTTTGCTTCACTTGGCTGGCTTGCTGCTGGGCCTGCACAAGATCTGCGATTTGATCAATACGAGTCAACAAACCATTTATGGATAAATCTGAGTTAACGACATTGATACTTACTCCTGTTGAGGCGAGTTGTTCCAGTACATTTTTAGGCCCCATTTCACTTGAGCCAATCACCATGGTGGGATTAAGTGCTAAGAGCCCTTCACTTGACAGTTGGCGATGATAGCCGATTTTAGGAAGAGTCGCGGTTTCTGGCTGTTCACTGGTGACATCAACCGCAATCAGCTTCTGTTCGGCGCCGAGCATGATAAGCAATTCCGTAATGGCACTGCCTGCACTGACGATCCGTGGTGACAATGCATTGTCACTCGTTGCGTTGGACAAATTCGCAGTCAGTAACACGACAGTGGCCATTAAGGTCCTAAAATAAAGCGGAAGTTTTATTCTCATACACTTAGATCTTCTATTCTTTGTTTATTGTGATTCTTTGCGTCTACAACGGTTTTCTGGTTAATCTGTTTCGGAGGATTCAGTCAGCAGTTGAGTTGCCTCGATACCATTTTTTTGTAGGAAGCTCAGAAGTTGAACCAATGATTGGATTTCAGCATTTTTTTCAGCACCGATAATGATGGGCTTTTTGTTTGCACTGTGCTCCTCGAGCAAAGCGAGCGTGAAATTCTCCCAATCGATGTACTTTTTTCCATTAATTGCCCAATAGGGTGCCTCTCTTAAAACATTGACGGTGATGGCGGCTTGGTCGACATCTGACACTGAGACGTTATCTGCCATCGGTAAGGTGATATCCAATGATTCAAGTTTGACGGCTGCGGTTAACATCAAAAACACCATGACGATAAAAATGATGTCGAGCAATGGCGTTAAATCTAAGCTCAGCGCCGACTGTGGGTGTTGTTCGGTAACTTTTATCATGATTGAACGACTTTGCTTGGTTGTAGATGAGCGTGATCAGGACATGCTTTTCGGTCGGATAACGTATTCACGCGAACCCCTTCCAGCCAAAGGTTGGCATAATTGAGTTGATGTTCTATCTTGGCAATAATTTGGTCGGCCCAAATCCCTAATAAATGAGAACCGATGATCGCAGGGACCGCGATGATAAGGCCTGCGGCGGTGGTTCGCATAGCAAGCCCTAAACCCTGAGCTAAATCGCTTGGCATAATATTGCCTGTGGTTGTAGCCATTGCTGCAAACATATCAATGAGGCCAAGTACGGTACCAAGTAGGCCCAATAACGGACTGATTACTCCGATTAGGCTGAGCAATTTTAGTCCTGAGCGTAGTTGGCGTCGCTTTTCTTGTAACCAAGTTATAGCTATATCTTCTCGTAAAGCTTGATTGAAAGAGTGATGTGCAAGAAGCATGGCGACACCTTGATATTGAATAGGACGCTGAAGACGGAATTGCTCGCTTAAGGCTTCTATTGCAACATTATTACTTCTTTCAATGCCATTGAGTTGTCGATTGATATCATGTTGAGTATTGGAAGTGCGAATATTCAGCACAAAATGCACCAGCCTTTCAGAGATAATCATCAAGGTGAGCAAAGAGCTTATTAATAACGGCCAGGACATCGGGCCTAATTGAGTTTGTATCTGTTGTAGTGTTTCCATTATCCATCCAACCTAAAACGTACGGGGATTTGAATTCGATGTGCAATACGCTGCCCATCGGAGATATAAGGTGAAAATTGCCACTGTTTAATGGCTTGCAAAGCTGAACTATCGAGTACTTTGGCTCCGGAAGACTGAATCAGAACTTGCCGAATTTGCTTGCCGTTTTTATCGAGCCACACTTCATATAAAGCCACGCCTTCAATCCCACGTTTACGGGCAGAACGAGGGTAGCGCGGTTGAACCGGCTGAGTGATAAATTTAGGTTTTTCGATCAGTACTGGCTGTGAAGGTGTAACGTTTGACTGAACCGCTTTTTTTGATGGGGTGATTGTTGATCTCTTGTCAACTTGTGACGGTTTTTGATTGTCTTTTGTTTGATGTGATGGCTTTTGGCCTGCCTGAGGATGAGCGACTTTTTTTGTCACAGGTTTTGGACTAGGCTTTTGTTTTGGCTCCTCTTGCTTACGCTGCGGCTTGCTCTTTTTTTGGTCAAGCGCTTTACTATTTTTAATTTCGGCAGGAGCGCTGCTTGTTTGGATTTTTCTAGCCGTTGTAGGTTGAGTTACTACAGGAGCGGCCTGAGTTTTTTTCTCTGGCTGAACGTCGTTTGCTGGTGGTGTTTTTGCGAGTTCCGGCTTTTGTCCTAGGGTACTATCGGCAGCAGGTAACATTGCGACAATATTGAGTGTAACCGATGGATTAGGATCTTCTAATGACATGGCAAATACTTGAGTGCTTTCAGATGCCGATAGCAGTAAGCCGTGAAGCAAAATGGAAGCACTACCAGCCAGAATATATCTTTGGACGTTCACGATGAATCTCTATCAATTAAATCTATCTCTATCGAATGATGCTTTAAATACTACCTGAAATAAAAATGATATCAATTATCAATTGCATTATCATTGCTATAAATTTATCATTTTGACCTTGTTGGATGAGTTTTAAACAACACATACCAAAGTATCTTGAGGTTATTTGGGTATAAATATGACAACTTGGGCATATCGCTTCAGGTTTTTGAACTCATCTGGGTATAAAGTTGGTCAGTAAAGTGTTAGCAGTGTTGAACTGGGGATGTTTACCACCCCGGTCCCGTTTACTGCCAATCAGTACAATTAAGAATCGGAAAAAATATGAACTTAATAAAAGAGCAAGTAGCAAAACTGTTAGTCGAAGAGCCACGGCTACTCCCAGCAGCGATAGCAGAAAAACTCGACATATCTGAATTCGAAGTCGTGGCGGCATTTCCGCAAGGCAGCGTCGCGATTGTTTCTGGAGAGTACGCCCAAAGTATTTTAGAGCAGCTAGTGGATTTTGGTCCTGTGACAACAATTATGCACTCGTTTGGTTCGATCTTTGAATTCAAAGGACCAATTCCAAAAGGAAAGGTTGCTCGTGGCTATTACAACTTGATGGCAAAACCAGGCCAATTAGATGGCCACTTGAGTCTTGATAATATAAAACATGTTGCTCTGGTCAGTAAGCCATTCATGGGTAGGGAAAGTCATTACTTCGGTTTCTTTTCTGAGTGCGGCAGTAACATCTTTAAAATTTATTTAGGTAGAGATGAAAAACGCGAGCTTATTCCATCTCAAGTAACTGCATTTCTTGCCATGCAGTCAGAGTTTAATCAAGCAAGAACCGTATAATAGAAAAAGTTTAGGTAGACAAATGGATCAGCAAATAAAACAAGAGCGTTTACAAGGGCGCTTAGAACCAGAAATCAAAGAGTTTCGTGAGGAACGTCAGACATTACAGCTGGCGACAGTCGATGCACAAGGACGACCTAACGTAAGTTATGCTCCTTTTGTGCTGAATCAAGAAGGGTATTTCGTTTTGATCTCACAAATCGCCCGTCACGCTAGAAACTTGTTAATAAACCCGAATGTATCTTTAATGATGATTGAAGATGAGGACTCTGCAAATCAGCTGTTTGCTCGTAAACGCCTCACTTTTGATGCGTTAGCGAGTGTGGTAGAACGAGACTCCCAGTTATGGCATCAAGTGATTGAGCAAATGCAAACGCGTTTTGGTGAAGTCGTGGATGGACTGAGTCAGCTAGAAGACTTTGTTCTATTTAACTTGAAGGCTGAACAAGGGCTCTACGTAAAAGGGTTTGGACAAGCCTATCAGGTATCAAATGACGACCTAGTTGATTTTGTTCATCTGCAACAGGGTCACAAGAAGATCGAAAAAACAAAATAGTATTCGTGACTGTAATGTGCTTAATTCACGAAGTGATGTTGCATCCAAGTATCTTGAAATCACTTGGGTAAAAAAATACCCTCAAGTCCAGACAGCGACTTGGGGGTATTTTATTTAACGTTCTACATGCTTGGTGATACTCGGTGATTTCGGTACACTTGTACGAGTACAACCAAGCAAGAGACAAATCATGGCCAACACAGCACATGCACTTCACATTCTGGTGAAGCATAAAGAACAAGCAGAAGACATTATTAAGCAACTTAAAAAAGGCGCGAAATTTCAAACTCTGGCTAAAAAATATTCGACTTGCCCATCTGGTAAAAAAGGCGGTGACTTAGGTGAGTTCCGCCGAGGTCAAATGGTGCCGCAATTTGATAAAATTTGTTTTCAAGGTGAGGTTCTAACGCCACATTTAGTGAAAACAAAGTTTGGCTGGCATGTTGTTAAGGTTCTTTACAGAACTTAGGGTAAATACAGCCTAGAAATTGTGGGTAAGAAAAAGACCTAGTAGCGGAGATGGCAAGGAAAGTTGCTACTAGGTTTGTTGTGACAAAGCCTATCAAAATGTGCTTCAAGGCTGGTTACAAAAGTGTAAATAATGGATTAACTTAAGATGATGTTAAGCTCAAGCATCTTGAAATTACTTGGGTATATAAACCAATCGCAGTTGACATAAATAACAACAGAGAGGTTGACATACTTTTTTTTTAATGTCTAACGTACTGCTTATTTTGCAGAATTCACTCGCAGAATAAATAACAACGACGTGGTAATTTACTTTTTATTACAAATTTATTGTGTATCATGAGTTAGTTATTATAATGACTTATTGATTTTATATAACCTTAGATTTATCCGTTGGTTATATATTCTCATTCTTTTGGAATGAATTTAATTATTTTTATTAATAGTGGTGGCTTTTATTTATTTTGAGTTGACCTTTATTTTTAGTCTGAAACAATTTCTAACCCTGTCTTCTGTTTGAAGTCGAACGATTAAAAATAATTCGTACTTTTTCTCTTTTTAATATTTTTAATCTGTAACTAGCTGAGTGTAACCGCTGGGATAGAGATTAAAAGTTATATCTAGGTAAGATAATGTTTATTGAATTCTTGTGTAATACCGCTTTAACCTCGGTAAAAGTAGGTGTAAATTTGACTTCTAGTGCGCAGTTCTAATGCCTTTATTCCCTATCTAAGATATCTTAAAAAGTGTGATTCATTTCAACTGTTTGGAATAATACTCTAATTACCTATTTATTTTTTTAAGCTTATGTATCTTATGGTATTTATCTTGGGTGCATTAAGGTTTTTATTTATATTATTATCCTTTAATTTCATTAAGTTTATGTTTTTTATAGATTTAAATAATTTGATTTGTTATTTGTAATTTATGCCCTATATTTTAAAGTCAATTAACTTTTGATTAGTGCCATAAAAATTAATTTGAGTTGGAACAAAAAATAAGGCATGTTGTTTATATTGCTCTTAATCGTATTTATATTTAGTGTTTTGGAGTGTATATACCCAAGTGACCTCAAGATACTTAATTCAGAGTGAAGTTACTTGGGTATGAATGTTGACATAGGAATAAAAATTAAAATGGATATTAAAGCTCACTTCATAAATGGTCAGCACTATTGTGGTAACTCTGAAGAGTACTTTGTCAGTTATAACCCTGCTAATGGCGAGCCTCTAGCTCAGATAAAACAGGCATGCCAAGAAGATCTAACAGTAGCCATTGAATCGGCAAAAGCAGGTTTAGCCGTTTGGTCATCGATGACGGCAACAGAGCGAAGCCGTATCTTGTTAAAAGCGGTTGCGTTACTGCGTGAAAGAAATGACCAGTTAGCGGCACTTGAAGTGGCTGATACAGGTAAGCCAATTCAAGAAGCTCGAGTGGTTGATATTGCAACAGGTGCTGATGTCATTGAATATTATGCCGGACTCGCTTCAGCTCTACAGGGGGAGCAGCAGCCCTTGAGTCAATCGCAGTTCTTTTATACTCGAAGAGAGCCTTTAGGGATATGTGCCGGGATCGGTGCCTGGAATTATCCAATACAAATCGCAATGTGGAAGTCAGCGCCGGCTTTAGCTGCTGGAAATGCCATGATTTTTAAACCATCAGAAGAAACGCCACTTACGGCATTAGCGTTGGCTGATATTTATACGCAAGCTGGTGTACCTAACGGGGTTTTTAATGTTCTACAAGGTGATTACAGAGTTGGGCAAATGCTGACTGCACACCCGGACGTTGCCAAGGTGTCTTTTACTGGTGAGTCAAGTACGGGACAAGCGGTAATGAGAGACAGCGCAAGCACACTTAAGCAGGTCACAATGGAGCTTGGAGGCAAATCTCCTTTGATCATCTTTGATGACGCTGATCTCGAGAGTGCGATATCTGCTGCGATGGTTGCCAACTTTTACACCCAAGGTGAGGTTTGTACACACGGTACGCGGGTTTTTGTTCATGAATCTGTCTACGACGATGTTGTCAGCCAACTGAAACATCGAACGGAGCAGTTAGTGATAGGGGATCCTTTGGATGAGAAAACTCAAATTGGTGCGCTCATTTCCAAACAGCATGAAGCCAAAGTACTTGCGTCTATTGAGCAAGCCTTGGCAAGTGGAGCGACGTTGCTTACTGGTGGTGATAAAGTCACTGAGAAGGGCTTATCGAGAGGGTGCTTTGTCAGGCCAACCATTTTTATTGATTGTGAAGACACGATGCCCCATGTTGAGCAAGAAATTTTTGGTCCAGTGATGTCGGTTCTTAAGTTTTCGACCGAGGATGAAGTGATTGCACGCGCCAATAATACCAATTATGGCCTAGCCGCAGGGGTATTTACACAAAACTTAGCCAGAGCACATCGAGTGATTCACCAAATGCAAGCAGGAATTTGCTGGATAAACACGTGGGGTGATTCTCCTGCTCAAATGCCAGTAGGAGGTTATAAACACTCAGGCATCGGCCGTGAAAATGGTATTGAAACGTTGAAGCAATATACGCAAACCAAAAGTGTTTTGGTGAATTTGGACAAGTTTGACAGCCCATATCAGTAAAGGAGACGTTGATATGCAGCGACAATATGATTTCATTATCATTGGTGCGGGCTCTGCTGGATGCGTACTAGCCGATCGTCTCAGTGAAAATGGACAACACCAAGTTTTACTGTTGGAAGCGGGTGGCTCAGATAAAAGCCTGTTCATTCAGATGCCAACAGCGCTATCTTATCCGATGAATTCTGACAAATACGCTTGGCAGTTTGAAACGGTTTCGGAACATGGACTCGATGGACGTCAACTTCATTGTCCACGCGGCAAAGTGCTGGGTGGCAGCTCTTCCATTAATGGTATGGTGTATGTGCGAGGGCATCCTTGTGATTTCGACCAATGGGAGGAAGAAGGGGCGAAAGGATGGAATTATCAAGCATGTTTACCCTATTTCCGTAAAGCTGAAACATGGCGAGGCGCTCCAAGCTCTTATCGAGGTAATGTCGGGCCACTTGGAACCTGTACGGGCAATGATATGAAGCTTAACCCTCTGTATTCTGCATTTATTGAAGCAGGTAAAGAAGCCGGTTACCCAGAGACAGCTGATTATAATGGCTATCAGCAAGAAGGCTTTGGTACGATGCATATGACGGTTAAGGATGGGGTGCGTTCATCGACCTCTAATGCTTACCTAAGCCGTGCGCGCTCACGTTCCAACGTGACGATTTTAAAAGGTATTGTCGTTCAGAGAATATTACTCGAAGGTAAGAAAGCTTTTGGGGTGGAGTTTAAACAATCGAATCAATTGATCCAATGTTTTGCTGACCAAGAAGTCATTTCCAGTGCGGGTTCAATAGGTTCAGTACAACTGCTGCAGCTCTCTGGTATAGGCCCAAAGGCTGTGCTTGAGAAGGCTGGTATTGAACTACAGCATCAATTAGAAGGCGTGGGGAAAAACCTTCAGGATCACTTAGAAGTCTATTTTCAATATCATTGCAAGCAGCCTATCACGCTCAATGGCAAATTAGATCTTATCAGTAAGGGAATGATTGGTGCTGAGTGGATCTTGACTCGCAAAGGGCTTGGCGCGACTAACCATTTTGAGTCTTGTGCCTTCATTCGCTCTCGTAAAGGCCTCAAGTGGCCAAATATCCAATATCACTTTTTACCTGCTGCTATGAGGTATGATGGAAATGCAGCCTTTGAAGGGCATGGTTTTCAAGTGCATGTAGGTCCAAATAAGCCGCAAAGTAGAGGCAGTGTTGAGATAGTGAGTGCCAACCCGAACGATAAACCCAAAATTGAATTCAACTACCTATCTACTCCTCAAGATAAGCAGGACTGGCGCGACTGTATTCGTTTAACTCGAGAAATTTTAAGTCAACCAGCCATGGACACGTTTCGTGGTGAAGAGATTCAGCCGGGAGCTGATATCACTAGCGATGAGGCCATTGATAAGTGGGTAAGAGAAAACGTAGAAAGTGCTTATCACCCCTCATGCAGCTGCAAAATGGGGGCTTCTAATGATCCTTTGGCAGTAGTGGATGAAGAGTGCCGTGTACGCGGTATTGAACATTTAAGAGTGGTTGATGCATCGATTTTTCCGACGATTCCTAACGGTAATTTGAATGCTCCAACGATCATGGTGGCAGAACGAGCAGCAGATATGATTTTAGGTAAGACACTGGAAAGTCCAGATAATCAGCCGGTATGGATAGCCTCTAACTGGCAAGAGAAGCAGAGAACTAACGCTCCAAAACGGGTCATTTGGGATGAAGGATTGATACCGAGCTAACCTCACTGATCATAGGCAAACTAAAAAACTTATAGCTAATTATTAAAGGATTAATCATGGCGAAAAGAACAACCTTATTAACGATGCTGACATTGTGCTCAGCAACAGGCGTATACGCAAACTCTTGCGATACCGTGCGATTTTCTGATGTCGGTTGGACTGATATCACCGCAACAACGGCGTTAACAACCGAGTTATTGAAAGGCTTGGGCTATCAAACTAAAACCCAACTGCTTTCTGTCCCGGTAACATTTTCAGCCATGGCCAGTGGTGATGTTGATGTATTTTTAGGTAACTGGATGCCAACGATGGAAGCTGATATCGCGCAGTATCGTGACCAAGGGACGGTTGAAACTGTGCGTGCCAATCTTGAAGGGGCAAAATACACGCTTGCGGTACCTAAATATGTCTATGATGCTGGTGTTAAAAGCTTCGCTGATCTTGCGAAACACGCAGACAAGTTCAAAAATCGTATTTATGGCATTGAGCCTGGTAACGATGGAAATCGCTTGATTCAATCTATGATCGACGATAATACCTTTGGTTTGAAAGACTTTAAGCTGGTGGAGTCGAGTGAAGCTGGCATGGTCTCGCAAGTGACTCGTTTTGCCCGTCGTAACAAATGGATTGCATTTCTTGGTTGGGCTCCTCATCCAATGAATAACAAGGTGGAAATGGCATATCTTGATGGTGGCGATGATATTTTTGGTCCTGATTACGGAGGCGCGAATATTTACACCAATGTTAGGCAAGGCTACCTCACTGAATGCAAAAATATTGGACAGTTGTTAAAAAACCTTGAGTTTAGCCTAGAGATGGAAAATGAGTTAATGGAGGCGATCTTGAATCAGGATCAGACGCCATCAAGAGCGGCGATTAAATGGATGCAACAACATCCAGACAGCGTCAACCAGTGGCTGAATAAGGTAACGACTCGTGATGGAAAAGATGCGCAAACCGCTTTACAAGCTTATCTAAATTCAAACGCATAAATACGGGTTCTACCTAAGTGATCTCGGTATGAATCACGTGCTTAAGATCACTTGGGTATAGGGTGCTAAAAATACAAGGAGTATAAGGTGAGTTTTGTAACAGACAATAAGTTGCCTTTAGGCGATTGGTTAGAAGCAGGTGTAGAATGGTTAACTGATAATGCAGCCGGTTTCTTTGACTCAATTTCAATTTTTCTAGAAACAATCATTCTTTTTTTTGTTGATGTTTTTAAATGGATGCCACCAGCATTACCGATTGTTATCACCGCCGCATTAGCCTGGTATCTTCATCGAAGTATGTCTTTGGTGGTTTTTATTGTTTTAGCACTATTACTCATCTTAAACCTTGGTTACTGGCAAGAAATGCTAGAAACCTTTGTGCTCGTATTTGCCGCGACCACGCTTTCGGTGTTGGTTGGTGTTCCTATTGGGATTGTCGCGGCGCATCGTCCTTGGCTGTATGCTCTATTACGCCCAATTCTGGATCTCATGCAAACGGTGCCGACTTTTGTGTATTTAATCCCTACATTAGTCTTGTTTGGCTTAGGAATTGTTCCAGGACTGATTTCAACCATTATTTTTGCTATTGCTGCGCCGATAAGACTGACTTACCTAGGCATCACAAAAGTGCCGGAAGAGTTACTCGAAGCAGGTAAAGCTTTTGGTGCTAGTCGATTGAAGTTATTGATGAAAGTTGAACTTCCTGCTGCTTTACCCAGCATCATGGCAGGTATTACTCAATGTATTATGTTGTCCTTATCGATGGTTGTCATCGCTGCTTTAGTTGGCGCTGATGGCTTAGGAAAGCCGGTTGTTCGAGCTTTAAATACCGTCAATATCTCTCAAGGGTTTGAAGCGGGTTTAGCCATAGTTCTGGTTGCTATTATTCTTGACCGCTTATGTAAAGCACCAAATCAGAAGGAAGTGTAAGATGGATGCGATCACTATTAACAACCTTGATGTCGTGTTTGGTCACAAGCAGAAAGAGGCATTGGCTTTGCTCGATAAGGGGTATTCAAGACAAGATATTATTGATCAAATTGAGCAAGTCGTTGGTGTTAATCAAGTCTCTCTAAATATTAAACAGGGTGAGATTTGTGTACTAATGGGGCTATCAGGCTCTGGTAAGTCTAGTTTACTGCGGACGGTAAATGGATTGAACCGTATCTCTCGTGGGTCTTTGAAAGTAAAAGATGGAGATAATATGGTAGAGATCAGAGGCTGTAGCGAGCACACATTACGCCACCTCCGTACTCATCGTGTTTCTATGGTCTTTCAAAAGTTTGCTTTAATGCCTTGGTTGACGGTATTAGATAACGTGGCATTTGGCTTAGAGATGCAAGGAATCGACAAATCGACTCGCCGAAAAAAAGCACGTCAGCAACTTGAGATGGTTGGCTTGAGCGAATGGGAGAGTAAGTATCCTCATGAGCTTTCCGGTGGCATGCAACAACGGGTAGGGTTAGCGCGAGCATTTGTAATGGATACGGATATTCTACTGATGGATGAACCGTTTTCTGCGCTCGACCCACTCATCCGAGCGCAATTACAAGATGAACTCATACAACTGCAGAAAACATTGAATAAAACGATTTTATTTGTCAGTCATGATCTGGATGAAGCGTTAAAGATAGGTAATAACATCGCCATCATGGAATCTGGGCAATTGATCCAGCATGGCAAACCAGAAGAGATCATCCTTGCTCCAGAGAATCAATATGTCGCCGATTTCGTTTCACATACCAATCCTTTAAATATCCTCAAAGGGCGTTCGCTCATGCAGTCTAAAGCTGAATTAGAACAACAAGAAGACCGTGTGTTGGTCTGTGATGATAAACAGCTTTGGGTAGAACAACATCAACAAGGGTTGTCATTAGTGGATACTGATAAGTCACTGGTTAACTGGAAAAGTGAGTTAGAGTGTATTGATGAAAATACGGTCGTACTAGCCAGCCCAGACATCACAATGAGAGAAGCGATAGAATTAAAGCATCGTAGCAACCTACCCATACTTTTGGTCGAAAATGATAAATTGGTTGGAGTCCTCAATGATAACGAGCTTTACCAAGCTTTGTTAGGCAAGTATAGATCTAAGCAAGTTGCATAAATAGGAACCGTTGTTCAGTAACAAGTGCCCAAAGGACGAGCTCCCTTAGCTATCAGACTTTGTTAACGATTCTCAATTTAGAACCACATATCTATGAATTGTTGCCGCTCCTGAGTGCTAAGGTCAGTCTCACTGAAAACCGCATCTTGAGGTTATTTGGGTATATAGGGAAAAGACATCGCAAAGAAGGCAACACTTTGGCGTTCAATTGAGTATAATTCGGGTAAATCAAAAACAAGAGATGAATCAAAATGAAACAAGTTGCACTAAGGTTGGTGAAGTTAGCGATAATTTTCGTAATATTCTTGACGATCTTCGACATGATTGCCTATGGAGAAATTACGTGGACACAACGATGGTTCAATTTCTAAAAGACTGGAGATAATGGTTTTTTAAAGCAGGACATGCTTGCTGGAACTTGGAGCGGGCAGCGGGAATCGAACCCGCATCATCAGCTTGGAAGGCTGAGGTAATAGCCATTATACGATGCCCGCGCATCGAAAGGACACGCTCACTATGCCACAACGGCTCAAAAAGAAAAGCCTTTTTTGATCATATGTTTGCCGTGTGTTTAAATAATGCCCAAAACGTTGCATAAGTAAGCGCCGGAGTGACCTCGCTGTCACTCCGGTATATTTTTCTGGCTTGAGGGCTTATTTGCTAGCTTGGGTACTTGCTTGCCGTGGTTTGATTAGGCAGCAGAAACTAGATTAGGCGCTTGCGTAGATAACACTTCCGCCTTTTATTGTATCGATGATCGCGCGAGATTCATTTTGAGGTAAGGCTGGGCATCCCCAACTGCGCCCAAGGTAACCATTTTTTTTGATAAAAGATGGATTTGCATAATCAGCGCCATGAACAACAATATAACGTTCTCGTGCTTTGTCATTCTTACCATTACTTAGCCCGTCAAGTCTCAGTGAATAGCCATTAGAGCCGTAATAGGTTGAATCGGTTAAGAAAGTACCTAGTGACGTTTTTTTCGAATTAACGATATTAGAAAATTGTGTGGCGATTTTCTTACCGCTATTGACACCATGAGAGACGTAAGTGTTGAAGATAAGCTTATTGCTTTCTAAATCAACGACATAGAATCTTTTTTCTGTAGATGGTTTACTGTAGTCGATGATCGTTAGAAGAGATTTTCTTCTGTTTGGCGTTTTTTGGTAAGCCAAATAAGCATCTCTGAATAGTTGAAAATCGATAATACCTACTAAATTTGCTTCTATGTAGGTATTTTCAGCAAGCCGTTCAATGGACTTAACATGGGTTGATTTAAGTGAATGATGAGCAAAAGTGGTCATCGGTATGGAGAATAAAATCCATACAAAAGTTAAAAATAGCTTTTTCATTTAAATTAACTAAACTCTACGTGATTAAACCGCTGTCACTATTCAGTACATCCAAGAGTTAAAAGTGAATAGCTTGCAAATAGTTTGTGCAATTATCATTTGCGGATAGGTCAGCCGCTGAAATACAAAAAGTACTTGCATTCAGACAAACATGAGCTAACACACTGAAATAAATAAGCTCAGCGCCGATTATTGATAATTTTACAAATCCTTTAGTACAAATATTAGCCTATTCTCACTATTAATAAAACTATATTTAATAACATTTATGATGTTAAATTGTTAATTTATTATTAATAAAAATATTTTTTGTTTGTTTATCATGTGGTTGCTTCAGCGGTTTTGATGAAAAAAAATATGTTTTCATCTGGCAAGAATTACGAATTTTATATTGTTAATTTTATGTAACAATTAATGTGTTATTTTAACAAATAAGAAGTGGGCGTTTAGGGGCAGTTATATTATATATCCAAGCACCTTGAGGTTACCCGAGTATAGTCCCAAGTGCCTTGAGGCCATAGGGATACACTCAGTAACCTCAAAGTCCTTTGAGGTTACTGGAGAGTAAGTTAGTTTGCTGATTCTTGACGCTTAGCGTGTTGACTATTTAGTGTTTGCCTGTTTGCGGAATGCCACCAAATAGCTAATTGATTTTTATCCATCGGCTTACCAAATAGGTATCCCTGCATAAAATCACATTGATAAGATGAGACCCACTGATGCATGACATCGTGTTCAATGCCTTCAGCCGTGACTTTTTTATTTTGTGCATGACACAAGTCGATAATAGGTTTGATAACGTGGCTGTTATTGGTCCTCATAAGCGTTAATAAAAACTCTCGATCAAACTTGATTTTCTGTACTGGGTATTGAACCAATTGAGTTAAGGTTGTGTATCCAGAGCCAAAGTCATCAATTGCTAACTGATAGCCTAGACGAGAAAGTTTATCCAATAAGCATGTTCCTTTGTTGTCCGTGACGTAGGTTTCGGTAATTTCAATCTCAATATATTGAGTTGGAACATCATGCTCTATCGTTTTAGCATGAATAAAATCAGACATTGTCGAGGAATTAAGCTCAGCAGATGATAGGTTGATGGAAAGGGTAATATCTTTCTTAAAAATTGCTTTAAGAGAGTGGTAATCGGCTAAAGCATTCGCAAATACCCATCGATCTATTTTCTCAAACAAGCCACTTTGCTCTGCTATCGGGATAAATTCTTTTGGTGAGATCACACCAATTTCATCGGCTTCCCAACGTAATAGGACTTCGAGTCCTTCGATCTCTTTCGTTTTTGCATCCAAATAGGGTTGGAATACAAGAAAGAACCCTTTTTCTACGCTTGGTTGCCTCAAAGCGTGTTCGATATATGCCCTTCTTTGTGCTTGAATATCAAGCAGCGCAGAATAAAACTGGTATTGGTTTTTTCCTGCTCGCTTCGCTTGATACATTGCCGTATCCGCACAAGATATGAGCTTCTCAATTGTTTCTCCATCATGGGGGTACCGAGCGATTCCTACGCTTGCAGTGACAGAGAGAGAGGAAAACGATGGATGAGCTCTAAACTCCAGCAATTGTTGAGCAAAGCTCTCTAGGTGTGATGTTGTTGTTAATGTTGAACTGCATAATATTGCGAATTCATCGCCAGATAGTCGTGCACTAAAGCAAGCTGAGTTGTGTATTTGTGTAAAAACTTTACAAATACTTTGGAGATGAGAAGCAAAGCTTTTGAGAACTTTATCACCTGAAGTGTGCCCAAATTTGTCGTTGATACACTTGAAATTATCCAAGTCTACGTAGATTAGCCATACATTTTCGGGAGGCGATATCAGTACTCTAGACGCTTGTTCATTAAACTTATGTCGGTTAGCGAGTTGGGTGAGGTGGTCGGTTTCGGCAAGGTGTTTGGTTTGATGATAAACCTGATTCAGTTCGTCATATATATTGAAGAAGCGCGAGGACAGCCTACTAATTTCATCATTTTCTAACAATTTATCGATATTTTTGCGCTTTTTCGATTCAATTTCCTGTAATTGATTATCTAAGTTAGAAACAGGGCTGAGTATATAACGATAGAGGACGAGTACGATAAGCCCGATAGTGATAATAGAAGCGGCACCAAAACACCATGCGAGTTCTAACCAGACTTTATCTACTTTTTCCCACATTAAATACTCAGCGGGAGATAGGAGTGCATAAAGATTAGGCATGAGCTCAATTGTTTGAGAAAGAGGCAAATCTAAAAAGATCGGCTTATCTGAAAACGTAATCACGCTATGAGTATCAAATTCAACAATATGTTTGATGGTATTAAACTCATCTAATGATGCCGAAACAATGATGTAAAAGATGTTTTCAGGCTCGTAATGTTGTGCAATCTTTCCCGTATTTTTATCAAAGATTTGATACTTAAGTAAGATAGATTGGCCACTAGAGTTATAGATGAACCCCGTATGCTCAGAAACGTGTCCTAAAGCATGATTTTGTTGAATGTAGTTCAAGATCTTCGGGTCAAGGTTACCACTTGGTTCAAAATACTTATTGTCAGTGTAGTAAATAAGATCTTGTTTTCCATCTAAAATCGCCATGTTGGCCTCACCATTGTACCCGTAGCTTAGTACACTTGCAGATTCCCCGAGTCGTTGCCAAAGGCCTTGTTTATACTGATCATCGTTATGGTTGATTTTATCTTGGTAAAAAAAGTAATCCTGAAAGGCATTACTTTTATGGAGAGTGTAGGCATAGGTATTGAGAAATGCATGGGCTTGATGAAATTGCCCAGCAAGCTTCTCTATTTGGAGTTGTATATAGCTATCTTCCCTTTTTATTAGTGCGACTTTTTGGATACTGTAAATAATGTAACTGGAGACTAAAGCACTAATCAAAACCACAGGAGCGACAAGCAAAATAACTCGATTGCTTAATTTCATGTGTTTTTCCGCTGACGTATTTATACATATTGCTGCTCTATGCCCAAAACATTTCCAAGCCGAACCTTCTTTGAGGCTTTGTTAGCTAGACGATAAATGCATTACTTGGTTATAAAGTGAACAAAAATTGAGGTTTTTATATTTTTATCTGGAAATTGTAAAGGGGTGTTTTTATGAAGTCAGTTGTACTTCTTAGATTTGTGATATTGTTGCCCTTTTTGATAAATATCAGGGGTATTCATCTCATAAATAATAAATACTATTGATAGTGCAATGTATTTATGGGTACAGTAAGGAGGAACTGGTTGTGAGATGGTAGCAAAGTTATTGATTATATTTGATTAATTCATCAATTATTGGGCAGTTTTGTTGATCATCACCAGGGCAAGATGAGATCCATTGTTGTAGTTGTGCTTTGATTTCGACTAAGTGTTCTATTCGAGCCTCGACTTCTTGCAGTTTCTTGTTAGTGCGTGTTTTTACTTCACTGCTCGTTCTGATCGGGCTATGCGCCAGCTCAACTAAATCTTTGCATTCTAGTAGAGAAAATCCCGCTTTCCGCGCTCTAGAAATAAGGTTAAGTTCCTTGAGCTGTTTATGAGTGTATTGACGGTAACCAGATGCGCTACGAGCTGGTGGTGAGATAATGCCTTTTTCTTCGTACAATCGGATTGATTTTGTCGATAAGCCAGTCCTCTTTGCTACCACACTAATATTCATCACGTCCTTCCCCTTGCAGAGCCTGCTCAGTAGCGATTGTCTTGGCAGCATAATTACTGAAGGGATGTCGAGATAACCACATTTGACGTTTGATTTAAAGGTTTGCGTCACCGTGTTTATCTCGCTTCAACAATAAGAGGCTCAATCCGCTCTAATTATTGGATTTTACTTCTTGGCGCATTCTAGCAAGAAAGTATACGTTAACACAGGCAATAAATCCGTTGGTAATGACCACTGGCCAAGAGTCAATCATTAAGCCATAAGCGGTAAAAAGTGCACACCCAATAAAGTTAAGGATGCGAAGCTTGATGATGTCCTTCATGGTTAATGAAATAGCCACCATGATTGATGCGGCATAGCCTAAAATTTCAACGGCATTAATTTCCATTAGTGTACTCTCTTAAATCTGCTGGTTATCATTGCCATTCTTCTCACCTTGAGAACAGAGGTAGCAGCCTTGCCGGAATGGTTTAAACATAACTATAACAATGGAAGAAATCTGATGGAAGAGTCAAGAAAAGGTTAAGAGAAGGTTAGCGATTACGCAAACGTTTAAAGAAGAAAAAATTTCATACACAAATAAATCAAATATGCAACATGACTCTATCTATTTAGACGCGAATAAGAACTCAGGTTGTCTTGTTGAACACTGCATCTTGGGGTTGCTTGGGCATAGTGCCTAAGAAAAAAGCTCTGCTAATACGTCTCGCTCTTCACTTGTTAGTAAAGGGCCTTCTTGGCTATTCAAAGTGCGGTTAATTTCATTTTGTAAAGACTTTAGCTGGCTTATTGTTAGGCCTTGGATCATGTCTCGCAAATCGTTAAATTGTTGTGTTTTCATTTAGGCCTCCCCGTATGCTCAGTATTTGCCTATGCGTATGTTGCTTAGTAGAAAGGTGAATCTTTCGTACTTTATGGGCACATAATAAAGATAAAACACTAGTTTTAGGTTAAGCGTACGTTATTTCAATGTCAGATTACGATGGGGTGCTCTGACCTTCTCTTTGGAGGCTCTATCACTAAGATTATTAGGGTTTCACAGTTTGCCTTGGTGAGTAAACTTTTGAGCCAAGTCTTGAAGTTCAGGGAGCATGTGGTAGATCAAATGCAACTGCTGTAAAACCATTCTTGCGGAGTGTTCATCATCCTCTCGCCATTCATTGAGACGTTGCTCTAAATGGTAATTGTTTAGCGTGATAGGCTCTAATGACTTATTTGGGTGCAGTAATTGTTGCTCTAACTGTTCCAAATGTTGATGAATAGACCCGTAAGCGTCTGAAATTAGACGATGGATAGATTCATCATTTATTCTGGTTCGGTGGGCTCCTAGCGCGGAAACATAATTCAGCATGGCGTGACTGAGTGTCAGAAAGCGGAAACTTTCGTCGACGGCCGTTCGGTATTTATCGGGCTCGGAAAGCATGGTGTGAACCGCTGCCGATAAATTCGCATCGGTGTTATGCGCATGCCGCCTAGCAATTCGATAGCTCAAGCTGTCTTTTTTACCGATGCGATACTGAGCGATGATTTGACCTAGGTAAGATTTATTTGCTTCGATTGCGGCAGCCATAACTTTAGGCAGTCGTCGTGACTGCCAATCAGGTAGAATCGTCATGACCGCGATGACCGCTAAAATACAGCCGATTAATGTGTCGGCTAAACGAGGTAAAACGACCGCATACCCTTCGCCAAGTTGGTTAAACAAAAATAACACGAGTAAGGTAATAAACCCTGTCGCGTAGCTGTAGTTATTGATTCGAAAAGCAAAAAATAGCACGCCAGAAATAACGATGAAAACCAATTGACTTTCTTGCGAAGGAAAAAAGGTCAACAATGGCACACCAATAAGCAGCCCTGCAAATGTGCCGATAACTCGCGCTGTCAGCTTTTGGCGAGTGGCGCTGTAGTTAGGTTGGCAAACAAACAATGTGGTGAGTAGAATCCAGTAGCCATGGTCGATGTTAAAGCCTTTGATGATGGCATAACCTGTAGTGAGTGCTAAAGACATACGTAAAGCATGGCGAAATAACAAGGAGTCACGAGTAAAGTTCGTCGTTATCCGTTGCCACATTACTTTAAGAGTACGAGGATCAGAATCATCCAACGTGCCTTCTTCCAGTCGCTCTGCATCAGGGTTACTGATATTACTTAACTGCTTTTCTACGGTTGCTAAGTTATTAAATAAATAGCTCAACTGAAACAGAAGACGATTCCATCGAGGGTGTTGTTGCTGTTCAAGGTAGCTTAAAGCGTTCTGGAGTTCATTGAGAGCAAGTATCGACTGTTCGGTATGAATGTACTCGTTACCTAAGCGAATGGCTTGAGCAATTTCACGGCAAGCTTGAGCTTGTGATTGCAATAAATACTTAAAGCGAAAAAGAATATCGGAACGCTCAAACTCTTTCGCAAGGTCTTGGTAGCGATAGTGGCTAGAGCTGACTCGTTCGTGGATGTCTTGAGCGATAAAGTAAAGGTTGAGATATCGGTCGCTGGGGCCGTTGATATGACCACGTTTGGAACGATTCAGCAAGGTGACTTTACATGCATTCAGTGCATGCACCGTCATTGCGTTGAAATTGGCGACTTCAAGCCGCATGCCTTGTGGGCTTAAATTGGCTCCCGGGTGAAAAAACTGAGCTTTGGCATCAAGATAATGGGCTGTTTGTTGAAAAACGGTCGCTAAACTCTGTTGCACAGGCTGTAATGGCCAAAATATTTGCCAAATCATTGACATCAGATAGTACCAAGCGGCACCGCTGAGCAATAGCAAAGGTTGAAGCCACACCGTTGTCCATTGCTGAGCACCAAGCATAGTGTAAATAGCAATGAGTAAAGACCCAAAAGCAATACTGGCATATTTAGGGCCAATGGCTCCCAGCATGATAAACCCAAAGGTAGAAACAAAGAGGCCAAAGCCAAAAAACCATGGGCTATCAAAAAGCAGTTCAATCGAAAAAGCTGCAATGGCAAAACATAGGAAAGTTAATAACAGTGCTTTCAGTCTTCCTGTGAAGCTATCGTCACTTTCGGCGATCGCAGCGGCAATGACGCCTAGAATTAAAGGAGTAATAAAAGCATGTTGACCTAAATACCAAGCAGGAACAACGACGCCCAGTAGAGTCAATAGAATCAGAACACTATAGTTGATGGTTTGGTTAGACCAATAGAGGCGAAAGGTTAAAGCAGATAGCACCGTGAGTCTTCTATCATTATGGGGAAGAAATAATTTTAACAAATTTCTATTCTGTTCCCAAGTGAGTACCTAAAAAACCAATGAGGCAAACTGAGGTGTATAAGAAATCATCACACATGATAGAGAGGCTAAACATCTTCTACAATTTGACCGTCTAAAATGATATAAAACAAAGACAACTGAATAACAAGGCACCACTTTCATATGCAACTCTCTGCCTCTGCTAAAGCACGATTTTTCATTCAAAATGAGTATTATCAAGTTAAAGTTAATGATAACAGTGTTTTATTAAGCTCTACGGGTAGTGATGAACATATCCCCTTTACGGTTTGGAATGGTAAAGTTATCGTCAAACGCGGTTTACTCTGGAGTTCATTGCAGTTCTTTGCGCATCCACAGCAAGGAAAGCAGCAAAGTTGGCTGGTGCAAGGCTTGCCATGGCAGCAATGTCGAGAATTTGCGGCTCAAGCAGTAAAACACTATCAGGATTGGCATAATCTCCAGTGCCGTAAGCTGCTGGAGTACTTACCTCGTTGGGAAAAGAGCTTATCGGAACTCAAGCACTTGCCTTTGTATTTATCCGCTTCGAAAGTGGATGCTTGGAGCGAACAAACGAAAGCTGACTTTGTTGAGATACAAACCAGTTTGCTGGAAGCAAAAATGCATATGCCAAATCGTATCGAAGACATTGACACTTGGTTAACGCATCCCGAGCAAGCCCTCACGGATCGCAACCTTATTTGGTTAGAAAACGAACGTGAAAAGTGGGCACCGTTATTTAGTAACATCGAATCCTCTCCGCTCAACCTTTCTCAACAGCAAGCGGTGCTGCTTAATGAGGATCATAATTTAATACTTGCAGGAGCGGGTTCAGGCAAGACCAGTGTGTTAACCGCTCGGGTGGCTTATTTACTTCAAAGCGAGCAGGCAAAGGCAGAAGAGTTATTGTTGCTTGCTTTTGGGCGTGATGCTGCAAATGAAATGCAGACCCGTTTGGTAGAAAAAGTAGGGCCGATTGCCGAAAAGTCATGCGTGAGTACATTTCATCAACTAGGGCTAAGAATTCTCAAACAAGTTGAATCTGAAACCGTTGAGATTAGCCCACTTGCCATTGATGATAATCAACGTACCGCTTGGTGTATTGACTGGCTGAAAAAACATTGGATGACACCAACTAATTTTAAACGTTGGCAAAAACACTTAGACAAATGGCCCATCGCATATTTGAAAGGGGATGATGAGCTAGGAAGCCACTCCGAAAACCCCAAATTGATTGCTTGGTTGGATAGCCAAGTTGCTCAGTTAGCCGCAAGTGGATTGAGCAAAAAGGAAGTACAGCAAAAATTACTTAATCATCAGGACAATGCACGACTCAATAGTGAATTGGCTTTGTGCTGGCCTTGTTTCAGCGCTTGGCAGAAAATGTTAAAGGAAACCAAGCACATTGATTTTCCGACTATGATCAGTCGTGCTACGGATTATGTTGTAAAAGGGAAATTTGTTTCACCTTGGCGCTTTATCATGGTGGATGAATATCAGGATATTTCTCCTGATCGACTCGCGCTAATAGAAGCTTTATGTGCTTCAACAGCGAAACAAGCAGGAGCAACCTTATTTGCCGTAGGAGATGATTGGCAAGCGATTTATCAGTTTGCTGGGGCTGAGGTTGATCTCACTACAGGTTTTCAAGCTCGTTTTAAACATTCCACGGTCCATCAGCTTGATACAACTTATCGATTCAATGATCAAATTGGTGCGGTTGCTAATATCTTTGTGCAAGAAAACCCACGACAGATCCCTAAAACGTTGAACAGTCATAAAAAGCGCAAAC
Organism: Vibrio azureus; assembly: GCF_002849855.1. Classification (NCBI taxonomy): domain Bacteria; kingdom Pseudomonadati; phylum Pseudomonadota; class Gammaproteobacteria; order Vibrionales; family Vibrionaceae; genus Vibrio; species Vibrio azureus. The sequence goes on from NZ_CP018617.1 coordinate 469,392, forward strand.
AAAAAAGTGTCCATATTTCACCGACTAATCAAGTTGAAAAAATCCTAGACCAACTTAATCATCAAGCTAAAAAAACACGCAGCGTTCTGCTACTTGGGCGTAATCACTACCATAAACCGGATTTGTATTCAGAATGGTTAAGTCAATTCCCTAAATTAGACATCCAATTTATGACTTGTCATGCGAGTAAAGGTAAAGAAGCAGACTTTGTGATCATTTTATCGGTCAATGAAGGTCAGTTTCCAGCCAAGAAAAAGCAGCAACACATCGATGGCGCTTTGACAGGCACCAAGGATCATTATCCTTATGCGGAAGAACGTCGTTTGTTTTATGTTGCGCTGACTCGCGCCAAAGAGCGTGTTTGGGTGACACACACGGGCTCTGGCTCCAGTTTTGTACATGAACTTAGTAACGGCGATTATCCAGTCGTTATTTCTAAGTGATTTGGGCACCACAGTTCATTGGGCATCAATCTGTGGGAGATGTTAAATTCTCTCGGAGAGATAGGCTTGATAATCTGGAATTTCGATATCAACCTCTTGATCCAACAACGAAGATTCGAAGAGAAACTGTGCAGATGCTTGATTGGTTGCGACTGGGATATTCCACACGCTGGCGATGCGAAGTAAGGCTTTTACATCTGGATCATGTGGGACTGAGTTTAATGGATCCCAAAAGAACACCAAGATATCAATTTTCCCCTCTGAGATAAGGGCACCAAGCTGCTGATCTCCTCCCATAGGGCCACTAATAAGGCTGTTGATATTCAATCCTACTTTCTGACTCAGAATGTGGCCAGTCGTTCCTGTTGCGTACAGCGTATGCTGCTCTAGCTTTGGTTTATTTTCTGTTACCCACTGAAGAAGAGCTGGCTTACAATGATCGTGAGCAACAAGAGCAATATGTTTACTGGTAGACATGGTACGAGTTGTTTTATTCATTAGATCCTTCCGTATTTAATGGTGTCACGATTTGATTTTGTTAAGGAACCACGGGTTTAACATTGAAGACTGGTCGATATTCTGAAGGGGAAAGAGAGTCTTCAATGGTATGGCTCGACAGGCTATCAGAGGTCAGTGCTTGAATGGGTAGAGATATTTGTTGTTGGTATTTCTCGCCTCGCAGATATTGCAGTGCTTGTTTTACCGAGAGTCGACCTTGTGTCACCATGTTATCTGTCGGAGCGAATTCTACTTTATGGCGTATTAAACCACGATAAATTCCGTGACTAAGATAAACTGAAATCAAGCCAATTTCTTTTGCTTTTTGACTCGTACGCAGTTCACTTATGGCTGCTTCTATTGCAACAGCACTGCCAACAATGTAGTCAACTTTATCGGTGTCAATAATACGCTGGACTAGGTTACGTTGTAATTCTTTATCGTTATCTGCCCAATAGGTGTATTTGACTTTGATGTCGGAATTTTTAATGGCTTCGGTAACCCCTTTAGTGACAGGTTTAGTCCCCCCTTTTGTCCGAGGGCCGAGTAATAAGGCAATATTTGTCTGGCCAGAGCCTTTGGGGTGTTTCTGTGTTAAGTATTTGCCGACCTCATACCCCATCCAATACCAATCAATACCTACTCCGCCTTTGAGATGTTCACTTTGACTCGCGTCAAGATTCAATTGATTGACGATAGTAAAAACAGGAATGTCGCCGACCAAAGAACCAAGGTGTGTTTCATAAGCATTAGGGGAAACCGTGCCTAATAAAATCGCATCAGCTCCCCATTGACGGCATAGAGTCAGTTGGTCTTCTTGCTTGGATATGTTGTTATATCCACCTGATTCCATGACACGCAGTTCAATTCCGAGGTCTTCTGCTTCTGATACCATCCCGTAGTTAATCGAAAGCCAATAAGAATCTTTTAAATGAGGGTAGATCGCGCAAAGTTTCTCAGCAGCAGCCGAAGGTACTAAAGTAATAAATAACAAGCAAGAGACAAAATGTCTAAAAAATAGGCTGAAACGGTGATTGTTTGTATACATGGGACGGACTTTATAAAGATATAATGGTAAACATTATAAAATATAACGTAATATTGTGTTTAACACGAACATTCAGGTTAATTAAATATGCTGTTAGCTACCGCAAACATTGGTCGTAAATTGCTATTGTCTTATATGGCAATGGCAATGCTGGTGATGATTTCTGTATTGATCGGTGTCTCTGGCTTTTCTTTGGTGGCAAAAACAGAAAAAAATGTCGTCGATTCAGCGATACCGGCAATGATTGAAGCCCGTCAGGTTTCAGAGCTCAGTGCTCGGATCATCTCGTCAGTACAAATGTTATCGAGTGCACAAAATGAAAAGGAGCGACAAGAAGCAGGGCATAACCTCTTCGCACAACTTGAATTGCTCTTGTCTCATATTGAAGAGTTAGGAGATGAGTCTTTTGATCTGACCTTAGTGAAAGCATTAGAGAGAAATGTGCAAAATATTATTAATAATTTGGCAGAGCTTGGGATTTCTGTAGAACGTAAATTATGGCTAACTAAAGAAAAGTCGTCTTTTATCACTGAGATGAGAGCTCTCACCAAAGAGTTAGAGCAACTAACACGAACGCAGGTCCAAAATACATCGACCATTGCTGTTGCAAACGTAACCCACATTTATGAGCTGTTGGATAAGAAAGACGAAGGGAAAATTTACAAAGCTTTGGATAACTTGGTTGAAGTCGATTTAGATTTAACCGAACGTTTGCATGAGTTGCATTTGCTTGCATATAAAATTCTTAATCAGATTGAGGAAGCCAGTACTTTAGAAAACGAACAACAAATCACGGCGGCACAAAAGCAGTTTGAAAAAAACCTAAAAATTATGGAGAGACGGGCAATGGCCGTCGAAGATCCAACGCGTTCAGATCAAATGACGAAGATACTTTCTGAATTGAGTAAACGCCAGTTAGTTTTCGCGATTTTGAAACGACAATATGATAATGAAGCACAAGCTGATAACTTAATGCAGCAAACATTAACTCTATTTACAGAGTTAAATGATACGGTAAATAAATTAGTCGATGACGCCAATGAAACCACATTAATTGCGGCAGATGAGTTAACGAATACATTGAAATTTGCCCAATGGTCGCTGACACTCATCTCTGTCATTGGTTTGCTCATAGTCTTTCTAATTCTATGGAAAGTCGTTTATGTTTCAGTTATCAAGCGCTTAACAGAATATTCAGCTGCGTTACTTTCTGTGGCACGTGGTAACTTAGCGGTAGAGCTCGAAGTGACGGGGAATGACGAACTTGCCCATATGGGGCGTGCTATCATGACAGCCCGAAATACCGCTAAAGCCTTTAAAGTGCTGGCAGAGAGTGAAGCAAGAGCTAAGCGTGAATTACAAGAACATAAAGCCGCTTTGGAAGAGCTTATTGAACAACGAACTTCAGAGCTGAAATTGGCGAACCTTCGTTTAAATGAAGAGGTTCTGAATCATGCGAAAGCCCGAACGGCCGCCGAGCAAGCGAATCGTGCTAAATCTGCATTTTTGGCCACAATGAGTCACGAAATTAGAACCCCCATGAATGGAGTGCTTGGTACAGCACGTTTATTGATTGATTCAGGTTTGAATTCTATTCAAGAAAAGTATGCAGAGATTATTAATCGCAGTGGTACAAACTTGCTTGAGATATTAAATGACGTTTTGGATTATTCAAAAATTGAAGCAGGACATTTAGAAATTCGAAATCTGGGCTTCGATCTTCATCAAATGGTTGAAGATACCTATCAATTGATGGGTAGCAGAGCACAGGAAAAAAACTTAATGTTTACTTACCATATTGACGATAATGTCGGCCGATACTGGAAAGGGGATGTCACACGATTAAGTCAAGTGCTGAATAATTTGGTTGGTAATGCGATCAAGTTTACCGAGCAAGGAAAAATAGGAATTCGTGTTCAGTTGAACCCCAACATTGATTCAGAAGTCCTTTTTGAAGTGATCGATACTGGAGTTGGTATTGCACAAATCGAGCAGAAAAACTTATTCGATCCATTCACTCAAGCCGAAGGTGGTCTTAACCAAATGGGAGGTACGGGGTTAGGTTTAGCCATCAGCCGACGGATAGTACAAGCGATTGGTGGAGAGCTAAATTTAGAGTCAGCTCAGGGAGTAGGAAGCCGTTTTTGGTTCTCTGTACCACTTGAAGAGAGTGAGCCAGTGGAAAGTGGTGTTACGATACACAGCAATGAGTTTATTCGTGCAAAAGTGCTGCTTATTGAGGATAACCCGATTAATCGTTTAGTCGCTGAGGGGTTCTTACTCAGTTTGAATCACGAAGTAATCATGGCTGAAAATGGTGCTCAAGCCGAAGAAATCATGAAAACGGAACCGTTTGATATTGCGCTTGTCGACATAAATCTACCTGATTGCAACGGTGCGGACTTAATCCACCGTTTAAGAGATATTGATTCAATGCGTGATGATATTGGCACGCGCTTGGCGATTCCAATGGTTGCTGTATCTGCTCAAGTATTTGCGGAAGAAGTCGAAAGCTATTTAAACTCTGGCTTTGACGGCTATTTACCGAAGCCAGTAGAGAAGGAAGCATTAGCCTCATTAATTTTTAGTATGTTAGAAGGTAAACCTCTGTTGTTACCTCAAGAGAAACTGTCTATGAACGAAGAAGAGAGCGTTGACTCTCCTCCGATACCGACAACACTTGGTAACGCATTAGGTAACACGGCGATGATGGAAGAAGTGAATATGTTGATCAACCCTGAAGTGGTTCAGGCGGATAGGCAAGTTCTGGGTCAAACGAAGATGCAGCACATTGTCGAGCTTTTTGAACAAACAAGTAGTGAAATCCTGGCAGACTTAGAGAAAATGGCAGCAAACAACGAACAACGCGCGATTAAGGATCTTGCACATAAGCTTAAGGGGAGTGCAGGTAGTTTAGGTTTGCAGGCCTTAATGGATTGTTGCCAGCATATAGAAGCTGCCGATGACCCTCTGGCAGTCTATATAGAAACCAAAAAGAATTTGCGTGAGCTTTTTGAGCAATCGTTAGTTGCAATCAAAGATTTGTTAAGGCCACAGTGAACATATACCCAAGCATATTGAAGTTACTAGGGTATAAAGCCTCCAGCACCAGTCCGGAGGCTTATGTTTATTTGGTCGTTTCTCTTTGCCACTCGAACTGAGTGTTGATGGCATAAGGAGCATCCTCAAATGGATGTTCAAGCCTGCCACGTAAGTATTCGAGTTGGTGCTCTAAAAGATTGACCGTGTCGTAATCATTTTCAGAACAGGCAACAAACAGCTGTTGTTCCAGAACTGAGATAGTGTCTCGGATACTCATGAGAACCCCCTTTGATCATAATGATTCTCATCAGGAGTATAGAACCTCACATGGCGTCGTGTAGGGCAGGTTTTTACAATATTAATAAATGTGATCTTAATCTATTTTTAGCTAGAAACAGATGATTCAATTGCTTTGTTTGACACATAACATACTGAAAAATTAAGGTTTAAACGATTAAAAATACTGATCCAACGCCACTGATTGTCTTGGAGTTTATCGCCTGGGCCTTTGACTTCAATCCACTTAAACTCTCCATTCTTAAATGCAATTAAATCAGGCATACCATTGCGGTAAATTTTTAAATCACTGAGTTGAATCTTAAAAATTGCCACCAGCTTGTCACTGGGTATATGTGATAAAGCAAGTTCAATAAGCTCACGGGTTAGGCATGACCATTGGACAAGTGGATTACTGATGCCATGTTTTAGAGTGAAAGTTTCCAGTAAATGCTCTGTCTGATGTTGATAAACATTATTGAGTGCTTGTTCAATTAAAGTTGTTCGGTTTGCGGTAAAACTTGGATGATAGAAATCCAGTGGCCGAGTTTGGTAAGCATTAATAAATGCCCCCTCGACGGCAGAGTAGATCGCCTCCCAAATGGTTAAACCCAGTAAACCATTTAAGAGTGAATTCTCGGTATAAAACACCGTCCACCCTAAATGTTCATACTGTTCTTTAACTGCAAATTCAACACGTTGCTGTGATAAATCTAATTCCATATATTCGGAATGAAAAACCGGTTTGCTGTAGCTTAATTTGGCTAACCCCTGTTTACGTCGAACGCGTTGTTCCAGCTTTTGTGCGACTTCAAGCTCGGAGATGTTCACTGGGTTCTGGAGCATGGCACTGACTACATCAGCCAACTGCTGATTCTGTTCTAATTTGTCATAAATACGAGCTTGACGTTCCCGACTTGGAGGCAGTGAGGTTTGGTTGAACAAAGCTAATGCAGTGTCAAAGTTATTCAATCGTTCATAGTCACGAGCAATATCATTGAGTAAATGTTCTCTTTTACGATCTAAATAGTGATGTCCGATAGAAGCGGGTAGAGCACTGACAAGCTGATCAAGGTTGGTGACCTGTTTTCGATCAAGCTGAGTATAAAGATCAGATAAGGCGCTGAGTTCGATGAGCTGATTGACCTGTTTTCGCTGGTCAAAAAATCGCAGCGATTTACTCAAAGGATAGTTTTCAAAGCGATGAACACCAAGATCACTTAAAACAAACTGGCTGAGGTCCTGTCGTGCATTGGCGAAAAATAATGCTAAAAGTACCTCAATGATATGGGCGGAGTTCAATTTAATGATCGTGAAATTGAGAACAGAAAATTGATCAAAAGTCTCCTTACTCAGGCTGTCAACGAGCTCCTTTTTTTTGAGTAATTTTGAACAGTTTGGAAAAACAGCTAGCGCCTCTGGTTTCGTTAATAGCTGAGATGCAAGCTCTTGATTTGATAGAACAGGCGATAGTTCGATTAACTTGAAACTCTCAAGAGTAAGCAAACAAGCTGGAATGTCTTCAATTTCGTTGTAGTTCAGTTTATCACTACGAAATAAGTCCCCTTTTCGGCTGTACAAACGAACCAAAAGACATTGAGCTGAGTGGGGGAGCTGATGAAAAGATGAAAGCCATTGCTGTTCTTCAGTTGTCAATAGATCCTGATACCAACTTTCAGCATGATGAATTAATTTACAGAAGTTTTTAAGATAGTAATCAGGAGCAAGTTCATTGATGTCATTCATAGGCAAACGAAAAGCTTAACACACCGGAGCAGGTTAAGCTTTTTATTTATCAAATCAATGCCTATTGGAAAGATTTTGAAAATTTGTGGTGCTTGTCAAAGCTGACAAGAGCAGGGTTAATTTTTTCTCCAAGGAGTAGTAATACTGCTTCCTTTCAGTGATATCTTAATGTTTGTGACTTTGCTCAGATCGATATCCTCATGATTCTTAAGCTTAATGGTCCAATTTGACATTAAACTGGGCTTAAAAGTGTAACTCTTAAATTCTTCTTCTAAGTTACCATCCTGATTAATATTATGAATGTCTCCGTCTTTTTCGTATGAGAAGAATTTGTTAATTAATGTGCCATTGAATACAAATTCCTTACCTTTATATAGATCGGTAAACTGTCCGGTGTGTGAAATTTGAAATTTGTAAAGTGTATCTGGCAAATCAGAGCCAATAAGCTCGACACCAAAAGTTTCTAGGCGGATTCTGTTTTCACCCTCAAAAAAACCAGTACCAAAGCTTGTATAGTTATCAGGGCTAATACTAATTGAAAATTGCCCAGTTTCTCTAAGGCTCTTTATAGCATCAGCGTCATTTAAATCGAAACTATTTCTGAATACTTGAGCATATTCTGACAAACTAGACATATAGTCATTAAATTGCTCCTGCATCGTAACTCTATCTTGGCTATATTCAAGGTAACTTGCATTGAGTTTAGGTGTGACTTTACTGTTTTCAAAGGTTGTGTATTTGTATGCTGCATTGTAGTTTAACTGCGCAGAGTACAAAGGTCTTTTGAAAAAGTTGTAGCTTCTTAGCAAGTATTGTTCTACTTCAAGCATCGCCTCTTCATCAGACTCAAGGCTATCGATAAGAGCCGAGATACGATCAATGTCTTCTAAGATCACCGTCTTCTCTAGTTCGAGTTCGATGACGCGTGAGCTCATCTGAATCATCGCAAGTTGTGTTCCACTAATTGCTGATCCCCAAGTCATAAGTTTTTCTAAAGCTGCGCGGTATGCACTTGTGCCTCTGATACCAAGTTTTTCAGCAGCCCCGAGTTGAACCGCAATATCTTGTTTGGTCAGATCCCATGTAATCGAAGAAGATTCAAGCTCAGGTATCGTGAGATTAATCTCATTCATCTGTTCACGAAGATCAGCATTAAATACATGGTCTTTTACCAATTGGAGAATCTTATTAATGGTGTCAGCCATTTTTTTTATGTTGGCGATATTATCAGCAAGCTTCTTTAAGTTTTTAGCATTGAACACCGTATCTTGCACTTTGTCTGCCATGTCAGCTGCAGAATCAGCGACCTCGCCAACGTTACCTGTATAAGCAGAAATTATCCCAGTCGCTAGATCAGAAATGATTGAAAAACAGTCAAAAACAGAGGTCCACACAACCGTTTGAGTATAAAGTTCGATACCTTCACGAAAACCATTCGCGGTTTCATTGACATAGTCTTGCTGCTTCTCAAACTCGATTGTACGATCATCAATAACTTGCTGATAAGCTTCAATTTTCTTGTTTTGATTATCAATAATACCTTGCTGTGCAGTGAGAGCACTTTCTAGATGCTCAAGCATTAATTTAGCAGACTGTTTGCGAGCGGCTAAATCTTTGCTTTGGTCTTCAAATTGATCATATTCACTTTGATAAGCATTCATAGCCGATAACAAAGTGCCGTATGATTGAGAATAGACATCCATGTTTAAATTCGGCAGGTAATCACCAGACTTTTGATTTGCAGTAACAAAAATAGCCATTGATTTCAAAGATTGAAATAAGTTTGTAAAATCCTGATTTTTCTCAAGCAAACCTTGCGATTGTCCAAGTGCTTTGGAATACCAATTCAGCATCTCTAGACTAAGATTCGAATCTTGATCGAAAATAGATGCTCCGGTATCAAATGCTTGGTCAAATAAAAATGTTTTCTTGTTATGAATTGCGTCAATAAATGCTACTAAGTTTAGATCGTCATTCTGCTCAAAATGAGTTAAACCACCAGAGAATTGTACAAACCTAACTTTATGACCGAGGGTTGTATCGATTTTTTTTACATCACCATCAGTTAAAAGGTGAATGTCAGTTTCAACTTTATCAGCTATTAAATAGAATAATCCTGAATCGTTCTTATCTATCGATAAGTTCATATGATCAGAACCAATAATTCTTCTAGCCATTATTTTTAATGAAAGATCGGAAATATTAGCGAGAATAGGGTCATCGATATTAATTGTATCAGCAATGATCGTAATACCACTATAGTCTGATGAGCTGTTGAGCAGTTTGTTTATTTCATTTGAGTCAACATACATACCTTGAAGAGTCGCAGAGTTATATTCTTCCTCGAGAATAGAATTGGCATAATCAGAAGGAAAGTATTCAGGCTCTTGAAGGTTATAGAAGTCTGTCCAAGTATTTGCAAACGAAAACCCACTTGATAAAGCGAGTGATAGAGCAATGAGGTTTTTTTTAAACATAGTATGTCTGTGCCAGTAAAAAAGAAGTTTTAAATGGGTTTGGAAACCACCGCTGAATGACGGTGGTTGATAATGGTTTATTTAAAGCTATGTGCACTTTGCTCGGTGATATATGCATTCTTGTTCCATGCATCTGCAGAATCACCAATTTTCTGCCATTTCTTAACGATTTTACTAACAGCGCCACTGGTACCAAATGCTGCAGATATCATATCATCTCCATTTATAACTTGTTCAGTTGTTATACTTTCAATATCAACGAGAACAAACTCCAGTTGGTTAGAAATATCATGCCAAGCACCTTTCAATTTAGACAGTGAGTTAAGAGCATCTGCAATTGAACCTTTGGTATCTGTGATATTTTTTGTTGCCAGTTTCCAAGAAGAATAAACGGCACTTGTATGGTCATACTCTTTGCTCAAATCTTCGATTTCTTGCTTCTTAGCATCAAGTTTTGCTTTCAGCTGGAGTGCTTCGGCAGTTCCGGCAGCGGCGGTACTAATTGCAGCAATCGTTCCCAGAGGGAATATCCAACCATAAGTTGGAGTTGTTGCAGAGACTTTCACCCAATGTGCGTATTCTTCGTTCAACTGATCTTTTTCAACGATAAGTCGGTCAATATTCGCTTGAATAGCTGAACCATCGTTTAAAAGAAGCTCGGCATTATTATCCTCAATAATTTTAAGTTTCGATTGTTCTTTATCTAAAATGAGAATAAAGTTGGTTAACTCATCGTCGAGTTTTTTTGCGTCATCTGAGTAAGAGGTGACTTGTTCATTCAATCTTTCAACTTTTTTAGTGATCGCTGATTTAAGGCTTTCAAATTGAGCCTGATCATCATTCAATGCCGCTTCAATGAAATATTGAGTTAAAACTTGTAGCCCTTCGGCATCAGTAACGACATCGAGACTATAATTTGACAGTTGAGATGATAGATCAACCATTTGTTCACGATAGCCATTAGGGGCTAGCCATTTATTCCCAATATCATAGATATCTCTGTAGCTGGCTAATAAATCGACATAAGTGCCATCAAATTCAAGATCATCCGTCATTTTAAACTGACTTCTCATATCATGTTCAGTAACAGGCAATGAGAGTGCAGTCTTACCGAAAAGCTGAATTTTATACCACTCTTCAGAGGTCAAAATATATTCATCATCTTCCATAAAAACAGATGGGTCGCCAAAGATATTACCATCGCTATCAATAGAAGCTAAATGATTGCTTGTAACACTATTTTTATTAAAGTAAATGTTTTCTATATTACTTGTATTTGAGGCTATCGCATTAGTCTGAAGTCCTAGAGCGATCAATAAACATAAAGCTTTTGGTTTGTTAAATTTCATAATAATCTCCATTAGTGGTAAGTTTCGATTGTGATACTGTCAATAAAACGCTCACATCTCTGACTAAGTAAACGCCAGTTTGATTCTAATTTTTGTGCTGTGAATTCAGCTAAAATAGCGGCAATGATATTCTCTTCATCTAAGTTACTATCAAGTTCTTCAATTGCGTTGATCACACTTGATAATGAGTTTTCAAAAAGCCTCCATTGACCGATTAAAAGACCAAGACTGTTTGATGCTGGTCCAATTAATTCCTCAGTAGATTGAATACTTTGTCTTGCTAGTTTCCAAGAGCGGAAAATTTTTTTTCCATGGTCAAGAGACGTTTCAAGAGCATGCAGTTCATGAAGTTTTTCTTCTCGTTGTCGATTGACTTCAGCTGCCTGTGTGCCATAAACACCTGCGATAGCAGGAGCAATAAACCAACCCCAGAAGGGTACCCAAGCATAGGTAGGAGTTGTTGCTGCGATCGTCACTAATCTAGCGTATTCTTTATTTAATTGATCAATTTCTACCCTTAATTGTTCAATATGTTCTTTAATTGAATCACCATCATAGCTGCCAATCAGATCATCATATTGGCTCTCTAACCGGTCTAATTCGATATTTTTCTCACCAAGGTGATTTTGGAAATTAATCATTTCACCACGCAGTTTGTCTGCTTCCTCTGCACGTGGTACCGCAAAACTTAACAGCTGTTTCAACAGCATTAATAAAGGGCTTTTATTGTTTTCAAATAAAATCGAATTATCGATATCAGCGGCATACTGAAGTTCTTCTATATACCAATAGATGACTTGCATGATCTGACTTGAGTAGCTACACCAGCCAGACATCGCATCAACGCTACTAATCAGTTTTGGGAAGATGCTGTTATTCCAATGCTCGGCATTATTTTTAAGGTCGGTGTAGCAGTCCATCAACCAACGAAATCCTTCGATGTCGGTTTCCGCTGGAATTTGAAATTCGTTCTGAAACTCAAATATTGTGGTTGGTAAAGACTGTACATGAATAATGTAGGTTTGTATCTGAAGCCATTGATGATCAGTTAAAACAAAGCTCCCATCATCATTGATGAAAATATTTTCACCAGCAAATGCATCTAAATTAAAGTTACCTAAAATAAGTTCATTAGACATTGATTTAGATACTGCACTTAGAGGAAACAAAGATCCTACATATAATGTCGATAGTGTTTTCAGTAGACATCGCCTTTTCATTCCAATTCCTCCAAACTAATAAACTAATAAACTAATAAACTAATAAACTAATAAACTAATAAACTAATAAACTAATAAACTAATAAACTAATAAATATAATTTTAAATTTAGCGTTTATATTTTCTTATAAGTTAACTTTTGAAGGTAGATTGGTAAAATCAAATAAAATGAAACGTTTTATTTATATTAAACAATAACTTAAGTTATAAATTTTTTGTTTTGTGATTTTTTAAAAAAAATTCACAAACTAGTAATTGATAACTTAACTAGTTTTTCATGTTATTAATAAATATACTCGGATCATTAATATCTATTGGTTTATACCCAAGCATCTTGAGGTCACTTGGGTATAGGATGAGTTAGCTAATAAAAGTATTGCTTATTAAGTAATTTGTTTTTTAGGTGAGTTATTTATTGAAAGGGTGACTATGAAATAGGTGGTTTACTAAATTGGTAGTTGACTCAATAGATAGTCAAGTGGGTTATTGTGTAAAGAGTTGGGAGTTGGGAGTTGGGAGTTGGGAGTTGGGAGTTGGGAGTTGGGAGTTGGGAGCGGATATAAAAAAGCTTAACAAACCGGAGCAAGTTAAGCTTTTTATGTTCAAATCAATACCTATCAGTAAGATTTTAAAATTTTTTGATACTAAAAATGTGTGGTACTAAAATGTACAGTACTTATGCACTTTTAAGTTGGGCCAATTTCGCTTCTGAGAGCGGCTTAGTGATGAGTGCTAGCACAATACATACGGCCATCATTGCTGCGGAGATGGTGTAAGCAAATGTATAGCCCTCACCATTTGCCATCGAAAGTCCGACGACAGCAGCACCAATCGCACCACCAATACCCCATGAAGTATATAAAACGCCATAGTTAGTACCGTAGTTCTTAAGTCCGTAAAATTCAGCAGTGAGTGTTGGGAATACCGCTAGCAGAGTACCATAACCAATCGCAGCAATTGCTGTACCGATGATCAGAGTAAACTCCGTGTCAAACGTTGCGAACAGAACCATGTTGATACCTTGAAGAACAAAAGCAAGCAACAGTGTACGTACGCCACCAATCTTATCTGCTAAAATTCCCGCAGCAACACGACCACCAGAGTTAAAAATAGCAAGAATAGAGGCCAAGTAAACAGCGTTTGGTAGGTTTGCTTGAACACTTGCAATTGTCGTGATGTTACCAATGATCATTAAGCCTACAGATGCTGCTAATGCGTACATTACCCACAAAGCATAAAATTGTGGCGTTTTAAGCATGGCTTTCCATGATAGATCTTGACCATTTTTTAATGCTTTAGGCGCTTGACCGTGCTTTAGTTGTGGTTCGGTAGGTGTGTAACCCGCTGGTGGATTGTTTATTGTTGCCGCAAGTGGCACTGCAATAGCTAAAATTCCAACGCCAAGCACAATAAAGCTGGTTTGGATTCCCATACTGTTGATCAGTGCTGCGGTAAGAGGAGCTAGATAAATAGCTGCAAGTCCAAAACCTGCTGCAATAATACCGTTAACCATCCCTTTTTTGGATGAGTGGAACCACTTCATCGCCGATGGTGAAAGACATGCGTAGCCAAAACCGATACCGGCGCCAGTGACAACACCGAAAGTAATGTTAAGCATCAATGGTGAGTCGACAAACCCTGATGCAATCATGCCTAACCCTGTTAGTACTGTGCCTAATATTAGAATAAGGCGTGGGCCCATTCGGTCTTGTAAAATACCAGCAACCAACAGACAAATCGAAAAAGTAATCGTAGCGGTCGCATAAGGTGCAGAGGCTTCTGCTGCACTCCAGCCAGATTCAGTTACTAAAGCTTTGTTGAAGACACTCCAAGCATATAGGATGCCCAAACAAAGGTTGATACAGAACCCTGCCAACAGGATGCGCATCGCTTTATCAATCTTGTTCATGTTCAATCTCAGTCAAAACTCTCGCTATCAAGCGATAGAGGGGTTAAAAAGAAAGGTGTAAAAATAAGATTTCACTAATGGGTGTGAATCCAGATTGGCGCGGATTATAACCAATAAACTTTAGAATGGAATCCTTTTATCGAGCTCTAAAAGAAAATTAATGATTTATTAATGGTAATTGTATGGTTTTTGTTTCTTAAGGTGAGTAATTGTTAATTTATCTGCGGTTGTTCATCGTTTGGTAGTTTAGCTTTTATTAATAAATAAGACATTTATGGTAAAATTTAGAATAAAAGAAACAATTTGTTTCAATTTTAGTGTTAAGAAAATGTTTTTGAAGTGACCGCTGTTTCGTATTGTAAGGCTTGAATTATTGTGAATATAAGCTTTTTTAGGTTTTAATTGTAAGTGATATGTTTAAAATGTGTTTCTAATGCGTTTTTTTGTCAGAGTGGAGAAAAATTAAGCTTGAAATTAAGATGAATATCCGTCAAATTACATGCAAATTGAGTTCTCAATAATGAAAGGATGCTTTTTCTACTTTATCAGAGGTAATAATGAAACTAATCTTGATCGCGCTTTTTTCTATCTTGGCTAGCGTTCTATCTATTGAACATTTTCACTCTTTTTTATTTGGTTTCATGATTGCCACCTTGGCAGTAGGAAGTTGTTATTGGTTTGCTTTCCGTAGCTCTCGGTTTCCTGAGTTAGCGCTGTTTTTGTTAATCTGCGGTATGTTATCGAAGTTGGTGGTCACCGTCTCTGGTGTAGCATATGGTATGTCTCAGCAAATAATTACTTCTCCTATAGTGTTTGCTTTGTCTTACTTGTTTTTCTCAATTACAGTCACCTATTTGTGGTTCAGCCATAGAGAAAATAAGGTATCGATGCAAGAGACAACGAAAGAAGTTGCTCAGAAAGCAATTCTGGAACATGATTTTAGAGTTCAAATAGTCTAGTTCGGCTAGTTATATGTACACTAGGCATGTATTTATACATATCTACATCGCTAAATATGGTAACTTTTAGTGGTCAACTGAAGAAATAACTCAGTTGAGTCTATACCCAAGTTCCACGAGTCACTTGGGTATAAAGGGGGAAAGGTTAACGTTTATTACGTAAATAGCGTTTGCGTCGCTCTTCTTTACGTTTCGCTTTTTCTTCTTCTTTGCGTGCGGTCTCTTGCTCTACTTCAATCAACTCTTGCGTGATCATTTCTGGGAGTTCTAGGGTAACTTGCCCCAGTGTTCCTTGACGAAGCTCATGGAGAAGAATCTCAGAAACTTTGTGTAAATCAACGCGGCCACCAGCTCTCAATGCACCGCGACGACGACCTATTTCTTCCATGATTTCGATATCCGACTCAGGCAATTCGTCCATTTGATAACGCTGTTGGAGTTTTTCTGGGTAATGCTGGGCCAAATATTCAACCGTATAGAAAGCGACCTCTTCGTATTCCATTGCAGTGTCTTTGACAGCACCAGTTGCAGCAAGACGAAAACCACTGTGAGGGTTTTCAACTTTTGGCCATAAAATTCCTGGCGTATCCGATAAGACAATCCCATTTTGTAAATTGATTCTTTGCTGACGACGAGTCACAGCAGGTTGGTTGCCTGTGACAGCGATCGTTCGGCCTGCTAACGTATTAATGATGGTTGATTTACCGACGTTAGGAATCCCCATGATCATCGTGCGAATGTTTTTACCGATTTCTTCACGATGAGGTGCCAGCTTGCGACACAACTCCATGATTTTATTAACCTCGCTGACTTCCGAGGTTGTGATCGCCATCGCTTTCACATTATGTTCTTGTTCAAAGTGTTCAATCCAAACCTGAGTGAGTTCAGGATCGGCAAGATCGCGTTTATTGAGAACCTTAACGACAGGCTTGTCACCACGTAAAGTGGATATCATCGGGTTTTCGCTGCTAAAGGGAATACGCGCATCGAGTACTTCGATGATCACATCCACTTGCGGGATCGCCTCTTCAATTTCCTTACGTGCTTTATGCATGTGGCCGGGGAACCACTGAATAGAGTTATTAACCATTTGAAAATCGCCTTATTGTTTCATGGTTACGCTGTAACAGGTATCAATGCATTGGTGTGCGTAATAGGCTCACTCAAGCCAGTTCAGACCGAGAATATTGGCAATGATGCGATGAAAACAGCAAATATTAAGAAGATTTTAACACTTATTCAGTCAGGCAGGAATTTAAGAAAGAGCGATCGATACAATTATACTCAAGCATCTTGAAGTCACTTGGGTATATTGGAGGCAGTTGGCTAAGTGAAACGCTCCCCAAGGCCATCTTTTTAAACACAGCATCTTGGGGTAGCTTAGTTATCAGTAAGGCGGTGTAAATGCTATTTTGACTTTTGTTCGAGAGCCGAAATCAGCTCTTTACGTTCCAATTTGGCGGCTCGTTCAGCTTTATGATCGATAGGTGGCTGTGGGTGAGTTCGCATAAAGCGCTCATAATTGATGGCTCTGCCATTGTCGAGTAATTCAAGATGTAAATGTGGCCCTGTTGTTCGGCCGCTATTACCCGAATGAGCAATCACCTCGCCTTGTTCAACTCGATCGCCGACATCAACAAAACGCAGTGACAAATGTAAATAGCGCGAAACCATGCCATCTGAATGCTGCACATTAATGTAATCACCTGCAAAACGATTATATCGTGACTTAATCACGACACCATCGGCAATGCTGTGGATCGGAGTCCCAATCGGTACGGCATAATCTGTCCCTAGGTGAGGGGTGATTAATCCTGTGACTGGGTGTTTTCTGCGCATATTAAACCCGGAAGAAACTCGATAATTTTCATTCACGGGCATAATGAAATAAGGGTGCTGGTAAATATCTTGCTGATAAACGTTGTCACTATAGTTTACTTCATTATTTATAGCGAAATATTCACTTTTACTATCGAAGTAGTAAAAAGAACTGATGTATTTTTCATTATAACGGTCGGTTTTTAGCTTAATTGCAAACTGAGCACCATTTGTCACTGATTGAATAATATCAAAGTCTTTTTCGATTAAAGATAACAGAGATTTTATATGTGCTTGAGATAACCCAGTATCAATTAATGAGGGAACAAAAGAATAGCGAACAGTACCAGTAATAATCTGAGTTCGTTGAAAGTATTTATCATAAACATCCTCCATATGAAATGGCACAATGGCAGGGGGTTTGGCCTCAAGCGTGATGGTTTGTTTTTCGCTTTTAGGCGCCGTAACTAGGGCAATCAAAGCGGCATTGGTTGCTACTACCAATGCGATAGCCGCAATCGGCGGTGAAATACTTTGATGATGTTGCCTGAGTAATAAACCAGTCATGATATAAACAAACTTAGATAAAGAGTGGAGTCAAAGTATAATATTTTAAAGAAAATGTTACACGTCAGATAAGCAAATTCCTGTCTTTTAACTAAACAAATGATAATACAATTTGACATAAACCGAAGTTTGTCTGTTTCAATGACGGAAAGTATAGTTATTTCGGCGTTTTAATTGGGCTTTTTACCATATTGAGAAAAAATATAACAAGAATATAATCGCGGGAAAATTCCTATAGTTGTAATGCAGTATGGCCACTAAAAAAACATTTAAAACGACACTCAGCCTTATTTCTGTTTCACTGATGCTTTCCTCTTGTGGGGGAGGCGGCGGCGGTGGTGGCGGTGGTAGTAATACGCCTCCAGAACGCGCGAAAGGAACCGTATCCGGTGTGGTTTTTGATGCGCCAGTTGGTGGGGCCGTCGTTTCTGCTTGGGAATACGAAAATGGTCGACTCGGTCGATTGCTGGATGAAGTGAAAAGTGGCGTTGATGGACGTTATACCTTGAAACTGCAAACGTCATCAAAACCAGTTTACATTGAAGCTAAAGGAGGGGCATATCTTGACCCCTACACCGACAAGCAAATCAGTGAAAGCAACGGTCAAAAACTGCATCTTCGAGCTATCTTGAATTATAGTGAGGGGGATAATACCACTCAAATGATCACCCCACTGACCAACATGTTAACTGGTTTGGCGGAATTTAAGATCCATAATCAAGGTCACGATGTGCAGCGTGCTATCAGTGATACCTCTGCAACGTTAGAACAACTATATAGCTTTAATGTCAATCTCGTTGAGCCCATTGATATTGTGAATTCTGGCCAAAGTTCGATGCCAACAAGCGGTCATAAATACGGTGCATTATTGACGGCGTATTCTTCATTTTCTTATGATCTGATGGATCCAAATAACGAAGATGATCCATTACTTTACACTTCCATGCATCTCGCCGATATCCAATATCGAGATATACGTGCTGATGGTAAACTCGATGGGCGTGAAAAAGACGTGATAACAGGTGGTTCAGCTGTTATGTCGTTTGGTAAAAAAAGTGTTGGTTCAGAGCTCTATACTCATGACTTAGCAAAGTCTCTCCTTAATGTTGTTAATGATACTAAGATAAATCACTCTTCAACAGCAGGGAAAGACTATGTTGATTTCGCCAACCATATCAGTGGTTTGGGTTCAAACTCCAGTGCGAACTCTGGTGGTGGTGTTATTCCTCCTCGTGATGAGACACCAATAGATAATGTTAAACCAACAGTTAGTAGAGAAAAGCCAGGTGAAATACTGCAAGGTGAGAATGGCCAAATTCGTTTAACACTCAGTGATGATGTCGGCATCAAAGATGTGAGTGTCTCTTTGGATTATGGTACTGAAACCTTCCTTTGCGTTGCTCAGGGTGAGACCATACTAGACAGTTTTTGTTCAATTAACAGAGGCGTATTTACCGCAGGTCAACGTGAAACCCAAGTCGACGTTATCATTGATACAGTTAAAGTTGATCAAGAGCAAGCAACCGATGCGTTAGATCAAGCGAAGTTGATTGTCACACCATATGAAGTTGAGCCTTATGTCGGTAAACCAGAAGATGAAACCACCGAAATTCGTTTTCAGTGGGATAACCAATATCCTGTCATTAACTTTAAGGGTGGGGATGTTGGTGCGGTAAAATGCGATTCATTTAATAACGATGAATGCCAATATGCAGATGAATATGAACTCCAAGGTACAGTGAGTGATGCAGAACTGACTAGTAAAGTACAGATTGGTAAGAAAGGCGAGGCACTTGTCCCGACAGATTGTAAATCTCAAGGTGAAAATACTTGTGCTTTTTATTACAAAGTTGGCATAGATAAAAATTTAAATAAAACCTTACTTGAAATTCGTGCCAGTGATAAACGTGGCAATGAAACGGTTAAGGATTTCCCAATTTTTAGGGATACTAAGCAGCCCATATTGAGTGAGTTCTCCTTTCCCAAGGGAGATATGAATTTTATTTATGATGGTGATAGCGGTCGTGTTCAAAGTAAAGCGCAATACACTGAATCTACCTACCCAACAAATGAAGAAGCGGCTGGAGAGGCAAAGTTCTATTTGGATATCAACCGCTCGATTGCTAAAAACGGCATTGCTGTAGACAATTTTGACCCTGCATATCTTGATAACAACTCAATCCCTTATATCTCGTTCACAGCGTCGGATTTTTTTGAGCAAGATCCTACCAGTGGTATCGCAATCAGTACGCCGTCTGAGGAACTGAAAGTAGAGGTGGTTTGCTCTAAAAAAAGAGGTGAACAATGGATCCCCTATCAAGCCAGACAAGAGCAACTTCCGCGAATTGCCCCCAGTAATCCGGGAGATGATATTATCTACTACTTACCGTACACCAGACAAACCTGTGGTCAAATACTGATTAACCAAAGTAATGATCAGGACTTATTTAAAATCGATGTAAGGGTCGTCGATAATGCGGGGCGTAAAAGTCGGACAGAGAGCGCCTATTTTAAAAAGACGTTTAATCTACCAAGAATCAAAATCCATACGCCATTTATTGAAGCGCAGGTGAGAGCGGAAGTTTTAAATCCTGAAAATGGTAATTTTGAATCATTAGGGGTATGTACCACTCGTACTGATGAAGGTGATGAATATCATGATCGAGCGTCGTGTGAAATTGAAGCCGAGATAAATGAAGACAGCCGCATTCGAGTCAAATTGTTAGGGCAGGCCAGCTTTTATAACTGGTGTAATAATAACTGTTCAGAATCGAATAAAACCACGGTTACGCTGACGGAGAAGAATAATCCAACACCATATTTAGGTGCGTATTACAAGGTAGAAAAATCAGGTGAGTCACTTGACCTCCACCTAACGGAATTGTCAGCTTATCAAATGGGCCTATTTGAGTTTTTATGGAACAAGGCCGATGACAAATCCATAGCGAGCTTTGATACCATTCTTGATCAGGTAGAGACGGCGTTATCGGGTTCTAGTCTTGGTTCTGATGATGATAAGCCTTTCTTCGGGTTCGACCCAACCATTACCAGCTATGCTTTTGGTGACATGCTAAAAGAGATTACCGATCAACAAGCCGCGAGCAACGAATTCATTCATCGCTTTTTAGCTGAAGCATTGAATAAGATCCCTGGAGATAACCCTCAAAATGGATCAGATTGGGCCAGAGCAATTTTCAATGATCTTAAAGCCGATGGTAAAGCAGACGGTAAAGGAGCTCAAGGTCAGGATATCTTCGTCGATGGCAACCAATTGACCGAGGAAACATATCGCAAAGACTTAGCACAGGCGTATTTTAATGTAGCTACTGATACATATGGTGTTACTAAACATATTGCTCAGGACTATGCCGACGATATCTTTAACGCCAACCCAAAGTTAGGCGATGAGACGATTTTAGGACCAATATGCGATTCGACGCTTTTAGGACAAAAATGCGAAACAAGCATTGATAATAAGCCCCCGAGTGTATCTCTTGAATTCAGTGAAGAAAGCCGCACCATTGAGGTTGGTACAAATTTTGATAATAAAAAGATATACGTTGCGGGGAGCATATCAGCAAACATTACCGTTGAAGATGAGTCTAAAATAGTCAACGGACCACAGTTCAGCTCAATATGGTATAAAAAAGGCGAAGGTGGGTATGTTGATGGGGGGGAGAATTTACTTAAAATTGATGGCGTAAACCCAGATGATGCTTATAAAAAACAGTATAGCTTTAACTTACAAACGGTAGCAAATGAGCTCAAAGATATCGCTAAGTTTGAACTCATTACTCAAGTATCGGACGACAAAGGCAACGGTTATGCTGTGGGTAAGGAGCATATCAATACCGTATATGTCGATAATGATTTTCCTGTGGTCGAGTATGTTCCACCAAAGGTTAATGGCGTTCAAGTTAGTCAAGACGATTTCTTAAGTATTCATGGAGGTACTGAGCACGATCTTATCTTTAAGTTTGACGATCCCGTTGGTGACGATATTGATTCTCGCCAAATTCAGTTTTCTAAAGACGGTTCCACCACACAAACTATTAGCCCACAGGGTAATCAGGATGAATCTTTCAATATTAAACTATGTTCTCGCAACGAGGAGTCATGTGGAGAAAATGACGTTCAACTTGATGATGGCATTTGGAACGTAAAGGTTGCAGCTAAAGATAATTTAGGTAACGAGCGTACATTGGGTGATACAAACGCGACCACTTTTCATATCAAGGTTGACTCAACGCCTCCAGAAGTGAAAAGTAACGTCAGTGAGGAGTCTACACCGCCAGTTTTAAGTGGCAATGCTGAATGGCAACCAATAATAGATTGGGGTTCACTTAGCTCACGTGCTTCTGTAGATATTAGTCTCAAAAAACAAAGTTCGGGTAGCGATGTCAAATTGGACCCATGTCTAGATGGTTCAAAGAAAGAAGGTGATTCACAAACTCCCTGTATAATCATTCCTCAAGAAGGCAGTTCTGAACCTGTTAAAGTCCAGTTATTTGCTGATTACTTTCGTCACGATAAAGATAATCCTGATATTGCCACTTTCACAGTTAAAGCTAGCGACAATGCCAAGCCATCAAACGAAGGTAGCGGTGAGTTTAAATACAGCATTGATAATCAAGGACCAGTGATCACATACGCAGATGCTTGGATTATTGCTAATGGTGGTAAGTGCAATCAAGAAGATAAAGTAGTAGGAAAGACATTCTCTATATGCTTCAAGTCAGTGTCAGATGTTAGTGGAGTCAAAAGTGTTTCTTTATTTCAGGCTCAGGCTGAAAATTCTATTCGATTAAAAGAAATAGATATTGAAACGAGTAGCATCAATCCTGCTAATGCATTTTCAATGGATCTTGTGCCTAGCGAGACAGATCACATAGTGAATAATTCGGGTCAAAGCAAAGAAATAAAATTGTATGTTAAGGCACTAGACCGTAATAACTTTGAAAGTAGTGTAAATCCGAGACCAATAATTTTTGATAATGTTGGCCCAACTTTTAAGTTTGATCCAACTCTTCCCACACCAGAAACACAGGATAACAAAGCGACGATAAATTATTATTACTCAAATTATACATTTAAACTAATAGCAGAGGATTTGAATGCTGAGGGAGTTCAGGATTATAATAAAAATGTTATTGGTAAATTAAAGTATAGTCTGTTTAAAGAAGGTGAAGAAAAGACGGGTTCTGTTATAGATAAAAATCAGCCGGATAATGATCCATACCCAATCCAAGTAACAAATTTGGATCCTGGCCAATATATATTTGAAATCGATGGGGAAGATAAGCGCGGTAATGGATCAAAATCAGAATTTGAATTTAATGTTCATAATTCCGGACCAGAAATTAGTAATGTAAGCTTAAAATATAAAAATGAAAATGAAAATGAAAATGAAAATGCTCTTAATCAAATTAATGGTGCCTATAATGTTTTTGATAATAAAGATATCGTAATAACCTTCAAAGCCAAAGACGTGAGTGGTTTACAAAAACGTATTAACGTTACCGTTACAAAAGACTCATCAGGAGACAGTGTAGATTTTGAAGCGGATTTATCTTCAGGTGATTCAGGTGATTCAGGTTATAAGGACTATACTTTTGAAATCACGAAAGATAAAATCCAAAGCAATGGTCTTTATAAAATAGATATCGATGTTTTAAATAAAGTGAAATTTAACGAGGGTGACCAAGATGCTAAAAATAAACTCACAACAAAATTAACTCTTGATTTAAATGTTCAGCGCTCTTTCATCGATCTTAAAGTTGCTAAACCTAATAACTTTACGGATTATATCTCTAATAAAGAGCTAACAGTTGAGTTTGATGTGAGTAATGATACCGGGCTTAAAATACAGAAACTAAAGTGTATAGTGCAAAATGATTGGAAAGAAGGTGACGACATAAATGAGTCCAGCCCAAGTGTTACGGTAATTTCACCAACCAGCCCTAAATGTTCAGTTAAACTGGATAATCAAAACATGGACAACCCTGTTTTGATAACCCAAACAGAAGCGAATAATGGTAAAGTCAAACAGAAAGAATTCAGTTTTAAGATGGTAGATACTGTTCCACCAGAGGTTGACCTTAATATGTTCACATTGAGTGAAGACAATGTCGGCTTTAATGAAGATAATTCAAGAATGTTAAGTTTTGAATTACCTTTCGTAGACAATCTTTCAGGGGTCAACATCTCTGATAAAGATAATGACTCACCTTATTTGGTCAAAAGTTCGTCATCAACAAACCTCATAAAACCTTATGATGATTGCGAAGAGAGAACGGTAGACGGAGAGGCGAAGACTTTTTGCCCTTACCGAGCTAAATTTGATGATATTATCAATATCACGGATTCAGAGCATACAATCAAAGTTAAGAACTTGAGTGATAATGCGAACAACAAAGCAAGTGACAAAGATATTACCCTCGAATGGACAAAGGATACAATTTCAAAATTAGAAATCACCACTCCTGCGAGTTCTCCAGCTTGGATACAAGACAAAGGTGAACTTAAAATCAGCTTTTATGTAGAAATCGAAAAAGGATCTAAGCTACACAAGCTGTCAGTGTCATTAGAAGAAAATACGTACAATTCCCTAGATAATAGTGGTATGTTCAGTCCGAGTACTTGTCAAAATAAAGAACCTGAAGACAAAATTATAAGCTGCTATGAGTTTACAGTAAGCAGTGTAAATTCAGCAGAATACACCTATGATCAGGTGAATGTTAATGTTAAGGCAGAAAATGTTTGGGGACAGCCAAAGGAAGAGTCGCGTACATTAAGATTTGATAATAAACCTCCTGTAATTGGAGATGAAGTCTTAAGTATTGAAAACGTACCTAATGACTCTTCAAAAGTTCGGCTAAAATTTGATATTAAAGACGAAGAAAGTGGCCTTCAACAAGTGAAGTACGGTGTCAGAAATATCGGAAATGACATCATAATTGATAAAACAAAAGATTTTGACTTTATAGATATTAATATAAGTGATTTGGATAACATTGACTCATTAACAGTCGACATTACAGCAACCGATAATGTTGGCTTATTTAATCCGGTAAAAACAATAGATATCCCTATGAGTCTTCCTCAACTGTTAGTCACCTTTGACGAAAACCTAACTAGCTTGCGGGGTAAAACGCTAGTTTTCACCAATCAAAATCAACCATTCACGATTACGTCTACCGAAGGAAGTTATATCAAGGCAAAGAGTTATGCGATTGATATGATCTCAACATCCGGAGATACGCTTAACTTCAGCGGGAATATCACGTCATCAACCCCGAATACTGGTAAGACTAATGGTACCATGTATTTTGCAATTGATGACCAAACTGAATACGACTATACATTGACTGTCACTGACTCTATAGGTCGAACCATTAAAGACTTTAAATTGTTTAACGATAACAGTTCAGTCTATGGTGCCAGAGAAATCAAATCAATAGTGGATTACCAGAAACCTTCTGTATTAATTAATGGTATAAAACAGGGTACGTCAGCAACAGATGATGGCAAATATCAGTTGGATGTCACTGCTCAGGCAACAGATAAAAACTTGGCATCTGTTACATCAACGGTTTTCAACGATTTGGGCTTGCAAGTAAGTAAAAAATCAATTGAAGAGCCCAATCCCGATGACTCTTATACTTTTAGCCACTCATTAGAGCCAGGCAACTATAAGATAAAAGTAACGGCAACAGATTTAGTCGGCAAAACAGGTGAGTCTCGAGAGACAGACGTAGAAGTCGTAGCATCAAAAGTCCCTACGTTAGAAATTAAGATACCGACAAATGAGAATGAACCTTTGGCTGGTGGCACCGAAATCCCGCTTACGTTTACTTTTAGTGAAGAAGTCAAAGAATTCGATATTTCAGACGTAAAGTTAGATGAGAATAATGGCGGTGAGCTAAAACCTTTGTCTTGGAGTACCACTGACTACGTAACTTGGACAGTTATATACGTAACACCAAGAGATGAAAATAAAAAAGTAACCATATCGGTTGAAGATGATAGTTACAAGAGTACCAATAATATAAATGGTAAAGGATATAGCATTCAACTGGACGTTGATGGGGAGTTGCCAAAACTTGAACAAGTAACGTTTGATCCTCTTCATCAAAAAATCGGTGAAGATGTCCAAGTTGAGCTTAAGTTTGATAAAGATTTGCAAGCGGCCACGGCTACATTAGGCGCTAACAACATTACTTTGATTGCTGATGATGAAAATAAGAAAGTTTGGACCGGAAGCGTGAAAGTCCCAGACGTACCAGATCTCGGTGTTGGCTTAGTGGTGAGTCAATATAAAGATCTAGTAGGAAATGTGGGCGAGGATAACACGTCATATACATTGCCAATTACGCCAACCTTAACCATTAACGATGTGGGTAAGGTGGACGAGAGCAAGGCAGAAAACTATCAGTTTACAGGCACCGCGAAACGTCTTGATGATCAAATCCTGAGTGTAGAAATCCAAACTCTAGACGCTTCAGCAACTATCGCAACCGATGATAATGTTAAGGTTGAGAACGGCAATTGGACGAGCCGTGGGATAAACCTTAGCGGTCAGCCAAATGGCAAGTACAAAGTAGTGGTAACGGGGACGAGCACAGTCGATGGCATTGATATGGAAGCGCTGCAACAGGGTGAGTTCCTGTTAGAGCAGGCATTGCCTTCGCTGACTAATGCATCGTTTGATAAGCCACATCACTTGGTGAATGACCCTGTGAAAGTCACTTTGACGTTCAGTAAAGCGGTTAAAGGAGACACCATTCAAGCGACGCTTGCGGGTGAAGCAGTATCAGGTTTCACGATGCAGGGAGATGCTACAACGTGGAAAGCAGAGGTTGCTTCTTTGGCAGACCCGGGTGATACAGCGCTTGGTGCAATCCTAGCCGTCAGTGGTTTTGAGGACGAATCGGGTAACTCGGTGACGGTGGACCAAAAATATACATTGCCAATCACACCTATCGTGACAATAAATAAGATCAGTGATTTAATGGGCGCTACATTACCCCCAATTAATTTAACTGGTACTTACTCACACTTTGCCGCGGACGATAAGTTGAGATTAACAGTCAGCGATAGCACTGGTGAGGTGAGTGGCTTATCAGCAGAAATTGATTTGACGGATCTAAGTGGCCAGTGGTCATATCAATTAAGCCTTGATGATCTTGAAAATGGAACAATATCGATAAAATTACAGGGAACGAACACCCTAAATATCACCGCTGAAGAGGCAAACATGCAATTTACTTTAAATCGTATAGTTGCTTCCACAACCAATGATCCAGAACAACACTCTACTGAGACTGAGACTGAGACTGAGACTGAGACTGAGACTGAGACTGAAAACCGTGTAGAGGAGTTGGACCTCGCCGCTTAACTGTGAAAGCGAGCCATCAAAGCTCGCTTTTATTCTTTTTACCTAAGTGAAGACAAAGACACTTGTCGTTACTTGGGTACTTTTGAAGTTTTAAAAGCCAAGGCTTAATCTGTTTCATTGATCTTCATATCATGATGGGGTCTGAGCTTATACCTCCAGATAACATCCAGATTGTCATATTCAACTTATGAGTCGTAATCAATCATTGCTTTACAGCCATAAGATTCTACTTTAAGGATAAACCTAATGCTTGAATCGCATGAGTTCGAGTTACTTAGATGCATAGGTAATGTCATTTCGTTTTGTGCTTACTTAGGTCTTTTCACACTTCTGTTAGCCGCATTCTTTTATTCATATACAAAGTTTACTCCTCTAGATGAATGGAGTTTAATTAAACAAAATAATGAGGCCGCCGCTATTGCTTTTAGCGGAGCGACACTGGGCTTTGTTATTGCTTTAACAACGGCTTTTAAAGTGTCGATAAGTATTGTGGATTTTGTCCTGTGGGGCAGTCTTGCCATTTTAGTGCAATGTTTAACGTTCCAGGCAGTGCACCTTACAATCCCGAACCTGACAGCCGATCTTAAACAGGGATATAAAGCCAAAGCCATTTTTCTGGCTTGTACTTCATTGAGTACTGGGTTGATGAATGCAGCGGCTCTCTTTTATTAATGATATATACCCAAGCGGCCTGAAGAGGCCTGAATCAGGTCACTTGAGTTTATCTATGAATAATCAATGTGATCTGGCGCATGTTTTTATCTATGCTTCATGGTCATACCTGAAGAGCTTGACTCCATTTCTTCTGTTTATCTGTGCACTTTTACTAGTGAAATAGAGGTAATAAATCATATTAAGTGAATATGTCGACTTCGATGTGCATTCTCTTGGTTGATATATAACGTTGATATTATTGTATTTTTAAATATACTTTTATTTGAATTAACGTCTCATAAAGATTGGCATGGATACTCTGTCAGTGAGTTCCCAGTACCTAGTACGAGATGTATTCAATCTTGGTTAAACAAACTTTTGTAATTTTAGTGAGGGGTGCATCTGCCTAGCTTAACTTCGCTACGATTACGCTTTGTGAGCGCTTACCTTGATGGTTTGCGCTCACCTTTTTATGACATACACAGAGATGTGATCTTAATCTTTCTTATTGTGGTGACACGAGGTGAGCACAGTGTTGAGTCGGAACCACTATTTGTTCACTAGGATGAACTGACCGCTGAAATGTCATACTTCTTCATTTTATGATTCAATGTACTTAATGGTAATGCGAGCTGCTCAGCGACCTTTTTGGTGTGCCAATTACAAGCGTTTAAACAATCTAAAATGACGGTACGCTCGTATTGACTGACGGCTTCTTTTAAACCTGCTGGCACTTCTTTATTATTGCTAGTACCAGATTGTGTTGATTCAATCGGTTCAGGACTGGGTTTTACCACCGTTTCTATTATCGCGGCTTCTGGGACTTGGTCACCAAACTCAATTTGAGTAATTGTCTCAAAGTCAGAAAGTAAAACAGAACGTTCGATAATATTTCTCAATTCACGCACATTACCGGGATACGGATAATCAAGCAGCTGCTTTTGTACTCTGGCGCTTAATCCTGGCGGCTCATTTAAACCGAGCTTGTGAGCGGTTTGTTTAACAAAATGTTGAGCAAGAGGAATAATGTCTGCGGCCCTTGCACGAAGTGGAGGCAAAGTGACAGGGAACACATTCAAACGATAAAATAAATCGGCCCTAAAGCCACCGTCTTTAATCTGTTGCATTAGATTACAGTGAGTGGCGGCAATCACACGAACATCAACTTCAATTTCTTTACTCCCACCGATTGGGCGCAACTTACGCTCTTGTAAAACCCTCAAAAGCTTTGCTTGCAGTAGCATAGGCATGTCCCCAATTTCATCGAGGAAAAGTGTCCCACCATCGGCAGCCTCAAATAACCCAACTTTATCTTTATCGGCTCCTGTAAACGAGCCTTTTTTATGTCCAAAGAGCTCTGATTCGAGCAGTTGTTCGGGGATGGCCGCACAGTTTTGGACAACAAGTGGTTGATCGGCTCGATTCGAGTTCTCATGAATGTATTTAGCGATAACTTCTTTACCAGCACCTGTTTCACCCCGAAGTAACACGTCAACAGGGAGTGAAAGCACTTTATCCAAACGACTCAGCACATCGAGCATCTCTTTGCTTTCTGCGATTGGGCCTTGATAGGATTGATTCTTTTGTTTCTTAAGCTGAGTATTTTCACGAAATAGGGCGGTATTGTCTTCACTGAGAGTGCGTATGATCTGACCATATTGTTCTAACCAGATGGCTTGTCTTATGTTACTTGCTGCCATACGACAAAATTCGGTTAGTGCGGCTTCATTGTCGATCACACTTAAGTCGAGTAATACCAAAAGACCAATGGTTTTGCCATCGTTGTCGATCAGAGGCCAAGCCAACAGATTGGTGCTTTGTACGCCCAATATTTGCTCTGTTTGATAGACATCTTCACAATCGTAGCCATTGTATTTATACAATTCGTTGATCAGAACCACTTCGCCGTTATGTACGGCAAAACTGAATGGGTCTGTCTCACTTGCGGATTCTAATTGCACCGCACTCCATGGATGCTCATAAACGGCTTTGTCATTGCAATGTACCGTACTGGGAAGTAATGCTTGACCGGTTTGGTCAAGCACGTAGATGGTTCCATGTTTTGCAAGCGTCATTTGCCTTGCAGCCGTCAGCACAGCATCTAAAGTCTGTGTCAGTTGGCTGCGATCAGCCAGAGATTGGCTGATCGCAAGTATCGCATTGCTTAGTTCGCTATGATTAGCTGAACGCATAAGCTAGAGTTCCTTGCTCATCGACGGATACGGTAATTTGGCTGTGTGCATCATCCTTGTCTTGCACAAGAAGTTGTGTGGATAATTGTGGTAATAGCTGACGGTTAATCACCGCATCGATATTACGCGCGCCTGTTTCTGCAAGTCGACAGTTACCCAAAACAAATTCAACCAAGCTGTTGTCATAATTAAGCGACAGTTTATGGTGATTGTGTAGACGTTGTGAGACTTTGTTCAGTTTATGGTGAATAATGTCAGTCATTGCGTCATCTGATAGCGGCAAGAATGGCAAGACGGACATACGAGCCAGTAGAGCAGGTTTAAAGTGACGATTCAGAGTTGGACGGATGGCTTCTGCGATCGTGTTTGCATCCATTTGCTCCGATTGTTGAGCGAGCGTTTCAATTTCATGAGTCGCAAGGTTACTGGTCATAATGATCAGGGTGTTTTTGAAGTCAATCGTACGGCCTTCACCATCGTTCAGCGTACCTTTATCGAACACTTGGTAGAATAGGTTCAACACTTCAGGATCGGCTTTTTCCACTTCGTCAAGTAATACAACGGAGTAAGGACGTTGACGAACGGCTTCTGTCAACATACCGCCTTCACCGTAACCCACATAGCCTGGAGGAGAACCAATCAGACGAGAAACGGTATGCTTCTCTTGAAACTCAGACATGTTGATTGTGGTCATAAAGCGTTCACCACCAAACATTTGCTCGGCAATAACACGCGCTGTTTCTGTTTTACCTACGCCACTTGGACCGACAAGAAGAAATACACCGGTCGGGGCATCTGGATTAACCAAACCAGCTTTGGCGGTTTGAATGCCTTCAGCCAATGCATCAATAGCAAACTCTTGTCCTTTAATGTTACTGGTTAGGCTTGCTTTTAAATTCAGCGTGGTTTCTGCTTCATCTTGAAGAACTTTGCCCATTGGAATGCCTGTCCAATCTGAAATAACGTGGCTCACTTCGTCTGGCCCAACTTCAAAGTGAACCAGAGGGTGATTGCCTCGGATCGCTGTAAGCTGCTCTTGGCAAGCGGCAATCGCTGCACGAACTGCCTCTTCATCAAGATCGGCATATGGCGAAACTTCTGCCTCTTCATCTTGCTCCTGTGTTGCTGCCATCTCTTTTTCAGCATCGTTATTTTGATGTTCGGAGACCAGCTCATGAAGGCGAGAACGAAGAGCGATCATGTCTTCAATTTGTGCTTTCTCTGCTTGCCATTGTTTCTCTTGAACGGTTAGCTCTGCTTTTGTGCGTTCCATCGCAGCTTTCAAATCTGGAATGGTCGCCAAGCTGTGCTTATCACCGGTTTGTTGTAGAGCATCACGCTCCAAGGCATCAAGCTCACGTTGTTGGGCTGCCAGCTCTTGTTGCAAGGTCTCAACTGGGGCTGGCATAGCGTTGAGACTGATGTTTACGCGAGCACAAGCGGTATCAAGGACATCGATAGCTTTGTCCGGTAACTGACGGCCTGAAATATAACGTGCAGCTAAAGATGCTGCCGCCGTAATCGCATCATCACGTACATAGACATTGTGTGATTTTTCGTAAGCAGGACGAAGACCACGAATAATCAATGCCGCTTGCTCTGGGGATGGTTCATCTAATTTAACCAATTGGAAACGACGTGCCAGAGCTGGATCTTTTTCGAAGTACTTTTTGTATTCTGACCATGTTGTGGCGGCAATGGTTTTTACTTCGCCACGTGCCAACGCTGGCTTGAGCAAGTTAGCGGCATCGCTACCACCAGCTTGGTTACCACCACCGACTAAGGTATGAGCTTCGTCAATAAATAAGATAACAGGGGTGGGTGAGTTTTTGACTTCGTCTAAGACAGCATTAAGGCGTTTTTCAAACTCCCCTTTAACGCTTGCTCCTGCTTGTAGCAGGCCCATATCGAGGCCATAAAGCTCAACACCTTTAAGGCTGTCTGGGACTTCACCTTGAACGATTTTTAATGCAAGCCCTTCAACAACCGCAGTTTTGCCAACGCCGGGTTCACCGACTGCAATCGGGTTGTTTTTTCGACGACGAGCAAGGATATCCACGATTTGACGAATTTCTTGATCGCGGCAAAATACAGGATCAATTTCACCTTTACGGGCTTTTCCTGTGAAATCAGTAGTGAACTTGCTTAGAGCGGAACCTTCTTCACGTGCTTTGGTGGTTTCTGTACTTGAAGCTTGTGATTCAATCGATTGGCTCGTCAATTCTTTGAAATTACGCTTTAGGCTGTCTTGATTGACGCTTTCTAAAATAGAAGCATAACCGTGTTGACCGTAGCGCAGTGGGTTACTGACTAGTGTAAGCAGCAAAGCGCCTGAGCGAATTTGAGTTTCACCGAGATCAAGAGAAGAGACTAACCAGCTCTCTTGCAGCCATTCGATCAGTAAAGCAGAGAAAACAGGTTTACTGCCGTTACCTTTGGCACTGGTATCTAATGTCGAACGAATGGATTGTCTAAATAGATTCTCTGAGCATTCAAAGTGACTTAATAATACGTCAAAATCACTGTTTGGCCTTTCTAAAAGACTTAATAAGTAGTGTTCGATTTGAACTTCGGTTGCTTTTTCAGAAACCGCCAATGCTGCTGCATCTTCCAATGCTACTTTTGTGATTGGGTGCAGGCGCTGTATTAATGAAGATAGGTTGATATTGATCATTGCCGTTTTTATTCACAGTAAGAAAGAGGTGCAACTATTATACTAAATCTAGCAATGGAAATTTTATTTTAAGATATTTTCACTACGGTTTTTTAGTGTAAATAAAATACCTATCGGTCTGATTGTTGGTTACATTCTTAATATATTTAAAAATACGCTCTTATTTATAGTTAAAATAACCAAAAGGCCAGTTTAAATAACTTTATTTGTTGGCTTTTTTATGGTTATTTTGACTTTATTAAACCAAATCAATTTATTATTATTTTGTCTAAATATTCGTGATTTTTTCCAATTTTTTGTTGATGAAAAATTAATAAAAAATATATTATCAATGTAAGTTGTTGTTTTTTAATGAATTAAAAGTTGGCACGGAGATTGTATTATAGTAATCGTCGCGGTGATTAGCGATTTGGTAATTCAACGAAACAGATCAAAAAGGAAATAGCAATGCCAACTCCAGCATATATGTCTATCAATGGCGAGACTCAAGGCCACATCACTAAAGATACTTACACAGCTGATTCTGTAGGTAACACATGGCAATCTGAGCACGTTGACGAGTTCTTAGTTCAAGAGCTTGATCACGTACTAACAGTTCCACGTGATCCTCAAAGTGGTCAGCCAACTGGTCAACGTGTACACCGTCCAGTTATCGTAACTAAGGTTCAAGACCGTTGTTCTCCACTGCTTTTCAACGCTCTTGTGTCTGGCGAAAAGCTTCCTGAGTGTGTAATCCGCTTCTACCGTACTTCTGTACAAGGTAAACAAGAGCATTACTACTCAATCAAACTGATCGATGCGCTACTAGTAGACATCCAAACACGCATGAACCACTGTCAAGATGCATCAACAGCGGACCGCGTAACTGAAGAAGTACTTAAGCTAACTTACCGTGCTATTGAAGTGACTCACGAGAAATGTGGCACAGCAGGTAACGACGACTGGCGTGCTCCACGCGAAGCATAATTTGCCTAATCGCGTAATAACTGAGGGCCAACATTTGTTGGCCCTAATTCGATTATTTGTATCAGGTGAAAGGTATGCTAAATAAAGTAGAATTCAAATTTGAAGTGCCTGGCTGTGGGCACGAGTTTCGAGTAGAAGGTTTTCAAGTTAATGAAGAGCTGTCTAAGCCATTCCACATCAATCTTTCATTACTTTCACTTGATCCTGATATCTCTTTTGATGAAATCATTCGTAAAGCAGGTGTTTTAACCCTTTATGGGCAAGGTGTTGGCTCTGCACGTGTATTTAACGGCGTGGTCAACGAGGTACGCTTCTTAGGGACAGGGCGTCGATTTTCTCGCTACCAAGTGGTTCTTGTTCCACAAGCTTGGTTTTTATCACAACGTCAAGACTGTCGAATCTTCCAACAAAAATCGGCTCAGGACATCATTGCTGAAGTATTAGATGATGGCTCTGTGACGGATTATCGCTTTGAACTGTCTGGTATATACCCGCCGAAAGACTATGTACTGCAATATCGAGAAACGGACTTACAGTTCGTCCAGCGTATTTTAGCTGAACACGGTATGTGGTATTACTTCGATCATTCAGAAGCAAACCACACCATGGTGATCGTGGACAGTAACGATGCGATTGTTCCTTTGGCAAACTCCACTCAAAATGCCTCTTATTCCGGCCCGATTTGGTATCACTCTGATAGCGGTGGCGCTGCCGACCGAGAACATATTACCGATCTAGAGATAGTGAATCGTGTAAGAACGGGTGAAGTTACTTACAGCGATTACAACTACGAAACACCAAAAACACCACAAGAAATGACTCAAGCAGGTCATTTGGATTCCGATCTTAAACTGTTCGACTATCCGGGACGTTATTTTGATCCTGCTATGGGTATGGTAAGGACGACCGAGTGGATATCAGAGCATGTGGTGGACAATCAGCAAGTTGAAGCAAGCAGTGATGTGATGCGCTTTGCTTCAGGTTATAGCTTTGAGATAATGAAGCATCCTCGAGAAGCGATTAACCGTGACTATATTATGCTGTCTGTTGTTCACGTTGGGCAAGATCCACAGGTTCATGAAGATGAAAACAGCGGTATGCCAACGACTTACTACAACCAATTCAGCTGTATTCCGCGTGATGTAGTCTTCAAAGCACCTAAGATGGCGGCTCCTGTCGTTGAAGGCCCGCAAACAGCAGTGGTTGTAGGTCCTGCAGGGGAAGAGATCTACACCGATAATTTAGGGCGTATTAAAGTTCAATTCCACTGGGACCGCTACGGTAACAATGATGAAAATTCAGGTTGCTGGATCCGAGTCAGTCAGTCTATGGCTGCGCCCAACTGGGGGGCTGTGTACTTACCACGTATCGGTCACGAGGTAGTGATTACCTTTTTAGAAGGAGACCCTGATAGACCTTTAGTGACCGGAGCTGTTTATAATGGTTTGCACTTTCCTCCATACGCTTTACCAGAAAATAAAACTCGTACCACGTTTCGTACCCAAACGCATAAAGGCACGGGATATAATGAACTGAGTTTTGAAGATGAGGCGAATCAGGAAGAGATCTATATTCATGCTCAAAAAGATATGTCGACAAAGGTCCTGAATAACCGCTACCGAGATATTGGCCAAGATGAATTCCTAAAGGTTGCGCGCAACCAAACTAACGATATTTACGGCGATCATAAAGAAATGATCGACGGACATAAAACAACGCAAGTTAACAGCACCTTTACCGAGACAGTAGAACAAGACGTTACCGTAACTTACAACGCTAATGAGAAACACTTTGTTAAAAACAACTCGGATTTAGAAATCGGTGATAATCGCACAACCAAGATTGGTAAAAATGATGATCTCGATGTTGGGTTAAATAGCAATTTAACGGTGGGCGCTTCAAAGAACTCAGATGTTGGGGCTGATGATAACCAAACAGTTGGCGGAAATTTAACGGTTTCAGTGAAAGGAAATACTTCCTACAAAGCGGATGGAGCCACGCAAATTATCAGTGGCGATAAGATCGTACTTAAAACAGGGGGATCGTCGTTGGTGATGACCAGTGATGGTTCAATTAAGTTGTCAGGCTCGTCGATTACGATTGAGGGCAGTGATAAAGTTGCCATAAAAGGTGGCAAAGTAGCGATAAACTAATGATGGAAAAACAAACTCTTACAACAGAGATCATCACACAAGAGCAAGCCGAAGTTTCGGCTTGCTTTTCGCGTTTTGGAAAGATAGTCAGCATCAATCCATCGACTGCCACTGTGCGAGTTGATTTTGAAGGTAATCCTTTTAAGAAGCCGTTGACTGCAAGACTCGGGCGATTGTACAAGCGTGAAGAATTGCAGATGGCAATCGATAATAATATGCATTGTCGAATAGAGTTCTTGGATAATGATATCAGTCTGCCTATGGTGACGGACATTGTATTTTCTATGCTGGATCAGCCAGAGGAATTTGTCATTCGGGCCAAAAAAATGGTGATTGAGACCGAACAAGAACTGGTTGTTAGAAGCGGAGAAACGGAAACTCGTTACAGTGGCCGAGATGGGCGTGTGACGACAAAAGGCAAGTACGTGACTTCTCAGGCAGAGAAAGCGCAAAAAATTCAAGGGGGCACGGTTGCAATCAATTAATGCCCAAATAACCAGTGTTATTATTAATGCGGAGCTTAAATAAGGTATGCGGCAGAAAATCAGTGTCGAACAGGTAAACGCATCAATTGACCAACAACAGGTTGAAAAATCAATAGAGCTTGCTGAGCATGCCATTAATGAGCTGAGTGCATTGTCTGAAGCACATTTATGTTTTTGTGAAGAAAAACTGGATACTGCCTCAGAAAGTTTTGCTTTCTTGCTGAAACAGTGGGTACAACTCTTCAAACGTGGCTACCCGAGTCGTGAGCATGAATATTTGCGTTTAATTGAACGTCAAATGAACGAATTAAAGCAAGTCTACTTCGCTTTCTATCGACTGGCTCCCGGTTTGATCCATATGCAGAAAACCACTCAACCAGACATCTATGTATGGCTGATGCTGCAACCTGAATTTGGTGCACAACTCGATAATTTGTTGTGCGGTTTGAGCCAACTTAATGAGCTGGAGCAAAGCACAGCGGACTTGTTAGTCGCGCAATCACAGTTGGTCAACATCGATCAAGTTTTAGTTGAGTTGATCGAAGGCAGAGCAGCCAACAGTTTGCGTTATTTTGATTGTCTAAAAGTTCGACACACACTAAGTATTTCATTGATCAAACGTTGGTTAAAAGCAGGGATTGTTTCAGAAAAGCTTGCTTATTCTCTATTGGCCCAAAATGATGTCAAAGAAGCGATTGAGTGGTTAAATGATCATGCGCAAAGCCAGCAACACTTATTTGAACGCCTGCTCACCAAGCACGACAGAACAACGTGGTTTAGGCAATACTTTGGCACTGATCCAAACGAACTTCCCTCTAAATTAGTGCTTACTTATGGCAAGTTACTCGATTTAGCTGAATTTTCTGTGTTCGATGTTCATTCAGAGCAAGCACCTTATGACTTTGTATTATGTGGCGACACGAACTTAGTGCCAGAAATCATCGATCATGTAACGGGGTTAGATGAATTTGATGGTGAAATTTGGGTTCAAGCACTGTATGTCGTTTATGGTGATGATTTACCACTCACCCCCAAGCAAGTGGGGATTGAGCTTGAGTGGGAAGAGGTTATTCAACTCTTGCAAAATTGGCTTGAGGAAGAAGGTTTTGAAAAAAGGCTCCCAAGCCGGCTGGGCTTCGAACTCAGTTTCGACTCTACCTTGGCTGCGATGCAGAATACCGACATTAACCATATTTTCCGCCAATGGTTGTGGAGACAATTGTGCATCCACTCTCGGGCATTTTTGCCTTGGAATATGGTCATGCCAGTCTTCCAGCAAGAATGGATTTTTCATAGTTTAAAGTCAGTACCTTCAGCACGCGAAAGATTTAATTTAAGGAACAGTAATGCAATTGTGGGATATTGAGCCACATCCTCAAC
Source organism: Vibrio azureus (assembly GCF_002849855.1). Lineage (NCBI taxonomy): Bacteria > Pseudomonadati > Pseudomonadota > Gammaproteobacteria > Vibrionales > Vibrionaceae > Vibrio > Vibrio azureus. The sequence goes on from NZ_CP018617.1 coordinate 506,645, forward strand.
TCTCGATTAAAGGTCGGTTTCAGCGTAACGAACACGGCGAAGAAGTATGGGTGGTTGTTGGCAAACAAACATGGCAATTTAACGATGGTCAATGGCAAAGTTTAGCTGAAAGTGAAATCTTTGATGATCCACAATATTTAGGAGAAGAGGGCTTTTCTGCGTTGAAAGTTGACCACGAGTTTGCTTTTTTTAAACCCAATACAGATGTGTTGATTTATGGCAAGGCGCGGAGTTACGGCAAAAAGCCTGTGACGTATCAAGAATGTCGAATTTTACTTGATGGCCATGTGGACAAAACCATTGCCATTCATGGTGAACGTGTTTGGGTTGAACACGGAGGGAGCATTAGCGTTAGTTTACCTCAACCATTTATTGAAAAAGACATGGATTATACATGTGCTGTTGGTGGGGGCTTTGACAACCGAATTGGTGGTGGTATTGCGGAGTCAACGGCTGAGCTTTTGCAACAACCCGTCCCTTCGGTGTTTTACCCTGGTGAAACCTGGAGCCCTTCAGTAACCCATTGTCGTGTGGCGGGTTTTGGTGCCATTCCACCTTTTTTCTCACAACGGCAAAAATTAGCAGGTACGTTTGACGAGGAATGGCTTGAGACTCGCAAACCAATGTTGCCTGTCGATTTTGATGTTAAGTTTAATCAGAGTGCGCCTCAAGATCAGCAATGCAAGGGGTATGTGTCTGGAGGCGAGAGGCTTATGATGAGTGGTTTTTGCCATAATGACACCATTACTTTCCGCATCCCTGATAAAAAATACATGGCCATTGCGACTTTTAAAGATCGTCAAGAACAAGCAGCGATGCCCATTTATACCATCTTTGCTGATACTGAACGCAAACAAATCTCACTCAGCTATACCGCTGTGTTTCCTTGTCAGGGAAGAGAACATTTATTGGTCTCAACGGCAGTAAAGTCTCTAGCAGAGGAGCAAGTGGATGCTTAATTCTACCGGACGTTATGTACTGGGTTGTGAAGTGGTAACACCCGCTGGTATGAACCTCGACATCGCTACTGCAGTAGCAAAAGCAGATTTAGGTTTGTTTAATCAACACACTGTTGAGGGCGGACTTGAGCGGTTTGCTTGTACCAAGATTGAATATACCCAATCCCAAGACTCATTTGAAAAAATATGTGAATTAACCAGCACGATTCTTGATTCTCTTCTATTGCAAATGCCTAGAGTCTTAAAACCAGCGCCTTTGCTGATTTCAGTGCCATCCTCTATTTCACTATTGAAAATGCAGCAATGGCTAGAAGAAAGCACTTATTCCGATTATCTTTCTTTAGTGGCAGTCTTTCATGCTAGTGGCCCTCAGTTTCTTATTCAAGCGGTTAAAGAGCTGGATAAATATGATGCGCTTATGTGTATTTCGTTAGATTCCACGGTTGAATTATTGGAACAGTTGATCGAGAAACAGCAAGTTGTTAGTACCGATAACCCTTGGGGCTTTATACCGAGTGAAGGTGGAGCAGGGCTGGTTCTTGGTCGCCGAAATATTGTTGAAACGTTAAAACTCCAGCCCAAAGCTGAATTCAGTTATTTAGATACCGAGCTTGAGACACAAGATAGACGAGGTATGTTTCGTTTGGTACAAAGGGCTGCCAAAACGTTGGCGAGCTTTGGTCAACCCTATACGGACATGACCAATTTAAGAGCGCATACGGAAGACTATGGTTTTGCACTTGGAGCGAAGGCAGAGCGGTTTATTAACCCAGAAGAGCCAACCTCAATTAATGAGCTATGGGGGACGATGGGAAGTGGTTCAGCCCTGACTCTTGTTGGCTTTGCTGCTCAGTATCATCAAGGCAACCACCCTGCGTTACTTTTGATGTTTGATCCAAGTGGGGATAAAGCGCTCGTACAACTTCGAACGGTGTAATTGACTTGGATATAGGTACATATTTTAAGTGTGATTTTTTTGCCCCATTTTATGGTACAAATAGAGGGGCGCTAAGCCAGTCAAAGCGAAGCAATTAGCAAGGAATATCTTAGTAATAATAACTAAAATCCTAGACTTAGTGCCCTTTTTTAAAACTACTATTGATACAAGCATGTACTAACAAATATCATCTGACATTAATAATACTTGTTCGATAAAAGAGTACAAAGTAGTGTCTGATAAGCAAGAAACAGCTAATGGGTATATTAACCAATTGGTTGTTAAAGCCATTGAAAAAAAGAAACTCAATCAACAAAGATTGGCAAAAAATAATAAGCCAAGGCTGGAGTATGTTCTTTTTTCACAATTCGATGTTTTAGACACACTTCCTTCAAAAAATGGTAGGACGACAATCTATCATCTTGCCAAAAAAGGCGAGCCTGAAAAGCAGCTTTGTTGCAAGATCGTCAATGAAGAAGCGCCAAATATCAGCAGTACGATGCTGCTTAATGAGGCCAGTCGATTAGAATTGTCACAGCACCCGAGTGTGGCGGAATTTATTAAAGTCAGTAATGATTTTGAGCGTCCATACCTAATGTATGAGTGGATTCAAGGAGAATCACTGGCTGAAAAAATGCAACGTCACAGTAACAAGGGTTTTCGTCACGATCACATAGCTTGGCTTGTATACCAGTTGGCCGGTGCTCTTGAGTTTATGCATACCAGAGGCATTTGCCATCTTGATATAAAACCATCAAATATTTTGGTTAGCGAAGGTGACCATGTCAAATTGATCGATTTTGGTGCGGCACGCTACATCGGTGAAAGTGAAGCACATGCTGAAGCCAGCTTAAGTTATGCCTCTCCAGCTTATTTAGAAACAGGTAATACCCAGCCCCAAGATGATGTTTATTCCTTGGCGTTACTCACTGGGCACCTGTTTTTGGGCTCTATTTTTGGCGATGCTTGGCATAAAGAAATCAAAGGACGTAAACGCCCTAGTTTGATTCCCAATCATACGTGGAAGCTGCTTAAAGAAGTGATCAATAATCCACGTGGTCATGGTTATACTGCGATATCTTTTGCTCAGCAATTGGCTCGAATCGATGCTCAAGCGATCGACTCACAGTCAAACGCTCCTATCTTCAGCAGCTTACGTAATGCTGACCTTTTACTTACGCATTGTAAGCCACAAGATAAAGCGGGCTACGGTCGTTTTAAAGTTCTAGAAGCGTGTTTAGCTTTGAGCGTTTGTGCGATCACTGGTCTTTATCTGTATCAGCAAAGCCAACCGGAGTGGAAAACCATTGTAAAGTCGGAGCCGAGCTTTACATTGACGCAAGAGCCCTTAAATCCAACGATCAAACCAGCGCAAACGGCTTCGTTTTTAGCTCAAGCTCCCTGGGAGATCGAAAACACTTTAGCGGAGATGAGCTCCGACATGCTTATCACGGCACCCTATCGTGAGGCTTATCAGGTTCAGCAGACAAAACTTAATCAACGCTTTGATAGTTACCGCGGGCAGGTTTCCTCTTATCAAAAACTGGCCGATAGTTTGCCTAAATCACTGATGAAGTTGCGTAAAGAGTTAGTGAATCTTAAAGCAACGCTCGGCAAAGGCGGTGAGTTAGCGCCTGATGCACAAAAGAGCATTATTACAGTCATGTCAGGCCTTAACTCGGCCGTTAATGCATCAAAAAAACTGTCTGAAATCGCGGGTAGCAAAGAAGAACAGATTACAAATTTAATTTTACGTGGTGAAACGGAACTTGCGGCAAAAGAGGTCCAAGCCACGTGGCAACTAAAGCAATCTGAAGCGTACTTTTACAGTCATGTTTTGCCACAAAAAGTGATGGAGCGCATCTACCAGTCGATGGAAGATAATTCAAATTCACATTTTTATACTAAAGCCATTCAGGAAGCTAAATTTGCCAGAAACTATTTTGGTGAGAGTGAAGAAATTAACTCTAGGATTAAAGATCTGATCATTAGCAGAAGTTCATTCATTTTATTCAGTACCGTAAAGGAAGATCGATTATTCGATAAGCAAAGGTTGCATGACTCACTCAGTGCACTCGAGCGCAATGATCTTAAAAAATTCAATACGATAACGGATACTCTTACAAGTATGGCTAATGAGTCGATCAATCAAGCTCATCAAAGTAATGAACCTGCACGAGGTGCAATTGCAGTCCAACAAGCGATTGGTGACTATCTAAAACAAACAAGGGGCTAATGTATGTCTGTTATTGATATCGAGCGTTTATTAGCGCCTATTTCAGAGTCTCAACCTGTAGGCGAAGACGCGAAATATGAATTCTGTTATGAAATGATGGAATCCGAAGTGAAAAAGTTTGGTTCACTGTTCGGTGAAACAGTGGATTGGCAGGTAGTCAAAAATCATGCTGTTGAAGTGTTAGAGCACCATAGCAAAGACATCAAAGCACTGTGTTATTTAATTCGTGCTTTGCTGGAAGAGGAAGGACTTAAAGGTTTTCATCAAGGCTTGTCACTGCTTAATGGGGCGTTAAATGAGTTTGGCAGCCATCTTTATCCTACTCGAAAACGGGCTCGGGATTCGGCAGTTTCATGGTTAAGTGAACAATTTGAACTGATGGTTCAACAACTTGAACAAAGCTTGCCTTCAAGTCATATTATTGATGATTGCGTGAAGCTTATTGGATCAGTACAAGGTAAATTCGATGAATTGTTCCCAGATTCTGAAACCGATTTTTTTGCTATTCGAGGTAAACTGAATGCGTTAGCTCAGCGAGCCGCGCTAGGGGTAAATGAAGAAGTTGGACAGCCATCAAGTAATCCAACAGCAACGGTGTCAGAGTCGGCGGCTTCAGAGATCTCAGAATCAGTGCCAGCGCCAGCGCAACAGGTTGAGGCTCCTCAATCAGCAAATGAGAAACCTGCACAAGCATCAGTTGAGCAAAAACCAGTTACGCCAACGCCAACAGCGCCAGTAAAACGTCAGAATACGACACAAAAACAAGTCGATATTGATACCGATTTTTCATCGCCAACAGCTTCGACACGAACGCTAAAAAAAGTCGCTGAGGTGATGCTAAACGCCAACCCTGCAGAACCGCTTGCGTATCGGATTTATCGTTATGTGACTTGGTCAGAAATAGATGGGTTACCAGCACACAATAACGGTCAGACGGAATTAGGTTCCCCTGTCTCCTCGGATCAATTGGCTGAATATACCGATAAAGCACAACGAGAAAGTGACATCAATGTTGTTAAGCGTTTAGAGAAAGATTTGGTTTATGCTCCCTTTTGGGTGACCGGGCATTTTCTTGTCTATTCAATGCTTAAAAATCTTGGGTTGGATGATGCCGCAGCGGCTGTTCAGCAAGAAACCCAGAGTTTTGTTGATACTCTCCCTGGTATCCAAAAACTCTCATTTAAAAATTCTATGCCATTTGCAGATGAAGCAGCATTGAACTGGCTCGCCAGTCAACGGCCTGCTCATTCTGGCTCTCATTCTATGATAAAGACGGTTGTTATCTCGGAAGAAGAGTCGATGCCAATGGAGGATATTACCCTCGAAAATTTCGGGGAGTTTGCAGCAGAGATTGCTCAAAAACTGGACTTAGATGGTTCGGGACGGGGGCAATTTGTATTGTATTTACAATTAATAACAGCTTACCAAACGGCTGGGTTATATCCGTTGTGTTTACCATACCTTGAGAAAGGTTGGGAAATTTGTAATGCGTTTAATCTGGCTAATTGGGAACCCCATCTCTCGATACAGCTTGAAGGTTTAATTCGAGTAACGTTGCATGCGTTGTTTGAAAATAAGGATCTTCTGCCTGAGAAGTACGAGATGTGGGAATCCATTTATGGCTAACTTAAAAAGTTAAATAAGGAATTTAATATGTCTCGTGACGGCTCGGTGGCTCCTAAAGAGCGAATTAATATCCGTTATGTTCCATCAACTGGCGATGCGCAAGACGACGTAGAATTGCCATTGAGCATGATGGTTGTGGGTGATTTTACTGCACGTGCAGATGATACTCCTATCGAAGAACGTACACCAATCAATATCAATAAAAACAACTTCAATGAAGTATTAGATGGCTTATCACCGAATGTAAAAATTAGCGTTGATAACCGTCTTACTGATGATCCAGAAGCACCGCTTAGTGTTGATCTGACTTTCCAAGATATGAAAGATTTCTCACCGGAAGCGATCGCAAAGAGCGTTCCAGAGTTGAACGGTCTACTTGAATTGCGCGAAGCATTAGTGGCTTTGAAAGGTCCTCTAGGCAACGTACCTGCATTTCGTAAGAAGATTGCAGCCGTGCTTGAAGATGAAGAAGCAAGAAAGAAACTTTTGGATGAACTAAGCATTGGCGATGACCAAGAAGCGAAAGAAGGGTAAGAGGTATCATGTCTGCAGAAGCACAAGCTCCAGAACAAGAAGTAGCCGCAGTTGAGTCTGGCTCACTTCTCGATAGCATTCTAAATGAAACGCGTTTGAAGCCAACGGATGAAGGTTTTGATGTTGCAAAGCGTGGTGTAGAAGCGTTTATCGGTGAACTACTCAGCAGCAATACTACAGAAAAAGTAGATCAATCTTTGGTTGACCTGATGATTTCTGAAATTGACCAAAAACTATCCAACCAAGTTGATGCTATTCTTCACAACCCTGAAGTTCAAGCGATTGAATCAAGTTGGCGCGGTCTTAAATACTTGGTTGATCACACTAACTTCCGTGAGAACATTCAAATCGAAGTGATCTCAGCGAAGAAAGATGAAGTTCTTGAAGACTTTGAAGATGCACCAGAAGTGGTGAAATCTGGTCTTTACAAGCAAATCTATACTCGTGAATACGGCCAATTTGGTGGTAAACCAGTCGGCGCAGTGATTTGTGATTTCGCGATGTCTGCTTCAACTCCAGATATCAAGTTGATGGAGTACATGGCAAACGTGGGTGCAATGTCACACGCACCGTTTATTACGTCTGCTTCAGCGAAGTTCTTTGGCCTAGACAGCTATGAAGAGCTACCGAATATCAAAGATCTACAGTCGGTATTTGAAGGCCCTCAGTACGCGAAATGGCGTAAGCTACGTGATCATGAAGATTCACGTTACCTTGGTCTGTGTTCTTCACGCTTCATGCTACGTTCACCTTACTCGGTAGAAGATAACCCGATCAAAGCGTTCGAGTATGATGAAAAAGTAACAGATAGCCACGACAATTACTTATGGGGTAACTCAGCTTACGCTTTAGCATCGAAGATCAGTGAGTCTTTTGCTAAATACCGTTGGTGCCCGAACATCATTGGTCCTCAAAGTGGTGGTACGGTAGAAGATCTGCCGGTTTACAACTTTGAATCTATGGGTCAAATCGAAACTAAGATCCCAACAGAGATCTTGGTTTCTGACCGTCGTGAATACGAGCTAGCAGAAGAAGGCTTCATTGCCCTAACTATGCGTAAGGGCTCTGATAACGCGGCGTTCTTCTCTGCAAACTCAGTACAAAAGCCAAAAGCATTCAGTGATAAGCAAGCGGAAATGAACTACAAGCTTGGTACTCAGCTACCTTATATGTTCATTATTAACCGTTTGGCGCACTACATCAAAGTGCTACAGCGTGAACAAATTGGTTCTTGGAAAGAACGTACGGACCTAGAGATCGAATTAAACAAATGGATCCGTCAATACGTTTCTGATCAAGAGAATCCACCAGCAGAAGTTCGTGGCCGTCGTCCACTGCGTGCAGCTAAGGTTGATGTATCTGATGTTGAAGGCGATCCGGGCTGGTACAAAGTCTCACTGTCAGTACGTCCACACTTCAAGTACATGGGCGCAAGTTTTGATTTATCTTTGGTTGGTAAATTAGACCAGTAAATCAATAACCTAAAATCAAGCAGTCAGTAAATACTGGCTGCTTTTGTATGAGGGGTAACATGGAAAAAGGATTTCGTTTATTAGAACGTATCGAACTTGGGGAGCCAAAAAATAGCTATGAGAGAGTGATTTCTCATGAACATCTTATTGCTTCCATTCACCAACATCTTGGTGACTTACTTAATACCCATTCCGGTAACGCAATGATCGACAGCGAATACGGTTTGCCTGACTTTAACGATGTACTAGCAAGTAACAATAATTTAGTGCGTCATATACAGCAAAATATCACATCCACGATACAGCGCTTTGAGCCACGTTTGGGTAATGTCGAAGTGTACTATCGTGAAGATCATCACAACCCACTTCAGCTCGGTTTTGCTATCCGTGGGCAGGTTTCGCACAACGGCGGCAATGTTCCAATGTCTATAGATGTTTACATGGGAACGGACGGTCAATTTAACATTTAGTCAATTTAACATTTAATAGGTGTCACTTGAGCAACAGTAAATACTTTCAGGATGAGCTCACGTATTTGCGTGAATCGGGCAGTGAATTTGCTAAATACCACCCTAAGCTGACTCACTTTCTTTCAGAGGGAACCTTCGACCCTGACGTGGAAAGATTGTTAGAGGGCTTTGCATTCTTAACAGGGCGAATTCGTGAAAAAATTGATGATGAATTGCCTGAGCTGACTCAATCTTTGATGACGTTACTTTGGCCACATTACATGCGTTCTATCCCTTCGTTATGCATCAGTGAGCTTCAATCTCATTCGGGAAGTGTGACAGAAAAAACACTGATTGAACGAGGGGCCGAGATGGCGAGTGCTCAAATCGAAGGCACACAGTGTTTGTTCAGGACGTGTTATGATGTCATGCTCTACCCACTTGAAATTGTGGATATAGAGCAGACTAACAGCCGCAATAATTCCAGCGTTGATGTCACTCTTGTGACTAACAATGACTCAGAAATCTCTCGAATTGGTCTAGACTCATTGCGCTTTCACCTACATGGCGAAGTTCATATCACTCGAACTTTATTTTTGTGGTTATTCCGTTACCTTGATCACATTGAATTAGATGTGGGGGGCGGTTACAAGCGAACGCTGTCGCCTGATATGATCAAGCCTGTTGGTTATGAAGAGGATGAGTCCTTACTGCCTTATGGACAAAACTCCTTTGCAGGTTACCGTTTGTTTCAAGAGTTCTTTTCATTACCTGAAAAGTTCATGTTTTTTGATTTGAATGGTTTAGACTGGTTAAATGGGGTTCCGCAGCGTAGCTCAGTGAAAATTAAATTCCATTTCAAAAGAGCATTACCATCTGAAGTTGTTCTCAAACAGAAGCACCTAAAACTTCACTGTACACCTGCTGTTAACTTATTCGACAAAGACGCCGATCCGATTCGCTTAGAGCATCAAAGAAATGAATATAAAGTGCGGCCGCAAAGTAACCATCAAGACCACTATGAAGTGTATTCTATCGAACAAGTCGAGAGTTGGAATAAAGATGAACGTCGCCGTAAACCGTTAATTGAGTTTGAAACGTTTGAACATCAGATCAACCAGAAAGACAAACAAGATTTTTATAAAACCAAAGTCGCTGAGCGCCTGAGTGGTCGAGGTTTAGAGCGCTATATTTCATTCCATACCCACAACGGTGATATCGCTGACCTTGGTAGTGAAACTATTTTGATGAAGTTGCAGTGCAGTAATGCAGACTTGGCAGAGCGGCTTTCTGCCGGTGATATTGCGTTTAACACTCATAAATCGCCAACTTACGCTATATTCAAGAACATTACCAAACCGACTCAGTCTGTCAGCCCTCAAGTGAATGGGGAACTGCAATGGCAGTTGATAGCGAACATGTCATTAAATTATCTTTCTTTGGCGAACATTGATGTACTGAAAGTTCTGCTTTCTACTTATGACTTTCACTCACGGGTTGACAGACAGGCTCATCGCGCCTCTCAACATCGATTAGATGGAATTCTTTCATCCGAAATTAAACCTGTTGATCGTATCTTCCGCGGTGTCTCCGTTCGTGGTAACCAATTTAAGTTGGTTGTTGATTCTAAATTCTTTGTCAACGAAGGAGAGATGTTTCTGATGGTGTCAGTGTTAAATGAATTTATTCGACTCTATTCAAGTGTTAATTCATTTACGGAACTAGAAGTCTTTGATGAATCAACGGGTGAAGTTTACAACTGGACAAGCCTTGTTGGGCAGCAGACCATTTTATGATTAATACTTTATCTGAACAATCTTATGAGTTTAGTTTTTATCAAGCGGTACATTTGCTTGAAAAATACTACAAAATGGAGTCTGGCTCTAACTTTGTTGCGGTCGGTGAAAATAAATACTTTAAGCATGAAAGAATAGAGTTTTCGGTCTCACCTAAGCTCTCTTTTCCCAAAAGTGATATGGATTTCATTGTCCATATGGAAAGGGAAGGTCAGCCTTACTCGCGTATTGAGACCAATTTCCTTGGCTTACACGGTGCGAGCTCGCCTTTACCAGCGGCATATACGGAAAAATTGGCGGGGCGTGACCCTGATGACAACCCGGTAAAAGACTTCTTTGACTTTTTCCATAACCGCTACACAAGTTTACTTTATCGAGTTTGGAAAAAGTATCGCTATCATATCCAGTATCAAAGTAATGCTAACGATGCGTTCTCAGGACGTATGCTGCATTTAGCAGGGCTATCGAGTGTTATTCAAGAAGCTGAAGTGGCCGAATTAGATAGGGCTAAAATCCTGTCTTATATTAACCAGCTTTCGACTCGTACTCGCTCGCCAAGGTTGATTACTGGTATTGTCGCGCATTACTTTTCATTGCCGAAAGTGAGAATGGAGGAATGGGTTTACCGGCGTGTATCCATATCACCCAGTCAGAGAAATCGACTCAATCAAGCCAATTGCATCTTAGGTAATAACTTACATCTCGGTAGCAGTATTGGTGATCTGAATGGCAAATTCAATTTATGCATTGATCAGATTGATTTCGAGAAGTTTAAGCAGTTCTCACGTGATGGTGCACAATACAAGATATTAGTTGGATTAATGCGTTTTATCCTTCGTGATCCTATGGCCTGGGATCTTAAGCTATCTGTTAAGCTCGAAACCATTCCTGAAAATGAATTGGGAAGGGGAGAGGGCAATCTACTCGGTCAGACTTTTTGGCTAGGTAATCCCGGAGAAAAGGACGTGAATATTCGCGTGATTGGCAGTGTATAAAGATTCTAAGTAAACTGACTCAACCAACTGAATTTTTATGAGAATAAAGCAAAGGCCGCTGAATTAGCGGCCTTGTTGTATCTAATGTACTCAACGTTAAAATGTACCCCAACGTTAAAACTCTGTTTTAAGGCATTCGTTGTACTGATTCAGTGTTCTCATTTAGTCAGTGACTTGGCTATATTCTTATTGTATTCACCCGACTAACAGAGACCGAATGTTGTTGAGTGCATTAGGTTGTTATGATTGAGATACTCTTAGTTTTTACTGCAGTCAGCCGTAAATTAACGGCTGATTGGCTGATGCAAAACGACAGTAGTATCGAGTTTTTCAATCCCATTGAAAGCCTCAATCTCATTGCACAAGTGATGTATGGCTTGCAGATCCGGCGCTTCAATTAACGCTATAATATCAAAGCTGCCGCCAACAACACTGGTCAATCGAACTTCTGGGATTTCTTTAAGCGAGTTAGTCACCTCATTCTTTTTGCCTTTTTCACATGAAATAAGTAAATAGCTCGCGGCCTTTCGTCCTTCATTTTCGATTCTGACCTGAGCGGTATAACCTTTAATTATTCCAGTTTTTTCCAAACGGCTAATTCTTTCTGCCACTGCCGTACGTGATAAGCCAATGTTTCTTGATAGATTTGCAATAGACTCACGTCCATTTGATAACAAACTAGATAAAATCTTACGATCTAATTTATCTAAGCCTTGTAATGTCATATTAGAAATCATATGGTCTGCCTTATTATATTTATTTATTATATCGACTCTGGGAGAGTAAAATTAAACAGCTCGCCAAGAGTGAACGGGTTTTTTTGTGTCAGTGGGGTGATGCGTAAGCTCAGTTCCCTGCCTGATACTTTTATGTCACTAACGAAGCTTCCGTTATGAGTGTTTGTCAAGGTTGAATCCCCTAGCAATCGATATATCGCCCATTGACCACTCTTATTTAAAACGTGTTGTTTTCCTTCACTAGTTACATCCTGTATCGTGACTGTAATGTTAAAGTCTCCGTCTTGTGGAGGCCATGACATCTCACGAATGCGGCTTGGACCGTGATAGTAACTAATATCGGCATCAGCAATTTTTATGCTGGCTCGCATAGCACTTGAATCAAGGTCTAAAACGGTGGCACTAAACGGAATGGATAATCTGTTTGTGCTCTTATTAATTAATGTATCTCTTATAATGTTATAATTACGTAATTGCACCAGCAATTCTGACGATAAAGGCATTGCTTTTCCATCTACCTGCTTGGCTGTCCATAAGTTGGTATCGTAAAACGGTGCAAAATTCGTCTGTATAAATGTATCGAGTAACCCACCAGAGGCAAATAGCAGTTCGAAATCTTCGATCGATATCTCTTCTGTTGCGTTGAGGTCAAATGGATATTTATGCAGGCCAAGTTCTTCAAATTTAGTATAAACTTCACTGTACCACTGAGTTTGAATACCTTTGGCTGATTCGGTGATCATCACAGACCAACTTTGTTTAACCACGTCCATTAACCAGCTTCTGACCGGTTCAGGAGATTTCTGAGCGATTTGCTTAAGCTTAATCAGTGGATCTGCTTCAGTACTGTTCATGCGATACTGGGTTGCTGCTAGAGCCGCCATTTGTGGGTCTGGTGCATCGGCAATATCTTTCATGTAGGTACGAACACGGCTTAGTGCTGCAATTGTTTCATCCCATGGGGTCGGGGAGTTTGGTGTTTCACTGATTTGCAGTTGATTCAAAAGATGGAATGCATTTTCAACTCGTTTCATCAATAAGTAGTCAGGTTCTACCGTCTCTTCTAACTTTTCAGACACGACTTCTGCAGCTTCAGCTAATTTGGGGTTCACTTTTGAAATCAGCAACTCTTTTTCACCAACCGGCGAGAATTGGGTATTGGTGTATACCTGTTTTAACACGGTTGTCATTGGCGATGATGGACCTGAAATCAGATCAATTGCGTTAGTTAAATCACCGATGTTGTTATAATCCTGAACCTTGAGTTCACTTAACGCATTGCGCCAATAGCTGATGTAATCATCGGTATACTTTTTACGTACTTCCGCTCTAAATGCATCTTGCTCTTTTTGCGTAGGAACGACATTGTGAGACAGTCCTAGCACCCAGTTGTCGCTGATGACTTGTTTAGACATCAGATCGACGCGAGGTCTATAGAAGGTACTGAACCCAGTAGAGGTATAGATCTTATTAAGAGTCAGCCCCTGCTTGTTGATTGGGTCGTTAAATATATTACTGAACTCAAAGCCAACAGCACGTTGCAAGTTGAGCGTACCAAGGTCGATAGCATCAGCTTGACTTAAGATACCCGCGTAAACTAAATCGACATTAGACTTAGCCAGTAGAGAACGGCGAGTCGCTCGAACTACATTCATATTAATGTCTACAGGTTGGAATTTGGTTCTGAAGTAAGCATCAATATAACGAGTAGAAAGCTCGATATCGTTAGTTCGACCACTTAAAGCGGTCATAACTTTGATGGTTTCACTACGAAGGAACTTAAGATCACGCTTAGAAGGATCATGAAGCATGAGGTAACCCTTCAGTAACGGCATAGCGCGGCTCACATCGTTTTGATTCTGAGTGAGTTCCAGACGGTAGGCACTTTCAATCAAAGGGATCAATTGCTCTTGAATTTGCGTTAACAAGTGATGATAAGCTAACTTCGTACTCTTTTCTAACCGGCTGATATTAAGAGGTACCACTTCTTCATCAAGTGCTTTTGAACCTTCTAGCCAAGCGAAATAAGCCGGCTGAATCTTTAAGTTAATTGCAGCCAACTGCTGATCAAAGCTGTCTTTTGGATTCACCTGAACTTGATCATCAATATTGAGCAGTCGATTGATGATATCTAAGTTATTGTTGAGGGTGTTAAAGAAATAATACCCGCCACCCACTAATAAAATCAAAGAGGCCGCCATGGCTAAATGACTTTGGCGCTGAATCGTACGTAAATAGGTTTTGTTTTCTCCTGCATAGTCTGACTCAGGCAAGATCTGAGCATCCATAAGAAAACGAGAGAAATACGGTGTTTCAGTGAGCTGCGTATGCTCTGAAGCAATGATCGGTAAATTAAAGTAGTTACTGCAGCTTTTTGCTAATAGGTTGTACTTTCGACCGCCTTGCAGGCTGGAATTGAAAAATACCTCTCTAATATCCAGCGAGTAAGTACCGTTGTTGACATCACATAAGCGCTCAAGCACATGGCCAATTTCTGACTGGCAAAGTTCAAATTGTTTTGGAAAAGCCAGAATCGCTTGTTTTTCATCGATATCTGTTGAACTTGCAGAAGCGTCTAAAGCGTTACTCTCTAACACTCTAACTAAGTTTTTGTAACCATCACGGAAGTACTCGGTAAGCACTCCTTTTGATTCTTTTAAAGGAATCGAAAGAAACTCTACGCGCGTTTTTAGCGAACTAAAATGAACATACTCCTTAAAACCATCCAGCTTGTCCAGTTTTGATACCATTAAGTAGACAGGCAAAGCGGCGGAAATTTTTTCACTGATCGAGGTTAAGCGTTGAAGGAGTGTCGTTAACGTATAATCTTTCTGCTCTGATTCAGAGATAATCATGAATTCAAAATCAATGAAGAACAAGCACCCAGCAAAAGGTTTGCGGGGATTATGGCGGATGACTTCATTTAGGAACGTATTCCATAAGGAAGCATCACTACTTGACACTTCTTGGAAAACCAAACGTTGATCGGGCTTAATGTAAACGACGCTGTCAGATTCATACCATTCAAAGAAATCGTTCTTGGTTGTACGCGAACGATCCATGGGCTTAATCGCACTGGAATTATATAAGAATTGACGTCGCCCTGACATTTTGTTGCCGAGCATTAAATATATTGGCTTACCTGCAGCGTTAGAGAGTAGCGGTCGAATTACCATCGACAGAGCTTCATCTTCTGTTTCTAGCCGTTGTGCTTTGGCATTATTCCGCTTTTTATACCAAAGTGAAAATTGAAAAAGCAGATAAAAGGTTAAAATAGACCCAAGACCTAACCACAAATAGATCTTATTTGCATCCTCTAGCCATAAGATATATACCCCTGCAAGCAGTAAGGCTAATATAATGGCAATCATGCTGGATAGCAGGATCGGATTTCTGAATGTATTCTTCTTGAACATATAGCCGTAACTTCTTTTTGTTATAATAATTTAACTTTGTACTTATTTTAATTATTCTTTATTTTTCATTACTTACTTTTCAGCATTGGTTTGCTTATCCTTAAGCTGAGATAACTTGTAAAGATAAACATTGAGTAAGTATGCAGAACGCTCCAATTCTTGTTGTTCTTGGTTATTCTCTGCATATTCTATGCGACCAAGCAGAGGGAATAATGAATTACTGTACTCATACGCTTTTTTAGCGCTTTTTGTTGAACTCTTTTTGACCACATTGGCAAAAGTGGTTCTAGCATACGAGAATTGTTTATAAATAGCATCAAACTCACTTTCAAATTGAGAACGTTGCTCTAAAAAGTTGTTCCGCAACTGTTGTACTGATGAAGAGTCTGGGTAAATATTGCTAAGTGCATGGGTTAGTTTATCAATTTTATCTGCATTAGTAACTTTAATTGGGTCAAGTGGCCAATTTGTCATCAATTCATCCAGTCTTTCTATTGTGACTGATCGTAGCGATTGCACCTGCTGCTGCGAAAGGTCGACTTCAAAAGAGTCAACGATAGCCGTCAATTGAGGAAGTGACGCTTGCTCAATTTGTGATTGTAGCTTTTCATGCTGATATTGCTTATGAATAAAGTGTGAGGCAAAAGCAGCAAACAAAATGGCCAGTATAATGAAGATCAGCCCTTTGCCCGATTTCATTGGTACTTCTTGAGTAGGCTTTTCGTCAATAGGCGTAGGTTTTTTTCTGTTTGGCGCTGAGAGAGACGGCGCAACTTCCACTTGAATGCCTTGCCTCGGTCGTTCTTGCTCTTCTACTTTTTTCCTCGGCATCTGAGGCTCTTGCGCTTTTATTTGTGCTTCTTTGAGCTCTTCAATCCAAGGTTTAATGATTCGACGAATTCGGCCAAATGAAGGGGACTTCATCCCATAATGGAGTCGGAGTTCCTCTTCTATACGTAAGCATAATTGATGGGCGGCTTCGATGAGCGGCAGCTCATCTGGCTGAATACGATGTTTTTTAATTCTGCGTTCGGTATGCTCCACCATCCATTCAATAGCACTGATTCTTGCATTAGGTTTTTCGTGTTCTGGTGATGCGTTGTACCAATACACTACGCACAAATCGAGTACGGAGTTAAGCCCTTCTACCAAGCCCTTGAGACCATCGATATTAAGCGCTGCTACGGTAAAATAGCAACTGCAGCGGAAGTCTTTGCCTTGTGTACTGAGTATTTTTTTAGATAAAGATTGTACGGTTTTCCATGAAACTCGCCCAGTAACTTTATTAAGAGTATTGATTTGACGTTTTATTTCGTCGAAGTCTTCTAAGCCGTTTGGGTTGACGCCACTTGGATTACTTTCATCGATCGGTCTTCTAGTGAAGTCGCTGAAAAACATATTGTCCAATTCCACTGTTCTTTTTGTTGAGGCCTAATGCCAAATATTTTACTTATAACGTTGTTAAGAATCTTTTCCGGATGGATTTTATAGCGAATAAAGGAAAAATGAACTGTAAATAATTGTTAATTATCTATTAATTTTCCTTTTGTGATGTTTGTCAAAAAAAAGCACGAAAAGTAAGTTTTTGTCAGGTTGATCTTTAGTGATATGTTTCAAATTTAATTTATAGGAATAAATTCACAAAATTTACATAAATATTTATAAGGGATTATCTTACAGTTTTTCGTTCTGTTTTTATGTATTACATTTTATGTATCGAGGGTAAGAAATAAAAAGTTTTTATCGGCATGTGCTAATGTTAATGATCCTATGGTCGGTTTGCCTGCTGCGTAGTTTTCTTGTTAGCAATAATGCTTTTTGCCCTTCTTGTTAGTGATATTGCTTTTATTAATAGGTGATTTGCCTTATTTGGTGGGGGGAATTTTTACCATATTGAAAATGTATTGAAAATTGCTATCTTTTGCAGCTAATTATATCTAAATGCTTTTCTAGAGGGACGACATGCCAAAGCCACGTCAGATTGGGTTGATTACCGCTATGTGTTTATTTTCTGCATTTGCGGTTGCAAAAGGTGAACGATACGGTGTATCAGTGAATATGCTAAACATTGAAAGTATGGACTACGAGCAAGGCTCTAGTGGTGATAAAAACGTATTCAGATATGGCTTAGTTCATACTCGTCCAATCGATGAAGATAACAATCGTTGGCGCTGGTGGTTTGGTCTTAACTACACGAGCGATTATTTTGATGCACCGGCGAAAGGTGTCTATCAAGAAATGTCCAATTTAGAGCTGCGTGCCGTACCTCAATTTGCCTTAGGTAACTGGAGCATTGTTACCCCTTACATCGGTGCTGGCCTTTCTGTTGGATATTCTCAATATTCAAATCGTTGGACCGTTGATGAAGGTGGTCGTCGCCGTGACTCATTAAAAGATTTTGAACAATTTGAAGTCGGTGCGGTTGCGTCTTTTGGTACTGCAATCAAGCTTGGTAGCAATCCAGATGCACACTTACAGCTTGTCCCTCAAGTTTCTTATATTCTCCCGGTCTACAACGAAGGTGCGGGTGGATTTGAACTGTCACTATCTTTGTTATTTTAAGGTTCAGGCATGCGCTTACATCAGTTAGTTCTATATATTGCTAAATGCCCAGAAGAGTATACTGGCTCGAAGCATATTGAAATGCCAGAAAATGGAGGCTCAATTGGCCGAGCTCCAGGCAGTACGCTCCACTTGATTGACCATAACCGTTTTATTTCAGGAACACACTGTTTGTTAAGTGTTTATGGGGATACATATTATATTAGCGATGTATCGACCAATGGAACCTTGGTTAACGGTACGAAAATCCTTAAAAATCAGCCTATTTCAATTGTCGATGGCGACACGATCTCCCTAGGGCAGTATGAAATTGGAGTCGGCCTAGAAAAGATTGTCGAAACGCAAGATATTGCTGTCGATATTGCGCCTGATCGTGTTTCTACCGATCCGTTAGTGAATCTTGGTGAAGCGGTTGTCGAGGAAGAAGAAAAAATCGGTGCGCTTGAAGAGCTCTTCATGGAAACCAAGCAAGATGATGTGGATTTAAATGATCCCGTTGCTCATCTTAAGTTTTCAATGCAACGTGAAGACGATCACCTCATTCGTGATGAAGAGAAGCCGCAAGCGAAGTCAACACAATCGGTTGAAAATAATCGCCAAGTTGTCGATGACAGTTTCAGCATTCACTCCGAATTTGATATCCCTAGCATGATTCCTGAGGACTGGATGGGCGGAGAAGGTGAGGGCCAGGGTGGTTTTGTTCCAAGACAAGAAGCAGCTCATGTCTCCAAATCTCCTAGTGAAAATATCGTGCCAGATAGCTTCTCATCTCAGCCACAACCCGCGGCTATGGCGGGATTTGCTTCACGCCAGTCACGTAATGAACATCAGTCGCTCAATCAAAATAGGTCTCATACTAAGGATAAATTCGTTAAGCCAGATGATAGTCACCTGCAAGCGGGGTTGAACAATGAATTACACACTAAATCCGCGCCTGTATTCGAGAAGCCACCTTTTCAGCAAGCTGAAGCGCAATTCCAAACTCAACCTCACTCACAGAGTCAGCCAGAGCCGGTAAGTTCTGCACAAGAGGAATCTGCTCAGTTTATCCCTGAGTTTGAGATTCCAGAATTCGATATTCCAGAGTTTAGCTCCTCACAAGCTCAAACTAATGAAACGGCTCAAAAATGGGAGGAGGTAACACAAGCCTTCACGCCATCTGCTCAGTCATCGACTACTATCGATTCTGTTGCCAATATCGATTCCGTTGCCAATATCGACTCAGCGGCAAGTATCAACCTAACGGAAAAAGAAACCAAAGTCGGTTTTTTAAGTTCTGAGCAAGTTGCAGAGCCAGAAAACTACGAGGTGACCGACATTAGCCAAGCGTTTTATGAAGGTTTGGGGGTGAGTAAACCGGAACTACTCAGTTCTGAGGCGTTGCTGTTTAAGCAAATGGGCACTTGTTTGCGTTTGTGTATCGAGAAACTGCAAAGAGAGCTTCATGAGGTCGAGCAATTAAAAGATGAGTCTGGACTTGGTGATATGGATGCCAATATTACCGAGCTGATGCTGACGTTAAATAGCCAGCAGTTGCTTTCTCCCAATGAACTTGTTGAACAGATGCTGGATGAACTCAATGAGCATCAAACGACGTTTAACAAAGCATTAAATGAGTTGCTATTAGAACAATCAGAAAGTAATGATCCGGTTATCTTTGCAAAAGAGGTGGCGACAAAATCGTTGTTTAACAAGAAGTCTAAATTATGGAGTGAATACCTCGAATTTTATTCCAGTAACCGTCGTCAGCTTAACGAAAGCTCATTGAAAGGGCTCATTAAAAAGAGCTACACCAAAGCGTTGAGAGGCAGTCATGCGTAAGCTTATTGTGTTAGTGGGTTTGGTTTTACTTTCAGGTTGTTCAATGTGGGAGCAATTGAAAGAGTCGACCGGAATCACCCCAGAAACTTCATCAGTCGAGTTAATCATTGAATCTTCCTCGATCCTCAACTTGCGCGAAGGAGGGCAATCCTCGCCGGTAATCTTAAGGATTCATGAGCTCAGTTCACCAGTATTATTTCGCAGTTTAGATTTCTTTGCGCTATTCGAAGATGACAAAGCATCATTAGGTGACGAGTACATCAAACGTTATGAATTTGAAATGCAGCCGGGTGATAACATTCATCAAATGCTGACTTTGGATCCTGAAACACGAGCGTTAGGCTTTTCCGTTGCCTTTAGGAATATCGATGGTTCTTCATGGCGGATTGTGGAAATGATCGAACCTCAGAGTGAATACTACATCAAACTCAAATTAGAAGGCAGTGAGCTAATCTCTGATTACACTCGCGGCGTTGAACAAGTCTATTTTTAAGGAATAAAAACATGTCTTTATACAATCCAGTTGTTTGGCAAGATGGAATGTTCATGAAGCCGCAGCATTTTCAGCAACTTGACCGCTCACAGACCAAGTTAGCAAGTATGCTAAACGCAAATGCTTCGCCATTACATTGGGGAATCAAGCTGCTTGAGATCAATACCCAGTTATTGGCATTAGGAAAAATCGGTATTACTCGCGCAGAAGGCATATTGCAAGATAGAACGCCATTTGAATTGCCTTTACTGGCAGAGCTTCCAGAAGTGAAAGATGTTGATCCCTCGATGTCGGATAAGGTTATTTATCTTTGTTGTCCGCTACCTTCTGAGCGTGCCGAAGCATTTGGTAGCCTAAAAGAAGGGGCTCGCTACAATATTGAGTCTCAAGAGACCGTTGATGCTTGCTATGAATCAGAAGACGTGGCCAATATCATGGTGGGTAAGTTGCACTTTCGTTTGATGTTCGATCATGAAGATAAAAGCGCCTATACATCGATTCCGATCCTTAAGATCTCTGAAGTAAGACCGGATGGTAGTGTCATTTTGGATGAAAGCTTTATTCCAACTTGTATTGATATTCATGCTTCAAGTGTATTGAATAAATTTGTGACTGAATTTGCTTCAATGTTAAAACACCGAGCAGAATCCATTGTTCAGCGTCTAGGTGTTGTTGATCAGCAAGGGGTTTCTTCAGTGTCTGATTTCATGCTTTTACAAGCGTTAAATCGTTATGAACCGTTGTTTTGGCATTTTGCTAGTGCAGAGGGAGTACACCCTGAGTCTCTTTATCGTATTTTGTTGCAAGCAGAAGGGGAATTAGCAACATTATGCTCGGCGTCTCGTCGTCCGATCGAATTTATCAAATATAACCACGGGGATTTAACCAGTTGCTTGTCTCGTGGTCTGGATAGTGCCAAACGAACCTTAAGTGTGATGTCTGAGCAACGTGCGATGCCATTAACACTGAAAGAGCAGAGTTACGGTATTCGTACCGCGGCAATCCCAGATCGTAAGATCATCGAAAACACGACCATGATCTTGGCAGTGAAAGCCGATGTGACCTTGGACATCCTACATACGCAATTTATTAGCCAGATCAAGATCGGTTCGATTGATAACATTCGCGATCTGATCAACTTGCAATTACCAGGCATTGAGATCAAGCCGATGCCAGTGGTGCCTCGTGCTTTGCCATACCATGCAGGATACACTTACTTCGAATTGGATAAGACGGGTGAAGAGTGGGCGGCATTGAAACACACCGCAGCGATTGCACTACATGTAGCGGGTGACTTCGCCAACTTGTCATTGCAACTATGGGCTGTTCGTCTATGAGTTATGCCGAAACAGATGTAACCGTTGTTTTATTCCAGCCAGAGCCCGGCAAACCGATGGAGGTCATGCCGGCCCCTGACCTGTCACGTAATATTGCGGTACAAGATCTGAACATCGACATGATGGGGATCAACCCTTTAGTCGATCAATTCTCTTGGCTTATTGCAAGCCTATCTTGTATTTCTTCTATTCCTTGGTTGGATGATCCGATGCCATTTCGTGAGCAAGTCGCTCGAGAAATTCGCAAAGGAGAACGAAAACTGAACGAGATGGAGCTGGATCGAGCATCGGTTTTGGTGATCCGCTACTGTTTATGTGCGGCGATTGATGAAGCGGTGTGTCGTGAAGAGTGGGGAACCAACAGCCATTGGAGCCAAAACAGTTTGCTTTCAGAGTTTCATAATGAAACCTCGGGCGGTGATAAATTCTTCGTGATTTTAGAGCGATTGAAAAGTGATCCAAGAAAATATCGTCATGTTATTGAGTTCCTCTATCTATTATTGCAACTAGGCTTCCAAGGCAAATATGGCCGTGAAGAGCGTGGTAATGAAAAGCTTGCTGAGATCGGCAATGTCATTTATCGACTCATTCGAGATGATAGGCTAGCGGATCAAGAAAAAGTCTCGTTGGTTAACCTCAAAGCAAAATATCTTAAGAAACCACTGAAGCGAGTGATATCGCCAAAATGGATTCTTGGAATTAGCGCTGGAGTATTTACCGCAATGTATATCGCGACCTACATCATTATCAAACTCAGGTTCGACCAATTAGCGAATATGTATAATTAATAACAACGGTGTGAAGCTATAAACAAGTAGAGTAATTAAGGTTATGCCCAAGCATCTTGAAGATACTTGGGTATTTTTATATTTGAAACTTCCCTTTATTTTTCACTTAACTTTTATTTCACAGGCCGGAAGGTGAAATCCATAAATTAATTTACTCAAGTTAATTTGGTATATTAGGTATTATGTAATGCGAACCACTTTTTGAATCTAATTAGAATATATACTATGATAATAAAACGTTTTTTGATTTCTTTTTTGTTTTTATTCTTCGACTTCCTCTGCGATAGTCAGTGTGATAAATTTAGATAATAATACATATTTAAGTATTGATAAACAGAATGTAGAGGGATACCCTTACGCCTTAAAGATCAAAACTGGTGATAAGACGATTAAAATTGATCAATATGCTGTGGAGGGGGGAAAGCCAATATGTAACGGGATGAGTATTACCAAAGCTGGCAATGAAAGTATAATTTTAGTTCAGTTTTATTGGAGAATGAGGAATGCAGATTATTATGGCTCATTTTATGAAACATATTATTACAGGCATAATGGGAGCAGTGTACTTGAGAATACTGTGTTAAATAAAGATCAGAATTTCTCTGGATTTCATGGTTATTACTATAATACAGATGGTCTGTGTGAACAAAATATTTATAGTTATGATACTATCGATAAGATAACGAAATATTTTAAAGAGACATATCCATAATTTTTATTCAAACGAATTAAGCAGGTTGTCTATAACCGTAACGACAATTTAGCCACTTGTTAAAATTGGATAAGATGCAACCTATAAGAAATAGGAGTTTTTGCATCCAAAAGTGCATTCGTAGTCTTGCCATAAGTGTTACCTAAGCATGATGCTGAATGCTTGCTTTCTTAGTAAATATGCAGGCTTATAAAATCAATATGGAAACGAATTGACTTTTCTATTGGTCTATATGATTCATTTATCGTTTAATCAGTTAATCACCGGGTTACTTAGGATATAATAGGTGTTCTATTTAATTGATTGAAATTTATACAGTATGAAGACCCTGTCTAAACAATCGATATATACGATAGTGCAATAAATTCTAGAAGAGGAGACCATGTAAAAATACTCCTCATATAGTAAGATTTTCATTAGCAAGCTTTTGACGTTTTGAGTCATCATCAACTGCATTTTCTATCATTTTGGTCTTTGTTAGATGAAGTTAGTCTTGATGAATTGATCTTTTATCGAGACGTTAATTCTGCATTTAATTTAGGTATCAGAAGTGTTTGAAACAATTTTCCCATTTTTATTGATTATTTTTGCTTGTTATTTGCTCAAGTATTCGTGTGATACATTTGAGCAAGCAGCTGCATATTTAGGGCGCAATCTACCTGCCGGTGTAAAAGGCGCTACGGTAAATGCTATGGGATCAAGCATGCCAGAGATGTGTGTCGTGATAGCGTGTTTATTTTGGTTTAATGACCCTCAATTAGTGATCGTAGCTTTAGGTGTTACAGCAGGCTCTGCTATTTTCAATGGCTGTGTGATCCCTGCATTCTCTATCATTTCTGCTAAAGATGAAAATGGCAAACCTGTTGATCAGATCGCCCTAAATAAGAGTGCGCTGTTACGTGACGTATTTTGGGTATTAGTCGCTGAAATTGCACTTATTGTTTGTCTTGGCTTCTCTGAGTTTTCCATTTGGATGGCTTTAGTGCTTAATTTAATCTACTTGGGTTATGCCATTCATCTTTATGTTGATTCAAAAAAGTATGGTTCAAGTGAAGAAGGTTATGAATATGAAGAAATCAATGATAGAGGCATCATTGGTAACCTTGTGACGTTTAACTTCAACGCACTTTTATTCTCAAATAAGACCTTCACAATGACTAGAGCACTGGTTGTTTTAGCACTAGCGATCGCGGTTATCTCAGGTTCATCTCATATTTTGGTGGAAGGTGTTCTAGGGAGTGCAGATGTACTTGGGGTTCCTCAATTCTTTTCTGGCTTAGTATTTGGTGCGGCAGCTTCTTCAGTTCCTGACCTCATCTTATCAGTTAAAGACTCACAAAAAGGGGAATATGAAGATGCGGTTGCAAACCCCCTAGCATCCAATACTTTTGATACAACCGTGGCTTTTGCTCTGCCATTATTTGCCTGGTTCTTGATCAATGGTGTTGATGCCTTGCCTATGCAACAAGATGATAATTTGACTATTTTGCGTTGGTCTATTGTTGGAATCACTGCGGCTGTAGGCTGTTCATTGTTGTTCAATTACAAAAAAATTACTAAGTCTATTGCCTATGTTTTGTTAGCGATGTTCGCTGCATGGGCAGTAAGTATGTATTTCGTGATTCAGTAACAGAGACTCAAGCCTTTACAGTAAGTCTTGATAGAGCTGAGTATACCCAAGTGTATAGTACCACTTGGGTATAATAGCTTTTATCTAAGCAAAAGTGGCAACTAACTGCGCTCATAACCGCCAGCATCGTTGAGCCAGTTTTTAAGATGATGAGAGAGATGTGGTAATTCTTCTGGGCCAATAAGAGCAAGGCCTAAATCTTTGGCTCTAGAAATGTCGACATACTTTAACGGTCTAAAACTAATCAGCATTGCTCTGGCTTGAAACCCACCAAGAAGATCTTTAAGTGATTCGAGTTTATACAGCGTATCATCACCGTCGATCTTCATACTTTTAGTTTTACATTCGATGAGGTGAAGCTTGTTATTAACTATCGTCGCGATGTCAATTTCGTTTTTAATTTCTTCGCCCTTAACTTGTCGACGAACTTGCAGGTTTAGCGCTTTATCTTGAATCGTGGGTATCTCATCAACCAGCTCCTGAATCTTATGATCGACAAGTAGTTCAAGCCATTCACCATTGGCAAATCTTCGGGCATCCTCTGTCTTAAAAGATAGGGTACCATTCTGATAATTGGCCAAACCTGCTTGGCAAAGATCATCAATAAGACTTCTGAGTTCAACGTATGTTTGTTGCACATCAGAGAGCTCAACCGATAAAACTTGTTCTTTTCTGCATTTAGTCGCTAAATAATTGAGTACAGACAAGCCTGCGCCTAACTCAAGGGCCGATTTTGCCCAGCGATTGCCAATATTAATCAGTTTATCCAACGTGACGTTTTCGTTAATCTGATCGTGTCTCTCACATTGTGCTCCGAATATGCTTAGGTAATCTTCCAGTTTGATATGATCTTGAATAAAAGTCGTCGATCGACCTTCAGGAAGTAACCAACAAAGTTTATCTGAGAAAGGTTCAACAACAAAAATGGGCCAATGATATTGGTGAAAAATTTCATAAATTGACAGTAGTCTATGGCGTAATCCACAACTGGCATTTAAAAAAACAGGTGTGTCTTGGTTCGCTATTTTTTCTGCTAGGATGGATGCTGACTTCTTTATTGCTTTTACTGACGGTTCTTGCGTAATTTCAAAAAACTCTGATGTAACCGAATGCTTTGCTAATACTTTTTCTACACGTGAAAACATAGCAAATTCACTGCTATCACCAATGAATATAGCGTGGCTACAAGGGGAACGTTGATCAAGTATAGGGGTTAACAGTCTTATTGGATCTTTATCAATCACACCAACGAAGATAGACATGAATTTTCCTATTAATTATATTTAGTTATGATTTTAATATTGGGGGGTATATTGGTTTTTCAAGAGCTTTAAACGAATTTTTATTCAAAGAAGACAATGCGGATTTATTTAATTTAACTTATTGATATGTTACTATGTTTTATTTATATCGTCAGGAATAGAAATGAATCAGCAACCTAACTCTAATGTGATGCATTTCATTGGTCAAGGAAGAGAGTTCTTTGATATTTGGATTGTAAATGTTCTGCTGTCAGTTATTACCCTAGGAATTTTTACTCCTTGGGCTAAAGTAAGGCAGAAACGGTATTTTTATAACAACACTTTTCTGTATAGCGATAACTTTGAATATCATGCCAATCCTAAGAAAATGTTAGTAGTTAGACTCAGTGTTGTCGTATTCATGGTTATGGCAACATATATTGCGTCAATTTATATCCGAAATTACTTAGTTGGACCGCTGATCTTTATTGCTATCTTGCCAAGCTTGATACTATATAAAACCAAATCTGATGCAGAGATGACGAGTTACAGAGATATTCGATTTTCATTTACTGGCACGTTGGAAGGCTTATTTAAAGTATTAATTGGTCGAGCCCTTGTCATGTTTTCTTCAATCGTGGGTTTTGTCATTGTTTTTACTTGGGTTAGATATGATCAAAGCTTTGATGCCTTTGGTATCAATTTACTGGCTTTTAGTATTATGTTTTCTTCATATAGCTGGTTTATAAGTGGTCTGTATAAATACTTTGCGAATGGTTATCAGTACGGTAACAAAAAGTTCACGGCTGACATTAAAGAACGATATTTCAATGAGCTATATTTCAAAGTATGTCTTGTCACTGCACCGGTGTTTTTCGCTTTGCTCTTTTTTGGCTTAATCCCTCTAGGTTTATTCTTTTTTGGTTTAAACGCTTTCTTACCTCAACTTATGTGGGATTATTACCCTTATGAATTACTGATGAGTTATTATTATGACGGCTTTATGCCTAACTTTGTTGAAATCATAACTTTTCCAATAGTCTTTCTGATTATGTTCATTGGTATCACCAGCTATACAACGGTTGTTATCCGTAATTATGTTTTTTCTCAACTTCAGTTAGAAGTATCAGAACAAGATGGCCCATCGTTTGAGTTTACGTCCACACTGACGTTTAAAGAGCTGCTTAGTTTGACTATTTATAATTTTGCACTTCAAGTTTTCACGCTTGGTCTGGGCAGGCCTTGGGCAATGATAAACACTGTTCGTTATATGACAAAAAATACAGCAGTGATAGGGGACATCAGCAAGATCGACAAATTGGATTAGAATTGCGTGTTATCCAAAAAAATAGCCTCACTGAGCAGAGTGAGGCTATTTAATCATAAACAAAGTTGTTTAGATGTGGTTGATTACTGTTGCTTCTAGCTGTTTGACACTATTACCACTGGTCGTCACTCCTTTTGAAGTGAAGTGCCACTCTTGATTATCGTAAGACAAAAGACCAATAAAAATACCAGTATGGTCGCCTTGTTCGGTCAGTGTGTAACGGCATACTTCTTTTGACGATTGATCCCGCACTCGACAAAACGCATTGCGTACATTCTCAAAACTTTGCCCAGTAAAGCTATTGACTGTGATGGCAATATATTTCACAGAACTAGGCAATTTGTTTAAGTTGATAGAAATGGTTTCGTCATCCCCTTCACCTTCGCCAGTACGATTATCACCTTGATGATGAACCGACCTACACTTTGATCTTAGCTGACGGTACCAAATGGTATCGATGACTTGCTTATCTTTATCGATTAAGAGGCAAGAGGCATCGAGATCAATGGAGTCAGAGCCAAAAAATGAGGCAAATAACCCTTTTGCTTTAGCTACATCCCAACCTAAGCCGACCTTGATGTTTGACAGCTTATCGACTTCTTTTGTTAAAGAGATCGTGGTATTTTTTGATAAATTAATAGCCATTTGGGTGCCTTATTGGTAACCAGCGACGATATCGCCAAGACCTAATTGGTAACCAGCTCCTACGGCATGGAATTCCCAGTCGTGACCATTTTTAACTAATGAACCAACCTGTACTGCGGATTCATTGGCGAATTCTTGGCCTAACTTATATTCAGCAATCAGGCTGCCTGTCACTTCATTGTAAAGCTTGATGTAACTGTTTTGTACATGAGAGAAACCGCGATTGTCATTATGAATAGTGACAAAGATTGATAACTCCTGAGCGCTAGGATCGATTGACGGTAGGTCGATGGTTATCACTTCATCGTCACCTTCGCCCGCACCCGTACGGTTGTCACCATGATGGATAACGGCATTTTGAGGACACTTCAAATTATTGTAAAAGATGAAGTGGCTATCAGAAAGAAGCTTTGGCTGCTCTTGAGCGTCGTGTTTACAAATAAAGACACAGCAGTCGATGTCCATTGGTGGTTCATTATTTAACAGATCCCAACCAAGGCCTAGTTTCAACTTACTTAAAGCAGGTTCTGCTTTGTTTAAATTAATTGTATTTCCTTTATCTAAGTTAATAGCCATTTATTATTCCTTATTCTTCTTTAAAAAATTAGACAGTTCTGACTTCATTTTGACCATTTTTTCATCTGCTGCTTTACGTGTTCTCGCGCCTTCTTTTTCTATCGACACGACATCTTGTAAAGTGGAGATGAGAGTATTTTGGACATGTTCCAATGTTTCGATATCAACCACAGAACGCTGATTAGCTTGCGCGGTTTGTAACGTATTTTGCCTTAATAGGTCGGCATTTTTTCTTATTAGATCATTGGTGGCATCGTCAATTTTCGTTGCCAGCTCAAGTGATTTTTTTTGCTCCAGCATGGAAATGGCTAAGGTAAATTGCTTTTTCCATGAAGGGATGGTGAGGGTTTTAATATTATTGAACTTCTCGACCAGAGTAATATTGTTGTTTTGCACCATTCGGATCATAGGTGCTGTTTGTAAAGCGAGCATTTGAAGTGACTTTAAGTCGTGTACGCGTTTTTCGATTCGGTTCTCACAAGCTTGTAAGTCACTGAGCTCCTGTGCTTTAAGAGGGGAGTGCTCACTGTTTAGCTCATTTGCTAAAGATCCAATTTTATCCTGAAGTAGCAAGCGTCTTGATTCACCATAAATGATGGCCTCAGTTAACGCTTTATACTGGGCAATATTTTGTGAAAATACGGCATCCAGTTGTCCTGATCTTTCTTGAAGGCGCTTTTGCTGAGTGTTGATCTCTTTGATGACCCGATCAAGCTGAGTACTGACTGAGTTAAACTGAGCAAGGATCGATTCTTTCGTTTGTCTGAACTTAGAGATGATTTTTCCAAAGAAGCTGTCTTTACCGATTAAACCACTTAAATCTACGCCTTTTGCTAAACCAACGACTTGATTAAGGTTTTCCCCCATCTCTTCTAGGTCTTTTGTCCGGACTTGGCTAAGCATGGAATCAGAGTACTGAGATATTTTTTCGGCGGATTCTTGGCCTAGATTGGCAATGCCACGCGAAGAGTAGATATCCACTTGATTGAGCTGACTGACAATGCGATCAAACACTTCTTGTGGACTCATGTCTGCTTCACTTAAATCACGTTTGTAATTATCAACGACCGTTTGAACACGATTACTCAGATTCGGTATTAGATACTCTCTGACGACGGCTGTTTGTGCGACTACAGGTGCATGGCTGTGGGGTGTTGCTACAGGCATTACCTCAGTATTGGCTGTGGCTGGTTGTAGCGTTTCGCTTGCATTGATTGTTTTAGGTGTAAAAGTTTTAGGTTTGAACGCCATTATCGTAGTTCCTCGATATTACGTATAAGTTGCTCTTGGATATTTTGTAGCTCGTAGTACAAAGTAGAATCGTTTGATTCATCAGCTGCAATTACCGATAAAAATTGTTGCTTCCATACTTGGAGTATATTCACTTTTATTTCTTCAAGACGTTCAAAGCTGACTAATAAGTTTGAGGTATATAAGTCTAACTGTGGAAACGTTAAAGTAATCGATTGGTTAAGAGCAAATAATGTTTGTGCTTTTCGTTCCCAACGTTGAATAACATCATTATTACTGCTTTGAAAGGCAATAGGGATATCATTATTCTCTGTGCTATTAGAGGCATCGATACTTTCTAGTTTGAGTTTTAAAGCCAACATTTTAAACTGTAGCTTTTTATTTAAGCTTTTTAGTTCTTTCGTCCAAAACTGAAACTGTTCAAGTGTAGAATGTGTCTCTTGAAGGTTATCGAAAACTCGGTTAATCCTCGCGTCAATAATATCACTTACGCCATCGAATTCATACCGTATCTTTCGGACTTTTTCTCTACGACTACCCATTAATCCATAGAGTATT
Organism: Vibrio azureus; assembly: GCF_002849855.1. Taxonomy (NCBI): domain Bacteria; kingdom Pseudomonadati; phylum Pseudomonadota; class Gammaproteobacteria; order Vibrionales; family Vibrionaceae; genus Vibrio; species Vibrio azureus. Next base: position 536,743 of record NZ_CP018617.1, read on the forward strand.
GTAGAAATTTTATTAGGGTTAAATATATCGATGTTAATGCTTTTAGCAAGTTTAATAACAACTTTACCTAACTCTAAAATTTGGTCAACTTTACCTAATTTAGCATAGTCTGATAGGAATCCCTGAACGTCTTGAAACTTTTTAGATTCTTCTTTACCAAATTCTATTTGTAATACAGGGTCATCAAACTTGATCGAGTTAAAAATGTTAGTAATGATTAAATAATCAGCGTTGTTGATTTCAAGATCTGGGAATTCATGCTCACGTTTTTGATCGATTTTAGCCTTAATATCCTGATCGATATCAATAATATCGCTTTGTATTGAACTGATCTTGTTGCTAAAAAGAACCGAAGGCGCTTTGGGGGAAGCCTCTGCTATCGGCGCTTGTGTCGGCTCTATTATCGTAGCCTGTGCTTCAGAACCGTCTCCATCTTGGTTTATTACTTTGGTCGATTCAACATGCCCAAATTGCTTGACTTTGGGCTTTACAGGCTCTTTAGTGGCTGGTGGAACAGCATTATTATTTTGCGTAGAACTTTTGCTGTGAAATGTTTTTACCATTATTATTTCTCACTAACCTCGCTCTGAATCAAGACTCTATAGGTCACTTGGTTTTATAATGAATTTTTAGCTAAAATGAATTTGCTAAACTTATAGTACGCTTTGCCCAATTACTATGGCAGGTGACTTCCATCATTTGTCCATTCATTCTATAAACGGCTGGTGCATACTCTTTAAATACAGAATCGGCTTGTTCAATATGACTTATAGAATAATTTTTGAAGAAACCTTCAATGATTGAAACTTGCTTTGGATGGATGGCCGTTTTACCAAAAAAGCCATAGTTTACATCCAGTGCTAATTCTTTATTTAATGTTTCTTGATCATCCATCATGTCAAAAACAGGAGCGGAAAGTTCGTATCCATATGGCCTGAAATTAATGATCAAGTTTTCTATAATCATACGTAGAGGTGTATCATAAATTGTCTGATTTGGCATCCTTTTAATGCCAAGAATATTAAATAAATCATTGCCACCAATGCGTAGGCAAATAACCTCACCCTTTATATTCTTTAAGCTTTCTCTAATTTTTGGTAACTTTAATGGCTCCATGACATCAAGAGATTCTAAAGTCGGCATGATTTCAAAATAAATCGGACTGTGCTTAAGTACTCGATGGTAATCGTCGCATGTAGACAGATCATATTTTGGCAAAACAAAACCATCAATATTCTCTATGCCATCAAATTGCATGATCTCTGCTAGTAAGCTTGGTGTTCTAGGGCGAATAAATCTTTTAAATGTTGCCTTGTCTTGGCTCAGTTTTTTTATTGATGAGCGAAGGTTACCGATAGAGTGTTCTAATTCATGTTCAGGGACTGCATCCTCGGTACAAAACACCATACTTTTCGATCCCAGACCATTACTCATGATCGTTTGTAGGTTAGGGTGGTTACATGGCGTATAGAGTGTTGCACCCAAAGAGAAGTAACTTGAGTTATCCATTTTTAATTCTCGGTCTTGATGAGTTTGATTAGGGCGCAGGCTTCAAAAAGCAGTGAAGGATCGACCTGGACAGTGACGCCTTTTTCCTTTGCCAGCATGAGTAAATGGGCGACTTTTTCACAACGCTTGGAACGAACGATAAGAAGAGAAGGCACTCGGCGCAGCATCACTCTGGTCGCCTCGGCAATACCTGGTTTGATGTAATTAACATCTTCGATACCATATTGCTGCTTTATCGATGAGATAAATCCATCCATTTTGTTCTTTAAATCCGCCTCGGGCATGTTTGAATGCGGCGACAATGGATTAACCTTAGTAAGCATAGAGTCAGAGAAGCAAGCCGAGATCTCATCGACAAACCATTGTGATTGGTCCGCTGCTCGCAAATGTTCATTAATGACACAACCATGAAATGCATTAAGGTTGGCATCTCTCCATAAGCTGCGTGAAATTAAACCTGACACCGTAGAATTAAGCATGGATGAGGGGATTGGGTAATCTTCTTTGGTGGCACAAAAGTCGGCAACACCACCGGTATCACTGATCACATATAAAGCGGGCTGTATGTTGGTATTGCGCTGGTGGTTATAAGAGAGAACTGATGACTTTAATTCTCTGGTGATCACTCCTTTTGCCGTCCAACCATCGATGAAGACTAATGATGTCGCGTTATACTGTTTGACCTTCAATAAATAATCGAGGGCAACGGTGTCGATGCCTCGATCGCGGATAATACTGATGGCGTAATGGGTCACGGTTCTTTTAAAAAAACGTTCTAATGCTCGTTTGAGCAAAACACCGATTGGAGTGCCAGCTCTCGCCAGTGATAGCAAAACAATATCGCCACTTTGATTATGATGAATGGTTCTAGCCAGTTTGAACACATGCTCTGCTAAGGTCTGCTTATATTGCTCAGTAAAATTTAAGAACAATTGTTGATATTGCTCAGAGGGCTTTGACTCTTTGTTGAGAACGTCAGAGTAATGACATTGGCCTGATTGAATTTGTTTTTCTTTTTCTTCTATTGAGAGAAAGTGCGCGTCGACCGTTTGAAGTAAAAACTCACAATCTTGTGCGTTATAACTTCCCAGCAATGGTGATAGGGCTATTTGCATGTGATCAATTACCAAGATAGAGTTTCAGATATCTGACTTTTCGCGGGTATAAAAAGGAAATCAGTGTGTTTCATAAAGGGGATATCAGACAGACTGTCACCCATACTCAAGGTTAAAGCTTGGTCGTCTTTATTTAACCTATGATTCAAGAACTCCACGGCTAACTGCTTTTGAGTGTAAGGAGGGAGAAGGGCCATATTTCGACCGTTGATGTGGATCTTTATTTCATCGAGATCAAGGTAAGAGGCCGACAAAACAGAATCAAACACCTGCTGGTAATCGATATCTTCTGAGCACTTTATACACACATAACAATCAAGATCATCTTCTGACACGATATGACATTTTGCTTGGTGCTGCTGAGAATCTAACACATCGCTGATCTGGTGATTCAATATTGCAAGCTTTTTGGACCAAGAAGAAAGGGGAAACTCATGATTGAGGTAATCCAGCCACTCTTGTGATTTTTCTCCATTGGGCTCAATAATCAGTGCGCCATGGGAAACGATTTTCCATGAGTTCAGTAAGGCATCGACTTGAATACGTTGCAGTGTGCGATGACTTCTTCCCGTGACAGGAATGATCCTAGCGCCAGACTTTGAGAAAATATCGAGCAATGCTTGCTGTTTATCGGATATGTAGGAGCGGGGTTCACCATGAATATCTAACGAGGCCACCGTCAGGGGCGTGTTGTCCGCGAACTTCCTGCGTGTTGCCATAAAGCAGTCATCAATATCGGTGAACAGGAGCACTTCCACAGTGCTTTGTCGCATTTCTACTTTATCCTCTCGCGTTTCCACCTTAGCTTCTCGCGTTTCCACTTTTTCTTGCCGTGTTCCCATTACACGGTCTCACTAGCAAGCAATGGAAAGCGGGAAGCCAGCTGGTTTATCTCTCTTTGACTCTCATCTTCTAAAAAGTGCACGGCTTTGCGTCCAAGTTCTTGAAGGTTATAGATGTAGTGTTCAACATCTCTTTTGTCGACACGGAAAGCCTGTTTAGTCTCAATAGCATTGCCCAGCATAATGGGTGAGCGAGTCGTGGATTGGAAAACGATATCTCCGCCTTGCTGCTCGGCCTTTTCCGCTGCTAAAAACGGTAAGTAAAGATGTTCACCATCACCAATAACGGTTCTCGGCTGATCGATTTCTAGGTTAGGAATAGGGCCATCGAATGGCATTTTGAGTCCAAAACGACCTAAATCGTTTCGACAGGCTCTATTATCTAGGTCTTTGTCTACATTTTTAGGCAAAGACGGCGAGAATCCGGGGACTGGAGTAAAATCAAATTTACCGTCCAGTAGTGATGCGTATGTTACTGGAAGATCCCAAGCATCAAACTGAGCACGATGTTCTTGACTCAACCAATTCACCAAAGAAACAATCACCACCTCTTTGACTTGTTTCATTTTAGGTAAGAGCTTTTCGCCAAGTAACTTGAGTGTTCGACCTGTTGAAATTTCGTCATCGACTAGAATGAGCCTCTGACAGTTTGTTATTGAATCAAGTAAAACTTTCTCTGGTTGGTACAAAATATGGTCAACAGCATGACTATGAGCTTCATCTAGCGTCAACCAAATCGGTAAATCGGACTTATATCGGGTCGTATGCTGATAATAGACAGGTTGATTTTGCTTATTGGCTAAGCTGTCGGCAAACCCCGCGCCAAGACCTGTTGCAGTTTCTGCCATGCCGACAACGAAGCTACTTGTATCCCCATTGAGTTTTTCAACTAAGGTGTCATAAGCGGCTCTCATTTGACTTGGCTTAACAGGGATATGCTTGCCCAGCACTTTAGAAACAAATAAAAAGCCTCGTTTGGGGTTTTCACGAGATGCAAAATCCAGTAGCTCATTAAAGGGGATGGTTTGCTCTAAAACAGTGATGTTTAGTGAGCCATTTTTAATTTGGATATTATGCTCTTGCATGGTTTTGAAAAACTCTTCTTATAGGCTCGCAGTGTCCGTGTTACTTGGTCACAACTATCATGTGGTAAATCGGCTCAGGGATACCATTCTCAACTCAATACCTGATACCATTTGGTTATTGCTCTGGGCATATATAGGTATGTGTTGGTGATTTGTTCGTAGATAAAACGTTACTAACGGCGTTAAAAACAATATTATTTATCAATTTATCCTAATGTTAGAGCATATTCGAATTCATATGAAGCTCTACAAAGTTAGCAATATCTGAGCTCATTTTAGGTATAAAGGCAGTGTTATTGTTCATTTTGTAGATTGAGCTTTTAATAATGTCTGAATGGGTAGTGTTTATGAAGGTTGGTGTTTTTAGAGGATTGTGTTTTATTTGACTTTGATCACATAAATAAACCTAGAACTTCGATGGTTTAGTTCGGGTAATTTTGCTTGTTTTTATGCATCTGCGGTTAGTTCGGTTAATAGCTCATAATTGATGAAAAAGCACAATAAATCTGCATATTTTCATTTATTTGACACGTTTTTGTCTCGCATAATAAAATGATGTTTTATTTTTAAATTATTGATAGATAATAGAAAGTTGCTATTGAGCAAACAGGTGTTCGCCCGAAAGTATTTGCAACGCACTGTTAACTAATCCAAAATTAACTGGTACAGCCAGTTGTATAGGAACAATCTAAGGGTATCTATGAAAGTCACAAATCTATTTAAAGACAAAGTTGGTGCGATTTCTTCCCATCAAACAGAGTTAATGAATCGGATGTCTCCAGCGCTACGCGATTACTGGAGTGATTTCTTAGGTAAAGCACAAGGTCGTCCGCTTTTTTCTAACCTTCGGGATCGTAATCCATCTATTGTCGCTAAAAAAGCGCACACTAAGACAGAACCTATCGTCATGAAGCCTGAAGCTCGTGTGCTATATGACGAGCTGAAGTCTAAAGTAGGGGAAGTGATCCATGTAGGAGATTGGTTGCATGTTTCTCAAGAACGCATTAATCAATTCGGTTCTGTTACCGAAGATATGCAGTGGATTCACACTGATCCTGAACGTGCTGCAAGTGAATCGCCATTTAAAACCACGATCGCTCACGGCTTTTTAACTCTGGCATTATTGCCAAAGCTGACCGATTCTGTGGACCCTGACCAGCCTATGTTCCCGACAGCCAAACTTGTGGTTAACCTTGGTTTGAATCAGGTACGCTTCCCGTATCCGGTAAAAGCAGGTAATAACGTTCGTGCCTCAAGCACCTTGGTTAAGGTGACACCCATTAAGAAAGGCCTAGAGATCGAACGTGAAATCAAAGTCGAGATAGAGGGGATTCGTCGCCCAGGTGCGGTTGTTGTTTCTGTCATTCAACTGCATTTTTAAACAAACTAGACTGAGATTAGGTCAAGATTGAATGCGCAAAAGGAGCCGAGAGTGGCTCCTTTTGTTTTATGCCTAGGTTCTCTGACCAAAGAAGCCTGATGCAAGCACTCTGATGCGGCAGTTAGTCTAGTGAGAAACTGCCAGTCTAGTGAAAAACAGCCAATCTAATGAGAAATAACCCGTTTAGTGAGACGTTTGCAAAGGACGGACATCTTGAGATGACTTACCAATAAGTTTTAATGGACCATGTTGTCGTTGGGAATGTATCCACGGCTTGCGATAAGTGCTTGGGCTTTGTCTGACTTTAAATACGAAATAAATTGCTTACTGTCCGGATCTAAGCTTTTGTTGCGATACAGCAATAAAAATGGTCGAGCCAGCGCATACTTTTGGTTTTCGATATTTTTCGTTGATGGTGCGATGCCATTAAATTTAACGGCCTTTACGTCTTTATCCATCGCACCCAACGAAACAAACCCGACGGCGTTGACATTATGGCTGATCAGCGCTTTGACAGTACTGGTGTTGTTCACCACCAGATTATGGGGATCAATATCAGAGACCGTGCTGCCGTTAACCATTTTGGTTAAACCAAGCAATTGTTCAAAACGATGTCGAGATCCCGAAGACGTTTCCCGTGTGACCACCACGATAGGCGTGTTTGTGCCTCCGACTTGTTGCCAGTTCTTTATCTTACCTTTATAAATGTCGTATATCTGTTGTTCGGTAAGGCTAGTGATTGGGTTTGCACGATTGACGATGATCGCGAGGCCGTCATAGGCAATAGGCAGAACACTAAGATCTTTATGTTTCTCATTCTGAGTAAGGTAGCGAGAGCTCATACCTAGCTCCACCACTCCTTTATTGACCATCGCGATGCCAGCGCTTGAACCTATGCCTTGCACGGCAATAAAGTTATTGGGATGATCTTGGTTATAGTGTTCTGCTAGCACATCGATGACCTGAGCCATGGAGGTGGACCCCGATATGCTGATTTCTTTTGCGATTGCTGAGGGTAGGGACATAACCATGGCGATAATCATCGTCATAGAAATACGTAACATAATAAGCTCCAAAGTTAGACTTCAAAAGTAATATAGTAAGCAGCGTTGGTTTCAGTTTTGTGAATCTGCAGTAATGGCGTGCTTGGGTATATACTTAAACACAATAACCATAAGAGGTTTGCCCTACGGGAGAGTACCTATGTCTGTTTCTCAAATGGCGATTGGTCGCTTATATAAGTCAATTGAGCTGCTTTGCGGCCAGCGAAACGCCAATGTATCGGTGGAATTGGGGAAATGTCTTTATGAACCGTTAGAGGATGGTATTGAACTATACCAAGCCCACTTTTTATTGGATTCACAGCATAGCGAATATACTTCCCCAGTGGCTAAGATATCGTATGACTCCCAGTCTCAGCTTTGGCAGTTTTATGTGCCTAAAAGTGGTGATGACGAGTTAACTTGGGTTCCCTATCAAGCGCTGCCAACCACTAATAACCTAGAAAATATTCTCGATCTACTAGAGTCTGACCCATCTGGGTGTTTTTGGTCATAGGGCATTTGACTGTTCGTTGTTCGGCCTTCTATTATCGAATATCCGTGTGTGGTTATCCCAATGAGCGGCTTGTCTGCTGTTTAACTTGAATTAGTTTCTTAGCTTATTAGCTTATTAGTTTCTTAACTTCTTAACTTCTTAACTTATTGCGAAAATCTTTCGGGGTCATGGCGTTAATCGATTTAAATGCGGTCGTAAAATGTGCCGCACTTTTAAAGCCTGATTCGAAAGCAATATGCGCAATTGATTTGTGTGAAATGCGCAACTGGGTCGCGGCGTAGTTGATGCGTTTTATCTTCAAAATTTGAGAAAACGATACATCTTCAGCAGCAAGTCGACGCTTTAACGTTGCGATAGACATGCCAAGGTGAGCTGCGACCGTCTCTAAGGTAATTTGTTTGTCTAAGTGCACATCAATATATTTAATGGTCTTTTGTGAGGTCGTTAGGTTGTTGGCCTCATCGATGATCGAGAGCACTCTTGGCTCCTCTTTGAGCATCATTGACAACAGAGCCAGTGCCACGTGTTTTTGGGCATACTTCGGTGCATTGCTCTCTACAAGCTGCACCAGAATTTTGATCATTTGTGAAATGTCAGAATGATCTTGAATGGAAAAAGGGTAGAAGTGGCGTTGTTTATCTTCGATCTGTTGGTCTTTATGCGCCAATTTAAATTCGGTAAATAAGTGAGCATCAAACACCAGTGCAAGAGCGCGAAAATAACCAGGAGCGGCTTCCGAACGGTTTAGATCCTTAGAATTGTATAGGGTAAAGTCACCGGCTTTTAGCTCAATCTCTTCCCCTTGTGGTTGCCTTAAAAGAAAACGACCGCCCTCAACAAGATAGATCCCGTTATGTGTGGCACTATAACGTTCGGTCTTTCTCGCAGTGAATCGGTGAAAGCGAAGAATATCAATGTCTGGCATCTTAAGGTCACTTATCTCAGGAAAATAAAAAGAATTAGGCAAATAAAAAAGCGCTCAAACCGAGCGCTTTATAGTATTCAAAACCAATGAATTATTTTGCAGTTTGCTCTTCTGTTTGAGGGGCAGGTTGTTCAGCAAATATCTGGGTCGGTTTGGCAACGATATTTCGGTTTTCTTGATTAACGTCAGTTAGGACAACCTCAAGGGTATCTCCCAGCTTGTAGACGACTTCTTTATCAATGGAAATCGTGCCGTTTTCAGCGTTACAATCAATTCGTTCCTTATTATTGACAATTAAAGCGCCAGGAATAAAGGCTGATGCACCATTTTCGAGAAGTCGAACACGTGCTCCGGCTCTATTAATGTCAAAAATCTCACCAATGAAACAGGTTTTGTTGTCTGGTTCGTTAGCCAGTGTACGAGTGTATAACCAGTCGGAAACACCACGCTCAGCCATTTTGTGATGCTTACGGTGTATTGCGAGTTCCTCACCAATCGCATCGTCTGGCTTTTGGACAGGCTCTTTGTTCAAGATAATTGCCTTAAGCAAACGGTGGTTGATCATATCGCCATATTTACGTATCGGTGATGTCCAAGTAGCATAAATATCAAGGCCCATAGCATAATGAGGAAGAGGTTGATTGCCCACCTCACTGTACGCTTGGAACTTACGAATACGATTGTCGAGATATGGCGTATCTTGCTTGGCTAACCAACGACGAAGAGCCGCAAAGCCTTCCAGTGTCTTGATTGACTCTGCGGTAAACTCTAATGTCGCTTCTGGATTGATAAGCGCAATAACATCGTCGATCTTGTCGGTTTTGAAGCCAGCGTGCGTATTAAAGACGCCCAATTGGAACTTGTCGTTAAGCACTCTACCCGCACAGATATTGGCCGTAATCATGGCTTCTTCAACTAGGCGATTAGCACTGCGTCTTAGATCGGCATGAATCGCGATAACGTCATTATCTTCACTGAGTTCAAAACGATAATCAGGGCGATCTGGGAATACAACGGCATTATTTTCACGCCATTCAGCACGAGCGAGCGAGAAGGCATAAAGGTCACGCACTGTGGCAGCGATCGTGTCGTCTGGTTGCCATTCATCGGTTAGCCCATGTTCAAGCCAATCTGAAACTTTATTGTAGGCAAGTCGTGCATGAGAGCGGATGTTCGCGGCGAAGAAACGGATATCATCAGCGATAACCCCTTCCTTGCTGACCGTAACGCTACAACAGATAGCAGGGCGAGTCTCGCCTTCTAGCAGAGAACAAAGATTGTCTGCTAAATCACGAGGTAACATAGGAATGTTACGTCCTGGTAGATAAATGGTATAGCCACGCTCACGAGCAACTTTATCCATGCTGTCGTCAGGCGTGATGTAGGCCGTTGGATCCGCAATCGCGATGGTCAGCTCAAAATCACCCGATTCGTTTTTCTTAGCATACAAAGCATCATCCATATCTTTGGTTGACTCACCATCGATAGTGACGAAAGGAACGTGGGTCATATCAACGCGCTCCAGATCGGCATCGTCTTGTAGTTCCCAGTTATCGATCCCCTCAGGCTCTGAGTTTGGTAACCCATTTTGAGCGAGCGTTACCCACCAAGGGGCAATTTTATCATCGGCATCGGTGATCTTTTCGGTGATCTCAACCAAAAAGGCACCCTCATCTTTAAGAGGGTGACGAACAAGGTTGGCAACAACCCAATCACCTTCTTTGAATTCATCGGTCTTTAAGCCTTTTGTTAATTTTGCTTTTAGAGACAGCTTTTTAAGTTGTGGGTGGTCTGGTACAACGTTGAGTTTGCCTTTGAACAACTTAATACGGCCAATAAAGCGGGTAAAAGCTTGTTCTAGGAGCTCTTGTGGCTCAGCGACCTCACGCTCTTTTTCCGTACGAATAATGGCAACAACCTTATCACCGTGCATACACTTTTTCATGTAAGCGGGTGGAATGAAGAAGCTGGTTTTATTATCGACTTCAAGGAAGCCAAAACCTTTATCGGTTGCTTTAATAGAGCCTTCTTTTTTAGGCAGGGTCTCTTGGATTTGCTGCTTAAGTTGATTTAATAGCGGATTATCTTGAAACATTAATCTATTCTATATGTTTGTTTTTATTTAACTTGCTGCTGTCTTTCAAAGCATATCTCCCAAAAGAGCGTTACTCTGCCTGTGTGGTCGCCGCAACAAATTTCAGAAAGTTTGTCTTTGTCACATGTTACTTTGCATATGCTGGATTGTATAGTAATCATTGCTGTCATTGTGGGGCTAGGCCACTACCTCAGTTGTTCACTATATTTGTCGAAGTGAAAGGTACCGTGTACTTACTTTAAATTTATGATCCTTGGGCATCGAAAGCATTGAACGAGATCACTAAAATCAATCCAGATGAAAATAACTGTATATTTTCCAGATAAATAGGATATTTAGAATCATCTATGACCTTCAATAGTAATACAGAGTGCTTCATTAAAGGGTTTAAACATAAACTTTAGCATGGTACTAGTTTAGATTGAACTAGTGGTGTTAATTAAGCCATTGAAAAGATTGGTTTTAATTTTAAGGTATAGCATTTTCATAATCTTGAATTAGAGTGTCGTAAACGTTCCCCGATGGTACTTGAACATCGATTTAAATCCGTCATCAAAAAAGAATGGTGTTCTGTTTGTTTTGTGAGTAGAATCCGCAAAAATCATCCTTACATTATGCAATTGATTTCAAAAAAATGACTGACTTTATTGCTTCCATCATTGCTTCCTATAGCGCTGCATCAATCTCAGATGCATTTATCTATACCATCCTTTTGCTACTTGTCGCTTCTAGTATTTTGGCTTTTCTAGGAAAAGCGCCAAGATTTACGGCAAGTACAACTAACATCCTTACCTCTTTGGGTATCCTCGGTACCTTTGCTGGTATTGTCGTGGGTTTGATGGAGTTTGAGCCGACCAATATCGATGGCAGCATTGAATCCTTGCTGGCTGGTTTGAAGACTGCGTTTTTAACCAGTTTAGTTGGTATGGCAGCTTCGATTATTTATAAGGCAATTCTTGGAGTCATTCCGCAAAAAGGCGAAGATGCAGTAAAGGGAATAGGGCCTGAAGAAATTTACTCTGTTATGTCGGCTCAACTGAATGCTTCTAATGAGCTGCTATCTGCGATCAAAGGCGATGAAGATTCATCATTGACTTCTCAAATTAAAAACCTGCGTGTAGATATCAACGATGGAAACAAATCACTAGTTCGCCATATGGAAAAAGCAGTTGAGGGAAGTGAACAATTCCAGTTTAAATTGTGGCAAAAGATGGATGAGTTCGGTGACCTTTTATCTAAATCAGCTACAGAGCAGGTCATTAATGCACTGAAAGAAGTCATTGTTGAGTTTAATGACAAACTGACAGAGCAGTTTGGTGAGAACTTTAAGCGATTAGACGAGTCAGTGAAGAAACTCGTTGATTGGCAGGAAAACTATAAAGACCAACTAGCAGATATGGCCACGAAGTATCAGCTAGGTGTAGATGCTATATCTTCGACAGAGAAGTCAGTAGCTAGCATCAATGAACGTACAGAAGCCATCCCAGCGACTATGGAAAAACTTCATCAAGTTATGGAGTTAGGTCATGGTCAAGTGACGGAGCTCGAGCATCGCTTAGAAGCATTTAAAGATCTTCGTGATAAAGCAGTAGAAGCAATTCCGCAAATTCGCGAGCAAATGGATAATACCATGTCGGTAATTGGTGAATCAGTTAAAGCGGCTTCGACACATTACGAATCAATGCTGCAAGAGTCACAAAACATTATTGATAACTTCAGTTCGACTGCGACTCAGAGTGTTGAACATATGCGTACAAACTTGGAAGCGGGAGCCGAGAATGTATCGAGCCAACTAATTGAAAGCTCTCAAACGTTAGGTGGGCAATTATTGGAAGCATCAACGACGTTCCAAGATCAAGTGGGCACAGCGACAGGCGGCCTAAGCAATGTGACCAGTCATCTAACTGATACGACAGAGCAGATCAGGCAACACCTTGAAGACTCAATTACTGAGCTGAATGGACAGCTTCGCGTACTGGTTGCCGATATTAAAGACGATGCACGAGAAACAGGCAATGTTCTAAAAGAAGCCAACCAAGAGTTACTAAATAGCACGAAAGAAATTCAGTCAGAAGCGACATCAGCGATCAAAAAACTACACGATCGCTTAGAAACGACTCTAGAAGAGGTGTTCCAAATTCAAGCACAAGCTGTACGCCGGACCTTTGATAGCTTGGAAGACCAAATTACTCAGGCCGTAGCTCAAACGGGTAGTGCGGTAGAGAAACAAGTTGAAATATTGGACCTGCAGATGCAGCAAGAAATCAACCGAACCATGAATGAAATGGGTGAAGCGCTTGCGACGATTACTCAACAATTTACCCGCGATTACCAAGCGTTAACGCGTGAAATGTCGAATGTTGTAAACAGTAAAATTGCAGTGTAACCATGGAAAAGTTATTCGGAAAAACAAAATCTACGGGTGATAGCGGTGAACATTGGATGTCAGTATCAGATCTAATGGCGGGTTTGATGATGGTGTTCTTGTTCATTTCTGTTGCACTTATGCGTGATGCTATGGTTGAGCGTGACAAAATAAAAGAAGTCGCAGAAACTTATCAGAAAACCCAGCAGGCCATCTATATTGCGTTGCTAGAAGAGTTTGCTAAAGATCTTGATACGTGGGGGGCTGAAATTGATCGAGATACGTTGAGTGTCAACTTTACTTCACCTGAAGTACTGTTCGGAAATGGTAAGGCGAATTTAACTCAGCAATTTCAGGTAATTTTGAATGATTTCTTTCCTCGTTACCTTGAAGTATTAGAGCAGTACAAGCCGATTATTCAAGAGATTAAAATTGAAGGGCATACCTCTAGCCGTTGGAATCACGATTCTAGCGATTACGAGGCTTACTTCAATAACATGCGTTTATCACAGTCACGGACGCGTGCAGTACTTGGCTATGTAATGAAGCTTGATGATGTTCGTGAACAACATTATGGCTGGGTAAAAAATAACGTAGCGGCAGTAGGGTATTCTTCATCTAAAGCAGTTGTTAAAGATGGTGCAGAAGACGAAAAACATTCTCGTCGTGTGTCTTTTCGCGTGATAACTAATGCTGAAGAGCAAATCTTGAAGATTTTGGGGGCGGAATGAAGCTGACGCTTAATCTTCGCTCTCTGATGGGGGCCATAGAAATGATGGAGCCAGAAAAGAAAGGCGTATTTGTCTGGGACCATCAAATCACTGAAAAAAGCAAAATAGATATAGAGCTTGCTCAGGGCAAAGACGTAGAGCTCAAAGATGTTGATATTGATTCTGGTTTACTAAGCTATCAAGGAAGACAAGTTCTCCTGTATATAAAAGACCATGGTAGCGCCGTTCAGTCAGTTATTAAAAACCCATCAACTGGCAATAAATATCATGTGGCTGATTGTTCTAAGTTGAAATCTATGCGTGCAGAAGGGCGATTTGAAAGATATGTAGTTATCAATGATACATCCGGTGAGTTTCCTATATCTGGTAGCGGGTATTATGGTCAAAGTAAGGAAGAGGGTTATGCAAGATTAAACATCTGCAAATTATGCTTAGGGCAATTGAATTATAAGGGCTATAGCAGTGGCGGTCATCGTTCGAAGATATTCAATGAATTTGATATGCCAGAATTCTTTGCTACCTATAGCTCTTTCTTTCCGCATATGCCGTCTCGTCTAGCTGAGACCGCTGAGAGTGGCTACAGCGATGATTGGTCAAAAATATCCTCCCACTATCGTGTAGAAAAGAACTTTGAGTGTGAAGAATGTAAAGTGAACATGCGTTCTAACCGTGCGCTTGTGCATGTTCATCATGTTAATGGTGTTAAATCAGATAACAGGCCGTCAAACCTTCGTGCACTGTGTATCGACTGTCACAGCAAACAACCTATGCATGAGCATATGGCTCTTAGCCATAGAGAGCGTCAAACAATTAACGATTTGCGTAAACAGCAAGGTTTACTTGATGACCTCGGTGAGTGGCAAGAGTTGTTTGATTACTCAGATCCAGGTGTACATGGCGTATTGCATGCTTGTCGACAAGCGTATCTGAAACTCCCCGATATTAACTATTTTGTTGAAGACAGTTTCGGAGGGTTAGCTGCACGGCTTGAACTTGCGTGGCCGAAGCACAAATTTGGTGTCGCAATTTCGGCCAATGATATTGAAGATGGATTTAAAAATGGTTGGCAGGTTGTGAGTGTGAGTGACTTTTTAAATGACTATAAATCACAAGCACATAACTTGCGGTACTAATAATGCAGATAAAACTAGAAGAAATTATCGAAAGATTAATTACTGTCAATCATGCGTGGAAGCTTTCAAAAGATGATTAATTGATCGCCAGCTGCGCAAAGCGGGGTGGGATGCAGACAGCGTAAACTTAGTATTTTCAAAAGGTGCCCGCCCACAAGCAGGTCATAACATGGCGATTGCGGAATGGCCAACAGGAAAAGATGAAACTTGAAACTAGGGTATGCAGACTACATTCTGTTTGTCGACCTCAAACCTATCGGCGTCATTGAAGCCAAAAAAGCCAATAAAGATGTAGCCGCTAAACTGAGCGAAGCCTAGCGCTATATCCAATGTTTTGGTCATGATTTTCTGCGCAGTGAATTGCAAGATACTGTTAATGATCCGCAGTCATTAGACTTAATTGCCGAATCACTAACCGCTTATATGCCGACATGGTCGGATTCATTGTCATGCTAGAGCGTATTGCACAGGCTCGTAAGGAAGCTGAAGCGCTTGCTAAGGCTGCGAAGAAAACAAGGAAGGCCGTGGTTAATGGCCAATTGATGAATATATAATCACGCAAAATAGCGTGCTTTTTCTTGAGTGTGAAAATGGAAAAATTACAGTTTACTCAGCGTCATGTCGACCTCATTGAAAAATGGCATGGGAAGAAAAGAGACAAAAATAATGTGGAGCAACAAAAAGACTTTCCCGAACTTAAAGGAGCCTACGAGATCGTCGAGGATTGGGCGAATGCAATTAAGGAAAGTCTGTTTCCAGAAGGCAAAGTGAAACTTCGAAAAAGTCCCGTGAATCAAGGTGGTCACTTTTCCTCATACTTATGGGCAAAAATTTATCCTACGCAAAACTCTCCAGATCATCTCGCCTACACAGTGCACATATCAACGGATGAATTCGCAGTAAAGATAGACACGGTAAACGCACCAAAACCCTTGGTAGAAAAGTATGAGAGCATAAGAGGAAGTTATTATCAATCGCCCATCGTAAAATGCTTAAGTCACGAAGAAACCTTAGCGATGGACTTTGAACAACTTGTTCAATGGAGCAATGATGCAATTAAGTCTTTTGAGCTTTCCTATGACCGAGTAAGCGAAGAAATTGGTATTTCGACAGTTACAAAAGAAAAATCAGATAATACGCAAGTGAACTTTATGGATGCATACAAGCCATCATCATTAAACCAAATCCTTTATGGCCCTCCGGGGACAGGCAAAACCTATCATACGATCGAAGCGGCAGTGAAAGCAGCAGAGCCACAATTTATTTGGCATAGCCGAGACGCGCTAAAAGCTGAGTATGATCGCCTTATCAGTGAGAAACGTATCCGTTTTGTCACTTTCCATCAAAGCTATGGTTATGAAGAGTTTGTTGAAGGACTCGCGGCGTCTTCCATTGATGGTCAGATTTCATATGAAGTGAAATCAGGTATTTTTAAGGAAATATGCGAGCAAGCTAGCCGAGGCGTAGAGCAAAGTAATGACCCGCTTGAAATCGCAATTGAAGCGCTCAAAAGTGAACTGGAGGAGGGCGTATCGCTATCATTGAGCACACAACGCGGCAAGATGCTTG
Organism: Vibrio azureus; assembly: GCF_002849855.1. Taxonomy (NCBI): domain Bacteria; kingdom Pseudomonadati; phylum Pseudomonadota; class Gammaproteobacteria; order Vibrionales; family Vibrionaceae; genus Vibrio; species Vibrio azureus. Next base: position 553,050 of record NZ_CP018617.1, read on the forward strand.
ACATTCAATACCACGGCAATACGACATTTAGGGCTTTTCCTCATGAGACATCTCACGAAGATTTAGGCAACGGATACCCTGTATCGATTGATAGTATTCGTAAGCTTTATGGAGGAGCAGATGCAAAAGAGTTTTATAATCCATCCTATGTTAAAGCAATACTCCAACATTTAGTTAAGACCTATAATCTGCCCACTGAACCAGTGGTAGAAACAAAAGAAGTGAAGAGTTTTGTGCTTGTGATTGATGAAATTAATCGAGGCAATATCTCAAAAGTATTTGGTGAGTTGATTACTTTGATCGAACCTTCTAAGCGTAAAGGCCAAGAAGAAGCGTTAGAGCTAACACTGCCATATTCTGGTAAGCCATTCTCGGTGCCGGATAATCTAAATATCATCGGTACGATGAATACTGCTGACCGTTCGTTAGCCATGATGGATACTGCGCTTCGCCGTCGCTTTGATTTCGTAGAAATGATGCCAAAACCTGAGTTACTTACGGGTGCAGTAGTGAAGGGCATTGATTTACAGCGTTTACTCGACGTTCTGAATCAGCGTATCGAAATCCTCTATGATCGTGAACACACGCTGGGTCATGCGTTTTTCATGCCGGTGAAGGCGCTCGTCGAACAAGACAAGCAAGACTTGGCATTTTTTGAGCTTCAGTCAGTATTTAAAAATAAGATTATTCCTTTATTGGAAGAGTACTTTTTTGAGGATTGGAGCAAGATCCGTTTAGTGATTGCAGATAATCAAAAAACGCCAGAAAAACAGTTCATCAAAGAACATAGCCATACAAAGCAAGAGCTTAGTGCCTTGTTCGGTGCTGAACACAATCTCGATCAGTATGGACAATCAGTTGTGAAGTATACGTTGGCAGATAAGGCTGATGAGGTTTGGTATGATGCTGAGTCCTATATAGGTCTCTACTCAAAAGCATCCAAAACTTCGGACGAAATCCAAGGGGTTAAAATTGGTCATGAAATGGTGACAGAGCAGTAGCCATGCATACAACGGTATTTGAATATGGCTATTTGAGCTTTGAGCAATCGGCTTGTGATGAATTAGGCGCTGAGCTTATTTCAAAAAGTGCTTTCGAGTATTTAAAAGAAGTGTGCTTGAGCGCTAACGAATCAGAAGCCAGTAAGTGTTTAGGCTTAACGAAGCGCCATGGGTATGAGCTCATTCAAGTGAAAAACTATGTAGGTGTATTATTTACACCTACAGGTGAGCATATTGAAGTGTTGCCGAAAACAGGTCGCAAGGCTGCCGATCGAGAAACAGCAATAAGCGAGTCTCGCCAGATGCTGCTGATTATGTTGCAGCACTTAGGCTCTTTTCGTTACGTCGCCTCAGATCAAGCCTCGATTGCCAGTAAAAAAATGCCGTTGTTAGAAGTGTTTATCGAGCAGTTTTTACAATCGGTCAATCGGTTAGTGAAAAGGGGACTTAAAAGTGACTATGTAACGCAAGCTGACAATCTTAACTATCAAAAGGGTAAATTGTTGGTTGGTCAGCAATTGCGACGTAACCTGATTAATCAACATAAATTTTATGTCGACTATGATGAATATCTCATCAATCGACCAGCTAACCGCTTGATCACTACTGCACTAAATAAACTAGTGGCATATACTCGTTCTCCATCGAATCAACGCTTATTAAGAGAGCTCCAGTTCGCATTTGTGGATGTGCCTGTTTCAAAGTCAGTTAAGAAAGATTTGAGTGCGCTTAAGCTCGATCGAAGCATGCTTAATTATCACGCCCCGATAGCATGGGCACAATTGATATTAGAGGGTTTCTCACCTCTTAGTATGAAAGGTGAGAGCAGCGCCTTGTCACTAATGTTTCCGATGGAAGCTGTATTTGAGAGTTATGTAGCATCGGTGTTGAAGTCGAACCTTCCGGAAAATGTGGAACTGACGACTCAAGCTAGTTCAAAGCATTTGGTGAAGCACAACCAACATGCACACTTTCAACTGAAGCCTGATCTATTGATGACTCTACCGGATAAACCGCAAGTGGTTCTCGATACCAAATGGAAGCTGTTAGATCTTGACGCTCATAACTATGGCATATCCCAATCTGATATGTATCAGATGTTCGCCTATGGGCATAAATACCTGAAGGGAAGTGGAGTTCTCTACTTGATATACCCAGCACACGAAAACTTCATTAAGCCTATTGAGCACAGCTTTGATTTTAGTGACTCATTAAAGCTCTGGGTAGTGCCGTTTGTGATGAGCCCTGAGGGGAATAGTCGGGTTATATGGCCCTCACATGACTATGTCAAAAGTACGTCTGTCTTCAAGTCGATACACGTTAGAACATAAGCTTGTGAAATGTATCGTTATCGATTTGCGTTATATAGTGCCTCCTAGATTGTTTGAATTTTGATTAAACCCTGAGCTCTGAATTACTTTGGGGCTTTTGTTAGTGTTTCTTTTGATTTGTTTCAAGGATAACGATGAAAACGTTTCGCCATTGCATTGTCGATATTCTGTCATCACGCGGCTTAGAGCGTGTGAGTGGTGCACCACTTTATAGTGCTCTGTCGCAAACTCTGATAAAGACGTGGCAGAGCCATTTTATAGACCAAATTATCCTGCTAGTGCATGAAGTTGCTCATAGGCGGCTTCTCCAATTATCTCTGTCTGACCACGCTTCAATATCGTCCACAACTCTCGACCATAAAGGCTGGCTGTCGCACCTTCTAACGACTTCCAACCAAGTGCTTGCCGAGCTTTTTGCTTTACCCAACGATGACTTTGCTCCACGATATATTTGATATCCAATATCTCAATCAGTGACAGCATGAAGATACCTGTTAACCAGAGTTGGATAATGAGAGGAAATTAAGCGAATCTTAATTAAAGGGCTCTAAATTTGCGAAAACCGTTCGGAGTAAAGTACTGAAGGCATCTGATTTGTTGTTGAAGAAAATGCAGACACATCAGATCGTTGAGGTTGAGTACTGTGACAGATATTTGGCTGCCCCGTTACCTTTTAGTTTGTGTTTAAATGCTGTTGGGCGTTGCTGGAACACTACAAGGATTGTAAGGCTTCGATAATTACGGGCAGACTGCAGGATGGGGGATATTTGCCTGAATCTGTTCAAGATAATTGGTCATCTGATGATGCAAGAGCAGCAGTCGTAAACCGCTGTATTGAGAAAACACAGCTTGATATAACGTTTGAGACAAAACCAAAATATCAATTACCTCATGCGCGCACAATGACATTTACTTTCGATGATGGTGCAAAAGTAACACTCTGGCTGGATCAAGGCTTTGGTTATTGGTGGGTGGATAAATATTTACCAGAGAATCAATTCCCCGCTGCTTTAACGGTTGATGAGCAGGTTGAATGTATTGTTCAGGGGCCAGGGCGGCTAAAGAGTGGAGGTTGGCCAACAGTGGTTTTCTTCTCTATTGAGGAATGATATGAAAGGTTAACGGAAGTTAATCTGATGCGGTGAAGTTCGTTAAAACTAGGCCCTTACGGTGACGCTGATGAGGGCCAGAATCGATGTTCAAGCACCGAAAGGCTACCTTTAAACATCTTTAATTTAACTTACCAGTTGAGTTGCACACACTATAATCATTGCGAACTATGATTACTACCTAAAGGACACAAAATTACTCATGTATGTTAGGTAAGAGTTAGCTTAAGTAAATAGTGTACTTTTCTTTATAGAATATGGTTGGACGTTGAAAATTTATGCTAAAAGTGCGATTGGTGAGAATAAATTGTGATGTAATTCAATTTTTTCTAGCTTTTTTTGTGCATTTGAGGAATAATCCGCGTCCCTTAGTCGTCCCTAATGGCTTATCGCGGTTGTGTACTGTACTAATTCTTGTCTGAACCTGTTGGGTAAATCAGATGAATCAGTATCGAATTGGAAGAGCATATGGGACTGTTTTTTTGTTTAATTAAGTAGGATCCCAATGCAAGATTCTGTTACTAAATTCAGCGAACTATCACTGAATGATTCTATCCTTTCTGCTCTAGACGGAATGGGTTTCGTGTCTCCAACTCCAATTCAGGCTGCGGCTATCCCGCATCTGCTAAAAGGGTCAGACGCGCTGGGTAAAGCACAAACGGGTACTGGTAAAACGGCTGCATTCTCTTTGCCATTGCTAAACAAAATCGAACTTGATCAACGTAAGCCACAAGCTATCGTTCTTGCTCCAACTCGTGAGCTTGCTATTCAAGTTGCGGCAGAGATGAAAAACCTTGGTAAAAATATCAAAGGTCTTAAAGTATTAGAAATCTACGGTGGTGCATCTATCGTTGATCAAATGCGTGCTCTGAAAAGCGGTGCTCACGTTGTTGTTGGTACACCTGGTCGTGTTCAAGACCTGATCAACCGCGAACGTTTACACCTAGACGAAGTTCACACATTCGTTCTTGATGAAGCAGACGAAATGCTAAACATGGGCTTTGTTGACGACGTTACAGAGATCATGGAACACGCCCCTTCTTCTGCACAGCGCGTTCTATTCTCAGCGACAATGCCTCCAATGCTGAAAAACATTGTTGAGCGTTTCCTACGTGATCCTATCACTGTTGACGTTGCGGGTAAAAACCACACGGTTGATAAAGTTCAACAACAGTTCTGGGTAGTAAAAGGCGTAGAGAAAGATGAAGCGATGTCTCGTCTTCTTGAAACTGAAGAAACTGATGCGTCAATCGTATTCGTACGTACACGTCAAGACACTGAGCGTCTTGCTGATTGGCTTTCTGCTCGTGGCTTTAAAGCGGCGGCACTGCACGGTGATATCCCTCAGTCTCTACGTGAGCGTACTGTTGACCACATCAAACAAGGTGTGATCGATATCCTAGTTGCGACTGACGTTGTTGCTCGTGGCTTGGACGTTCCTCGTATTACTCACGTATTTAACTACGATATCCCGTTCGATGTTGAATCATACATCCACCGTATTGGCCGTACTGGCCGTGCTGGACGTAAAGGTAAGGCGATCCTATTGGTTCGTACTAACCAAATCCGTATGCTTCGTACGATTGAGCGTGTGACTAAGTCTTCAATGGAAGAAATCCAACTTCCTCTACGTGACAAAGTGGCTGAAGCTCGTTTGAACAAACTGGCTGCAGAACTTGAGTCTGAGAAAGAGCACAAGTCACTGGATAAGTTTGCTGAGCTTGTAGAAAAGCTGCAAACGACACTCGACATCGAGCCTGCGACTCTAGCTGCAATGCTGCTTAAGCGTCAGCAAGGTAAGCGTCCTCTATTCTACATTGGCGAAGACCCAATGATTGAAGCGATTGAGCGTGATAAGCAACGTCGTAAAGAGCGTCGTGAAGGCGGCGGTCGTGCGGCAAACAACCAAGATTGGGATACATACCAACTTCAAGTAGGCCGTGAACAAGGCGTTCAAGTGAAAGACATTGTTGGTGCACTTGCTAACGAACTTGGCCTAGGCAAAGGTTCTATCGGTGCAATCAAACTGGCTCAAGGTCATACGTTTGTTCAGCTTCCTAAAGCAATGAGCTCTGAAGCGGCAACTAAACTAAGCAAACTGCGTATCCGTCAAAAAGAAGTGGGTGCGGTAGTGTGTGACTTTGATGATTTCCGCGAGTCTCGTGGTCGTCGTGATGGCGGTGGTCGTCGCGATGGCGGACGTCGTGACGGTGGCGGCTACCGTGGGAACCGTGAAGGCGGTCGTCGTGAAGGTGGCTTCCGTGGTAACCGTGACGGCAACCGCGATGGTAACCGCGATGGTAATCGTGAAGGTGGTGAGCGTCGTTTCGATCGTAACCGTGGTGGTGACCACCGTGGCGCACATCGTGGTGAACGTGGGCACGGCCGTGGTCGTCGCACTCCAGAAGCATAATTTGCTACTACCTTAAAATAAATTTAGAAACCGAGCATTGCGCTCGGTTTTTTTATGCTTGTTACCTGAGCTGCTATGGCACTGTTTGTGACTTAGCTTATCCGTTTAGACCTCATCCACACGTTTCACCCTTAATCAAACTTATCGAATACTTACCTCATACTTAAGCCGTTTATTTCATCATCAGCTAAACTATTGAGCAGGGTTAACAGCCAAAGCTTGATTCACTGGTATTGCTCCAGATGTCGCTGGTGGATATACCCAAGCACATTGAGGTAAAGACAATTGAGTTGGATCAATGAAACCATAGCTATCATGATCAAAAACTAAGGTTTTGTTGAATAATTCAAAAAATATTGAATAATGCCTTCTGTTAGAGGTTGTTTTTTGAGGCAGCCTAGCTCACATTTAAGTGCCAACATCTTGGTTTGATAACGGGAAACGTGAAATGTCTAATTCCTACGTACTGGTGATTAACTCCGGTAGTTCTTCTTTAAAATTTGCAGTCATTGATTCACAGTCGGGTGAGGCGGTTTTGAGCGGCCTTGGGGAATGCTTTGGTCTTGCTGAGGCTCGCATGAGTTGGAAGTTCGAGGGAAATAAAGAGGAAGTTGCTCTTACTGGTGAAGGGAATCATCACAAAATCGCAATCAGTCAATTGGTTGGTTTAACCGAAAAGCTTGGCCTAGCAGCAAAACTCGTTGCTGTCGGGCATCGTATTGTGCATGGTGGAGAGAAATTTACTCAAACAGTACGAATAACGGAAGAAGTGACCACTGAAATAGAAAAACTTGCCGACTTAGCGCCATTGCATAACCCAGCCGGAGCCATCGGGATCCGAGCCGCTATGGAGGCTTTTCCTTCTTTACCGCAATTTGCTGTGTTTGATACTGCTTTCCACCAAACCATGCCGCAGCGGGCCTACACTGGGGCTATTGCCAACGAACTGTACACTGACTTTGGCATTCGTCGTTATGGATTCCACGGAACAAGCCATTACTTTGTTAGCCGTGAAGCAGCAAAAATGCTCAACAAACCCGCAGAGCAGGCGAGCTTTATTTCTGTGCATTTAGGCAATGGCGCATCTGTATGTGCGATCAATAACGGTGAGTCGATTGATACCTCTATGGGCTTTACACCTCTGTCAGGCTTGATGATGGGCACACGATGTGGAGATCTGGACCCTGGCATTATCGAATTCTTGCTTAAAAAAGGCTGGTCGCAGGAAAAGGTCTTCAACGCGCTCAATAAAGAGTCCGGATTCCTTGGTGTATCAGGATTAACGAGTGATGCGCGCGGCATTTTAGAAGCCATGGAAGAAGGGCATGAAGGGGCAACGTTGGCGTTTCAAGTCTTCACTTATCGTGTTGCCAAATACATTGCTTCGTACTTAGCGGCGTTGGACTCCTTTGATGGGATCATTTTTACCGGTGGCATCGGTGAAAACTCCTTACCGATCCGACGTGAGATCATTAAGCATCTAAAACTGCTTGGTTTTGTTGAAGACGAAAAAGGCAACGAAGCGGCAAGATTTGGACAATCGGGTGTCATTGCTACTTCGAAGCTTCTCGGCGCCAAAGCTTTGGTGATCCCAACTAATGAAGAATGGGTCATTGCACAGCAGTCGGTTGAACTTATTTAATAGATTTTAAAATCAAGTAGTTAAAAGCGAGACCAGTGCTCGCTTTTTTGATCTCATATGTGGATAAGCTATGACTATGACTATGACTATGACTATGACTATGACTATGAATGTGCTTGGCCGCTTAACCATTATTAGCTCATTTGCTTTTTGCTTACCTTACTCACCACTTACGAGGTTAGTGGTAAATTATTTATGCCCCGAAATGAGCCAGATAGGGATTGAACTCAGGTTCAAACTCAGGAATTTACCTTACTTTTCCTCATGCCTAAAGTTCTAACCTACTAGATACTGATCTTCAAACACAACTACGCACGAATACGTTGTTTAACGTGTATCTAAGTTATTGAATCGTCGATAACTAATCAGTGATAACATGCCTTGAATAGTAAGCAATGTGTGTTTGCACGGTTTACAACTGAAAACCGGATTTATACTGTATTATACTCTTATTTTTCAGTTGGTTAAGTAAGGCGTTTGGGATATGCTGAAAGTATGAATTCGTGCCTGCACGATATTAAAATGTTATACGCTTTCGAGGAAATGATGATTCAGAGTATCTATGATCAAATGTGGCAAAGGTTTGAGTTGGCATCCACTCACAACGATTATGAGCTCGATTTTCATTTATTAGATGTCGCCAATGACACTCGTAGAGGTATCACAGCTTTAGCGTATTTAAATCAGGGTAACAGCGTCATACTTGATGAAATTACCAATTTTCAGAAAGCGGTGCGAGAAATTGAACCTAATCAATATTATCATCCGCTTGATGAGCTTCATCTTACAGTTTTATCGATAATTTCATGTGTTCCAGACTTCGATCTAAACGAAATCAATATTCAGGTGTATGCTGACACATTTCTCTCGGTGTTGAACACAATACAACCGATTGAAATACATTACCGTGGCGTTAGTGCATCACCCAATTGCATTGTGCTTCAAGGTTTTCCTACGAGTAACTCTTTAGAGCAGTTCAGGCATAAACTTAGGACTCAGCTAAGTGACGCGGGATTAAGGGTAACTTTTGATAGCCGCTATAAATTAGTAACAGCCCACAGCTCTCTCATTCGTTTTAAGAACCCAATTAACAATGATCAGCAACTTTTGGAGTTATGTCAGCAGTATCGAAATTATGACTTTGGTAGCATCGTTCTGAATGACTTTGAGTTGGTGTTTAATAACTGGTATCAGAACTTGGCAGTCACGAAGTCTCTGGCTAATGGTTCAGTGACAGACCAACCACGCGTATAACAAATAAGGATTAAGCGTTGCGAAGCCAACGTTAAATCCCGAGTGTTGAGCAAGCCCGAAGCTACTTTATTAAGTAAATTATTCGATGATGATCGAAGGGCATTGCGCCTTGAACTGGTCTATTCACGTATGGCACCAAGTTAGTGACTCTCCATACCTGTAGTTATTCATAAATTGCTAATTTAGCAAAGTCACTGACGCGGAAATGTCCAGAGGCTTCATAGAGCTGAAGTTTTACATGTGGCAATTTTTAACAAAGTGCCTCCTAGTTCGGATCTGCTTCATTGTTGTTTTAGTCAAGAAACCTATGTTCCTAATTGATCGACCTTTGACCAAATATAGCTAATCTCATGCTCATTTTTTAATAAAGAGTGAAAAGTGGGTATCATTGCTCGTTTCCAGACAAAATTGTTTAGGCTTGAATGTACAATCCGCCTGTGATGAAGGAAGTAAAAATGAACATTAAGATGTTTTCTAACTTGGTAGGTTTGTCTGATTATACTCTTAGGTATTATGAAAAAATCGGCTTGCTTAAAAATGTTCAGCGCAACACTAGTGGCCACCGAGTTTATACCGAGAAAGACGTAAAGTGGGTTGGGTTTGTGATTCGCCTGAAAGAAACGGCTATGCCACTCGAAGAGATATTAGAATATGCTCGGCTAAGAGAGCTGGGAAATAATTCGGTACTTGAGCGTCAAGCCTTACTAGAACAACATCAACAAAGGTTAAAAGCGCATATAGAGCAACAACAATCCCACCTTTCGGCTTTGGAATATAAAATTGATCTGTATAAAGATGGAAAAGTCTCTTGACTTAGAGTGAACTCTAATTTGTATTTTACACTCCTATCAACACATAGGAGTAATATAATGGAAGTGTCACGTTTTGAAAAAGGTCTAGAACTACTTGAACTGATTGATGGTGAAGCAGGGCAAAATGTTATCGATAGCTTGCAAGATATAAGCCCTGATTTGGCTAAATACACCATTGAATATCCTTTCGGTGATATCTATGCGCGAAAAGGCTTAGATTTGAAATCACGTGAGATTGCGACAGTGGCAGCGTTAACAGCACTAGGTAACTGTGCCCCACAACTTAAAGTGCATCTGAATGCGGCGCTTAATGTGGGTTGCAATGAAGAAGAGATCAAGGAAGTAATAATTCAGATGTCTGGTTACGCTGGCTTTCCTGCTGCACTGAATGGGATGTTCGCGTTCAAAGAAGTGCTTGCTGAACGAACGGCAAATCACAATAGCTAAGTTGTCTATGTGGGCGTATTGAACGTAAACTCATTTGTATGCATAAATAGCTTTATTGTAAATGACCGTCCACCGTGGCGGTCTCTTTATGTACTCAAAAAGGTACTTTATGAAGAAGTTTTCAATACTTTTGCTAATACCTACCAGCCTAAATAGAGTAGAAAGCCTAACGAGATTTTGTCCGTGCGACCTGAAGTCGTATGAAGCGTTGTTCATCGCTTTATGAATGAACCATCTGTATCACCAGATGAACCTACGAGCCTGAATAAAGCAGCGGCTCGGACAATGTAACGAAGAGCAATTTTAAATTGCTCGGGATCGAAATCGTGAGAGGCAGATCCTCCTGATAACCACGTGAATCGGGTAAGTGCTAGGTAGTCAGTATGATGAACGTAAGTGAATCCATGAAAGGTGCGTTATGCTACGAAACAGCGGAAGTGGTTAATACGCTGTAGCCAAAAGGCAATGAGAGTCGGAAAGAGGTTGGACAATACTCTTTCGTGATCGCAGTGCTCTCCGCACTATAGTGGGCATCTAAGCTGATATTTTACGTGACATACGGAACAGGGTAAGCCTGTATCACTCCCATTGGGAAAGTCTCTGCGACCGATAGTGATGCAGGTATAGGAGGTCGGAAAAAGCGAAAGCTACATTGTAATGATGTAGATACAGGTTCTGCCTGACTACGAAAGTGGGCCCACTTCCGACTGGTCTCCCATTGCGAGAGAATTTGAAGAACTTTATTTAAGGAGAAAAGCAAATGATGATCTCGAAAGAGATTAGTGCATCTTCTGACGGTGCTCAGTGGCAGTCTATCGACTGGAAATCCGCTGAAGCACACGTATTAAAGCTTCAAGTGCGTATCGCAAAAGCAACGAGAGAAAAGAAATACGGTAAGGTGAAATCCTTACAGTGGCTCTTAACGCATTCTCGCTCAGCAAAACTTCTTGCAGTCAGGCGAGTCTCACAAAACAAAGGCAGTAAAACGCCCGGAACTGATGGCGTTATCTGGAACACGGATGCACGCCGTATGAAAGCGGTTAATCAACTGAGCCGCAAGGCTTACTCTGCAAAACCACTCAAACGTATCTACATCCCCAAAAAGAACGGTAAGCTCAGGCCATTGGGTATTCCATGCATGATTGATAGAGCGCAACAAGCCCTCCACCTTCTAGCATTAGAACCAGTGTCCGAAACGCTTGCCGACCTCAATAGCTATGGGTTTAGGTCAAATCGCAGTACGGCTGACGCCGTCAGTCAGTGTTTCAAATGTTTGGCTCTAAAGCGATCAGCGAAATGGGTTCTTGAGGGAGATATTAAGGCTTGCTTTGACAAAATCGGGCATCAATGGCTTATCGACAATATCACGGTTGATAAACGTATGTTAGAGCAGTGGTTAAAGTCTGGCTATGTGGATAAGGGTCTGTTCTATGATACCGATGAGGGTACACCTCAAGGTGGAATAATATCTCCAACCTTGATGCTAATGACTCTCGCGGGAATAGAGCAACAAATAAAATCTACAGCTCTGAAAATGGGTGCTAGGGCCAACTTTATTGGTTATGCCGATGATTTTGTGGTCACCTGCTCTTCAAAGGAAGTGCTAGTGAACGATATCAAACCGTTGATTGCTGACTTTCTGGCAGAAAGAGGGTTAACCCTCTCCGAAGAGAAAACGAAGGTCACTCATATTGATGATGGCTTTGACTTTCTGGGTTTCAATCACAGGAAGTACAAAGGGAAATTGCTCATTAAACCGAGCAAATCTAACACGCTGTTATTTCTTAGAAATCTACGTGAACTTATTAAAAAGCACGCAACCATCCCTGTTAATGATCTTATCAAGTTGATAAATCCGAAACTTAGAGGGTGGGCGAATTACTATCGCCACTGTGTTGCTAAACAAGTATTCGGGTATGTCGGCCACAAACTATTCCAAGCGTTATGGCACTGGGCAGTTAGACGTCATCCAACCAAGTCCAAAGACTGGGTTGTTCATAAGTATTTTCTCAATCGTAAAGGCCAGTGGCAATTTCACGGTTGGCAGAAAATCATGGACATGGACTGTCACTTCAATCTGTTCCAAATAGCTAAAGTGCCCATCGAGCGACACGTAAAAATCAGGAATGCGGCGACCCCTTTTGACCCTCAATACCAAGAATATTTGGTGAAGAGAAAATCTAAAAGGCTAGCTCGTAACTCTTGGAACGAGCCTGTCCCGACTGCGCTATAAGTTGCTGGGTATCAAATGGTGCCTTAGTGGAGGCTTGAGCCGTATGCAGTGAAAGTTGCACGTACGGTTCTTAGAGGGGCGGCACTTGGTAACAAGTGTCGTCTACTCGACAAACCTTATTTAGAATAAGTGATCTGAAATTCGTCATCACTGAACTCAATTTCTGTATATTTGCACAGTAATATTTAGAATTTCCAAATATCGAGACAAATATAGAGAAAAGTTTTGCGCGTTTATCCAGATAGTATATTTGGTACAAAGCTGGTAATTTATTAATTTACAAATAGTTAAGTGTGCGCGTTTTCACTGGTCTAACGACATAAACGCGCATGCGCACGAATAAAATGTTATGCGAGAGAATTGAAATATGGATTGTGTTGATCATAAAGTATTGGATGCCCCGTTTACTTATGACATTGTTTATTTCTCGTATGATGTAAATGTTTATGAGCATAGAGATTCTACTATTGAGCTCCATCTAGAGAGAGATGGACTTGTAAAGAAGTTAAGATTTACTGGTCCACAAGAGCTAAAGATTGAAGAAGGTTTCCCACAAGCCACCGGGGGAATGTTCTTTGAAGATGTGTCTTCGCATGGTTTGGATGGTCTAACTGTTTATGTTGGCGATTTCGAGGCCACTACAGGTTCAATTACTTTCTGGGCTCGAAGTGTTGAGTTATTGTAATTTTAAAGTGGCAGCGCATAACAAGCGCCATTTTTGTAAGCAGTTGTGCCGGGCGTTAGCACTCAATGATGATGAACTATATACAGAAAAATAATAGAAACATACCTTGGTTTACCAGTCTTATTGATGTTTTTTCTTGGCTGGAAATAGAAGCTAAAGATTACGATTGGCATTTCTCGGATGTTGATGGGGGTTGGTATGAACTAGATGATCCCTCTTGGGTGGAAGGTGAAGAATTAGCCAGAAGGCTATGTGAATACAATTACCAATTTGTTTGGTCTGTTATATCTGCGTACCCAAAAGGTACTTCGCCATATACTAGCGAAAAGCCGTATGCTGATGGTAACTCTGATTTTTGGTCAGGCATTCCCAAAAAACAGCTAGAAAATTCACTATTTGAAATAGTATGCTGGGATAGCAGTGCGACACTTTTTATTGGTATACCTGATGAGCTTCAAAAAAGTTTGCTAAAAAATGCTCCAGGTATTAGAGATTTAAACAAAGAAAATGAGCGACGAAAGTGCTAACAAGGCCAGTCACAGCGATGCCAGAAAGCGACGGCCTAAAAATACTGGCCGCCACTTTCTGGTACGCGTGCTGGCGGCATTATGTATTTGGAGAGAAATATGGATTTTCTCGTAGGCGTAGAACTTCAAGATTCATTTGTTTTGGGTTGTAACTACTGCAATCAAACTTCGGGGATTGAACTAGAGTTCAGCATCTGGCCTGAGTCTGAATACTATAAAACTCCAAAGGTAGGTGAGTATACTTGCTATCATTTGGGCTCTCTTCTGTTTGACAATGTTTCGAGTATTACTGGGCTTTTGAATCAAAGTGATATACAGCCAACCCTAGATCCTGATGGCTCAAAAGACTATAGAAACATAGAATATTTCTAAAAGAACCAATCATATTTCAAGGTTGTTGGTAGCTTTGGTAGCATATAGTTTGAGAGCTCAGGTATTCATTTTGAGCTGCGCACATTCAATAGGGATTGAAGTGTAGATTAGCCAACACTAACCCCCGAATGTTGAACAAGCCCGAAGCCACTTTATTAAGTAGATTGTGCAACTCAGTTTGAAGAGCATGTCGCATTGGGACTTTTCTCAAGGCGAACGACGCTAGCATAAGATTACGATAGCAACCTTATCAATCAGTTAGCTATTTTTTCTACCGTCTCTTCCCCTCTGATTACCTTTGCCATTATCCTTATTGTCAAATGCCTCTCGGCTAGATCGGTCGACTAATCCCCACGCAAGCCATGGCATGCTAACAGCCAGAGGTAAGATTGCATTGTTCAACCAGTGACTTTCTGGGGAAGGTTGAGCTATTTGCCATACTTTTAGTTATTCATAAATTGCTAATGTTCGATTTTCCGAAACTAATAATTGTCCAGAAATGTGCCGAAGAGGCATGGAACAAGAAAAATGCCCCAAAATGGTTTAGGGCTTTTACTCAGTTACCTTCAATTAAGATGGTTTCGACTTAGAAAAAGTTATCCTTCTAGCGTTCGATTAATATAGGCTACAGATTGTGAGTTTCCCCCTATTTTTATCAATTCTATAGAAAAGAGGATTTGACGAGACGTCAAGATCAACGTCTCATCATATTATCACTGAATACTCTTCGACTCTTTCGGCTCTGTTCGGTAGTTATCACCTGCGGTTATGTCATATCGGATTGTAGTGTCGTCAGTGAATTGGGAAAAATCTAGCCTAATATCATAAGCATTAAAAACACCTTCTTTTTTTATTTTCCCTCCAATGTAATAATCGCAACTGAAGCCACCTGACCACTTTTTTCTGAACTCAAAAAATTCAACCTTGCAATTTCTTGCCTCTAAAAGTGATTTTGTAGAAATAAATTTATCACTTTCCATTCTTGGCGGGTATATTCGTAGCTCTGCAAAACCTACCGTATCGTAAGCATTTTCAGCATCAACAGTAATATCGTACTGCTTCATATCGCACCCGTTAGATATAAAGTTGGTATAAGGAATACGTAATTCATAGTGACTTTCATCTTGCGAGAAATTATGCTCGATGCGTAATATTGCTTTGCCCCCTTTGCGTTTTTTACCGTCCACTGCACTCCAAGAAAAAGACTTACAAAGTTCGCCTCCCCCGTAGAATGTACTGTATGCTTTAACTTTCGCATCCTCTGGTTTCAAGCCTTTTATAGTAATGTAGCGATCGTCAGGCGACGCTCCAAATGGCGGAGTCGTTTTGCTGTGTTTGGCAAAGAAAGAAGGCACTGCATAATACAGCCCTAAAGCCCCAATAAAAACAACTAAAGGTAAGCCTACTTTAAAAACTTTACTCATCAATTTGTCCTTTTATGTCAATAACTAGTGGCGCTGCATTACCATAGAGTAAGGTAATAGGTGGCAACAATGCAGGAGAGTTTATAAGCACAGCGTTCAACGTTTCTTAATCCGACAGAAACGTACTTGTTCACAATGAGTTAGCTATTCAGCTAACTCAAAATTGCCCAAAAATGGTTTAGAGCTTTTACTCATTTACCTTCAATTCAGATGGTTTCGACTTAGAAAAAGTTATCCTTCTAGCGTTCGATTAATATAGGCTACAGATTGTGAGTTTCCCCGTATTTATATCAATTGTATAGAAAAGAGGATTTGACGAGACGTCAAGATCAACGTCTCATCATATTATCACTGAATACTCTTCGACTCTGTTCGGTAGTTATCACCAGCGGTTATGTCATATCGGATTGTAGTGTCGTCAGTGAATTGGGAAAAATCTAGCCTAATATCATAAGCATTAAAAACACCTTCTTTTTTTACTTTCCCTCCAATGTAATAATCACAAGCAAAGCCATCGGACCAATCCTGCCACTCGTCATAATATTTTGCTCTACAATTTTTTGCCTCTAAAAATGACGTTGCAGCAATAAACTTATCACTTTCCATTCTTGGCGGGTATATTCGTAGCTCTGCAAAACCAACGGTGTCGTATTCATTTTCTGCATCCACCACTATGTCATAGAGCTTTATATCACAGCCACTAGATATAAAGTTTTTGTATGGAATACGCAGTTCATAATGATTCTCATCGCTGGCAAAGTTATGATTGATACGCAATCTCGCTTTCCCCCCTGGGCGCTTTTTACCATCGGAGGCACTCCAAGAAAACGATTTACACTCAGCGCCGCCTCCGTAAAAAGTGCTGTATGCTTTGACCTTGGCATCTTTGGGTTTTGTCCCTTGGATTGAGATATAGCTATCTTCAGGAGATGAACCAAACGGTGGCTTGGCGCTCTCAGACCACTCAAATGCTGGGTAAACTACATAAAAAAGCACGGCCCAAAGCGCTATTAAAATCGTGCCTATTTTAAAAAACTTAGCCATTAATCCGTCCTTCTAAATCAATCTGTAATGGTTGCTTATCACCATACAATAACACACCAGGAGGAAGCACTGTTGGGGAGTTAACCAGTCCCCCTAGCTCTCTTTGAATGCGCTTAAGATTGGCTAGTAATTTGGTTATAGTTTCCTCTTCAAGCTTTAAGCTTCTACGTTTTTTGATGGCTCGTAAGGAGATATTTTTGCTTTGTTTATACTCTTCTTGTAATGTTTGAATCGCTTGATTTAAATTATCTATTGTCGCTGTAAGCTCTGTATTTGCATTGGTATAGCTTTGGGATAGAGTGCCATGGAGTAGTATTTTCAGTTGCGATTTTAGGTTTGGAATATACTCTGACATCATATGTTGGAGACCTGAATCAAGAATGGTCGCCTTGTAACCGTTTATATCAATATGTTCTTTACTTAGGGTATCTGCCAGAATAAATGTATCATCTTGTGTGTTACGTGCAAATGTTAGGCTGGTAATATGAGTCTGCTTCGGCGTTAGCAGCACCTGTTTGACTTCTTGTGGTTGGAACTTTTCACGGCTATAAGTCAGTAGTTGAACGAGATTGCCATGATGGTGATAATTATCATCATCATTGTCCACTACGAGATCTAAAACTAAAGATGAAAGTTTTGACGAATTCGAAGTTTCATCTGGATTGGTATTCGCCCATTTAAATGGTACTTGAGGTACTAGGTCATGGTTATTGACATGGCGATAATGTGTTATGTCATTATAAGCGCCCACAAATGAATGCGTGCCCGTTCTCGGCATTCCGTAGGTATAAAGCCGAAGTGTTTTTGGTGAAAAATACTGCTTCAATAATGCACTGACTATAAGTGCGCCCGCACCGCCTAGACTATGCCCACAAATATATAATTTCTTGTATTTGTGAAACGTCGAGATGTCTGTCTGTATTAGTGCCCAAAATGCTGATGCGTATTGATAAAAGCCTCGTAGTTCGCAAACCTTTCGTCTTTTTACTGGTAAAGTTTGAGCATTGCCTAAGCCCAAGATATGGCTGTCACGGATTAGACGACATTTTATATTTTGCCTTACAAAAAGTTATGCATTAATCGCTAATGTACAATTTTACGAAACTCTTTTTTGTCCAAAAATGTGCCGACGGGGGGGCATGAAACACGGAAATGCCCCTTTTTCACTTAGATCAAATGTTCTACACATTTTACGAATAGGTCAATAGATTTAATAAACGCGTCAATCAGGACGCTCGTGCGCTCGTGCCTATTACACGGGCCTTATCTGTTGATAAACTATGAGACCAATTTTTTAAAAAACGGAAGGTCTTAATAACAACCTTAGGAATCAATAATGAAAGCACCGACAAGTAAATCCCTGAAGTATTGTAATGAAATTTGTCGATTAGGTGCGCCGCTTGTCATTGCCTTTCTTGCCCAAATTGGTATGCAGATTGTTGATACTGCCATGCTAGGACAACTCGGTGCTAAAGCACTAGCTGTTGGCGCATTGGGTGGTACAATCATCTACACATTGATAAGCTTCAGTGCTGGCTTTTTAAGCCCTAGTGGGGTTTTTATTTCTGAAATGCGTGGGGCACGCAACAATAAACACATCCCTATCATTATAAAACAAGGCTTACTTATTGCTTTAATACTAAGCTTTTTGTTTATTGCGATATTATATTTTTCTCCCTTTTTCTTACAGTTCATGGAGTTAGATAAAGAACTGGTTGAGCAAACGGGATTATATTTGCAAACTCTAGCATGGGGCTTGCCAAGTATTTTGATATTCATCATCCTACGTGACTTCATTGTCGCTTTCAATTATTCCAAGCTCGTGATGATAATCTCACTTATCGCTATTCCGATGAATGCTATACTCAATAGCATTTTAATGTACGGTTTATTTGGCTTACCTGAACTCGGGCTTATTGGTATTGGGTATTCAACCTCAATAACTCGTATAGCTATGTTGTGTTTTCTCGTTGTCTATATTGCGTCAAATCCAAGAATCTGCGTCTTACTAAGAAACGCGTCAAACCATTTAACGACATTCATCCAGTTTAAAAAAATGCTTACTATGGGAGGCTCAACAGGGGCCATGGTAGGTTTAGAGGTCGGTATGTTTTTAATGGTTACATTGTTTGTCGGCCAAATTGGTGTTATATCTCTCGCAGCTCACCAAATTGCCTCTCAATGTGTGAGTGTTGCATTTGCTATTGCGTTTGGTCTTTCTCAAGCAGCTAACATTAGAGTTGCCTATGTAAAAGGCGCGAATAAAGCCCATTTAGTTCCAGTCTATACCTACGCATCGCTGGGTCTAGGTCTGTTTTGTTCATCAATTATCGCATTACTACTCGTACTTGGCGCCAAACCCATTATCAACCTATTTTTTGACTCAGAACTTTTGGCAAACCAAGAAGCATTGGGTCTAGCTATAAACTTGCTCTGTATGGCTGCAATTTTGCAATATTTTGATTCATGCCAGGCTATACTACTGGGTGTATTACGCGCCTTGAAGGACACCTTTGTCCCGATGTTACTCGCAATCTCTAGTTATTGGTTATTGGGGGTTGTAAGTAGCTATTTACTGGCATTTCATATGAACTGGGGTACCGTTGGTATATGGGTTGGTATTTGCCTAGGAATAGGAGCTTCATCACTGTTTGCCTATATGCGTTACCTCTTCATCAATCAGCGAGCAGTTGCAATAGATGATGATCAAGCAGTGATACTCAAAACCACATAGAAAGCGTTATAAGGCTCACGAGTGCTGTGATAAAGGATAAATATATTATGTATAAAGTCGGTATTGTTTTGTTTGATGACTTTACAGATGTAGATTTCTTTCTCACGTATGACTTACTTGGTCGAACATCTGATAGTTGGACGGTTAGTGTACTTGGAACGAAATCTGAACATAATTCCCATCTTGGTATGAAAGTTAAAATGGACGGACATGTATCAGAAGTTGTTAATCAAGATGTAGTTCTTATCACCAGTGGTAAACGTGGAATCCCAGCGGCGTTAAAAGATCTTGGGTTTATGTCGGCATTGAATCTTGATCGGAATAAACAGCTAATTGGATCAATTTGTGCGGGGTCATTTATCCTTCATGAGCTCGGCTTACTTAAAGGCAAGCCGTTAACGACAAACCCAGATGCAAAGACTGTTCTAGAAAGTATGGGAGGGGACGTTCAAGACCTACCTCTAGTGATAGAAGGCAATATAGCAACTGCCGGGGGTTGTCTTTCACTGATGTATTTAGTTGGTTGGTTAGCTGAAAGGTTGTTTGACTCTAGTAAACGACAAAGCATACAAAATCAGTTAATCCCTGCTGGGCAATTAGACCTGTTTGAAGAGCTTATTTCCACAACTATTCAGTCTGCTGAATTGGCAAATTCGCATATAAGTGTTTAAGGTATTTAAAAATACTTTTTCTAATCTGACACAGGGCGTTTAGGGTGATATTACTAAAAACGTTTTTGTCCACAGAACTTTCACAGTTGGCGCTTTGTGATTACCGACGGGGTGTGAGACACGAAAATGTCCAAACCTGTGCTTCAACGGAATTTATAACATCTATAAAAATCGGTAATTAGAACTTGATTATTCTAATAAGAAATTTTCGGTATGCTTTCCTGATTAATAAAAATACTTTAAATTTGTACTAATGATAAAAACTATTTATAGTTAGCTAAATGTAATGATATTACGCACGCTTTATCAGTAGTAGATATCAGAAAATACTTAGAAAATATCGATAAAAGTTAAGGAGGGGGTAAGAGATACTCCCCGAATTGTACCACTAGAATGCGACGTTAAGTCTTTCCCAACTAATTTGGAAAATAGTTATGCTATTAGAAGTTAAACACCCCGAATTTAAAAATCATAAGGTTGAAGTTAAAATTGGCGGTTTTTTTTCTGGGCCCAAGTTGATAGTTAATGGTTCTGAAATAAAGAAAAAAAATGGCTGTTATAGTATTCCATTAAGTTCTGAAAGGGAAATGACGATTCAGTTAAAATATAATATTCTTGACCCAGTTCCTAAAGTAAAAATTAAAGAACGTATTCTTGAAATTGCAGAACCTCTAACATGGTTTGAATATTTTTGGATAGTGGCACAGCCAATTCTTCTAGGAGTTTTAGGTGGCTCTGTAGGAGTGATCTTTGGCTGTGTTGCCGCAGTTGCTAACGGCAGAATATTTCGGAGTGATAAAAGTGTAATAGCGAAATATACTCTCTCTTTCCTTTTGACTTTGGGTGCTTTATTGGCTAACTTTCTTATTGTCTTTGCGCTTCTCTTTGTGCTTCATTGGCAATCAATGACTTAATAATCAGGCATTTTACAGATTAAGCTATCTAGTTGGCTTGATTGACTCTCGAAGCTTTGCAATTTCAGTTTAAGTGAGCTTTAAATGAGGCAAGGTTTAGAGTTGGGGGGCGTGTTGGTCTCCACTTAACTTAGCGTGAGAAGCCCAAGGAAATATCGAGTGGAATCCAAAATATCTTTGAGCGAGTTTAAATCAAACTTAGAGCTGGTGGAGACTTATATTGCTAATAGCTCTACTAAGAAACTGACTCGGATAGAATATCGTTCCTTCGATGAAGGAATGTGTGATGCTAACCTTTTCGTTATTTCCAAAAGTGAGGTTGCAGACGAACTTGAAGCATTCGTGACCCTTTGTAATTTTCAACTTCATTTCTATGAAGAGTGGAGCTTATCGGACACGACATCAGAGAATGCTAATTCAATTCTCAATCTTTGGGTGCAACCAGATATTGAGAGCTACCTGTTCGACACGCTCTCATCTAGTGAAGTGCATCAAGAAATCGATTGGATTATTAACTCAATTATTAAGCTTCTATCTGATGATTCTTTATTGTTGAAAAGAGTAAGGGATCCCGATAGGTGGGGAGTTTTTGTAAATGGAGAACGTATCTCCAGCGAAACAGCTCTGTCGGATATCGGTCTTAAAGAGATTATCTGTGGTATTGGCTTTGCTCTTGAGTGGAATTCAGTTGATATTATGTATCAAACAAAAAATGATTATATATTCTTTTCATGGGGTTCCGGGGCTTGAGAAGTTAGGCGCTTAGTAAGCAGCAACGGGCTGTCACACCTTCCACTCAAATTGTTGCGCAATTACGCGATCGCGTACGAATAAAATGCTATGAGTAATATATGAATAAAATATCCAAGGATACGAGAAATCTAAACATCAGATACGACCTTCCGACTGAAGTGTGGGACAAGATTAGGAGCATATACCAGTCAATGGATGGGTGGTTAGGGTTCAGCGATGGTACTGTCGGTTATGAAAACATACCGTATTGGTTTAGTTTCGACGATAAAGAAAAATGTATATCGGCTTCCGTTGAACCTTCAGGTTTGCAGTTTGAAGCAAACAATATCGATGAAGTCGAATGGGAAGCTTGGATGAGAAAAATAAAAAGTATTGCAACCGAAATATTAGGGTTCAAGGTCGGCGAGATTGAACTGGGAGAGGTGACTCATGAAATTGAATGGATCGATAAAAACTAGAGGAATGGAAAGAGTCTCTTTGGTTGGATAAGGTTGCGTGTGCTATCTTGCCAAAAATCGTCCTTCACATTTGTCCGCATTAAGTCGTATTTATGAACCCAAGTCTAGAGCAAGTAGCAAAAGCGCTTCAGGATAATTGGTCTGAAGAAAGCACCGATGAGCCAGAAAATTGGACGCCATCTAATCCAAGCCGTGGGCAGTGCGGAATGTCATCGCTCATAATCAATGATTACTTCGGTGGAAAGCTGATTTTATGGAAGGTGTTTGTGGGTGCTGAGCAAGTTGGCGTCCATTATTCCAACGAGTTACCAGATGGGACGCTCTTTGATTCAACGAGCGAGCAATTCTGGGAGTCAGAAGAGTTAAAAGAGCCTAAATTATTCGAAAGGCCGCACAAATTGCCAAAGAATGGGGTAGACCGTTATTTCAAATTATCAGGCTTAGTTCGTAGTCAATTAGAAAATGCATAAGTAGAGAGGAGTGATTGTGGGTGACTACGCGAAAGTCACGTATTTAAAGCATTTAAGAGTCACTCCCAACACTTGGTGTTTTCGGTTTAATTCAGTTTTAGTGTTTACTGTTGAGCTGGCCCGAGCTAAAACTAAGCAATCAATATTTGTAGGTTATTTCGTGAAAAAAACTATTTTAGCTGTTCTTTTTAGCGCATCGGTTTTTGCTTCCTCAAGCAAAGACGTTCCAACGATGAATGATAAGAACGGTTACGTAGAACCGTTTCAGATGTTTGATAATGTTTATTATGTTGGGGACAAATGGGTTTCATCATATGCAATTGATACAGATGACGGACTAGTGATCATTGATACACTTGATTTCCCTTATTCTAAGTGGATTTCTATCAACCTTGAGAAGTTAGGGTTAGAAGATAAACCAATAACGCACATATTGGTAACACATGGGCACTCTGACCATGTTGGAGGTGCTCAGTTACTTCAAAAAATGTATGGCTCTAAAGTTGTGATGACCAAAAGCGCTCATGAATTATCTATACAGCAATCAAACAAGAGCAAAGGTGAGAAGCAGTTCCTTTCACCAACCCTAGACATAGAGATAAAAAGTGATACCTCTATGGTTATTGGCGGCAAGGAGTTTAAGTTTTATCTCACCCCGGGTCATACTGAAGGTGATTTTTCCCTAGATTTTACAGTCAAAGATAAAGGCGCTGAACATCGTGCTTTTGTTGTTGGTGGCCATAGCGTAAGTGGTAACGATCCAAAAATGATTAACCAGTTCCTGAATAGCATTGAGAAAGTTAGGAAGATTGCACTTCAGTCGCCCCTTGTGAGTGTTAATCTTTCCAACCATCCACATAAAAATTACCTATTTGAGAATAGGGAAAAGCTAGTTGTAAATGGGAACCCATTTATTAGTGAGACAAACTTCTTCATGTTTCTTAAGCAACAAGAAAGCTTAGCTAAGAATAAAATAAAAGGGCTGTAACAGTTCTGAAGAAATGGGAAGTTTTTGCAGCTGAATTAGTTGATTAGGGGGGCCTAAGGTGATCCGCCCAATGCGAAATTAGCAAAGCTTCTGTCCAGAACCCTCACAGTTGGCTTGCATGAATTAAGACAAGCTGACCGTTGTGTAAACATTGCTTTAGGTTTTATATCTTGTGGTCTAAGTTAGGAAAACTAATTAACCAACCAATCTTCTAAAAGAGAGGTAAATCAGTCTGATATCTTCAGGTTTTGGTGCCTATTTAAAGGTTAAGGAGCTTTTTAAGGCTAAATAAACTCTCCATAGAGTATGGATATTCACTTTATTAGTAGTGGGTGAAGTTATAAGTCTTAATTTAGATATTTAATGTCTTAAAATTGTTGTTTAATGCTGTAATATCAGTATTAGTATCTAATTTTGGTTTTAATCACTAATCAGGATAGGTATGAATTACTACAACTTCTTTAAAGAGCTTCTAAAAAATGCTGATATTAAATTAGATGGAGATAGAACTTGGGACATCAAGGTTAAAGATGTCAATATGTTCAGTCGGATTATAGAGTGTGGTTCATTGGGGCTAGGAGAAAGTTATGTTGATGAGATGTGGGAGTGCGAAGACTTATCAACAATGACTTCTAAGCTTCTTTCATCAGACATTGAATCTAAGTTAACCATTTCAAATAAATTATCTGTTGGGGCTTCATTAGGTAAACAAAAATTAAAAAAACTATTTAACCCTCAGAGTATTTCCCAAGCCAAAGTTGATGTAAGTTCACACTATGATTTAGGGAATGATCTTTATGAAAGAATGCTTGATCCAAGAATGACCTATACATGTGGATATTGGAAAGAAGCGAGTGATTTGGCTCAAGCTCAAGAACATAAACTTGATCTCCTATGTAGAAAGTTAGGTTTATCAAAAGGAATGAGAGTTCTAGACATTGGATGTGGTTGGGGAAGTTTCATGCAATTTGCCGCAGAGAAATATGGCGTCATATGTGATGGTTTAACTTTATCAAAAGAGCAAGCTGAATTAGGGCAGAGTAAGGCTAATGATGCTGGACTACCAATAAACTTTATCTTACAAGACTACAGAGAGTATAGACCTGAATATAAGTATGATGCAGTTGTATCCGTTGGAATGATAGAACATGTGGGTCCAAGTAACTATAGAGAGTATTTTGAATGTGCAGATCGATTCATGAAAGAAGAGTCTATATTTTTATTGCATACAATTGGTTCAAGTATATCTAAGGTGGATTGTGAGCCATGGATTGACAAATATATTTTTCCTAACGGGGTAATACCTTCATTAGCCCAATTAGCACAAGCAATGGAACCGAAGTTTAATATTGAAGATTTACACAATTTTGGTCCTGATTATGATCTGACACTTTGTGCATGGTATGAAAATTTTGAGCAAAGCTGGCCAGAATTACAATCTAAATATGGCGAACGATTTTTTAGGATTTGGCGTTATTACTTGCTTTCATGTGCAGGAGCATTTAGAGCCCGAGATATAAGCTTATGGCAACTTGCATTAACAAAAGGTGACAGAAGTCTGCCTGAAAGTGTAAGAGCGGTTTAAAGCTTGATTAATCATAGAGTCTTTTAGAATTCACCCATGATCCTTCAAGGTAATATTATGAATGTTTGCACTATCCAAACAAGTTGCAACAGAACACGCAGACTTTGCTTGTATTTGGCGTAATTTTTTGCTGATAGGTGAGCTTTTTACATAATGACATCTAGATTCGTTGTATCAGTAAGGCATAACTATTGAGTGCGTCAACAAATCTAAATTAAATAGATCTTACAATAAATAATAAATCGATATGATATTTTAATTTTAATTTTAATTTTTCAATCTTATTATTTAATTGGATGTGTTTTTATTTGCTTAGTTTTGACATTATTAATTACTCAAAGGAACTATTATAGCTATTCCTCTTTATTTTTAATGAATGTAAAGAACTACATATAAATTCACAAAGGCTAATATGAAATCTAAATTATCATTAATAATCGCGCTTGCAGCTTCTGCTTATTCTGCAAATAGTTTTGCTATTCATTATGGACAGGAGGTTGATCCAGAGCTTTTTAAATCTTATGTCTCTTTTCGAGTAATTGGTATGTTTCAAGGGGTTGTGAAAGATGAACAACATTCATGTGGAGGAACTCTCATTGCAGATAAATGGGTTTTGTCTGCTGCACACTGTGGGGGAAGCTTGATGATAGGTGAACATCCTCTTGAAGGCTTCGCCGTGTATAATCCGATGATTCGTGTGGGGATTGATAAAGGTGGAATTTTTGACGGAGCCCCTATTGAAGTCGCAGAGTTCTGGACGCTGGACGGCCAACATTGTGTTGTGCATGAAAACACGACAGAGTGTGACAACGAAGGCTCCTTATTAAGAAGATCAGGAGGTCAGGATTTAATGCTTGTTAAACTTAAAGAATCAGCAATAAGGCCTGGATTGAGCGAAAAAGCTGAAATATATTCTTACAGTAAGTATGGAACTCCAGTTGTGCAAGTGGGCCTTGGATCTCTAGATAATGAACATGGCGGCCATTTGTCAAAAACATTACGCGGTTATGCAACAACCATAACTCACTTGGAGGATTGCATTTCAGATTACCCAGATTATGCCGATGCTTTTGACCTTGAAATAGGTTACTGCCAAGGAATGGAAGGAGCACGACAAAGAACAGGCATGGCAGATTCAGGTGGGCCAGCTTATGTTCTTGATACTAAGGATCAGAAGCTAAAATTGGCTGGTGTTGTTTCTGGTGGAGTTACCATGATAGATGATTCTTCTGAATGGGGTTTCACCGAGAAGGTTGGCTTAACGAGAATGACAAGGCCTGGGTCGGAAAAGGCTATTGAGTGGATAGAGACGATATTTCTGGAAAATAATGGTCCGGATTTAAATCGCCAGTGATCTTCTGATATTTATTAAATAAATCCTCAATACTTTTCAAGTTTTAAAATCAAGAGATGCACTTATTAAGTATTGGTATCTCTAAGGTAAGGAAAGAAAAACTTTCCTTACCTTTTTTAAATTTCCTACCTTAGAATTTATGGCAGTCTCGATAAAAATTGACGCAGCTATTGTGCTAACAGGTTTTCAATTGATTAAAAAACCATTAAATGCTATCACATAGTTAAACATCTCGGAATCAATGTACTAGTAAGTACCTAGCTGGTAAATTGTATTATACAAAAATGACTATTGTTTCTGGCAGCAGCCATCTTGATTTGAGGTCCAAAAGTTATCCAGTTATCTAATGGCGTTCAGTCATAGCATTTCTCTCTTTTTCTGATACTCGGACGTCGAGCCTAACCAAAAATAGAAATGGAGGCGTTCTTATTACCCATCTGCCGGGTTGAGAATTAGCCCATGTTAATAATAATTTTTCCGAACGCGCCTTTATCCAGTTGCTCCAGCGCTTCCGGTAGCTCTGCTAAGCTAAATGATTTATCTATAACTGGTTTCAATTTGACTTTGTCAACGGTATTGACTAGGCTTTCTAGCGCGCGGCGATGACCTACACCTATACCTTGAATCGTTGGTGATTTCAGTAACAGCATGACTCCCGGAGCTGTGACATCGTGTGTGTCCATCATACCAATCATTGATATGCGCCCATGTGAGGCTACGGCGCGAACAGAGTCTGCAAAGTTACGTCCCCCAACCGTATCCACAACGTGATCAATTCCTCGTTCATTTGTCAGACGATAAATGGCTTCGACCCAGTTCTCTGTTTTGCGGTTAATACCGTGATCAGCGCCTAGCTCAGCTGCTGCGGCCAGTTTTTCATCGCTGGATGAAGTAATAAATACTTCGGCACCCATGGCCTTGGCTATTTGGAGTGCAAAAAGAGCCACGCCACCGGTTCCCTGAACGAGTACGGTTTCGCCTGGACGAAGGTTACCTCGTTCAATCAGAGCAAACCAAGCTGTCAGCCCTGCACAGACAAGCGTGCTGGCTTCAGCATCGGTGAGCGACTGTGGCGCTTTAACCAGCCACTCCTCATTTATGAGCACGTATTCAGCTAGCACGCCCTGAAAACCGTAACCGAGTGTATCGTAGTGTGGATTTTTAGCGTTGTTATCCAACTTTCCGTCTATCCAGTTTGCGTTAAAAGATGAGATAACTCGGTCTCCCGGGCTAAAGCGAGTTGTGCCAGATCCGGTTTTTTCAACCACGCCAGACATATCAGAACCAGGTGTGAAAGGCATTGGCATACCATTGCCCATTCCACCTTCAATAATGACTTTATCTCGATAATTGAGAGAGACGGCATTGACTCTGACAAGAATTTCATTTGGACCAGGTTGAGGGATTTCCGTTTCTATAAGTTTCAGGTTTTGACGTCCAGTTTCGTTTAATATCCAACGTTTCATGCTGTATTTCATATAGATTCCTTATTGATAGATAGCTGATAAAAAGATTCTAACATTGCAAATTAGGTGACAGTGGTGGCATTATGTCTCTTTATTGGTTCCATTTAGGCAACAATATGAAAGGTGAGATGAATAGTATTCCTGTATTTGTGGCTGCAGCTGAGTCGGTGAGTTTTTCTCAAGCGGCCGACAAATTACATGTTACTCGCTCTGCAGTGGCGAAAACGATATCCCGTCTAGAGGATAGGCTTGGTGTTACCCTTTTCAATCGCACGACTCGCAGCCAAAGCCTCACTGATGAAGGCTCTCTGTACTACGAATTCTGCAGTCGAGCGTTGGCTGAAATTAAGCAAGCGGAGGATATACTGGAAGGTGGTAAGTTGCAGGTTAGTGGGAAACTAAGGGTGTCGGTTCCGGTACTGCTTGGACACCTTTGTATTTCACCCTTATTGTCTGAGCTTGCAAAAGAACACCTTGGGCTGGAACTGGAAATTTCATTCAACGATCGTCCGGTGAATTTGCAGGAAGAGGGATTTGATTTGGCCGTCAGAATTGGCGCACTGGCTGACAGTAGCAAACTGATAGCTCGAAAACTGGCTTCTCACACGATGGTATTCTGTGCGTCTCCGGGTTATATCAACGAAGCTGGTGAGCCAATTTTACCCATTGACCTAAAGCAGCATGCTGCCGTTGCATACATCCGTTCAGGGCGCATCCTGAAGTGGCAAGTTAAAAACGAAAATGATGAAATGTCGGAAATACTTCCACCAGCCAGGCTGATGATGGATGATATGCAGGCAGTACGAGATATGACCATAGCGGGAGGGGGTATTGCTTGGCTGCCTTATTGGCTTGTGCGGGAGCAACTCGATAGTGGCAATTTGATAGAGATACTAAAAGATCAGACTTCAGGAAGCTGGCCTATCTATGCCGTTTGGCCACGAACTCCTCATTTGTCTCTGAAAGTCCGGCTGGCCGTTGATGAATTAGTTAGCAAGCTACCGGCTATGATGGCTACGATTGAAAGCTAGGCAAGATGTCTACTTTTGTTCACAGCATAATGGATTAGGTCGGGTAGTAGCGTTGCTCACCACTTAACGCGGTGTTAAATACACGTGCGAACTAATAGGATTTAAGGATGAATCGAAATATAGAATTTAGACCTCATTTATGGCATTCGAAAATGGTGTTGCCCATGGTGACGAGCTATGTGGCTTTCACATTTATTTTCAATTGGTTCTACGAAGTTGATTTTCAATTATGGCCATTTCTAGTCACAGTGACGAGTATGGTGGCAGTGTGTTCAGTTTTAGCCTTGTTTAAGAAGAGTCATTTGTCAGTTGTGGGAAATGATGTTTTCCTCCAAGGACTCAAGGCTGAGTTGATGGTAAAGGAAGATATGTTTGGATATGAGTATATTCAAATTACCTCAAATACAGAAACTGGTTATCATCGGGTTAAAGTTACCCAAAATCAGTTTTCTTTTTCAGACTGGGCGCTTCTGTTGGGAAAGTGCAATCAGAAATCGTTTCAAAAATAACCTCGGAAGGAAAAAGACAACCTCTAAATATCAGGGTTGATCTTCATTGTTTATTTTGTTGTTAATTATGCTGAAGTGTCCAATGTTTACAGCAAAACCGTTTCCAGGTGGTATATTTGATAGAATTCTGATAAGTTTTTATTTTACAAATAGTTAAGTGTGTGCATTTTACTGATCAAATAGGTTAAATGCACATGCTTAAGCCAGCAGGTTTTCATATTATTAATGAAGCTGTTTATAAGAAAGTGCAGGGCATGTTACCTGAACACATCAACGAAATGTTTTATGCAGGTGACTTTGATTGTCCCAAGCTACTGAGGAGAGTGTAGTGAACGAAGAAGAAAAATATATTCTAGATTCAATCAAAGGATGGGTATGGTCAGGTTTTTATAGCATAGTCGATATTCGTGAAATGATATACGATAATCTCGAGGAAGGGTGCGATGAAGAAATGCTGCTGGCCTCAATCGAGCCTGAGATTGAGAAAAAACGTTTAGCGGAAAAAGAATGGCCAGAGGTTACAGATTTCGATCGTCTTCATGGTGTATTTTATAAGCTACATGAAGAAGGAATTTGTGCTCTTCATAACGCGGGATACACAATGTCTGACGGATTCGAAGATGTTAGTGAGGTCGTTCATGATGCTCCTAAAGATCATTATCACAGTTTTTGCTTCTATCATGGTCAAGATGTGGAAGGTGCAGTAAACGGTAGAGGCCTTATGATTGCATTTGGTGCTCTTGAAAGTGACGATGAGAAAAGTGTCCAGACCGGTAAGCGAGTAGCAGAGTGCTTGAGTAAAGCAGGTTTTAAGGTTGATTGGGACGGTTCTATTAAAACGAGAATATTCTTGCCAGAGATAAAATGGCAAAAGCGGACAGTCTAATAAGTGGTATCAACTGACCATCAAACTGTCTGAATGAACTCTTTAATTACAGCGGATAAAAATTCCCGCTGTACCTAACTAGCGTTATATGACTGTGTCGACACATCCACTTCGGAGCACTTGCCTAAGGCAACATTAGTGTTTATGTTGTGCCAATTTTATGAATAAATGGTTTTTTAATTATGGTTATGAAGTTAAAGCTAATTTTATATAAAAAGGATGTTTGGCTTTGCTATTAAATCAACAGAAAACCTGATTAATGTGCACATTTTTGCTTTTATATATCAATACCTTGAGATCTTGCCATGCACATGTCGATGCCAAACTCACAAAGAGAATTGGGTATATAGAGTTCCCCCCTTCATAAAAAATTGATTACTCATGCAGAAGGATGATTTAAGAGCCGCATCAACACTGGAAGCAATATAAAACTTATAAGGAAATTTGAACATGAAAGTTGCTATTTGTGGCGCGGGCCTGCGCTCTACAAAGGTTCTAAATTATTTAAAACACGCTATGCCTGAAATGACTTTTGTTGGCTATTACGACCCACAACCTTCACTCTTGTCAGACATCTTCGATCCCCGAGAGATTAAGCGGTTTGAATCTGTTGAAGCGATGCTTTCTGATGCCTCACCGGACTTATTATTCGTAGGTTCGCCTAATCACGTACACTGTGAGCAGATTGAATTGGGCCTAAACGCAGGGGTGCGCGTCTTCACGGAAAAACCCGTCGTCACTGACCTTGCACAAACTTGGCGTCTTGTTGAGCTTTTACGGGAGTATGGCCCAGAGAAATGCATGGTGGGTCTGGTGCTCCGCTATTCACCACAAATCATTGATTTACAGGACGCTTTATCTGAAGGATTACTTGGGGATATTGTCTCAATGGAGGCCAATGGGCACATTGAACCCTCTCACGGCGCATTCTTTATGCGGGATTGGCGGCGATACCGACAGTATTCCGGTGGGTATATGCTTGAGAAATGCGTTCATGATATTGATCTCTACAACTTGATCACTAATTCCCGCCCCAAAAAAGTTGCCAGCTTTGGCGGAAGAAACTCGTTCATCCCCAAGAATACGCCCACTCACACCGACGAACTTGAGTTGGTCCATTCTAAAACCTCTATCTGGCAGTCGATGAATGATCCTTATGGTTCCGATGCTGACATTGTTGACCATCAAACTGCGCTGTTATCTTTTGAAAATAAAGTCTCAATGACATTTCATACCAACTTGAACATTCCTGATCAACAACGACGTTTTATGGTCGCTGGCAGTAAAGGTATGGCTGAGGGAGATTTTAAGCGCGGCTTCATGAAGATTACAGCGTCTCCGTCAGGAAAAACGCTGTTTGGCTGCGACTACAAAGCAATACCGGAAGCCAATATTGATCATTATGGTGCCGATGCCAAGATGGCGAGAGACATAGCCTGTTACCTTAGAGATGGCTCAGAAAGCCTTCCTGTATCAATCGTTGATGCGTTAGAAGCTGGCATAGCGGCAATGGCAATTGATCAAGCACGAGAAAGTGGAGAGGTTGTCGATTTGACCAAGACGTGGGCTCAATTTGATAGCTATAGACTAAGGGATTGATTCCAATAAGTACAGAACCTACTTCTTTACCAAAAGTTTGCAGACGAGGCATGAAATACGAAAATGTCGAGTAGACGACACTTGTTACCAAATGTCGCCCCTCTAAGAAGCCAGAGTGCAACTTTCACCGCACTGGGCTCAAGCTTTCACGAAGGCACCGATTGGCACCTAGCAACTTATAAAGCAGTGAGAGCGGGCTCATGCCAAGAGTTACGGCATTGCTTCTTTGGTTTTCTCTTAGCCAAGTATTCTTAGTATTGAGGATCAATAAACGTAGCGGTACTCCTGATTTTCACATGTCTCTCTATTGGCACTCTGGCTATTTAAAACAGATTGAACTGACAATCCATATTCATAATTTTCTGCCAACCGTGAAATTGCCATTGACCTTGGCGGTTGATGAAGCATTTAAGGGCGATCCAAATTATTGAGTTTTGTTAGATGGTACCTTTTAATCCAGTACCAGAGCGTATCGCAAAGCTTGTGACCAACATATCCGAATACCTGTTTGACCACGCAGTGTCGATAGTAGTTCGACTAGTCCTTGAGTTTCGGATTTATCAATTTGGTTAAATCGTTAAAGGGGATAGCTGCGTGCTTTTTGATGAGTTCGCGCAAGTTACTCAAGAACAGGAGTGTGTTGGATTTACTGCCTTTATTTTGTGATACCCGCTTATTTAAGTAAAAAATTCATCGAATTACGCAATATAATTGATATATCTCTCGTAAAAAGATGAAATTATTATTCTTATCAACAGGTTTTATTGTGTTGTGGCACGAATACAAAAGCTAGTAAAGGTGTGATTATTTTATTTCCGATTTTTAATAGAGGAAGTAATAGATAACACTGTACTGTAGGTTGCAATGAAAAAAATTCCTGTGTCTTTAGCTAATAGTCAAATTTCTGGATTACCTTATGGGCCACTATCTAAGGTTGAAGTAACGCATGAACTAGGGGTGTTCATCGAGATTATGGCGAAGTGTAAATGACGTCAACGCCTTAACCTAGCTTCATTCCTGCATTGGATAAAACCAGCAGTAATTCACAGGCAGTATAAATTTTTTAAACTATCTAGCGATGTTGGATTCACAGGATATGTCATCTGGGCTTGGGTAGACGATTTAACATTATATAATTATATGACTCAGCCTAGGTTCTCACTTAAAGCAATGAATTGGAATGAAGGAAGCAATCTGATTGTTGTTGACTGGTTCGTCGAAAAAAATAGAGAAAGTCAGTTGAGGAATTTATATAAGCATGTCATTTCCTCTACAAAAATAAGTGGAAATAAAATCAATATTTGTATTCGAGATGAACAAGGAAATATCATAAAAACGAATAAACGGAGTATTTATGGTTACTGAAATATTTAGAACACATAAGTATGTAGGAAAAGATAATACTCCTTATGTTGAAAGAGATTTACCTAAAGAATCATTTGTTTTGTTTGATACCTACAAACTAAAAGGTAGTGAAGTCGTTTGGATCAATAAAGAACTTATACAAGATTACGGTATCGAGCTAGATGAAGACTCGATTAAAAAGGAACTCATCGAGAATTTTAGCTATGTTTCTAGGGGCTATGCCGATAAAACGAGGGTTATTACCAACGACAAAAAGCAGTTTATGGCAGACCAATACGGCTCACGACATGAAATATGTAATGGTGGTAGCGCAAGGTGCGGGTTAAATGGCCATTTTCAAATCAAAGGGATTGGGCGTAACCCTTTAGTAGCTGCAAATATGTCAGAAAGTCACTCACATGGTAAATTGTTTATCGATGAATCGATCAGTGAAGCTATTTGGGGAGAAGTCTGTCACAAGCATCTGCCTTATGGAGCGATACGTACTTTAGCTATCATCAAAACTAACACGAAGCATAAGTTTGGGTACTTAGATGATGCACCTAATAAACACTGCGCACTAGCAATAAGGGAGCTATCTGTACGTCCTGCCCATTTTGAACGTTGCACCTTCTTTTGGCCAGAGGAAAGTTACCGTCACCTTCGTGATAATGATGCCAATCGCGTAAGAATGGCTGCGCCATACTTTTCAAGTTTGTTGTTAGGTGAAAATGTGAATGCGCCGCTTCGCGATGCCCTCAATCTAATGATTGATCGATTGGCTTGCCAGATTGCAGCATCGAGAGTGAAAGGCATACCACATGGCTCCTTAACGAGCTCAAACATATCGGTTGATGGTAGATTTTTAGACTTTGGCACCATGACAGCGGTGCCTGATTTATGCAACTATGTGCTGGCAAATGGTGTTGGTGCCGTCTGGGACGACCATGAGCTCATAGAGTCCTGGCTAGTTAACTTCATTGACACGCTTAACCATTACTCACTAAGCGGATTAACAGCAAGTGAAATAAAAGAGCATTCGTCAGAATTTTCGAGATTACTTGATGAATATGAGAACCAGTTCTTGTTGAGAGAGTTGGGGATTGATGAACACTCACAATCGAACCTTTATCAAGCGAGGTGTTTGAAGGAAAGCCTTAAAAATGATGAGCGTAGGGCAATTACTCGATTTAACGATGAAGAATTTCGTCAAAATATACTAGTAGAAGCAAGGAGAATTGGGCTCGATGTCAATATAGTCAAATTTCCTTTACGAAAGGCGAAGTATTCATCTTTTATCATGCTCCAAGGTCACTTGAATACAAAGTACGACTATCAATCGGTTAGTCAACTTATAAATAGCTATTTATAATAAGTGAGATAATTATGGTTGATGTTATTGAAGTGATTTTAATCGCTACGTCTTTACTGTCATTTATTACAACATTAGTTTTATTTGGGTGTTATAAGCTTAAAAAGTCTAATTCTAAAAGTCGTAACCATCCAACTGTTTCTGTATTCCTACCCTTTTACAATGAAAATGAGGAACACTTAGTCTGTGCATTAAACAAGCTAAATGAACAAAGCTATCCAAGTCGATTTCAGATTATCGTTATTGATGATGGCTCGACAAATAATGCAATTTCTGGGGTTAAAGAGTGGATCTCTAGCACTGAAATTAATCACGACTTCCAGATTGTTGAAAGAGCGGTCAACGGTGGAAGGAAAGGCTTTGCTTTAGACCATGTCTTAGAACTTGGAGTCGCTACTGGGGATGTGTATGTCGTTGTAGACAGCGATACTTATATTGAACCTAACGGTATCTATGAACTGGTTACCAAGCTTTGGTCGGATGATAAATATGCTGCCGTTTGTGGCTATATTACACCGGAAAATCACAAAGACAGCTTCATTGGAAAACTGCAGCACTATGAACATATTAGTTTTTATGGTGCGATTAGAGCCGCACAGGACAAATTAGGATGCGTGCCAGTATTGGCTGGGGCCTTCGTAGCTCACAGAGCTTCAGCTGTCAAAAAGCTAGGTGGGTGGAGCGAGTGGTTAGTCGAAGACATTGCATGGTGTTGGAAGGCGATATCAAATGGTTATCGTACCGGTTATGCACCCAAAGCCAAAGCAACGACGCAGTGTCCTACTGATGCAAAAGGGCTATTCAATCAACGTCGGCGTTGGGCTCGTGGACGAGTAGAAGCTTATAACGAAGCTTGGAAGGCACATTGGATAGTAGGCTTGTGTGCATCGCCTTGGTTTCTGTTGACCGCAGCACAGTACATTTTTCCATCGAGCATTATTTTACTTGGATTTATGGTTTCGATGGGTATTTGGGTTCCAATATTGATCGGCATTGCCCATATGATTATCTACTTTTTACTGGTGAACTCATATATAAGAGATTTTGATTTGTCTGATGACTTGTCAAATAAGCAATTGTTCAAAGCTCCAATATATTCAGCCTTGCTGGAGTCCATTACATGGCTACCAAACTTACTTGGATATTCAGATGAAATTCTAGGTAAAAAGAAAGGCTGGTTAACAAGATAGTTTCTATGAGTGCAGTACTCTTTTACTGTAATTAAAATGTGAGGAAATACCTTATTATGTATAATTTAAGTATTGATGAAATCTCTATGGTTGATGGTGGTGGTGACGGTAATAGTAGTGGCTACCCTGCGAGTCCAGGTTCTAACCGTCCAATGTCTCAGACTCAAGGAGCCGCAACAGTAGGCGCTGCAGCAGCATGGGCTGGAGCATTTGCTGGGTGTATGGCTGCAACAGGTGGACTTGGCGCTATTGGCTGTGGAGCTGCGGTATCTGCAGCTGCAGCTGGAACCGTAGGTGCTGGAAATACTCGTTAAGCAATAATATACAGCCCTTGAATAAAGGGCTGTATAAATAGGAATAAATTATGGATATCAAAGACCTTTTTCCTAGTGAAAAATGTAGAGTTCAGAATGGTGACACTATCGTATTTAGCAATTCATTATTTGGAGGAGTTAGAGTTAAAAAGGGTGAAAAAGGATATGTTGTTTGCTCTTCATCTGAAATTAAGTCTGTTGCTCTAATTCTTATGGTGCTGTCCTTTTTAATAATGTTTTTTATTGTTAACCTTGATAGCCCTTTATTTTATTCGGCTTTGATTTTAGGGACTATTGTGAAACTTTTATCTATATTGATTACCGAAGCTAGAGTTCTTTATGTTAAAGAAAGAATATTCTCATATAATGGAAGCTTGAATGTTGATTAATCAATTAGAATGTGAAAGTGGTTTTTTTTTCGTAAATTGGGCACTAATGAATAATTGCAATTATAAGTGTGACTATTGTCACGCTGATTTAAATTCTGGCAATATCAAAGCTCCAAAGTATGAAGTCGTAGCTAAGTTTGTAAGAGACCTATTAGAAAATGCACATAGATTACAGTTGAAACCATATTTTGAATTTGGAGGAGGCGAAGTAACTCTACTTAGATATTTTATTCAACTTATCAAGTACATCCATCGCAATGATGGCATAGCCAGTATTGTTTCAAATGGCTCGAAACCGTTGAAATGGTGGATCGAAAATACTCAGTTTTTGAGTGGTGTAAGCTTGAGTTATCACATTAATGACATCAAAAGTGAGTCTCATTTCATTGAGGTATCTAAAATCCTTGAGGCCTCTAAAACCACTCGTTTTCACGTCAATATCATGATGGTTTCCGAGCGTTTTGATGACTGTTTGGAGTTTGCAAACAAGTTAAAAAAGGAAGTCCGTTGTTCTATTGCTCTCCAACCACTTTTTGAAGGTTTCGGGCATGGTGGGATTACTAAGAAGTATCCGTACACGCCCGAACAAGAACAGATAATGAGAGATTTTTGTGGTCGACCAGAGCTTAAAACACTTCCGCCTTCAATGGCTGAACTAAAGGTTAAATATGCTGATGGTACAACCAATAATCTGTCCACTTTTGATCTCATCGCTAATGATCAAACCAATTTTGTAGGTTGGGACTGTTACGCTGGTATTGATAGCTTAGTCGTTACTTTTAGCGGCGATATTTACCGTTCTTGGTGCATGCAGGATGGCCCGATAGGGTCCATCTATGACGAAAATATTGAACTTCCAACTCACCCTACAAAATGCAGAACTAAGATCTGTCAATGTGGTGTCGATTTGTCGGCCAAAAAAGTAAACACAAAGTTGGTGTCAAACAAGCTGCAAAGAATTGCAGTGACGCAACTTTAGTTTAGGGAAAGGATCCCCCGTGGTAGCAAGAGCGAAACATTTATATCGGCCCGAGTATTTTGAGGCGCAGAAGTCAGATCATCAAGGCTCTATTTTAATCGATGCTTCATTGAATCAACATCTGTTTTTAGCAGCATCTGTGTTTGTTCTGGCGACTATCATTTTCTTCGTCGTTTTTACTGAGTATACGCGCAGAGATACACTGAATGGAGTTGTCAGTCCGACAGGTGGTATTGTTAAAGTCCAGGCAAACGATGAGGGATACGCCGAAAAAGTATTCGTTACCGAGGGTCAAAAAGTACTCGCTGGCGAGCCGTTGTATGAGATAAAAACTGAGCGATATGACGAGTTTGGTCAAGGTGTTAAACAGCGAATTGTTTCCACTATTGAAAATCAAATTGTTCTTTTAAATGAACGCAGAAGCAAAGAAGTAGAAAAATCGCAACACCAGCTAGCGGTCATCGATGATGACCTGATACGTTTATCTGAAGAGGCTGGCATTCTTGACGTAGTGGTTGAACTATCTGAACAGGAGTTAAGCCTTGCTCAAAGTTTGGTTGATAAACAGCAAGTGTTGGTGAACAAGCAGTTCATCTCTGCTATTGAACTCCAAAGGCAAAAGCTTGAGCTAATAACACTAGAATCTAAGGTGCAAACCCAGCGTCTAAGTTTACTGCGGTTGGTAAGAGAAAAAGCCAAGCTAGAAGAAACGAAAGGCACTCTCCAGTTAGAGCTTGACATTGCCCTGCAAGAGATAGATCGCCAACTCCAACAAATTACTCAAAACAAAATAGAATACTTTTACCAAACGGATACCCAAGTGGTATCACCGATCAACGGTGTGGTTGCTTCAATTTTCGTTAAGGAAGGTCACTCAGTGAACAAAGGGCAACCACTTCTTGTTGTTATCCCTGAGGGGGAAGAACCAGTCGTTGTTGAGCTATATGCGCCGAGTCGCAGTATCGGTTTTATTCAAGAAGGTCAAGATGTCCGCCTACGGTTTGATGCGTTTCCCTATGAAAAGTTTGGTGTGCAGCAAGGAGTTATTGCATCCGTATCAAAATCTGCAGTCTCTGCCGAGATGTTGCCAAATAGCCCATTAATACAAAGCCAGCTTTCGCGCACTCATGGCGGTGTAGGCTTGTACCAAGTTAGAGTCAGTTTAGATAAGCCCACCATTACGGTATATGGGGAAGAGCAAATGTTTGTGCCTGGAATGACATTGACCGCAGATATTGAATTGGACACACGTAAGGTCTACGAGTGGCTGTTAGAGCCTCTGTATACGATTAAAGGGCGAATGTAACCATGCACGCAAAAGGTCTAATAGATTGGGGGTGGGGAAAGAAGCTCCCTTTAATCCGACAAACAGAAAAGGCGGAATGTGGTATTGCATGCCTCGCGATGGTTGCTGATTGGCATGGTTACAAAACCGACCTG
The DNA here is from genome assembly GCF_002849855.1 of Vibrio azureus. Lineage (NCBI taxonomy): Bacteria > Pseudomonadati > Pseudomonadota > Gammaproteobacteria > Vibrionales > Vibrionaceae > Vibrio > Vibrio azureus. The sequence goes on from NZ_CP018617.1 coordinate 591,790, forward strand.
CGATCGCTTAGAGCAAAGTGCGGCATTACCCAGCATGGGATGTCTTTTGCACAGCTTATTGAGTGCGGTGCACTTCTTAATCTATCAGGTCGTGCGGTACGCTTAGATCTTAATGAACTTGACCAACTAGCCACGCCGTGTATTTTGCATTGGAACTTAAATCATTTCGTTGTACTAAAAAAAGTGACTGGTAAGAAAGTTGAAATTCACGATCCAGCCAATGGCGTATTGACACTGAGTCATGATGAGGTCAATAAACATTTCACAGGAATCGCGCTCGAGCTAACGCCCACCCACGACTTTTAGGAAAAAGTTGAAAGCAAAGCAGTTCGGCTATCAACTCTAATTGGTAGAACCGTTGGTCTTAAAGGAGCACTAGGTCGAATCTTTGTGTTCGCATTGGTTTTAGAGGTATTAGCGCTTACTTTGCCGATCTTTAACCAGATTGTGATTGATGAAGTTTTGGTGGGGTATGACAAAAACCTCCTCGTACTTGTCATTGGAGCCATACTCATGGTGACAGCGACACAAACTCTAATCGGTCTTGCTCAGCAATGGGCGACAATCAAGCTGTCCGTGAATTTCAACATGCAGTGGGCGGCAAATGTTTTCCATCATTTGTTCCGATTACCTATAGATTGGTTTGAGAAAAGGGATATCGGAAGCATTAGTGCTAAATTCTCAGCTGTTGATGTCATTCAACAAACGTTAACGACTAGCGCTATACAGGCCTTACTCGATTTAGTGTTAGTGGTTGGCACACTGTCGGTTATGTTGGTTTACAGCCCTCAGCTGTCCTTCATAGCGATTGCGGCGGCGGTAGGCTACATCGCTCTCAGATTCGCGTGGTTTGGGGCTTTTAAACGCGCCGAAGAAAATACTTGGGAAGCCAGCACTCAAGAAGAAAGTTATTTTATAGAGACTGTTCGTGGTGTATTGAGCTTAAGAGTTAACGGGACGCTACCATGGCGTGAGTCTTCTTGGAGGAATCTCAATATAAATCGCAGAAATGCCCATCTATACGAGCAAAAGCTTGGGATGATCTACAATACAATAAATGTGACGATTGTCAGTCTTGTTTCCGCGACGGTTCTCTGGTTTGGTGCAAACTTAGTGTTGGATGGACTCTTTACAATCGGCATGCTCATGGCTTTCCTTTCATATCAAGGTCGATTCTCAGCCAGTATTAGTTCATTAATTGATAAGTACTTCGAGTTTAAGATGTTATCTGTGTACAACGAACGTTTAGCGGATATCGTTTTAACTGAGAAAGAAATGGAAAATGTTCCTGACACCTTGGGGTTGCCCGTTTTAACCAATAATTCAATCGATACTGTTATCGAATTTGACAATGTATTCTTTTCCTACGGAAAAGATCAGCCTTATATTCTTAACGGCGCTAGCTTTAGTGTAAAAAATAATGAGATTGTCGCGTTAGTCGGTCCATCTGGTTGTGGTAAATCAACAATTTCTAAACTGTTATTAGGTATTTATTCCGTTACGTCAGGTAACATTAACTATTTTGGCAATAAGTCGACAGCCTCCAAATCTCTTAGAACTCAAGTCGGTGCAGTATTGCAAGAAGATCAACTGTTTAGTGGTTCAATTATCGAGAATATAACTTTCTTCGCTGGCGATTTAGATGAAGAGTGGCTTGTTGAGTGTGCTCGTAGGGCGGGAGTTCATGATGACATTGAACGTCTCAATATGGGGTACCACACTTTGGTTGGCGAGATGGGGTCTAGTCTTTCTGGAGGCCAAAAACAAAGAATTCTTATTGCGAGAGCGCTGTATAAAAAACCCAAGTTTCTATTGTTGGACGAGGCGACGAGTAGCTTAGACATCTACACAGAGTCGTTTGTTTGCCAAATGTTTAAAGAGATCAATACCCCTATTTTGATGATTGCTCACCGTCCGGAAACAATAGCATCGGCTGATCGAGTGCTGCTGATGGAAAGTGGTCTAGTTCAGGAAATTCCAAATAACTTTAAGCAGGGGAATTAAGATGTATAACCACGAAAGAATACTCTGTCCAGACAATCATTCAGCGTTATCTGAAGTTGAATTGATGGAACAATATAGCAAGTTCTTTGGCTCGGATAATTGGGTGACATTTTCCGGGTGCCCTTCGATAACTCTGACTAAAGTTGGCTTAAATGGGTTTGAGGGTTTGGAGAATGGAAGAGAAGTAATTTCAATTGATTCAGGATGTTACATAGAGTCTTCTCATTTTCCCGCTTTTCCTTCTGGAGTATCTAAACTGACAAGTGTTTCTGTTAATAACAGGCCATTTGGAAGAATACTTATCGGCAAAGGATGTGTGCTCCAAGGCACTACCATTTGTGCTTACGACAAAGTTTCAATAGGAAACAATGTGATTTTTGGCCCTAATACAGTGATTATGGATTGCAGCGGCCATGCGCTTACAAAGCGAGGCCATCCGGATGAGCTTGATAGGCTTAGAGCCGAGCCAGTCATAATTGGCAACGACGTTTGGCTCGGCTACGGGTGTATTATTCTTCCTGGGGTAAAGGTTGGTGATGGTGCAGTTATTGGGGCCGGTAGCGTCGTGACAAAAGATATACCTGCTAACTGTATGGCTGCTGGCAACCCATGCACTGTCAAAAAAATGAAATTAAACTGATTGAAAATACATGATATGTATTCCTAAATATATCGATGAGATGTTTGACTAAAGAGTCTTTGACTGCACCAAGTTGCCAAATTATTAGCATGAAAATAGGTAAACTATAACCAATGCTTCAACTAAGGACACAGAACATCAGGCTGGTGTTCCTTTATTACTAATTTAAGCCTGCTATTTTTCGAGGGTTAAGCGAGGCTTTAGGGCATCGATGAGAGTGTAATTAATGAAGAAGAAAAGATATTTGGTCTGAACCAACCAGACTGGCCACAAAACTAAGCGAATTTTACTAGCCCTTCTACATCTGGGTCTTGCACATAAAAATGAAAGATGCCTGTCTTCCAATACTCAAAGTTATCTTCTGGATTTTCTTGATCTTTAAACTCAAAAATCTCCACGCCAACCCGGTCACCAGTAGACAAGTGAGCAATTCTAAACCGTTCCCATCCGGAACCAAAAACGTCGGTACACATTTCACCTATTGCTGAATCATCTTCAACAATTTCTGTGGGTTTCATGATGAAATACCAGCCAAGAACTTCGGTATAAAATTTTACTGCAGCATCTAAATTAGGAACGGACATACCAATATGGCTAAAATTACGCGGATAGGTATGGTTGGTGTTCGGTGGTGTAATCATCGTTAGCACCTCCATGTGCTGAGATAGTCCACAGAGCTTAGACCAACTAGAGCGATTTAACATGAACTTTCATTAAGAAAAATATCCGAATTTAATAGCTCAGAAAATAATAATGTATGGTGAAACGCAATACCTGAGCTATTTCTTTCATTGAGCCGCATAAGGCTCTCTGATTCATTCACTTACTTTAGATTAATGACAAACAACGTTTTGCTCATCTCTTAGAAGCCAAGAAATCCACTTTCGTTTTGAATTTAAAACGAAGCCTTCCTCAAAATGAACGCCATTGGTAATCAATCCGTCGATATTTTCATCATACTTTTTCGTGGTGAAATGCCATTCTTCACTATTTATCCGTTTTCCTTGCAGAAGAGCATCATGAAGGCGTTGACTCATAACGAAGATGACGAGACCTTCAGTTTGACTGATACCAAAGTCTGGCTTTGAGATACGACCGACAGCAACAGGTACCTTCAAAGAACACGCCTTTTCATCTTGAAGAGTAAATGAGTAGATTGCATCTCCAACTCGACCGTTAAGCCAAAGAAGTTGTCCTTGAGTCATATTGTCGACAGACAAAGTTCCCAAACTGCCTGCGGGAGAGAGAATTTTAGCCCAGCTAGATGTAGAAACAAAAATCGATAAAAACATATGTAGAATGGCTATTTTTTTCATGCTAAAGCTTCCTCGTCGAAGTGAGTATTGGTCGGTCGGGTTAATAGATATATCAACCAAAATGGCCCTACTATTGGTAAAAAAAAGACCAGTATCCAATAAATAGATTTGTTGATATCGTGCAGTCTACGAACAATGACTGAAAGCATAGGAATGAAACTTACAACGCTATAAATCGTGTCGAACCATGTCATCATATTCATAGCAATGTCTGCCGCAATCGCTCCTATTGCTACCAGTGTGTGTACTAAAAGAAACATCCAGCATTCTTTGCGGGATGAACAACCAGAAAAATCTAAACTTCGCTTCCAAGCTAAAAAATAATACTTCATAAAATGCCACCTCAATATTTGACTGATGGTGATATTTTGCCTTGGGATAAGTGATGGAGACGTCTCAAAACAGGTTTTAGGTCGTACTAAATCTGGTTTTGGTTTATGTTGTGTTTTCAATTATATTTCATCGAGTTATCCTAGATAATCCTGAATGTGGTAACTCATTAATCAATCTAGGACTTGCTATGCTTGCGATACCCGTGCCATTTGTCGTTTCCATGTTACTTGGGTTACTCGCCATATCACTTTATGCCCAGTTCTCTCAACAGGGTAAAATTGCTAGCGTGTTTGTTGGGCTATGTGCTGTGACGACCTCCATGGTCGGTTTACGCTGGACATTTGGGCTTAGCATTTTTAGCATCGTACAACCTATTTTGGCCTCCATAATTCCTGTTGTTGCGTGGTATGCGTTTGCACATGCCAATCGTGGTTTAGGCTTCTTACCTATTAAGCATCTTATTGTGCCATTACTTGTTGTTATCAGCGTTGTAATTCAACCTTGGTTGGCGCTTCCGCTAGATGTACTGCTTACTTTAATTTACGCAAGTTATGGAGTGGCACTAATCCGCTTTTCATCACAAGAAATAGCACTGGTTAATATCTCGTTAGGGAATTGGGAAGGTGTAAAGAAAGCGAAGAATATTGCGGGATGGATGCTGATATTTTCAGCGTGTGTAGATACGCTCATGTCGTTAGATTTCGCTTTTAATCATGGTGAACTTTCACCGTATATAGTTACTGCGGCACATTTGATTCTTCTACCCGTATTATCTATAGCTGTCGTTGTAGTCGGTATTAATACACCAGTTTTAGATGAGTTAAAATCTAAGCATATCAGCACCAGTGACGAGGCAACCAGTTCTCAGGTAATGTCCAGTGAGAGAGCTCACGAAATCACTTCTCAGCTAGACGCCAAAATCCGACAAGACTTACTCTACTTAGACCCGGAGTTAACTCTTTCAAAACTGACACGAAAGTTAGGTATACCAGCGAAACAAATTTCAATTGCCGTTAACCAGATTTATGAACAGAATATTTCTAAAGTCATCAATGGATATCGTATTGAGCATGCAAAGAATTCCTTAGAAACGTCACAAGATACGATTACACAAATATTCATGAACTCTGGCTTTCAGACCAAATCTAACTTTAATCGCGAGTTTTCAAGAGTCGTGGGAATGACCCCAAGTGCATACCGTAAAAGTAGATCGCGTGACATCAGTTAAACGTCAAGCAACCAAGACACTCGCCGATCTGTACGATACAAAAGAACCTGTGTTAATTACTGAACATGTTAAACCATCCGCGTATCTTGTTGACATTGACATTGATGATTACGAGTCTATGCAAAATCGTTAGGCTGTTCTCAAGTGTTTTTTGTTTAATAAATCAGTTGCTTAATATAATCAGAATAATACCGCCTAATAACTATATGTGTTCTAGCCTTTTTACTATGGTGCTAACTTTGAGTTGATTGCTTTACTCATTATCACTCAGAAGTGATTGTCATCGGGACGTATGTATGTTTTTTAAGAAGAGTAAAAAATTAAAAAAGACCGATCTTAATCAAGATTTTATTGAATCTTTATATAGATCCCTTGCTGTTATTGAGTTTAGCCCTGAAGGGGATATTTTAGATGCCAGTGATTTATTTTTATCCTGTGTTGGATACCAAAAGCAAGAAATTTTAGGTAAGCATCATTCTATATTTTGTTTAGAAGGAATAGCTTCATCGAAAGAGTATTCCCATTTTTGGCAAAATTTAGCTTTAGGTGAAGCACAAAGTGGAGTTTTTCCCCGACTTGATAAATCAGGAAAAGAAATATTTGTTGAGGCAACATATTTCCCAATCTTCTCTGAAGGAAAAGTGATAAAAGTGGCTAAAGTTGCTTCTGATGTGACAGATAAACATGTAAGAAGTATTGAAGATAGTGAGTTATTAAGTGCACTAGATCGAACTTCTGCAGTTATCACATTTACAACTTCTGGAGAGGTTATTAATGCTAATGAGGCATTCCTGAGTACTTTAGGTTATTCAAAAGATGAAATCGTAACCAAGCATCATAAGATGTTTTGTTTTGATGAATTTTACCAAGAGAATCCTTATTTTTGGAGGGATTTACAAGGAGGAAGAGCACTAAGTGGGCGTTTTTTAAGAAAGTCAAAACTAGGTGATAGAATTTGGATTCAGGCGTCATATAACCCAATTATTAACGATAAAAATGAAGTGTATAAAGTGGTTAAGTTCGCTACTGATATTACATCAGAGGTTCTTCAAGAGGAGTCTTCAAAAGATGCGATATCAATCGCTTACACAACGGCCGTTGAAACTGAACAAGTAGCAACCAATGGTAAGGGGTCAATAAATCAAGCTCAAGAACAATCATTAGGTGTAGTTCAACAGGTGGAAAGCTCCGTCGCAATAATAAATAAACTCAATGAGCTCTCAACTAACATTGAAAATATCGTCCAAGTTATCGGTAGCATTGCTGATCAAACAAACTTACTGGCCTTAAATGCAGCAATAGAAGCAGCAAGAGCTGGTGAATATGGGCGTGGTTTTGCTGTTGTAGCTGATGAAGTGAGGGTTTTAGCTTCCAAAACATCAGGGTCAACAGATGAGATTAGTCGAGTTGTTTCTGAGAATGTCATGCTGGCAAATCAAATCTCCGAGTCAATGGCGAAAATTAGAATATCTTCAATAGATACAAATAAACAACTATGCTCCGTATCTTCCGTGATCGATGAAATACAAAAAGGTGCAGAGGATGTCGCTAAAAATATGTCTAGTTTAACGTAACTGTACTGAATGTATTTGATTTATTTGAGGGAGAGTGAGATGATTTCTACCATGAAAAAGAGTATTTTCCATATTGCATTAGTTATAGAAGAGTAGTTATAAAATACTGAGATGAATTAATTTTATTTAAGATGTCGAGTGTGACAGCTAGAAGAAGAATAAAATTAGTATATTTTGTTCGGTATAAATTAATTATAAGCCCACATGAATAAAAAGTGAATTAATATAAAATAAGGATTATTTATGAACGATAAAAACATTTTGATGCAAGATGCGTTAGATATTCGAGAGGATGAGATACCTTGGTATCGCTGGAGGTGGTTTTTTGCACTAACCTTTTTTTCTTTTCTCCTGCGACGTTAGTTATCGGCTTTACAGGCAACGTTTATTTCAAGAAAGTTTTTGGCAAGAATCAAGGTGAAGTTTTTAAGCTTCCAAATCTAAATAAATACATGATTCTTGTGGGTACCATTTTGTTATTAGTTAACAATATCCGATACTTTTACTAAGGCATGTTGGACGATGCTAAACAATGTTCTGCGTCAAGATTCACCTTCAATATCTTGGAAATTTACGGGTTAAATCAAGTATTCGGAAGAGGAATTCAAAACCAGTGAGATAGAATAAGGTCCGACAAAAAGTGGAAAAACGCTCAAGTAAAATTGATGATTACATGAGCGCTTCAACAAATCCAAACTTATATCAAAAGCCTTTTTGATTTCTCGAAACTCTTATGTTTCTTAGCCTATATAATAATGCACATGCAATAATAATAAGCAGCCATTCTTCTGGCTCTGGAACGCCTGAGACGAGTAAATCACCTGGCTTGCTGAGTGTTTCTACTCCAGAATCGACGGGGCGATCAAAACGGTCTTTTTCTTGTTCGGCTTTTTTCAACTCTTCTTTTTGACGGTCATTGATCAATACGATCATTGAAGAGTAAGGCGTCACTACATGATTGCTTTTGGCTATGGAGTGTAGGTTATCAAGAAATGACAAACTTCCTTTTTGTTGTTGACAACGCGCTAAGTGATCAATCAGCTTAGCTGCTGCAACAGGATTGCTTTTTACGTTAACCATGAGTGATTCAGAGTTTTTATAGCACGAACCAAAATC